>JAHCAZ010000044.1 GCA_019634615.1 Opitutaceae bacterium
GGTGGGGCCAGGTAGGCGGCGATCACGGGCAGGTCGGCGGCGGCGAGGTCGAGCGCGGTCAGATCGGCCGGGGCCACCCAGCGGATCGCAATGTGCTCGTGCGGGTGGGGCGCAGGGCTGTCGTCGGCGAGGCGGCCGACGAACGGGATCATCTCGATCGTTTCCGCATACGCATGGGTGAAGCGGGGCAGGGCGCGGGTGATGACGAAGGCCACCCCCAGTTCCTCGCGCAGTTCCCGCACGATGGCGGCCGCCGCAGACTCGCCGGGCTCGACCTTGCCGCCGGGGAACTCCCACTTGAAGGGCAGGTGTTTGTGGGCGGGCCGCTGGGCGACGAGCACCGTCCCGGCGCGCTCGATCAGGGCGCAGACGACGGGGATCGGGGGCGGGGCGGAATTCGCGGGCATCTTTGGAATCCGTGAAATCTGCGCTGGCTCCGGGCGGCGATGCAATTACACATTGGCCGCATGTCCGAGGAAGATCCGGTCATCGAGCTCGAGCCCAAGAACCAGAATCCGTTCTCCTGGAAGGTCGTCGCCCTGTTCCTCGTCGCGTGGGTCGTCGTCTTCGCCCTCGTGTACGAGCTGAAGAGCGGGATGATCCGCCTCCTGCTGCCGGCCATCGCGCTCGTGTTCCTCGTCTACCTCGTCATCTGCACCCTCTATCTCCTCAAGCAACGCAAGTAATCCCGCCTCCTCATGAAACAGATCATCACCCTCGTCCTCGCCGGCATCATCCTGATCGCCCTGCTCGTCGCCAGCGTCTTCATCGTCGACATCACCACCGTGGAGGGCAACGAGATCGGCGTGAAGGAGACGTGGGACGGCGGCGTGATCTCCGAGCCGCTGCAGCCCAAGACCTACGTGCTGTTCCCGGGCTTCACCCAGAAGGTCTTCAAGTACGACATGTCCTCGCAGGTCTTCGTCATGAACGACCAGCCGGACGCCACCTACGGCGAGGGCCGCCGGCGCGACAGCTACCTCGTGCAGTCGTCCGAGGGCCAGGACATGCGCATCTCCCTCAACATCCGCTGGCGCCGTGATCCGGCCTTCGTCGTGGACATGCACAAGACCGTCCGCGGCAACGTGGAGGAGAAGATCCTCCGGCCCGAGCTGATGCGCGTGGTCAAGGACAAGGCCACGACCCGCACCGCCCTCGATGCCTACTCCGGCGAGGGGCTGGTGAAGCTGCAGAGCGACATTTCCACGGCCCTGATGGCGACCGACAGCGACCTGCGGAAGCGCGGCGTCATCGTCGAGAATTTCGTGATCGAGCACATCGGCCTCGACCCCGCCTACGTCGAGCAGATCAAGGCCCGCCAGGTCGCCGTGCAGGAGCGCCTGCGCGCGATCGAGGAGACCCGCGCGGCCGAGGCCAAGGCCGACCGCGCCAAGGCCGAGGCCCAGGCGGCCTACGAGAAGGCCGTCGTCGACGCCAAGCGCGACAAGGAGGTCGGCATCCTCAGCGCCCAGAAGCTCGCCGAGCAGCAGGTGCTCGACGCCACGGCCGCCGCCAAGCGCGTCGAGCTCGCCGCCGAGGCCGACAAGAACCGCAACGTGCTCGCCGCCCAGGGTGAGCAGGAGGCCGCGCTGCTGCGCGCCCAGGCCATCGAGGCGCTCGGCAAGGCCGAGGCCGAGGCGACCAAGCTCAAGCTCGGCGCCTACTCGGCCCAGGGCTCCGAGGCCTTCGTGCGCATCGAGGTCGCGAAGTCCATGAGCGAGGCCTTCAAGAACATCGACGGCTACCTGCCGCAGGACATGACCGTGAACCTGCTCAGCGACTCCTTCCTCCGCGCCGTCGAGGCCGTGGTCGGCGGCAAACCCGCCACGAGTCCCAACCGGTGAGGCCAACCAGCCTGAAACTTTCGGTGGGTTGCCGGGTTTTTGAGGCATGAACACCTTTCTGAAAGTCTTCCTGCTGGCGCTCCTGGCTCTCGTGGTCATCAAGCTCGCCCCGGTCCTCATGATCCCGGCGTTCATCGCCTTCATCGGCCTCCTCATCGCCGGGATCGCGATGGCGGGTGGGCTGGTCCTCCTGCTCGTGGTCACGCTCGCGGTCCTCGCGGCCCTGTCGCCCCTGTGGATCCCCGTGCTGGCCATCATCGGCCTGGTCGCCCTCTGCCGCCGCGGTTCGCGCAAGGCCGCGTAAAGGCTCGCGACGCGGCGCCCGGCCCGTTTGCTCGGGGGCCATGGCGCAGGAGCTTCCTTCCGACATCATCGCGGGCATCAGCTTCGTCGGCCGCTCCGGCGGCGCGGTGAAGACGCTGGCGGGCTTTCGCAAGGGCCACCACACCGTGCCCGACGCGGCCAACGCCGTCACGCAGGCCTTCCTCGGCAAGATCTGTGCCGCCGAGCTGGGCGACGAGACGGAGGACCTGTTCCAACGCGCGCGCACCGGGCTGGGCTACAAGCGCAAGGACCTCGGCCTGAGCCTGACGCCGCCCACCGCCGTGCTGTCGGCCAAGGATTTCACCGTCGATGTCGGCTACGCCCTCGATGAGTCCGATCCGTCCCGGTATGTCGTCACGCGGACGCTGCACAGCCTGCGCAGCGCCGAGCTCGCGCGGACGGAGGAGTTCACCGCCCTCTTTGCCGGCGCCTTCAGCGAGATTTCCTTCGGGTTGAAAAAGGGCGCACGCGTCGAGGCCGTGATCGACCTCATCGAGCAGCTCGACGGCGAGGGCGGCCTGGCGGTGGATTACCCGGCCGACTGCCGCGAGTGCCTGATCCGCGTGACCGGTGTCGGCGCCGCGGTCCGGTGCACCGGCGCGGCCCTGGAGATGGTCTTCCCGCGGGCCGGCTCGCCCGCCGAGCTGATGGCGGAGTTCGCCGCCGTGCGCGGCGCGTTCGCGGTGAGCCGGGAGCTGGCGGGGTTGATCGGGTAGGGCGGATTCTTTCTCTTTCCTCTTAATCTTTATCTTTCGTCAGGTTCCGTCCTGCTGCGCCCAAGGGGGAGAAAGAGAAAGATAAAGATTAAGAGAAAGAATCTAGCAGATCCGCCCGCGCTTCGCCCGCGGCCCGTGCGCGGCGGGGTTCCAGCCGATCCAGCGCTCGTCGGCCGGCTGGCTGGCGCGCTGGTAACGCGTGTCGGAGGAGATGCGGATGCGGTCGGTCTGGTTGTCGAGGCTCGCGTGCACGACGGTCATCTTGAAGGTCAGCAGGTCGCCCGGCTGGTACTCCGCCGTGAGCCAGCGGCCGCCGAGGCGTTTCTGCAGCACGACGGGATTGAAGGTCAGCCAGCCCGGGTGGCTCCAGCCGCTCTTGCCCTTGACCTTCTCGACCTGCTTCGGGTCGTTCTCGCAATAAGTGTCGACGTCCACCTCGAGGTAGCTCTTCAAGCGGTCCGCCTTGCGGTGCGAGCCCTCGAGCAGCATCAGGCCGCCGACCTCGAGCGGGACCTCGCCGTACGGGATCCAGCAGGTGAGCAGCTCGTGCGTGCCGCGGCTCATGTACACGAGGTCGCAGTGCGGCGGCGTGCCCTGGCCGCGGCTGATCGCGCGGTACCAGATGAAGTCGAAATGCCGGACCGGCTCGGCGAAGATTTCGGTATAGAGCCCGAGCAGCTCGGGGCCGAAGACGACGCGGGCGACCGCGGGATTGTTGACTGCGAGATCGGCGCGGAAGGTCATCTCGGTATTGGGTCGCGCCACGAGGTCCATCGCCGGGTGCGCCGGGTCGAGGAGCCCCTCGGCCTGCAGGCGCTCGGCCACCGCGGCGCGGGCCGCGAGCACGCTATCGCGGTTGAGGTAGCCGGGGATGAACAGGTAGCCGTCCTCCTCGAGGCGGCGGCGCAGCTCCTCCGGCCGGTCGGCGCAGTCGGCCGAGGAACGCAATTCGCCGAACGCATCCGGCGACATATCCAGATCCATCTTGCACGAGCGCAGCGGGGCAGTGGTAACCATGATGTGGGGGCGGCCGGGAACGTGAAAAAGTCCGCCCGCTTTGGCAACCGCGAACCAATACGGATTTTACCACTAATGTTCACTAATTCATGGCAATGGTGGGAATGAAAACCGCCGAACCGAGGAACCACTGATGAACACTTATCTTCACTGATTGGAATTAATCAGTGCCCATCAGTGTTCATCAGTGGTTATTCGTTTCGGTGGGTTTGGTATTCCCGCCATTCCCCACCATGAGTGTGCATCAGTGGTTTCAAGCCTCTGCGTCCTCCGCGCCTTCGCGAGAGCCCCGTTTGACCTCACGCCAAAAACGAAAACGGCGTCCCCCGCGAAAGGGACGCCGTTGGAATTCCAAAGCGGATCGCTTACTTGATCATGTCGGCCACGAAGGCGCGCTCCTCGACCAGCTCCTTGTTGGTCGCGGCGAGCTTGGACTTGGCGAAGTCGTCCATCGCGTACGTGGTGATGACCTCGTAGCTGCCGGGGGTCGTCGTGCGGACGGGCATGCCGGCCCAGACGTTGGCGTCGAAGCCGTAGTGGCCGTTGCTCTTGACGGCGACCGAGTGGACGGCGCCCGGGGTGACGAGGCTGCGGACGTGGTCGACGAGGGCGTTGGCGGCGGAGGCGGCCGAGGAGGCGCCGCGGGCGGCGATGATGGCGGCGCCGCGCTTGCCGACGGTCTCGCAGAAGGGGCCCTGGAGCCAGGCGAGGTCGGTGATGACGCGCGTGGCGAGCTTGCCCTGGATGCTGGCGTGGTGGAACGCCGGGAACATGGTCGGGCTGTGGTTGCCGTAGATGAAGATGTCCTTCACCTCGGTGAGATCCACGTTGGCCTTCTTGGCGAGCTGGGTCTGCGCGCGGTTCTGGTCGAGGCGGACCATCGCGGTGAAGCGCTCGGGCGGGAGGCGCTTGGCCTGGGAGGCGGCGATCATGCAGTTCGTGTTGGCGGGATTGCCCACGACCGCGATGCGCGCGTCGGCGGCGGCGACGGCATCGATCACGCGGCCCTGCTCGATGAAGATCTTGCCGTTGTCCTTGAGGAGGTCGGCGCGCTCCATGCCGGGACCGCGGGGCTTGGCGCCCACGAGGAGGCACCAGTTGGCGCCCTTGAAGCCCTCGGCGGGATCGGAGGTCTGCACGATGCCCTTGAGCAGCGGGAACGCGCAGTCATCGAGCTCCATGGCGACGCCCTCGAGGGCCTTGAGCGCCTTCTCGAACGGGGCCTCGATCAGCTGGAGGATCACCGGCTGCTCGGGGCCGAACATGGCGCCCGAGGCGATGCGGAAGAGCAGGGAGTAGCCGATCTGGCCGGCTGCACCGGTGACGGCGACGCGGATGGGAGTTTTCATAAGGAGGGGGTGGTTTTGACGGACGAGGCCGCGCAGGGCACGGCGGAATTGTGATGGAAAGCGGAATTAAGTTCGGGCCGTTGCGGGAGGTAAAATCAATTATACCGGCCGGGCGCCCGCGAAGCGCGGGGCGAGGGCGGCGTGCAGCTCGTGGACGAGGCGCTCGGTGGTGGGCCAGTCGATGCACGCGTCGGTGATCGACACGCCGTAGCGCAGCTTGTCCTTCGGCTGCGGGAACGGCTGGTTGCCGGCGCCGAGGTTGCTCTCGATCATCGCGCCCATGATCGAGGTGTTGCCGGCGGCGACCTGGGCGAGCAGCTCGCGCATGACCTCGGGCTGGCGCTCGGGCTGCTTGGCGGAGTTGTCGTGCGAGCAGTCGACGAGGATGGACTTCGGCAGGCCCGCCTTGGCGAGCAGCGCCTCGGTCTGCGCGATGTGCGCCGGCGCGTAGTTCGGCCCGGCCGAGCCGCCGCGCAGGACGACATGGCAGTCGGGGTTGCCGCGGGTGACGATGGCCGAGGCCGAGCCGTCGAGGTTGATGCCGAGGAAGGTGTGGGGCTGGCTCGCGGCCTTGATCGCGTTGATCGCGGTCGTGATCGAGCCGTCGGTCCCGTTCTTGAAACCGAGCGGCATCGACAGGCCCGAGGCCATCTGCCGGTGCGTCTGCGACTCGGCCGTGCGCGCGCCGATCGCGCCCCAGCAGACGAGGTCGGCCACGTACTGCGGGGTGATGGGATCCAGGAATTCCGTCGCGGTCGGGAGGCCGAGGTCGAGGACGTCGCGCAGGAAGGTGCGGCCGAGGCGCAGGCCCGCGGCGATGTCGTGCGAGCCGTCGAGGTGCGGATCCATCACCAGGCCCTTCCAGCCGACGGTGGTGCGGGGCTTTTCGAAATACACCCGCATGACGATCATCACCCGGTCGGCGACGGCCTTGGCGAGGGCCGAAAGGCGGCGGGCGTACTCGCGGCCGGCGTCGAGGTCATGGATCGAGCACGGGCCGACGATCAGGAGGAAGCGTTTGTCGTCGGTGAAGATCAGCCGGTGAATCTCCCGGCGCGCCTGCGTCACGAAGTCCGCCTGCGCATCCGTCTTCGGCAGCTCCGCCAGCAGCAGCGCCGGGGAGGGCAGGGCACGGGTCTCGACGACATTGATGTCCGAAGTCTTCTGCATGAAAGGTCCAGCTTGGACGGATGCCGCCAACCGGGGCAAACCCCGATTTTCAGGTACGGATTGCGGTTTGCGATTTCGCTCGCGATGGGCAAAAAAGTGGCCGGCCGCTTACCCCTAAGCGGCCGGCCTTTGCTTTCTTAGTTACCCCAAAACTCCCGCTAGGCGGGAGAAGTGAAATTTGATGATTTGATAGATAGAATCTTTTCCCTCAGCGTCAAGGAGAAGTTAGCAAATTCTTTCACTTTTATCTGTAACTCCTTTGTAACAAAGACTAAATAAATTTCATGAATTTTGCTCCCGGCACGGCATTTTTTTCCTGGCGACCCGCCGCTTGGCTGCGGGTCGCGGGAGCCGATGCATTAAATTATCTTCAGGGTCAGTTCACCAACGACTTGCGTGAGTTGGGGCCCGACGGCGCCTACGGCCTGTGGCTCAACGCCAAGGGCAAGGTGGTCGCCGACAGCTTCGTGTTGCCGGCGCCGCCGGTGGAAAACGCCCCATCCTGCTGGGTCGGCAGCTACTTCTCATCGGCTGCGGCGATCAGCGCGCGCCTCGAGTCGTGCATCGTCGCCGACGACGTCACGATCGAGGACGGGACCGCGGGTTGGGCCGCGGTGACGATCTTCGGTCCCGCCGACCGCGCCGCCCTGCGCATGGCCGTGCCCGGGTCGCTGGTGTTCGCGGGTCGGCGCGATGCGGCGATCCATCATGAGTGGGTTTTTCCCGTCGCGGCACTGCCCGCCGTGCAGGCGGCCCTGGCCGGTCTGGTGCAACTGCACGAGACCGACGTCCACCTGCGCCGCGTGCGCGCCGGGATCGCGGCGGTGCCGGTTGACCTCGGTGAGGGCGATTTGCCCAACGAGGGCGGACTCGAGGACGTCGCGATTTCCTACACCAAGGGCTGCTACCTCGGCCAGGAAGTGATGGCCCGGCTCAAGACCATGGGCCAGGTCCGCCGCCGGCTCCTCCGCGTGACCGGCGCGGGGCCGGTGCCGGCCCTGCCGGCGAACGTGTACGCGGGCGACCGGGCGGTCGGCGAAGTGCGCTCGGCGGTCGCGGTCGGCACTGGCTGCGAGGGGCTGGCCCTGCTGACCCTCCTGCATCTCCCGGCGGACGGCCGCCTGAGCCTTGCGCCCGGGGCCCCGGCGACGCTGCAATGCGTCGCCCAGCCATGACCGAACTCGAGCAGCTCACCCAACTGTGCACCCGTCTCGGTGCGCCGCCGGCGCAGGCCGCGGTGATGGCGGCGCAGCTGCAGAAGCGGGCGACCCAGTTCGCCGCGGAGCGCGGGGTGACCCGCGAGGCGGCGATGCAGTATCTGCTCGAACTCGTCGTCAAAGGTCGCCATGGCGAAACCCCGCTCGAGTCCACTGCCCATCGCCCGCCCCCTTCCATGCGCGAACGCCTCCTCGCCCAGTTCCACGCCACCTTCGGCCGCGGCCCCGCGGTCATCGCCCGCGCGCCGGGCCGCATCGAGTTCATCGGCAACCACACCGACTACAACGGCGGCACCGTGCTCGGCGCGGCCATCGACCGCGGCGTGTGGGTGGCGCTGGCGCCGCGGACGGACGGCGCGCGGCGGTTCGCCAGCGAGCAGCGGCCCGGCATCGTGACGCTGGCCGCCGACGCCCGCGCGAGGCTCGCGGGCGACGCGAGCTGGGTGAACTACCCGCTCGGCGTGCTCCTCGCCCTCCCGGAGTTCGGCCTGCCGGCCCCGGCGGGCTTCGATTTCTTCGCGGTCTCCGACCTGCCGGTGGGCGCGGGCCTGAGCAGCAGCGCGGCCATCGAGCTCGCCTCGGCGCTCGCGTTTCTCGAGGTCGCCGGCGCGCAGCCCGCCCGCGAGACGATCGTGAAGGTCGGCCGCCACGCGGAGAACCACTTCGTCGGCGTGCCCTGCGGCATCCTCGACCAAGGCGTGTCGGGCTTCGGCCGGAAGGACCACCTCGTCTTCATCGACTGCCGCGGCCCGCGCTTCGCCACCGTGCCGCTGCCGGCCGGGGCCCAGTTCTGGATCTTCAACACGCACACCAAGCACGCGCTCGTCGACGGCCTCTACGCCGCCCGCCACCGCGAGTGCATGGAGGCCGCCCGCGTTCTGGGCGTGCCGCTCCTGGCCGACGCCACGCCGGCGGTCGTCACCGCGGCTTTGCCGCGTCTCGCGCCGGAGGTGGGCCGGCGCGCCCGCCACGTGGTCGAGGAAATCGCCCGCGTCGACGCGACCGTGCGCGCGCTCGAGGCCGGCGACCTCGCCGCCGCGGGCCGGCAGCTCACGGCCTCGCACCGCAGCTCGCAGGCGCTCTTCGAGAACAGCACGCCGGAACTCGATTTCCTCGTCGACGCGCTCACCGTCACGCCGCACGTCCACGGCGCCCGCCTGACCGGCGGCGGCTTCGGCGGCGCGGTCATGGCGCTGACAAGCCCGGCGTTCACCGCGGAGGCCGCTGCGCAGGTCGCGCAGGCCTACGCGCTGAAGTTCGGCGAAAAACCCGACGTCCTCCGCACGCAGACCGGCGAGGGCGCGGCGGTGGTGTGACGAGAATCTTTCTCTTTCCTCTTTCTCTTAATCTTTCTCCTCGGGGGACGAGGACGGATCCTGACGAAAGAGAAAGATAAAGAAGAAAGAGAAAGATTGGCTATGCCACCCGTAGGCCGCCCGCTCGCGGCTTACAGCAGTTCCCCGATCTGCGCGAAATACTCCGCGAGCCAGCGGTGCAGGAACAGGAAGTGCAGCGCGCCGGCGATCGCGAGCATGGGGCCGAAGGGGACGTGGACGCCGAAGCCGAGCGGGGCGGGCTCGCCCGTCGGGGCCTCCGCCTTGGGGGCGACCGGGGCGGTGCGGCCGGAGAATTTCTGCCAGACGATCGCGACGAGGAACCAGATCGTGCCGACGAAGGCGCCGCCGAACATGGCGAAGACCGCGCCCTGCCAGCCGCAGAAGGCGCCGATCGCGCCGACGAATTTCACGTCGCCGAAACCCATCGCCTCCTTCTTGAGCACGACCTCGGCGACGAGCGCGATCCACAGCACCAGTCCCGAGCCGACGAACAGGCCCTGCACCGCGGTCGTGACCGAGCGCAGGCTGTCGAGGAAGAACATGCCGCTGTCCTCCCCGTGCAGCGCCGGCACGAGCAGCGCGAGCGTCAGGCCGACGACGCCGGCGCCGATCGTGAACACGTCGGGGATGATGAAGTGGTCGAGGTCGATGAACGTCGCGCCGACCAGCAGGCTGAGGAACACCATGCCGCACACCGCCTTGGCCGGCGGGAACAGGAGCCAGCAGGCGAGGAAGAGCAGGGCCGTCAGCAGTTCCACGAAGGCGTAGCGGAACGAGTACGCCCGCCCGCAGCACCGCGCGCGGCCGCGCAGGATGAACCAGCTCAGGATCGGCAGGTTGTCGTACCACGCGATCGGCGCGCCGCACGCGCAGTGCGAGCCCGGGGAGACGATGGATTGGCCCGCGGGCAGCCGGTAGATGACGACGTTGAGGAAGCTGCCGATGCACGCGCCGAGCACGAAGGCCACGGTCGGGAAGAACCACGGCGCGAGGGCGCTGACCTCGGCGATGGTGCTCATGGCGCGCGGTCGCGCAGGGCGGCGGCCATGGCCGGGGCGGTTTTCCCCGCGGGGACCCCGCTCCAGATCTCCAGCGCCTTGGCGCCCTGGTGCACGAGCATCGCGAGGCCGTTGGCGTGGGGCAGGCCGAGCGCCGCCGCCTGCTGGAGCAGCGGCGTGCGCGGGGGGTTGTAGATCATGTCGTACACGCTGGCGGGCCGGGGCAGGCGGCGCAAATCAATCGGCGCCGGGTCGCCCTCGCGCAGGCCGGCCGAGGTGGCGTTGACCACGAGGGCGCCCGCCGGGAGGTCCGCCGGGACCGTGTCGGGCGCGAAGCCCCGCAGCGGGATCGCGCCCGCGACCGGCCGCAGCGCGGCGAGGAGGGCCTCGAGGTTTTCCGCCGTGCGGTTGGCGATCCAGAGCGAGGCGCAGCCGCGCTGGAGGCATTCGACGGCCGCGCCGCGCGCCGCCCCGCCGGCGCCGAGGAGGAGCACGGGGGTGCCGGCGAGCTCGCGGCCGAGGTTCTCGCGCACCGCCGCGGCGAGGCCGTAGCCGTCGGTGTTGAACCCATGCCAGCCGGCGGGGGTCCACCGCAGCGTGTTGACCGCGCCGACCGGCTGCGCGGCCGGGTCGATCGCGGCCACGAGGGAGAACGCGAGCACCTTGTGCGGGACGGTGAGGTTGAGCCCGCGGAATCTCCGCCGGTGCAGGAGCGCGAGCGCCGCCGGCAGCTCCGCGGGCGGCACGTCGAGCCGGTGGTAGCGCCAGTCCGCGTACGCGCGGTCGCCCTGCGCCAGCGCCGCGAGCGCGGAGTTGTGCATGAGCGGGCTCAGCGAGTGCTTGATCGGGTGCCCCAGCACGCCCAGCGGCGTGCCGGCGACGGCGGCGTCAGCCAGCCCGGCCAGGGTGAGGGTATCCGAGGCGATCATGCGTTTCCTTACGGCCGTGATTCGCGGGCGTGGGTGGATTCGAATTCCTCGACGAAGCCGGCGAAGAGCTGGGCGCGGGCCGGGTCGCCGGCGGTGCCGTAGTGGTTGACGAGGTTGCGGCAGCAGCGGCACAGGACCTCGCGCACCGGCGTGGGCATGAGGTCGGTGGGGTTGGGCGTGAGGTTGTTCGACCGGAGCAGGTCGAGGACCTCGTCGGCGTCGCGGAAGACGCCGCGGTCGAAGGGATCGACAAAGAACGGCTCGGGGCTCGTGAAGCAGCCGACCACGAAGTGCCCGGGCAGGCCGACGGGCTCGAGCTCGAGGTCGAGCCGGTGCGCGACGAGCAGGTAGAGGATGCTCAGCGAGATCGGGATGCCCTTGCGGCGCGCGATGACCTGGTCGAGGAAGCTGTTGAGCGGGTCCGTGTAGTGCTCGACGTTGCCGTGGAAGCCCCACTCGTGGAAGAGCACGCGGTTGAGGATGCGGCACTTCTCGCGCGCGGTGGCGGGTTCGCTCGTGAGCTCGCGGACGCGCGCGGCGATCTTGTCGAGGGCGGCGCCGCAGGCCGCGGTGTCGAGCTGCGGGTGCACGGTGCGGCTCAGCATCAGCGCGCCGGTCTCGAGCTCGTAGTTGAGCGAGCGGATGAAGGTGCGGAACTCGGCCACGGGGTCGCCGTATTTCAGCTCGGCGAGGAACCACGTGGCGTGGTTGGCGAGCGGGCGGTCGAGCCCGCTCACGACCTCGCGCAGGAACTGGATGCCGCAGTCGCCGAGTTCCTGGAAATGCGCGACCAGGGCCTTGCGGACGCCAGGGGAGGGATCGTCGAGGAGGGTCAGCAGCGCCGCGCGATCGCGGGCTCGGAGCATTTTCTTCGCCACGTCCCGAACCGACAAGGGTTTGGCGCGCGAGGCAAGGCGTTTAAGGGGTTAGGTGGGCCGAGGGAGAGGGGCGAGGGGAGTGGTGGTGGGTTACGGGTTATGGGTTATGGGTGATGGGTGGTGGGTTATGGGTGATCGGTCATGGGAAGCGCCGAAGGCGCGTTCGATAACAGCCTGGGGTGAAACCCCAGGTCTCCGTCGATGTGATCATGCCGAGGGCTGAAAGCCCGCCCCATGGATCGGGCTTTCAGCCCTCGCACCCGATCGAACCTCGATTCCTGGGGCGTTGCCCCAGGCTATTATGTTTCGCGCCGTTGGCGCTTTGTCGGTCACACCGCTTCGCGCGTGCCGAAGAGGGCGGTGCCGACGCGCACGATCGTGCTGCCGGCGGCGATGGCGGCGGCCATGTCGCCGGTCATGCCCATCGAGAGCTCGCGGAGCGGCGTGCCGGACTGCGCGGCGAGGCGGTCGCGGATCTCGCGCAGGTTGGCGAAGGTCCGCTCCGCGACCGCGGGATCGTCGGAGAGCGGCGCGATCGTCATCAGGCCGTCCACCCGCAGGTGCCCGCAGCGCAGCGCGGCCTCGAGCAGCGCCGGGGCCGCCTCCGGCTCGGCGCCGAACTTCGCCGGGTCATTGCCGGCGTTGATCTGCAGCAGGATCGGCAGGACCTTGCCCAGTTCGCCGGCGGCGCGGTCGAGGTGGTTGAGGAGCTTCACGCTGTCGACGCTCTGGATCCGGTCGAAATGCGCGGCGGCGAGCCGCGCCTTGTTCGACTGCAGGTGGCCGATCAGCTCCCACGCGATCGCCGCCGGGCACTGGGCGCGCTTCTCCACGCCCTCCTGCACGCGGTTCTCGCCCACGGCCCGCAGGCCGTACCGCGCGGCATGGGCGGCGGCCGTCGCCGGGTGGGTCTTGGTGACCGCCAGGAGCTCGACCGCCCCGGGATCCCGGCCCGCCCGGGCACAGGCCTCCGCGATCTGGGCGCGGACCCGGTCGGCCCGTTGCTTAAATTCCTCGTATGTGAGTGACATCAATCCTGCTGCTTATAGGTTTGCGTGGTAATAAGGTCCAATTATCTTCCCGCGGCAACTGCGGTTCTTATGCAAATCGAAAACTTCAAGATCTTCGCCGATTTGGTGGAAACGAAAAGTTTCTCCAAGTCGGCCAAACTCAATGGCATCACGCAATCCGCGGTGAGCCAGCAGGCGCGGGCGATGGAGCGACATTTCAAGACCCTGCTGATCGATCGCAGCCAGAAGCAGTTCCAGCTGACCCGCGAGGGCCAGCGCGTTTATGATTCCGCGAAGGAGATTCTCCACACTTATGACAAGCTGCTCTCCGAGCTGCAGGAGATGAAGAAAGTCATCAGCGGCACGATTCGCATCTCGACGATCTACTCGATCGGCCTCCACGAGCTCCCGCCCTACATCAAGAAGTTCCTGCACGATTTCCCCTCGGTCAACGTGCGCGTCGAGTACCGCCGCTCGAACCTCGTGTACGAGGACATCCTGCACAACTCGGTCGACTTCGGCCTCGTGGCCTTCCCGGTGAAGCACCGCCAGATCGACGCGATCCCCTTCCGCAACGACCACCTCGTCCTCATCACGCACCCGAAGCACCCGCTCGCGAAGCGCACCGAGCTCGAGGTGAAGGAGATGTCCGGCCAGAAGTTCATCGGCTTCGACCCCGACATCCCGACGCGCAAGGCCGTCGACCAGATCTTCCGCGAGAACCGCCTCGAGATCGAGCCGGTGATGGAGTTCGACAACATCGAGACGGTGAAGCGCGCGGTCGAGATCGACCACGGCGTCGCCATCGTCCCGCAGGCCACCGTCCAGCAGGAGATCCAGCAGGGCACGCTCTGCGCGATCCACTTCAAGGGCCGCGACTTCACCCGCCCGCTCGCCATCCTCCACCGCAAGGGCCGCGTGCTCACGCCCGCGATGAAGAAGTTCATCGAGACCCTCGGCCTCGACCTGCCGTTCAATCCGGAGGAAGCCTGAGACATTGGTAATTTGTTATTGGTTATCGGTTATTGGTTATTGGTTGTTTTCGGATGGGCGCGCCGCGGCGGAGCGCCTGAACAATAACCAGTAACCAATAACCATTAACCAATTTCCCGGGGAATTCCGCGCCCGGCCCGCGCCTCCCATCCGCATGCAACGCCTCCTCCGTCTGGTCCTTTTCGTTTCGTTTCTGGCCATCTCCCTTCTCCGCGCCGAGCCCTTCGGACCCGTGCCGGCGCCGGCGTGGTCGCTGCCGGACCTCGCGGGCAAGGTCGTCAGCTCCGACCAGTTCAAGGGCAAGGTGATCGTCGTCGATTTCTGGGCCACCTGGTGCGGTCCGTGCCGGGAGGAGATCCCGGGCTACATCAAGCTCCAGGAAACATACGGCAAGGACGGCCTCGTCATCATCGGCGTCTCGCTCGATCGCCGCGGGCCCGAGGCCGTGCGGAAATTCGCCGAGCGCGAGGGCATGAACTACGTCGTCGTCATGGGCGACGCGGCCACGGTCGAGGCCTTCGGCGGTTTCGACGCGATCCCGACCACCTTTCTCATCGACCGCGACGGCAACATCCGCGACCGCAAGACCGGCGCGATGGCGACCGCGGATTACGAAAAGGTGATTCTCAAGTACCTGCACTGAGGCAGGGCATTTGGGTAGCGCCCGGCCTCCGGACGGGCGGAGCGATGTTCGCATGCGGTCGATCAACCGGCCGTCCGGAGGCCGGCCGCTACCCACGGCCGCCATTATTTTCTCCCAACCGGCGCCCGGCCTTGTCCTGCTGTCGGAGATGGACGCGCCGGACTTCCTCCTGATTCCGCTGACCTGCGCCCTGCTTTACGTCGTCAGCATGCTGGCGATGAAGCGGGCGGCGGACTTCGGTGTCGGCGTGTGGCGCACGGCGTTCTGCGCCAACTGGGCGGCGGCGCTCTTTTTCCTGCCGCTGTGGTTCGTGTACGGGCGAGCGGACCTGCCGTGGACCGCATACTGGCAGCCCGCGACCGCCGGCCTCGTCTTTCTCCTCGCGCAGGTCTGCATGTTCCTCGCGGTCACGCGCGGCGACGTCTCGGTGGCGGCGCCGGTGCTGGGCCTGAAGGTCGTGCTCGTCGCGCTCTTCTCGAGCCTCCTGCGTGTCGGCGAGGTCCCGGCGGCCTGGTGGGCGGGTGCCGGCCTGAGCACGCTCGGCGTGGCGCTCCTCAACCTCGGCGGCGGTCGCCACCACGCGGCGCGGACCGCGCCGACCGTGGCGATCGCCGGGGTGTGCGCCGTCCTGTTCTCGCTGAGCGACGTGCTCATCCAGAAATGGGGCTCGGTGTGGGGCCCCGGGCGGTTCCTGCCGCCGATGTTCCTGCTCGTCGGGTGCTTCTCGTTCGCGCTCCTCGGCTTCGCCCGCGGCGGGCTCGCCGCCATCCGCGCCGGCGCCTGGCGCTGGGTGGGCCTCGGCTCCCTGTGCAACGGCCTCACGCATTTCGGGATCTCGCTGACCCTCGCCATCTGGGGCCACGCGACGGCGGTCAACGTCGTCTACAGCATCCGCGGGCTTTTCAGCGTGCTCCTCGTCTGGTGGGTCGGCCACTGGTTCACCAACCCCGAGCGCCACGCCGGGCGCCGCGTGCTGCTCACCCGCCTCGCCGGGGCCGCCGCGATGCTGGGCGCGATCGGGCTCGTGCTGGCGTGAGCCGGCGCCCGCGCGGCCTAGGCCCGCCGCTGCCGGCGCGGGAGCTGGCGCGCGGCGAGGAGGTCGCGGACGCGGCGGTCGCAGGCGGCCGCGTCGATGGGCTGCAGCCCGCCCGGCTCGACCGCGTGGAGCCCCGCCTCCGTGACCACGAAATCCATCGGGATGTCGTGGGGCTGCGGGTGGATCGTCGGGATCCGGGCGAGCTCGTAGGCGAGGCAGATCTTGACAGGGTGGGGCGTGAGGGTCTCGAGCGTGCGGTCGAAATAGCCGCCGCCGTAGCCGAGCCGCCACCCGCCCGCGTCGAAGCCCACCGGGGGCACGAGCACCGCGTCCGGCACGAGCACGGGCGTGCCGACGGGCATCGGGATGCCGAGGGCGCCGGCCGCCATCGGCGCCTGGGGCCACCACTCGCGGAACTCGAGCGGCTGGCCCTTGGCGACGACCGCCGGCAGCACCACGCGCGCGCCCGCCTGGCGCAGGCGCCGGATCCACGGCCGCGGGTCGGGCTCGCCCTTGTACGGCCAGCAGAAGCCGACGACGAGGCCGCCCAGCGCCGGGAACCCGGCCGCGAGGTGGGCGTTGAGCGCCCGGTTCCACGCCGAGCGCTCGGCCGGCGTGCTCGCCGTCCGGCGCGTGAGGAGTCGCTGGCGCAGTTCCCTGCGCCAGGCTTTGAGGTCGGCGGGAGCTTCCATGCGCGCCGAACACGGGCTGTGAAAATAGTGTGTCAAGTCTATATTTTGGAATAGGGTTGACACACCTCGGGCCGTGGGCCGTGGTTTGGTCACCATGTCGCCGACGTTTTCCGCTCCCACGAAGCCCCGGGTCCTTTGGCCTCGGCTGGCGCGGGTCGGCATGGCCTGGATCTACCTTGGCTAGGCCCGGGTCGGGCGCAGACCTGAACCCGGGATAACCTGCCGGCCGCGGCGAGCAGACCGCGGCGAGGCTCGGGCCCTCGCGCACCGTCGCGGGCGCCCGCCTGCCGGACCGCCCTGGTCCGTTTCCTTCCCCACGCTCCCCAACCGCGGTGCGCCCCGGCGCGCCGCCCGCAACCCGCCCCGGCCGGCGTACGGCCGCTCCCTGCCATGAACACGATTCCCGGTTACATCCTCCTCACCAACGACGAGGTGGCTCCCGTCCACGAGGACCTCTGCCTCCGCGGCGACGCGCTGCGGTTCACCCATTTCGGGTACCGCGGGCTATTCGGCGGCATCTGGCGGATGGGCCGCACCTTCTTCCACCCCGGGCTCGGCCCCTGCCTCGGCCCGGAGGTCTTCTACCCGGTCGGCGGCTCGCCGCGCGAGACGCGCGCCGCCTTCGGCCTGGGCCGCTCCGCGGTCTATGAGCGCGAGGCGCGCCTCGCGCAGGCGGCGCACCGGTTCGTGACGCCGGTCGCGCACAAGCTCGGCGGCGAGGCCTGCCTCGGGCTGGCCCAGCGCACCGGCGATCGCCACGTCGTGCACGTCTTCCTGCCGACGAAGGTCGTGCGCGCACAGTTCACGCCGCGCGCCTGGTTCCTCTTCTGGCAGCAGCAGGACGCCGAGTTCCACGAGTTCATCAAGCCGGCGCGCCTGCCCGAGCTGCTCAACCGGGGCGGTCGCTGAGGCCCCGCCCGCGCGCCCCCCAACCCACCGCACCCAACCGCCATGTCACCTCCCGACTCCGCTCCCTCCCCCCGCGCGGCCCGCCGCGTCCCCTTCCGCCACCGTGTCCTCGTCATCGGCTACGGCATCGTCGCCCAGGCGCTCCTGCCCATGCTCCTGCGCCACCTGCGCCTGCCGCCGTCGCGCGTCACGGTGATCGACTTCGCGGACCGCGCCGCCGCCCTGCGCCCGCTCACGGCCCGCGGCCTGCGCTTCGTGCGCGAGCGGATCACGCCGCTCAGCCTGGCGCGCCTCCTCGCGGCGCACGCGCGCGCCGGCGACCTGATCGTCGACCTCGCGTGGAGCGTCGAGTTCTTCGACATCGTGCGCTGGGCGCACGAGCACGGCGTCCTCTACGTCAACGCCTCCCTCGAGTCCTGGGACCCGGGCGAGGAGATGCAGCGCAAGACCCCGCTCGAGAAGTCGCTCTACGCGCGCTACCTCCGGCTCCTGCCGCTCAAGGCGGCCTGGGCGCACGGGCCGACGGCGGTCGTGGACCAGGGGGCGAACCCGGGGCTCGTGACGCCGCTGGTGAAGGCCGGCCTCCTCGACATCGCGGCGGCGGTCCTGCAGGAGAACAACCACACGGCCACGGCGCGCCGGCGCCTCGAGCGCCTCGTCGCGGCCGAGGACTTCGCGGCGCTCGCCCGCCACCTCGGCGTGAAGGTCATCCATTGCAGCGAATGGGACACCCAGCGGGCCGACCGGGCGAAGGCGCCCGACGAGTTCGTCTCGACCTGGAGCGTCGAGGGGATGTGGGAGGAGTCCATCTCCCCGGCCGAGCTCGGCTGGGGCACCCACGAGCGCTGGCTGCCGCCGGCGGCCATCCGGCCCGAGACCGGGCCCCGCAACCAGATCATCCTCCCGCGCATGGGCCTCAACACCTGGGTCCGCTCCTGGGTGCCGCACCAGGAGATCGTGGGCATGGTCGTCACCCACGGCGAGTCCTTCGGCCTCTCGCACGCCCTCACGGTCCATCGCCACGGCCGCGCGGTCTACCGGCCGACCGTGCACTACGCCTACATGCCGTCGGCCGACTCAATCGTGTCGCTGCACGAGCTGCGGGCGCGCAATTACGAGCTGCACCCGCGGCGCCGCATCCTCGCCGACGAGATCACGGCGGGCACCGACGTCGTCGGCGCGCTCATCATGGGACACCGCTTCCGCTCGTGGTGGATCGGCAGCATCCTCGCGATCGACGAGGCGCGCCGCCTCGTGCCCGGCGTGAACGCGACCGCCGTGCAGGTGGCCGCCGGCGTGCTTGCCGGCGTCGACTGGGCGATCCGCCATCCCCGGCGCGGCATCTGCGTCCCCGAGGACCTGCCGCACCGCGAGATCCTCGAGACGGCGCGCCCGTACCTGGGCCAGCTCGTGTCGATGCGGTCCGACTGGACCCCGCTCAGCCGCTACCACGACTACTTCGCCGAGGGCGCGGCCGCCGCCGTCGATCCCTCCGATCCCTGGCAGTTCCGCAACTTCCTCTTCCGGCCCTGAGGGGGGCGCGCCGGCGGAAAAAAGAGTCCGCCGGCGCGGGCCGGACGTAGTATCATGCGACCATCCACCGTATCGTGCATCCCTCCTCCCCACCTCCTCCCGCCGGGCGCCGCTGGCTCGTGCTCGGCGGTTTCCTGGCCCTGAGCTTCGCGGCCGCGGCCCTCGGGTCGCCCTTCATCCCGGGCGACTGGTATGCCGCGCTCGCGAAGCCCGCGTGGAACCCGCCGAGCTGGGTCTTCGGCCCGGTGTGGACCGCCCTGTACACGATGATGGCCGTGGCGGCCTGGCTTGTCTGGCAGCGCAGCGCGGGCGGGGTGCGCCGCTTGGCCCTGGGACTCTTCCTCGCGCAACTGGCCCTCAACGCCGCGTGGACGCCCCTCTTCTTCGGTCTCCATCTCCTCGGGGTCGCCTTGGCGGAAATGCTTCTCCTGTGGTTCGCGATCGCGGCCACGATTGTTTCCTTCCATCGCGTGCACCGGCCCGCGGCGTGGCTGCTCGTGCCCTATCTTGCCTGGGTCAGTTTCGCGGCGCTTCTCAATTTCGCGCTGTGGAGGCTGAACGCGTGAAGCCGGCGAACCGCCCGCGCCTGCGCCTCGGCCTCTGCTGCCAGTTCGTGCGAGAGCCGATCAAGTTTCGCACCACGACCGTGACGGCGATGCTGCGCCTATCCCGGCGCGAGCGTCTCGCCCGCCTGGCCGAGCTCGGCCGCGCCAACGCGGATGCCCTCTACGCCGCGCTCACGTATTGCGCGAAGTCCGGCATCGGGGCCTTTCGCATCAATAGCCAGATCCTCCCGGTGAAGACTCACCCCGAGGCCGGCTACGCGATCGCCGACCTGCCGGGGGCCGAGGCCATCGTGGCGCGCTTCCGGGAATGCGGGGCCCTCGCCCGCGAGCAGGGCCTGCGGCTCTCGTTTCATCCCGACCAGTTTGTGGTGCTCAACTCGCCGAACCCGCAGACCCTCGCGCATGCATGGGCCGAGCTCGATTACCAGGCGGAGGTCGCGGAGTGGGTGGGGGCCGACACCCTCAATATCCACGGCGGCGGGGCCTATGGCGACAAGGTCGCGGCGCTCGCGGTCCTGCGCCGCAACCTCGCGCGCCTGCCCGACCGCGTTCGCTCGCGTCTCACGCTCGAGAACGACGACAAGGTCTACGCCCCGGCCGATCTCCTCCCGGTCTGCGCCGACCTCGGCGTGCCGCTCGTGTACGACGTCCACCACCACCGCTGCCTCCCCGACGGCCTCACGGTCGCCGCCGCGACCGAGCGCGCCCGCGCGACCTGGCGGACCGAGCCCTTGTTTCATCTTTCAAGCCCCCTCGAGGGTTGGTCCGGCCCGAAGCCCGAGCGCCACCACGATTACATCGATCCAAAGGACTTCCCGAAAGAGTGGCGCAACTTTGCGCTCACCGTCGAAGTCGAGGCCAAGGCCAAGGAATTGGCGGTGGAGCGACTCTTGTCCGATTTCTCCCGTCGGACGTGAGGGTCGTTCCTTGGGGACAGGGTGCCGTTTAGTGGATGGGGCAACGGTCCCCTGGGCTCAGTCACCTTATTCGCCCGGTTTCGGGCGGTTGCGTCGCCGCCTCCATCCTGCGGCCGCACCCAGGGAGGCGAGGCCAGCGATGGCGGCGTAGGTCGAGGGTTCGGGAACGGCGGTCAGGTTGAGCCCGCTGACGATGAAGCCTTCGGTGTTCCCGTTGTGCAGGCCGGAGCCCGCAAGCGTGGTGCCGTCGGACGAGATGGCCCAGACATTGCGCAGGGTCCAGCCGGTGAGATCCACGCCCTGGCCTGTCAGGTAGGTCTGCAACGACACCATGCCCGTAGTGGCCGTCCAGTAATACGCCTCGTTGCCGCTGGCACCTTGACTATTGCCAACGACAATCGAGCCGTCACCGGAAACGCCATAGGCGTCGCTGTACACCGTGCCGCCGGCCAGGTCGCCCAGGCCCACCATGCCACCGCTTTGGGTCCAGCGGAAGGCCTCCTGGTTCGTACTCGAATTGTAGGAACGGCCGACGATCACGGATCCGTTGGAGGACACCGCGTGCGCTTCGCTCGTCAAGGTGGCGCCGGGAAGCAGGCCGAGTCCCACCATGCCGCCGGCCTCGGTCCAGCGAAACGCCTCAGACCCGGAACCCGTGCTTGAGCTACTGAAGCCGACGATCACGGTCCCGTCCGAGGAGATGCCCCTAACTTGGCTGGAGTTCGTGGCACCTCCCGGCAAGAAGCCCAATCCCACCATGCCTCCGCCACTGGTCCAGCGGTAGGCCTGAGTGGAGCCGGCGTTGCCGGTGCCGGCCACCACCGTCCCGTCAGCGGAAATACCGTAGGCCGTGCTGCTGAATGAGCCTCCCGCGAGGTCGCCCAAGCCCGTCATCCCACCGGCTGAGGTCCATTGAAAGGTTTCAGTGCCGCTGGCGCTTGTACCCGCCCCGACCACGATGGAGCCGTCGCTTGAAGCTGCCCGGGCAAACGCCGTCGTGGCGCCGCCGCTCAAGTCCCCGAGGCTCACCATGCCGCCCGCCTGGGTCCAGCGGATCGCCTCATAGCCGGCGGCCGATTGGCTGTAGCCCACCGCGACCGTGCCGTTGGCCGAGAGCCCGAGGATTTCGCTGACGGTGGTGCCACCGGCCAGGTCGCCCAGGGCCGAGAAGGTGATCTGCGCCCGCGACTGTGGCGAAAGGAGCAGTGACAAGGCCGAGGCTAGGAGGATACGAGCGGCGGTCGAACGCATGTGGGGAGGGGTGTGGTTGCCCGGCCAGGGACTGGTCGAGGAGGTGTCGGTTGCGGTACCGAGCCTATCCCGTGCCAGGGCGACCGGATATACGTATACCTGCGTAGAAGGTGCGCACCCGGCCGGCGGGACCGTCGGTCAACAATTGGGTAGTCAATTGCCGCCGCTCCGCCTAGTGGTTGCGGCCTCTTCTCCCCATGCCCTTCAAAATCGCCTTCATCGGTGCCGGCTCGATCGGCTTCACGCGTCGTCTGGTGGCGGACCTCCTCACGGTCCCGGAGTTTGCGGACGTCGAGTTCGCCTTCACCGACATCAACGCGCGCAACCTCAACATGGTCGCGGAAATCTGCCGCCGCGACATCGCCGCCAACGGGCTCAAGACGAGGATCGTCGCGACCACGAGCCGCCGCGCCGCGCTGAAGGACGCGAAGTACGTCTTCTGCGTCGTCCGCATCGGCGGCCTCGAGGCCTTCAAGTACGACATCGAGATCCCGCTCAAGTACGGCGTCGACCAGTGCGTCGGCGACACCCTCTGCGCGGGAGGCCTCATGTACGCCCAGCGCGGCATCGCCGCGATCCTCGACTTCTGCCGCGACATCCGCGAGGTCGCCGCCCCCGACTGCCTGCTCCTCAACTACGCGAACCCCATGGCCATGCTGACCTGGGCCGCCAACAAGTACGGCGGCGTCCGCTGCGTCGGCCTCTGCCACGGCGTCCAGCACGGCCACTTCCAGATCGCCGAGGTCCTGGGACTCAAGAAGCAGGACGTCGACATCATCTGTGCCGGCATCAACCACCAGACCTGGTACGTCTCGGTGAAGACGAACGGCCGCGATCGCACCGGCGAGCTCCTCGCCGCGTTCGAGAGGCACCCCGAGTACAAGAAGACCGAGAAGGTGCGGATCGATATGCTCCGCCGCTTCGGCTACTACTCGACCGAGTCCAACGGGCACCTGAGCGAGTACGTGCCGTGGTACCGGAAGCGCCCCGACGAGATCAGGAAGTGGATCGATATGCGCTCATGGATCAACGGCGAGACCGGCGGCTACCTCCGCGTCGTCACCGAGGGTCGCAACTGGTTCCGCGCCGAGTTCGGCCGCGGCAAGCGCCCCGAGCCGATGAAGTATTCGCCCGGGAACCGCAGCGAGGAGCACGGGAGCCACATCCTCGAGGGCATGGAGACGGGCCGCGTCTACCGCGGGCACTTCAATCTCGTTAATCATTCCACGATCACGAACCTCCCGCCCGACGCGATCGTCGAGGCGCCGGGCTACGTGGACCGCCACGGCTTCAACACCCCGAGTGTCGGCGACCTCCCGCTCGGCTGCGCCGCGGTCTGCAACGCGAGCATCTCCGTCCAGCGCCTCGGCGTCGAGGCGGCCGTCCACGGCGACGACCAGCTCCTGCGTCAGTCGATGCTCATGGATCCCTTGGTCGGCGCCGTGTGCAATCCGCCGGAAGTCTGGCAGATGGTGGACGAGTTCCTCGTCGCCCAGGCCGAGTGGCTCCCGCAGTACCGCAAGTCCACCGCCAAGGCGCAGGCGCGCCTGAAACAGGGTCCGCTCATCCGGACCAAGGCCTACAAGGGCGCCGCCCGCCTTCGGACCCGTTCCATGGCGGAGCTCATGCGCCTTGAGAAAAAGAACCCCCGCGCCGGGCACTAGGCGTGGGGGTAAAGGTTAGGCGAGCCGGTCAGACGGCTCGTCGAATCTGCTCAGGGTTGGCCGGGTTGCGCCTTGTTCCGCCGCGAGGCGCGTCGGCGGTACGCGGCGAAACCAAGCGCGCCGACTCCCAGGAGGGCGGCATAGGTGCTGGGCTCGGGAACCGCGCCTCCGTAAGTCACCGCCGGTGTGCCGGTGAAGGAACCTGTGCTTGCTGACAAAAAGAACGTCGGGTCCAGACTGGTATCAGTCCAGTTGTAGGCGGCGAAGGTCACCAAGTAATCACCAGTCGTTCCGACGGTAATGACCGTGGTGTTCCAATCCGTGGAGCCATAACTGCCTAGAATCAAAGAGCCGGCGGAGGGTCCCGACTGATCAAAAGAGCCAAGTCCCGTCCGAGCAAGGGATAGAAGCGACTGCCCAGTTGTCCCATTGACGCCTACGATCGAAATGAGGGCTCCATCATTGTACGGTTGATAATCTCCGGCCGCATAGGCCCACGCAAATGAGTAGGTGCCGGCGGCCAGATTGGAAAAGGTAAATTGGGCATATCCAATGTTCTGAATGTAACCAGTGTAGCCGCCGGTTTCGAGCAGGCCAGAGACCGTTCCTGAAGTGAGGCCAAAGGCTGTGTCAGCTTGCGAAGCTCCGCTAACTCCACTCCCGCTCGGTTTGATCTTGAACATGTTTTGCCCGC
>JAHCAZ010000045.1 GCA_019634615.1 Opitutaceae bacterium
CGGCGAACCTGCTGCGGCGGACCCTGGAGACCGGCGTCGTGCCGCGCACGAGCTGGCGCCGCGCGCCGTTGATCTGGGCGCCGCCGGGCACGGGCACGGCGCAGGAGCCGATGCGCAGCCTGGAGGCGCAGGCGCGGGCGTTGGAGCGCACGGACCCGGCGGTGTGGGACGTGAGCGTGGCCCCGGGTTTTTCGTTCGCTGACACGCCAGAGACCGGCCTGTCGTTCAGCATCGTCACCACGGCTCCCGAGGCGGAGGCGCAGGCCCAACTGGCCTCGCTCTGCCGCGAGGTTTGGCTGCGCCGGGCGGAGGGCCAAGTCACTTACCCCTCGGTCGAGGCGGTCCTGGCCAGGATTCTGCCCGTGACGCGCGGCCCGGTGGTGCTCGTGGAGCCATCCGACAACATCGGTGGCGGCGCGCCGGGGGACGGCACGGGAGTCCTGCGCGGCTTGCTTCAATTCGACGTGCCGAGCGCGGGCGTGATCCTCAATGACCCCGCCGCCGTCGCAGCTGCGACGCAGGCGGGCATCGGGGCAACGCTGACCCTGGCGCTCGGCGGTCGCGGGTCGGCGCTTGATGCGGGTCCGGTGGAGCTGGCGGTTGAGGTGATCTCGCTCAGCGACGGCCGCTTCGAGCTGGAGGACATCCACAGCCACCTAGCGGCCATGACCGGCCGGTTTGTCGACATGGGGCCATGCGCGGTGGTCCGGCACCGCGGCATCACGATTTTGCTCACGAGCCGGAAGACGCCGCCGTTCGATCTTGGCCAGTGGCGCAGCCAGGGCATCGAGCCGCGCAGTCTCGGGCTCATCGGCGTGAAGGCCGCGGTCGCGCACCGGCGCGCGTACGATCCCATCACCGTGGAGTCCCATTTCGTGGACACGCCGGGGCCCTGCTCGAGCAACGTGCGCGCGTTTCGCTTCCGGAACCTGCGCCGCCCGGTGTGGCCGCTTGACGCGGACCTGGATTGCCCGGAGGGACGGGCCGACGCTTGAACGCGTCGGAACGCTCAACGCTGAACCTCGGACGCTGAACGTTCAAGCAGGCGTGGGGTATTGGGATGCGAATTGTGGTCGCCTCGCCATGGGCGGCCGGCGCATGATGGTACCATGGCGTCTGTGGAAGTTGAAATCACCGAAATCCCCGCGCTCAGCCCCGGCGAGAGTTCGCTGCTGGACATGCACTCGTTGCTCAACGTGCTCAATGTGCTGTACGGCGAGCTGAGCCTGCTGGGTTTGACCTTGGGTGACGACCCCGAGTTGTTGCAGCCGGCGTTGGCTGCGTGTGACCGGTTCAGGGCCGACCTGGGCAACGCCGCGGCCAGCCTGCGCCACGCGCAGACCTTGCCTGAGACGGTGGCCGCCATCCAGCGGGTCGTGGCGGAGGAGCTGGACCGCCGGCCGGCGCGCAAGGAGGAATCCGAGGTGCGCGACTCCCTCGCCAATCTTCAGTCTGTCTTCAAAGTCCTCGACGTCCGGTCGCGCGAAATCCTGGCCCGCAGCCGCACGCCGGGTGAGTGGGTTGACCTGCCGATCGAGGATCTCCGAGCCGATTTCCGGGAGGTGTTCGCGGCGATCGAGAAAAACAGCCGCGGACGGTACCGGATCATCTACAACCTCGCGCGCCAGGAAGCCGCGGATTACTTCATCAATTTCGACATCGAGAGCGCAAATCCGTCGGTCGTTTCCATGCCGCTGATCTTCAAGGACGTCATGCGGGATTTGATGGCCAACGCCCGCAAGTACACGCCGCCGGGCGGGACCATCAATGCCGGCCTCTACGAAACGGCGGAGACGCTGAAATTCAGCGTGCAGGACACGGGTCGCGGCATTCCGGCGGAGGAACTGCAGACCGTGGTGCATTACGGCAAGCGCGGCAGCAATGTCGGCCAGGTGCGCACGCTGGGCGGCGGCTTCGGCCTGACGAAGGCGTTTCTCGTCACGAAGCAGTTCGGCGGTCGGTTCTGGATCCGCTCGGAGGTTGGGATTGGCACCCGCATCCGCATCGAGATCCCGCGGCCGACGGCCAAAACGCAGTCGGCGGCGTAGCGGTTGGCTCAACCGAGCCTGACCGGGGCGCCGCGGTTGGCGGAGTCGTAGATGGCGCACACCAGGGCCACAGCCTTGCGCGCCTCCGGGCCGTCGATGGCGAGGGGTGCGCCCGTGCGCAGGTGATCGACGAGATTGGTGATCTGGCGCTTGTGGCCCTCGTGGCTGATGGCGTTCGGCGCACCGGCGCCGGAGCCGAGGGCGTCACCGGCCGCGGAGGTCACGGCGGCGTCGCCCGGCTCGGCGGTGCGAAATTCCCAGCGCGCGATACGGTCGTCCTCGAGGGCGATGGAACCGTGCTCGCCGCACAGCTCGATGCGCCGCGACCAGCCCGGGTACAACGCGGTGCTGGCCTCGATCACGCCGAGCGCGCCATCGGCGTAGCGCAGCGCGGCGCAGGCGGTGTCCTCGGCCTCGATGGCGGTGTGCACGCGGCGCGTCTTCCAGGCGAAGACCTCAGTGGGCAGACCGGCGAACCACTGCAGCAGGTCGAGCCCGTGGATGGCCTGGTTCATCACGGCGCCGCCGCCGTCGAGGGCGAGCGAGCCCTTCCACGGTTGGCTTTGGTAATACGCGGCGGTGCGGTGCCATTTCACGTAGGCGCTGGCGAGGACCAGCCGCCCGAGGCGGCCAGCGGCGACGGCGGCCTTGACGCGCTGGGCACCGGCACCGAAGCGCGCCTGGAAGATCGGGGCGACGACCACGCCGGCCTTCGCGGCCGCCGCGAGCAACGTATCCGTACGCAGGGTCGTCACTTCGAGTGGTTTCTCGACCACGACGTGCTTGCCGGCAGCGATTGCGGCAAGCGCCGGCTCGAGGTGGGCGCCGCTCGGAGTCGTGATGCAGACGACCTGGATGTCGGGTCGTGCGACGAGCGCCTCGACGCTCGTGGTGCGGATGGCCGCGCCGTGTTTCTCCGCCAGCGCCTCCACCTTGGCCGGCGTGCGGCCGCACCAGCCCACCAGTTTCGCCCCGGGCGTCTCGGCGATCGCGAGCGCGTGGTACGCCGAGATCATGCCGGTGCCGATGATGCCGAAGCCGATGGGGGAGGTCGTCGCCATGATGGCGGGAAATTGAGGGCGGCGGGTGCGGGCGTCGATGTTCGAGATGATGCGATCCCCGTCCGAACCGTCCGGCATTCTGCGCCGGCCTAAGCATTTGACTCACCGCGCCGGCGGGCGCCTGCTGGGGCCATGGCGCAGAAATCCGATGGCATGAACTACGCGCCGCAGGGCAAGCCCCGTCCGGTGGTCAAGCCGGGGGAATTCGTCTTTGCCGCGGCCTTTCTCGAGCACGGCCACATCTACGGCCAATGCAACGGCCTGAGCGAGGCGGGCGGGCTGCTCAAATGGGTCTATGACCCGGATCCCGCCAAGGTGACGGCCTTCCGCAAGGCGTACCCGACGGTGACCGTGGCACGCAGCTTCGACGAGATCCTTGCCGATCCCGACGTGCATCTCGTCGCCGCCGCGGCCGTGCCCTGCGACCGCGGCCCCATCGGCCTCAAGGTCATGGCGGCGGGCAAGGACTACTTCACCGACAAGACACCGTTCACCACGCTCGACCAGCTCGCCGCGGCGCGGACGGCGGTCGCGGCGACGGGACGCAAGTACATGGTCTATTTCAGCGAACGCCTGCACGTGGAGTGCGCCATGCACGCGGGTGACCTTGTGCAGGCCGGGGCCATCGGCCGCGTCGTTCAGGTGCTGGGCCTCGGGCCGCACCGGCTTTCCAAGCCCTCGCGCCCCGCGTGGTTCTGGGAGCGGGCGAAGTACGGCGGCATCCTCTGCGACATCGGCAGCCACCAGTTCGAGCAGTTCCTGCACTACAGCGGCGCGACCGACGCGACCGTGGTGAACGCCGCGGTGGGCAACTTCGCCAACCCCGACCACCCCGAGTTCGAGGATTTCGGCGAGGCCTCGCTCGTCGGCGACAACGGCACGTCGAACTACATCCGCGTCGACTGGTTCACGCCCGACGGCCTGCGCACCTGGGGCGACGGCCGCACCGTGATCCTCGGCACGAAGGGCTACATCGAGCTGCGCAAGTACGTGGATGTCGGCCGCGACGCGGCCGGGGACAACCTCGTCCTCGTGGACGGCAAGGGCGAGCAGTTCATCAACGTCGCCGGCAAGGTCGGCTTCCGCTTCTTCGGCGAGCTGATCCTCGACTGCCTCAACCGCACCGAGAAGGCCATGACCCAGGCCCACGCCTTCAAGGCCGCCGAGCTCTGCCTCAAGGCGCAAGCCGCAGCGCGGGTGATCGCACCGCGGGCCTGACTGACCCGCGGTGGCGCTTGCGAAATGGCGGGGCTTGGCTATCGCTGGTCGCGTATGAAACTCCGCCCCCTCCTTGCTGGTTTCGCCTTTCTCACCATGTCGCTATTTTCCTCCGCTGAACCTCTCGCCGTGGGCGCCGCCGCGCCCGCCGTTTCCGGTGTCACCGAGACCGGGGCCGCGATCGCGCTGGCCGACGTCTACGCCAAGCAACCGTACACGCTCGTCTATTTCTACCCCAAGGCCGACACGCCCGGCTGCACCGCCCAGGGCTGTTCGCTGCGCGATGCGTTCGAGGATCTCACCGCCCACGGCGTCGCCGTGATCGGCGTCAGCGCCGACAAGCCCGCGGCCCAGAAGGCGTTCAAAGAGAAGTACAACCTGCCGTTCACGCTCATCGCCGACCACGACAAGAAGGTCATCGAGGCCTTCGGCGTGCCCACGACAATGGGCTTTGCCAAGCGCCAGGCGTTCCTGATCAAGGACGGCAAGATCGTCTGGGCCGACTACGCGGCCTCGACCCGCCAGCAGGCCGACGACGTCCTGAAGGCCATCGGCGCAAAGTAAAGCGCTTCGGCGTCGGTCGGAATTCTAACCACGGATTTCGCGGATCCGGCGAATTTCGCGGTGTTGGATGGCCACAAAAGGCGCAGGAGGCTCAAAAATCCAAACCGTTTTACAGGAGCTAACAGAGCAAACAGAGAGTTAGGTTTCATGCCTCCGTTTCCTCTGTTTCCTCCTGTAAAATGCCTTGGTCCGGTCTTGTGCCTTTTGCGCCTTCTGTGGCCATTCAGCTACGTTCCATTAGTCTGATCCGTACCTGCCCTCCGTCGGCTTGGCGAAGGAGGGGTTCTCCGGTTCCGGTGCGGCGGTCGGTAGCGGCGTAAAGCTCCTACAGCTCGTCGTCGTTGCCGCTGGGCAAGGCGGATGCCTCGGGGTCGCGGCGCACGCGGTTGAGCCAGTCGGCGATGAGGCCATGGGTGGCGGTTTCGCGCTGCGGCCAGGGGGCGGCGACGAGGTCGATCACGTGCAGGGCGCCATCGGTGCCGCGCACGAAATTGCGCGCGTGGAGATCAGCCACGAGCCAGGCGGAATCGCGATGGAACAGCAGCCGCGGATGATCGCGGTTGGCCCGCAGGAAGCGCGAGGGGATCTCGATCAGGCCGCCGGGCAACCGGCGCGACATGTCATCGCCCTGCGGCAGCGGATCGCCGAGCGCCTGCTTGGCCACAATGATGCCCTCGGGGGTCACGGCCACCACCTCGGTCGCCATGCCGCCGAGCAGGTGGATGAGCAGGAGCTTTTCGAGCAGGGCGCGGTAGTCGCCGAGTCCGGCCTCGGCATGGAGCAGCGACTCCTCGCCCGGGCGAAAGCCGAAGGCGCTGCCGATGCGCTTTTCCTCGCGCGGCAGGTAAAACTTGTAGACCGAGCCATCGTCGGCCGCATAGGCCCAGGCCTCGACGCCGCCGCCGATGCGGCGCAACCGCGGGTTGGACTCCTCGAGGGGGTTCTCCGCCTCGGCGGGAAACCCGAAGGACTCGAGCGGATGCAGCGGCAGGTGTCCGCGGAAATCGCGGATGGCGGCGCCCAGGGCGGCCCAGGCGCCGCCGGCGGACTCGAGCAGGCTTACTTCGTCTTCCGCGAGGAGGACGAGATCGCGGTCCGTATCTGCGCGGAGACCGCATTCGGCTGCCGCCGCGCCGAGGCGAGCGAGCGCTTCCAATCGTCGCTCGTGATTGTCTTGAAGAGCGCTTCTTTCGACCGCTCCCGGGAGGAGCCGCCCGCGGATGTAGGTGGGTTGGTCGGTGAAGGGGTCTTGCATGGGTCCGCCATGCGCGGAAGGTCGGCGGGTCATCAGCGCTTGGCAACGGGTTTTTGCCGACAAGTTGTTCGCAGGGGACGGAAAGGGAACGCTGATCTACGCTGATCCTCGCTCATAGAACATAAGTGCATCCAGCCGGAACCATGCAGTCGAACCGCGAAGAACGCCAAGGAACGCGAATCCAAACCGGTTTACAGGAGGAAACAGAGGGAACGGAGGCTTTTGAGTTCTCTGCTCCCTCTGTTTACTCCTGTAAGTACTGCCTGATGTTCGCGACCCTTCGCGTCCTTTGCGGTTATCCTCTGCATCGTTCCGGATCAGCGAAGATGAGCGCAGATCAGCGTTCCTTGTTTTCGGGTCCTTGGTTCGCGCGCAGCTCCCTGAGCGGATAGAATGTACCGCGCCAGATGATGCCACCGTGCCAAAGCGTGAGGATGGTCGCGCGTACCACGGCATAGCCAAAGATGACCGCGCCCACGGGGAGCAGGAGCCCGTACCACCAGCGTCCGCCGGTGAAGCGGGTCTGGTCGCAGCCGAGGGCGAGCATCGAGCCCACGCTCGCCGCGTGCAGGCCCCAGGCGGCGCCGGAGGTCAGGACCAGTGCGACCAAGGGCCAGAGGAAGAAGAGGCCGCACGCGATGGCGCCGAGTGCGATCAGCCACCACCGATAATCGGCGGCGGCGTAGCTGTTTTTCTCCAGTCCGCGGACCATGGCGCCGACGCTGGCGTACCACGCCACCCACAGGGCCGCGCGGCCGTAGACGAATTCGCAGCGGGCGCCGTTGAGCTTGAACAGGCGCCCGAGCTTCAGGTCGTCGTCGGGCCGGAGGCGCAGCGGCTCGTGGCCGCCCAGGCGCCGGTAGGTCGTGGTGCGCACCAGCCCGAAGGCACCGACGCTGCCGTGGGCCTCCGAGTGTGGATCGGGGATGGCCCAGGGCCGAATCCCGGCGGTGAACGCCAGCCCGAAGGCATTGACGCAGACCCCGAGGGCGTGGCCCAGGCCGTGCAGCTCGGGCACGGCCGAGAGCAGATCGAGGCCGGCAGCCTCGGCGTGCGCGATGGCGCGGCGCAGGGCGTCGGGGCGGAAATGCACGTCGGCGTCGGTGAAGAGCAGGTAGTCGCCCGTGGCGCGGGCCGCGCCGAGGTGCAGCGCGTGGGTCTTGCCGAGCCAGCCGGCGGGCAGGTCGGCGACGTGGACGACTTTGAGCCGCGGCTCGCGGGCGGCGAGGGAATCGAGCGCGGCGCCGGTGCCGTCGTCGGAGCGGTCATTGACGGCGATCAGCTCCCAGTCCGGGTAATCGAGCGCGAGCATCGTGGTCACCGCTGCGTCGACCGTGTGGGCCTCGTTGCGCGCGGCGAAGACGACGGAGACGCGGGGCCAACGTGCGGGCGGGGGTTCGGCGAGCGTGGCCAGATGCCGAAGCCGACGGTTGCCGCGGGTGAGCAGGAACGCGGCGAGCAGCCAGCCGGCGGCGACGACCAGGCCGAGCGCGAGGCTGAGCGAAGGCGCCATGGCGGGGATCGGCGCGACCGGATCAGTCCGTTGCCGGGGGCGGTGGAGGCGCCACGCGGCTGATCAGCATCTTGTCGATGCGATGGCGGTCCATGTCGACCACCTCGAAACGCCAGCCGCCCCATTCGAACCAGTCGCCCGCGACCGGGATGCGGCCGAAGTAGGTGAGCACGAAGCCGCCGAGCGTCTTGTAGTCGGCGTCGCCCTCGCGCGGGAGCTTGGCCTTCAGGGCGAGCAGGGCCTTCAGCTCGGCAATCGGCTGCGTCGCGTCGACAAGCCACGAGCCGTCCTCGCGGCGGCGCACCTCGGCCTGGGCCTGGTGCGGGCCGCGGTCGGGCAGGTCGCCGACGATGGCCTCGAGGACGTCGATCAGGGTCACCAGCCCCTGCACAGCGCCAAACTCGTCGGTCACGAGCGCGATGTGCTTGCCCGTGCGGCGGAACTGTTCGAGCAGCTGCGCGGCGTTGAGGGTCTCGGGCACGGACAGCGGGGTGAACACGAGGTTCTTGAGGGTGGCGGGCAGGCCGATGGCCGTGTTGGCCCAGATGGCCTTCACCGAGACCATGCCGATGACGTGGTCGCGGTTGCGCTGCCACACGGGGAAATACGAGTGGCCGCTGGTGACGATCTTGCGCCAGTTCGTCTCCTCGGGATCGTCCAGGTCGAGATACACGATCTTCGGTCGCGGCGTCATCAGGCTGGTCACCGGCCGGCGGTCGAGCGTGAGCACGCCCTCGACCATGCGCTGCTCGGCGCGCTGGAAGACGCCGGCGTGGAGGCCCTGTTCGACGAGGGCGCGCACCTCGTCCTCGCTCACGGCGGACTCGGCGGGGGCGGGTTTGACCTTGATGAGGCGCAGGATGCCCTCGGTCGCGACCTCGAAGATCCGCAGGAACGGCGCCGCCAGCCAGGCCAGCAGGCGCATCGTGCCGGCGAGCAGGCCGGCCACGCGCTCGGGGTTGGCGAGCCCGATGCGTTTCGGCACGAGTTCGCCGAAGAGCAGAATGAAGGCGGTCAGGCCGACGGTGACGATGACGAAGGCCAGGCCCTCCGCGAGGGGCGCCAGCCAGGATACTTGCGCAAGGTACTCCCCCAGGGGCGCGGCGAGGCGGGTGCCGCCGAGCACGCCGGCGATCATGCTGCTGAGGGTCAGCCAGAACTCCACCAGCGCGAGGAAGCGGGTCGGGTTTGCCGCGAGGGCGAGGGCCTGCTGCGCGGCGGGATTGCCGGTCTCGGCCTGCCGCCGGAGCCGGGCCTTGCGGGCCGACAGGACGGCCGTCTCGGCCATTGCGAGCACGCCGTTGGCCACCACCAGCAGGCAGATCAGGAAAATCTCAATGGGCAGGCCGGTCATGCTTCGACCTCAAGGGTAGGAGGAGGGCAGGGCGATGCAACCCTTGCGCGGCGTAAAGCTGCTCCTACACGGTGCGCGCACCCCTGCTAATAGAGTGTCATGTCCCTGCCGCGGACTCGCCAGCCGGACGCCGCCGGCTCACACTGTCGGTTTATGAAAGCCCCCGGTCTCAAGCGGCAGACTGTTTTTCATCAACCCTCCTGGCGCCTCGCGAGCGATCGCGTGGAAGCGTTCGTCACCTGTCGTGGTGGCCATCTGGCGCCGGTCACGTTCAAGACCGCAGCCGGTCCCGTGCAGCCCTTCGCCATCGCGCCCTGGCATGGCGAAAAACTGCCCGCGGGGGCACCCGGCGTGCTGAAGCCGTTGCGCGGTGACTTTTTCTGCGCGCCCTTCGGCGGCGGACCCAAGACCTGGCAGGGTGAAAATCATCCGCCGCACGGCGAGACCGCGCAGGGCGTCTGGCGCCTGCGGGCCGACGAATCCGGGCCGGGCCATCTCGTGGCCGAGATGAAGACCCGCATCCGCCCGGGCCGGGTCGTGAAGCGCATTTCCCTCCTGCCGGGAGAGACCAACCTCTACCTGCGGCACGAATTCCACGGCATGAGCGGGCCGATGTCCTTCGGCCATCACGCGACGCTCAAGTTCCCGGAGGCGCCCGGCTCCGGCCGCATTGCCCTGAGCCCGTGGCGCTTCGGTCAGGTCTGCCCGGAGCGCTTCGAGGATCCCGCCCTCGGCGGCTACAACTCGCTCAAGGTCGGCGCCTCGTTCCGTGACCTCCGCCGCGTGCCGCTGGCGACGGGCGGAACGACCGACCTCACGCGGTACCCGGCGCGTGCCGGCTTCGAGGACCTGGTCATGGTCTCGGCGCGAACGGACGCGCCGTATGCCTGGACCAGCGTGACCTTCCCCGCGCAGCGCTATGTGTGGTTTGCCCTCAAGGACCCGCGGGTCCTGGCCTCGACCGTGATGTGGCACTCCAACGGCGGCCGGCATTACGCCCCGTGGAGCAGCCGGCACCGCGCGGTGCTGGGCCTCGAGGAGGTCACGAGCTGCTTCCATCTCGGCCTGGCAGCCTCCGCCGCGCCCAACGCCTGGTCGCGTCGGGGCATCAAGACCGCCTTCCGCCTCGACCCCCGGCGTCCGCTGGTCGTGCCGTACATCATGGCCGTCGCGGCGATCCCGCGCGGCTTCGACGTCGTGCGCACGATCGATTTCCGCGGCGACCACGTCGTGTTGCGCGCCGCTTCCGGCAAGTCCGTGCGCCATGCCGTGGACCTCACCTTTTTGCATCCCGCCCCATGAAACGTTCCGAAATCAACACCATCTACCGTCAGGCCGGCGCCTGTTTCGCGCGCCACCATTGGGCGCTGCCGCCGGCGCCCCGCTGGGACATCACCGACTTCGGCCTCGGCGATTTTCCGCACTTTGGCCTGACGCTCATCAACCTCGCGACGGAGCCCGAGTACTGCGAAAAGCTCATGTACGCCCGCCGCGGCCAGACGACGCCGTGCCACACGCACGCGAAGAAGAAGGAGGACATCATCTGCCGCAGCGGCGAGCTCACGCTCAAGCTCTGGCCGAAAAAGCCCGCCGCCGGCGCGACGCTGCCGCCGACGCTGACCGTGCCCGTCAACGGCGCCCCGACCGTCATCAAGACCGGCGAGCCCTACGCGCTCCCGGCCGGCTCGCGCATCACGCTCGTGCCGGGCGTGTGGCACGAGTTCTACCCGACGAGCGACGAGTGCATCATCGGCGAGGTCTCCACGGCCAACGATGACCTGCACGACAACTTCTTCCTTAATCCCGACATCGGCCGCTTCCCGGGCATCACCGAGGACGAGCCCGCGGCCATCCGGCTGATCTCGGAGAAATGAAATCCGTGGTTAAACCCTAACGCCCCCATCCCATGCGCTCTGGACTCCTCGCTGCCGGCAATTGGCTCATCGACCACGTCAAGCTCATCGACTCCTGGCCGCCGCAGGACGGCCTTGTCAGCATCACCGGCCAGACCGCCGGCAACGGCGGCGGACCGTACAACGTCCTCAAGGCCCTCGCGCGGATGCGGGCGCCGTTTCCGTTGGCCGGGTTAGGACTCGTGGGCGACGACGACAACGGCCGCGCGATCCAGGTCGACTGCGACGCCCACGGCATCGACCGCACGCGGCTGCACACGCATCCGACGGCGAGCACGAGCTACACCGACGTCATGACGGTGCGCGGCACGGGCCGGCGGACGTTCTTCCATCACCGCGGGGCCAACGCCCTGCTGGCGCCGGAGCACTTCGATTTCACCGGCACCAAGGCGCGGTACTTCTACCTCGCGTACCTGCTCCTGCTCGACGCCCTCGACGCGCCCGACGAGCACGGCCTGCCGCGCGCGGCGGCGGTGCTGCAACGCGCCAAGGCGGCGGGGCTCAAGACCGCCCTCGACTGCGTCAGCGAGAACAGCGACCGCTTCAAGTCGGTCGTCCTCCCCGTCCTGCCGCACGCCGACGTCCTCTTCACCAACGACTACGAGGCCGAGAAGATCACCGGGCGCACCCTGGGCCGCGGCGAGACCCTCAATCGCGCCGAGGTCGAGGCCGCGGGCCGCGACCTGCTGGCCGCAGGGGTGCGCGACTGGGTGATCCTGCACTATCCCGAGGGGGCCTGCGCGGTCGGCCGCGACGGCACCGTGGCCCACCAGGGCAGCGTGAAGCTGCCGCCGGTGGAGATCGCCGGCACCGTGGGCGCGGGCGACGCCTTCGCGGCGGGCGTGCTCTTCGGCCTGCACGAACACTGGCCGATCGCGCGCAGCCTCGAACTCGGCGTCTGTGCGGCCGCCGCCTCGCTCCGTCACCCGTCCTGCTCCGAATCCATCGCCCCCGCCCCCGACTGCGTCGCCCTCGGCACGCGGTACGGCTACCGGTGAAATTTCTTAACCACGGATTTCACGGATGACACGGATGGGAAATCGTAGCTCCTACCAATAGCCACAAAAGGCACAAGAGGCACAGAAACAGAGACATGATCTTGTGCCTTTTGCGCCTTATGTGGCCATCCTGTCAGGCCCCATCCGCGTGGTACCTATCCGTGCAATCCGTGAAATCCGTGGTTAAAACAGCCCAGTCCCCATGATTGACGCTCTCATTCGCCTCCTTGGTCCCGCCAACGTCCTCACAGAGAAAGAGGACCTGATTCCCTATGGTTTCGATGGCACGGCGGCGTTGAAGCAATTGCCGTTGGCGGTCGTCTTTCCGCGCACGGCTGACGAGATCGCGACCATTTTGCGGCTGGCGCGCGAGCACCGCGCGCCGATCGTCACGCGCGGCTCGGGCACCGGGTTGAGCGGCGGGAGCGTGCCGGTCGCCGGCGCGATCGTCATGTGCCTTCTCAAGCTCGACCGCATCCTCGAGGTCGACACGAAGAATCTGACCATGCTCGTCGAGCCGGGGGTCGTGACGCAGAAGATCTACGACACGGCCGACGCGGCCGGGCTGTTCTATCCGCCCGACCCGGGCTCGATGAAGATCAGCACCATCGGCGGCAATGTCGCTGAAAACGCCGGCGGCCTGCGCGGGCTGAAGTACGGCGTCACGCGCAACTACGTCATGGGCCTCGAGGTCGTCCTCGCCGACGGCACGGTCTGCTGGCTCGGCAACAAGTGCGTCAAGGACGTGGCTGGCTACAACCTGCGCGACCTCTTCATCGGCAGCGAGGGCACGCTCGGGGTCATCACCAAGGTCCTGCTCAAGCTCCTCCCGAAGCCCGCCGCGCGGCAGACGCTCCTCGCGACCTACGCGCAGATGGACGCCGCGGCGGAGACCGTCTCGGCCATCATCGCGGCGAAGATCATTCCCTGCACTCTCGAGTTCCTCGACCGGAAGACCATCCGCTGCGTCGAGGATTTCGCCAAGGTCGGCCTGCCGCTCGATGCCGAGGCGCTGCTGCTGATCGAGACCGACGGCCACCCGGCCGCCGCCGAGGACGAGGCGGCGCGGATCGAGGCCTTGGCGAAGGCCAACGGCGCCACCTCGGTGAAACGCGCCGCCAACGCCGCCGAGGCGACCAAGCTCGCGACGGCGCGCCGCAGCGCGTTCTCGGCCCTGGCGCGGCTCAAGCCCACCACGATCCTCGAGGATGCGACCGTCCCGCGCAGCGAGCTCGCGAAGATGATCCGCTTCATCGAGCAGACCGCCGCGAAGCACCGCCTCGACATCGCGACCTTCGGCCACTTCGGCGACGGCAACCTGCACCCAACGTTTCTGACCAACGAGCGTGACACCGCCGAGATGCACCGCGTGGAGGAGGCGATGAAGGAGATCTTCGACTACGCGCTGTCGCTCGGCGGCACCATCACCGGCGAGCACGGCGTGGGCCTGGCGAAGCGGGCGTATTTGCGGCAGCAGCTGGGCGAGGGGAGTTATCGGCTGCTGGAGATGGTGAAACGGGCGGTGGATCCGGAGGGGGTGTTGAATCCGGGGAAGATTTTTGAGCGGAAATAAACGCTTAACGTTCAACGTTTAACGCTTAACGCTCAAGGGTATGCAAAAGACCAAGTTCAATCTGGAGGAACGGCTGCTGGAGTTTGCCGCCCGTATCATCCGAGTGTCGGAATCGTTGAAACGGAGTCGGGCCGGCAATCATATCGCCGATCAACTGCTGCGTTCGGGCACTTCGCCTTTCGGGCATCATGGCGAGGCTGAGGGCGCGGAATCGAGGGACGATTTCATCCACAAGCTGAAGGTGTGTTACAAAGAACTGCGTGAAAGTCGGCGTTGGCTTCGATTGATCCAAAAAGCAGAGCTGATTGCGCGACCGACGTTATTGGAAGGTCTGCTAACCGAGGCCGACGAGTTGGTGCGCATTTTCGCCAGCAGCATCCGCACCGCCCACCGCAACCGCAACGGAGCCCTCACTTGAGCGTTAAAAGTTCAGCGTTAAACGTTGAGCGTTCTGCCGGCGAGCGCGCCGCACCGGCGAACCTCCTTTCAAAACTGGATTATTCGGTTCTCCAGCAATGCATGCATTGCGGCATGTGCCTGCCGACGTGTCCGACCTACGCGGAGACTGGGCGGGAGCGGCATTCGCCGCGTGGGCGGATTGCGCTGATGCGGGCGATCGCGGATGGGGAACTCGAGGTTTCCAAGAGCTTTGGCGAGGAAATGTACTACTGCCTCGGCTGCCTCGCGTGCACGTCGGCGTGTCCGGCGGGGGTGAATTACGCGGAGCTGTTCGAGACGGCGCGCATCGAGGTCGAGCGGCAGGGGGTGCTGGACTCGCCCAAGCGCGACTTCATCCGCTGGTTCGCGCTGCGGTTCATCTTCACGCGGCCGCGGTTGCTGCGGTTTGTCGGCCGACTGATCTGGCTTTGGCAGGTGAGCGGCCTGCAGAGCTTCGCGCGTCGCACCGGGTTGATCAAACTGATTCCCGGGCGTCTGGGCGAACTCGAGCCGCAGACCCCGGTCATCCGCCGGCGGTTCTCGCATGAACTCATCGCCCCCGTCGAACCCGCGCGCGGGGCGAAACGCTACCGCGTCGCCGTGCTCACCGGCTGCGTGCAGGATCTCATCTTCAGCGAGATCAACCGCGCCACCGTCGACGTCCTCGTCGAGAACGGCTGCGAGGTCTTCACCCCGCCCGTGCAGCCCTGCTGCGGATCGCTCCATGCGCACAACGGCGACGTCGTCGCCGCCCGCGACCTCGCCCGTCGCCAGCTCGACCTGATCGATCCGGCGCAGGTCGACGCCATCATTTCCAACGCCGGCGGCTGCGGCTCACATTTGCGTCATTACGATCACCTGCTGGCCGATGATCCTGTCTACGCGGAGCGCGCGAAAATGTGGTCGCGGAAATTGAAGGACGTGCACGAGTGGCTCGTCGAGATTGGCTTCCGCAAGCCAAAGGCCCCGAGCGAACGCTCAACGTTTAACGCTCAACGCTTAACGCTCAATGAACAGAGCGCCGGCGGCGCGGAGGTCAGTACTTCAGCGTTAAACGTTCAGCGTTCAGCGTTGAGCGTTCATGATAAGGCAGCGCCCACGGCGCTGACTTATCATGAGTCCTGCCACCTCTGCCATGGCCAGAAGGTGAGCGGTCCGCCGCGGGAGATCCTGCGGGCGCTGCCCGGGTTCGAGCTGCGCGAATGCGCGGAGGCGACGTGGTGCTGCGGGAGCGCGGGCATCTACAATATCACCCAGCCAGAGACCGCGGCGCGTCTGCAGCAGCGCAAGACCACCCACCTCCAGGCCACGGGCGCCAGCGTGGTGGCGACGGCGAACCCTGGCTGCCACCTTCAGATCGAAAACGGCCTGAAGCAAAACGGCGACCACGCGACCGTGGTGCTGCATCCCGTGGTGCTGCTCGCCCGCGCGTACGCGGCGGAGCGGACAACTTGATCAGGTCAGCTTCGACAGCCGGTTAGCGGTGTCGGCGCGGAGGCGGTCGACGCGGTCGAGGGCGAAATCCTTGATCGACAGGGTCTCATCCTGCACGAGTGGCGTGAGGTCCAGCGCCCAGGCGACCTGCGTGAACGTGTCGGTGGCGTGGGAGGCGTGGAAGGTCGCGTTCGACTGACGGCGGCCGATCGAGGCGATGTCGTAGCGCTTGCCGCCGACCACCTGCGACTTGAAGACCTGGATGAGCCTGAGGGCGAGCTCGGTGTTGTCGCCGCAGTCCATCGGCACCTTCTCGTCGTCGAGGAGCCAGTCGAGTCCGCGCCAGGCCTCGACGCCGAGGACGCGCTTGGGCCGCTGGGCCTTCGGCAGCGCGCGGATCGCCTCGAGGCTGCGCAGCATGACACCGACGTGGGTGTCATGCTTGTCGAGGGGCTGATGCAGGTAGACGATCTCGGGGCGGCAGGCGGAGAAGATCGCCTTGAGGTCGGCGAGGACGCCGGGGTGGCCGGGGCGCTTCACGTCGGCGCTCGGGTGGGCGAGCTGGAGCTGGAGGTTGTACTTGCCGATGCGCGCGGCCTCGCGCTGCTCCTCGACGCGGACGAGCTTCATCTGGTCATCCGTGTAATTTGCGTAGGGGCCGGTGCGCGGCGAGCCGGCGCCGTTGGTCACCACGACGCCGGTGAAAAACCGGTCGGTGCGCCCGTAGCAGGCGGCGACGGCCGGCCAGGCATTGATCTCGATGTCGTCCTGGTGCGCGATCACGCAGAGGTGAGTGGTGCGCGCGAGGGCGGTGGCGGCGTCGCCGCCGGCCGGGACGAAGATGTCGGCTTCGGGTCGGGAGAAGTGCATGGGCGTTAGGCGGATGGAAGGGCCAGCATACGGAAGGAGGCGGAGAACGCTCAACGCTTAACGTTCAACTTTTAACGCTCAAGGAGGAGGGAAGCGCTGAACGCCGAAGGTCCTGCCAGTCTGGGTGGCTACGAGCGTGAGCGAGTGGCGGAGATGCAGCGATGCCTGATGGCCACTCGCTCACGCTCGTAGCTACACGGCCGATTCCGCACTTAAGCGTTCAGCGTTAAACGTTCAGCGTTCCGGCGCGGCCCCGCGCCGGCCGGCTACACTCCGGCGACCTCGCCGAGGATGCGTTTGATCGCCTCCTGCTCGGCTTCGATGCTGCGCACGAGCGCGAACTGGGTGCGGCAGCGGTCGAGGTTGTGGCGCGGATGCTTGATCTTGTAGTAGGTGTCGCCCTGCAGGTAGTCGGTGAGGAAGCGCAGGCCGTTCTCGTAGGTCATGAGCTTGCCGGCGAAGGCGAGGTGGGCGCGCTCGGTGGCGTTGAGGACGCCGCCGACGGCCGAGGCGAGGTAGCCCTCGACGAGGACGCGGAAATACGGGACGACGAGCGCCATGTTCTCCGCCTTGGGGTCATCCTCGGCCGTGGAGCTCGCGGACGTGCGCATCATCTCGCCGAAATCGTAGAGCGGCAGGCCGGGCATGACGGTGTCGAGGTCGATGACCGCGACGGCGCGGTTGGTCGTGTCGTCCAGCATGACGTTGTTGATCTTGGTGTCGTTGTGCGTGACGCGCTCGGACACCTGGCCCTGGGCGAGCAGGCCGAGGAGCACGTCGGCGTCGGCCTCGCGCGAGAAGGCGAAATCGATCTCGGGCTGCACTTCCTTCGCGCGGCCGACCTTGTCCTCGGCGAGGGCGCGGCGGAAGTTCTCGAAGCGGCTGCGCGTGTGGTGGAAGTTGGGGATGGTCTCCTGCAGGCGACCGCCGGGCAGGTCGGCGAGCTGGGCTTGGAAATCGCCAAACGCGCGCGCGGCCTCGCGGGCCTCGGCCTCGCTGGTCACGCGGTCGACGGTGTGCGCGCCCTCGACGAAGTGGTAGAGGCGCCACCAGCCGCCGAACTCGTCCTGGATCACGGGGCGACCGTCGGCGGCCGACACGAGGGCGAGCGCGCGGGAGTTTGGCCCGGTCTTGGCGCCCAGGTGCGCAGTGACGCGCTGCACGTTTTCCATGAGCGCGGGGACGTTCCTGAAGATATGGTGGTTGATGCGCTGCGCGACGTAGCGCCTCGGGGCGGGGCGCCCCTCGTCGCAGTGTACGACATAGGTGTCGTTGATGTGGCCGCTGCCGTACGGGGCGGCGGACACGTAGCGGCCGGCCAGGGGAAACTGGCGCAGCACTTCAGGGAAGTGGGCGGGAACCGGAGTGGCGCTCATGCGGGCAGGGAAAGGGAAAACGCGAGGTCCTGCCCGGCGGCGAGGGTTTTCGCGCGCGGCCAGCCTGCGGCGGAGGCGCCGGCGAGTTCGAAGCGACTCAAGGCGAGCCGACCGCCGAGGACCTCGAGGGTGACCGCCACCTGGCGCTTCGTCGGCACGAGCGTGACGGTGCCCCAGGCGGCGCCGGCGGTCCAAGGCCAGGTGGCGCGGCGCTTGGGCAGAGCGAAGCGCAGCGTGCCGGTGAGCGCCGACCAATGGCCACCGGTGAGAGCGGGGATCAGGCCCCAGCTCGCCAGCGCCCGGGCGTAGTGGTGGCCGCACTCGGCCTCGTCGAAGGGGTTGCGCTTGCGACCGTCGTAGCGGGCGCGGATGTCGCGGACCACCCGCAGGCCCTCGCGCAACATGCCCTCCTGGAGCAGGTGCACGGCGACGCAGTATTCAAAGCCGGTCATGACCTCCGTGTAGTACGGAAACGGCCGGGCCGGTCGGTTGCCGCGCGGATACGACGCCATGAGCAGGGCGGTCTCGCCGCCGAGCACATAGCTCCGCATGTGGTTGAAATGCCCGTCAAAGCCGCGGCGGCGGTTGTGCGTGACGACGGCGCGCAGGGCCTCGCGCTCGTGCTCGGGGTCGAGCAGGTGGCCGAGGTCCTCGAAATGCGCGTTCACCTGTCCGGCGAGTTGGTCGACCAGGCAACCGGCGCCGAGCTGGTAGTCGGGGTCGGCCGGATCCTTGGCGCCCATGCCGGCCGCGAGGCCTTTTCGAACCCGGTCCATGCTGCCAGGCGGGCGGATCTCGTGCTCGTAGTAGTCGCCGTTGAACAGGTGCGCGTCCACCCAGGCGCGACCGCGGGTGAACAGGTCGTCGCATTTGGCGGCGAAGTCCGGCTCGCCCACCGCGCGCGCCATCGCCGCGGCGGCGCGCAGGGCGCCGAGGTACCACGAGGCCATCTGCGGGTTGGGGCCGTAGTACTCGACGTCCATCGTGTTGTGCTGGCAGCCCTCCATCACGCCGTCCTGGTCGGCATCCCAGCCGCCCGGCTGCCAGGCGAACTCCAGCGCCCGGCGCGCGTGCGGCCAGAGCGTGCGCAGCCAGGCGGTGTCGCCGGAGAGGCGCCACTCGCGGTGGAGCTTGAGAAGGCAACCCATCTGGCCGTCGGCCGCGGCGAGCTTCCAACTCGTGCCGGGTGCGAGGGGCAGGGCGACGCGGAAGGCCATGAGGCCATCGGCATCCATCGTGTAGTCGGAGAACTCCACCTCGCGCATGGAGCGCGCGAGGTCCGGGAAAAGATGCGCCGTCGCGTGCTCGTAGTTCCAGACGTGCGTGCAGCTGCCGTGGCAGCTGCCCTTGCGGTCGAAGCAACCCTCCCAGCCGTAGAAGCGTCCGTCGGCCGTGCGGAAACAGGTCTGCGAGCGCAGCGTGGACAGGTTGCTGAGCGCCGCCTCGCGGGCCTCGGGCGGAAGGCTGCTGTCGGCGACGCTCCGGACAAAGGCGACGGTGTCGGCCTCGAGTTCCGGCCACTGCGCGGCGGCGTGCGCGGCGGCGGCCCAGGCATCGGCGAAACGGGTGCAGTAGTGGTTGCCCACGATCGCAGGGGACTGTCCCTCGGGGGCGCTCCACGAGCGGCGGTTGGGGAAGTGCCAGGCGAGGACGAACTCGACGGTGCGTTCACCCGCGGGCGGGACCTCGACGGCGACCGCGAGCGAGGCGTTGGGGGTGTCGGAAGTGGTCGTGCGCTCCTCGAGCTTCCCGTCGGCGGAGAAATCGTCCCAGAACTCGAGCAGCGCATCGCACCAGCTGTGGTCGAGCCAGGCGGTGCGATGGGTCACGCCGCGCGTGGCGGTGGTCGCGAGGGCGAGCGTGCCGCGGGCGGGGTGGTCGGCCGCGACGCCGCGCGAGTCGAGGACGACGCCGCGGAGGCCGTCGGCCTCGCGCCAGGTGTTGAAATTGCCCTTGGCGCCGGCGGGGTTGAGCTTGCCGCGGAAGTCGTCGAGCTGGAGCTCGAAGCCATCCATGCCGATGAAGTTGGGCAGCGCCGCCGCGACGGCGGCGCGAACCGGCACGCGGGAGGCGTTGCGGAGGACGATGCGCACGAGGGCGACGGGCAGGCCGCTGCGGTCACTGTCGCCGGGCACGAGGGGATTGAGGACCTGCAGCGTCGCGCGCAGGGGCACGTCTGAGTCGGCGAGCTCGACCTGGCCGAGCGGGTAGGCGGCGTGAAACTTGCAGCGGCGGAAGCGCGGCAGGCCGGCGTTGGGCATCGCGGCGCCCTCCTGGCCTTCCCACTCGCCGAAGGGCAGCGGGCCCTCGAGCAGGCGCGTCACGGGCGCCTCACCGCGGCGCGCGGCATGGAGCGCGAAGAGCGGACCGGCGCGACCCTGGCCGACGGGCGTGAAGCCCTTGGCCGGGCGGTTCGCGACTTCCCAGTGCCGCCAAGTACCCCAACCGCAAAGCGAAACGGTGCCGGTGCCGATGCCGCCGACGGGCAGGGCCACGCGCGAGAGCTTTTCACCAGTGTAGGACTTGAGGATTGGCCAGGGGAGCATGGGGGGTTAAAAAAGCTTGGCGGGATATTGGCCGGCCTGGATGAGGGCGGCGATGGAGGCGACGACGCGGGGTTTGTCCTCGCGGTAGGTGACGCCGAACCACGAGCTCTCGGTCGGCAGCACCTGCACGGTGGCGGCGCCCTGCTGGATCATGGCGGAGACGGCGGCGGGCAGGTAGAACTCGGCCTTGGGCTCGCGGCCGCGCTCGGCGAGGAAGGTGCGCAGCTGGGCGTCGAGGCCGGCGAAGAGCGCGGGGGTGAAGGCCCAGCAGTTGAGCGAGGCGATCTCGGCGCCGGAGTATTTTTTCCCGGGGCCGATCTCCTCGGGCAAGATGCCGGTGTGCTCGACGATCGAGACGAGTTTCCCGTCGGGTCCGGCGGCGCAGATGCCGCGGGCGACGGAGCCGTGTTCGGAGAGGGTGTTCGACAGCTTGAAGCCCACCATGGCGAACGGCGCCGCGAGCGTGGCCGGCACGCGGTGACCCGACATGGGGTCGAAGCCGCGGGCGCTGGCGGCGGGGCCGGTCAGGAAGCGGCCGAGCCGGGCGAAGGAGTCGGCGCCGTAGAAATCGTCGGCGTTGATCACCGCGAACGGTTCGCGGATCGCGTCCCGCGCGCACCACACCGCATGGCCGGTGCCCCAAGGCTTCTCGCGGCCGGGCGGAGGGGTGAAGCCCTCGGGCAGGGCGTCGAGCGCCTGGAAGACGTAGTCCACGGCGATGCGGCCGGCATACTTGGCGCCGATCTGCGTGCGGAAGACCTCCTCGAAGTCGCGCCGGATGATGAAGACCACGCGGCCGAAGCCGGCCCGCAGGGCGTCGAACACCGCGTAGTCGAGGACGGTTTCGCCCGAGGGGCCGACGGGGTCGATCTGCTTGAGGCCACCATAGCGCGAGCCCATGCCGGCGGCGAGGACGAGGAGCGTGGGATGCATCGCAGGGAGCAGAGGCCAACCGGAACGGCCGGTCAATGATGCAGGGGCGGACGTTGCCGCCGATCGGCGCTTTACGTCGCCGGAGTCGGCGCGCTTGATCGGCCCTGTCGTGAAAACCCCGCACCTTGGCCTGATCCTCGCGTTGATCCTGATTGCCTTTTGTCCGTCGGCTCGGGGCGACGCTGATCGCCGGCGCGAGGCCCTGCTGACCGCCTCGCTGGAGTACGCCGAGCAGCTGTGGGACGAGCGCGCCGGCTTGCTGTGGAATTCGCTGACCGACCCCGGCCGCCGGCACGACGTCCGCGGGAGCTCCAATTACGCGGTGGGCCTGATGCAGCGGGACCGACCCGGCGACCGCGAACGGGCCCTGCGGGTGATCGACCGCGTGCTCGGCCAGCAGATCCGCGACCCGGGGCAGCCGTGGGACGGCACGTTCTACCGGAGCGCCGAAGAGCTGCAGCCGACGCAGTTCTCGGAGCGCTGGACGCATTACGATCCCAACTGGCGGCATTTCATCGGCACCGACCTGGCCGTGCTGCTGCTCGAGTACCCCGACCGGCTCACGCCGGAGTTCACGGCGCGACTCGAGGATGCGATCCGCCGCGCCGTGGAGGGAGAGCTGCAGGAGAAGCGGCTCGTGCCCAGCTACACCAACATCGCGCTCCTGCACGGGTTCCTGTGGGCCTATGCCGGGCAGCGGCTGAACCGGCCCGAGTGGGTGCAGGCGGGGGAGGCGTGGGCGGAGGCCGTGCATGCGGGCTTCCGCCGGCATGGGGCCTTCGAGGAGTACAACTCGCCGACTTACTACGGCGTGGACTTCTACGGGCTCGCGCTGTGGCGAAAGTACGGTCCCACGGATCGGCTGCGGGAGCTGGGCGCGGCCATGGAGGCCGATTTGTGGCGCGACACGGCGCGGTTCTATCATGCCGGGCTGCGCAACCTGTGCGGTCCCTATGATCGTGCCTACGGCATGGACATGCGCCGCTACGTTTCGCTCACGGGCGTGTGGCTGGCCCTGGTGCTCGAGCCGGCGCTGGTGCCGCTACCCGACCCCGCGGGTCCGATGGGTCATGCGCATGATTTCATTTTCGGAGTCCTGGCCGCGCAGGTGGGGGCAGCGGTGCCCGCGGATGCGCTGACGCATTTCCAGCGCTTCCATGGCGAGCGTCAGGTGGAGCGGGAGTTGCCGGGCGGGCGCCTGGCGACAGCCTGGCTGGGTGAGCGCCTCATGCTCGGCGGCGAGGTGACGGGTCTGGCGCTCGCGGCCGGGCCGGCCAGCCGCACGATCTTCCATCCGGCCACGGTGCATTGGGTCAGGCCGGACGGCGACATCGGCTGGATCCTGTTGCGCGAGGCCCCGCGCGTGGATGCGCGGGCGGCGAAAGACACGCTGACGGTGACGGCCATCGGCAATTCCACATGGCAGATTTTCGCCCCGGGCTTGAAGCCGGAGGATGTCACCCGCGATCGCTGGGTGCTGCCGGGGCTGACGGTGACGGTGGAGACCGATGCGTTGGATTTTGCGGTGACCGTTCGCGAGGGCGGCTGCGATGTGCAGTATCGCGAGGCGACGACGATGGTGTTGCGGACGGCGGTGACGCAGTAGCGGGGACGAACGCGCTGCGTTTGTCGGAGATGGGC
>JAHCAZ010000046.1 GCA_019634615.1 Opitutaceae bacterium
CATTCCGGTTCGGTTCGAAATCGCTTCGCACGAAGACGGCTTACGCCTTGCGCAAAGAATCGTGGCCAACCCAATAGCGGCTCGCGGGCGCTCGCGTGTCACTCCGGGTATGGCACTTCGAACCCTTGGGAACTCCCTCTTGATCCGCCTTGGCGGCGGACTGCTGGCACTGGGGCTGGCCGCCGCCGTCGCTTCCGCCGCGGACTATGCCTTCACCCATCTCGCCGGGCCGCTCGGCGGGCCCGGCAATGCCGACGGCCCGGCCTCGATCGCCCGCTTCAATACCCCCAACGCCCTCGCCCGTGACCCCATGGGCAATATCTACGTGTCCGATGCCGGCAACCGCACGATCCGCAAGATCACCCCGGCCGGGCAGGTCTCCACGCTCACGCTCGCCGGCGCCGACGGTGGCCTTGCGAACGTCGGGTACTCCGGCCTCGCCGTCGATGCCGCCGGCTACCTCTACGTCTCCTACTCGAGCTACAACCAGCACAAGATCTTCAAGATCAGCCCCGACGGCACCGTTCGCCCCTTCGCCGGCAGCAGCTACGGACCCTTTTACGACGGCACCCGCCAGATCGGCGTCAACGTCGACGGGCAGGGTGGGGCGGCCGCGTTTTTCGAGCCGACCGGCCTCGCGGTCGACGCCGCCGGCAACGTCATCGTCGCCGACACCGGCAACAACACGGTCCGCCGCATCACGCCCGCCGGCACCGTCACCACGCTCGCGGGAGATCCCGACGGCGGCCCCGGCAGCGCGGGCTACGTCGATGGCCCGGGCACGACCGCGCGCTTCACCCGGCCGGCCAGTGTCGCCGTGGATTCGGCGGGAAACATCCTGGTCGCCGACCTCACCACGATTCGGCGGATCGCACCTGACGGCACCGTGACGACCCTTGCCGGCAGCGGCGGCCAGAGCGGCAGCACCGACGGCAACGGCAGCGCCGCGCGGTTTCTCCGCCCGTGCCTCGCCGTCGACGCGAGCGACACGATCTTCATCGGCGATGGCACCACGGTCCGCAAGCTGGCGCCCGATGGCACCGTCACCACCCTCGCCGGTGCCGCCGGCCAGCCGGAGATCTTCGATGGCGTCGGCAGCGCCGCCCGCTTCATCTCACCCAGCGCCGTGCTGCCCGCGGGCGACGGCTCGGTCCTCGTCGCCGACAACCAAAGCGATGCGATCCGCCGCGTCGCGGCCGACGGCACGGTCACGCCCTTTGCCGGCGTCGCCGGCAATTTCGGCGCCACGGCCGGCACCGGCGCCCAGGCCCGCTTCAACCAGCCCTGGGGCGCCGCCTACGACCGCGACGGCAACGCCTACGTCGCCGATCGCGGCAACAATCTCGTGCGCCGGATCACGCCGGCCGGGGTCGTCACCAACCACGTCGCCACGAACGAGGTCGGCGGCCGCGAGCCCGTCGGCGTCGCCATCGACCGCCAGGGCAACCTCTTCGTCGTCTGCGCCCGCAACACCATCGTCCGGGTGGCGGCCGCGACGGGGGCGGCGACCCTCTACGCCGGCAAGGACCTGACCTTCGGGAAGAACGACGGTCCCGCGGCCACCGCGACGTTCCACTATCCGCTCGGCATCACCATCGGTCCCGACGACACGCTGTACGTCGCCGACACGGGCAACAAATGCATCCGCACGATCTCGCCGCAGGGCGTCGTCGGCACGCTGGCGATCACCTCGGCGGATGTCCCGCTCTCCGCACCCAACGGCATCACCATCGATGCCGCCGGCAACCTCTACGTCGTCGATCGCACCCTCAGCACGCTCCACAAGATCACCCCGGCCGGGGTCATGACCGTCCTGGCCGGTTCACCCTCCCAATACGGCGCGACCGACGGCGTGGGCGCCGCCGCGCGGTTCAGCGGACCCTGCGGCGTCGCCGCCGACGCCCAGGGTAATCTCTTTGTGACCGACAACGGCAACAATCTCATCCGCAAGGTCACGCCCGCGGGCGCCGTCACGACGATCGGCGGCACCTTCGGCATCTATGGCAGCGCTGATGGCACGGGGCCGGCGGCTCATTTCCTCGCACCCTTGGGCGTGGCCGCCGCGAGCGACGGCGCCGTCCTCGTCACCGAGGAGCTCAACAGCGCCGTCCGTATCGGGCGGCCTCTCGCGGCGCCCGTGATCTTGACCCATCCGTCCGGCCAGGCCGTGGCGCCCGGTGCGACGGCCACGTTCACGGTCACCGCGGCCGGTTATCCCGCGCCCACCTACCAGTGGTATCTGAACAACGTCGCGCTCAGCGGCGCCACGGGCGCCACGCTCACGGTGCCCAACGCGGCCGCGGCCAACGCTGGCAGCTATACCGTGACCGTCAGCAACTCCCTCGGCTCGGCCATCAGCAACGCCGCCGTGCTCAGCCTCGTCACGTCGAACCCGACCCCGGCGCCGTCAGGCGGTGGCGGCGGTGGTGGTGGCGGCGCCCCGTCGCCTTGGTTCCTCGTCGCGCTGGCCGCCCTGTGGCTGGCCCGGCGGTTCGTGCCCAGTGGCCGGGCCCGGGCCTGACGACGCCCTCGCGGGCAACGCTCCGGGCCTTCGCAATCGCTTGGAGCAGTTGCCGGCGCGCTCCGGGCTAAGGCCGGCAGGTGCCGACCTGCGTCGGGTGCGTGCGCGGGCCGAAGGCGACGTTGAGCTCGCTGTCGCAGGTGAGCTCGGTCGGGGCGAATTTCAGGCGCAAGGTGGTGATGTAGGGCGTCGTGTAGGCGCAGAGCTTCAGGGTGAACGTATCGTCCGCCGTCCAGGCGCCGCTGGCGGCGTAGGGCTGCGCGGGACGGCCGCCGAGGGCGAGGCGAGTCTTGGTCCAGATGCCGGGCGGGCACGCGATGGTCTGCTCGCGGTCGCCCGTCTTGAGGCGGAAGGTCGGAACCCCGTCGGACGAGAGCGTGAAACTGACCGCATCGGGCGTGTGCTCGTTGGGAGCGAAGGCGTAAACTTTGCCCGCGAACGCGGCCGCGCGCGGCGAGACGGGAGCGGCGGGCTGGGGCGGGAGGGTGAGCGCGGTCAGACGGGCGGCGAGATTGGCGTGCGTGGCCGCGTCGGCTGGCAACGGCGCGGCCGTGAATGCCGGCACCAGGTGATCCCACACCGCGTTCATCACCGCCTGCATGTCGGGCGTTCCGGAAGTGATCGCGATGACGGCGTCCTGCTCCGGCAGGACGATACAGAATTGACCGAACGCGCCGTCGCCGCGGTAGGCCTGCGCCGGCCGGCAGCGCCAGAACTGGTAGCCGTAACCCTGCTGCCAATCGCTGGTCGGGTCGCTGCCGTTGGAGGTCTGCCGGGCCGTGGCCTCCGCCACCCAGGCGCGGGGCACAAGCTGCTGGCCGTGCCACTCGCCTTGTTGCAGGAGGAGCTGGCCGAACTTGGCGATGTGCTCGGTGCGCAGGTTCAGGCCCCAGCCGCCGGCGACGATGCCCTCGGCATTGGTCTCCCATTCCGGCCGGTCGATGCCGAGCGGGGTGAACAGCCGCGGTTGGAGATAGTCGACCAGACCCTCGCCGGTCACGCGCTGCAGGATGGCCGCGAGCACGTGGGTGGCTGACGAGTTGTAGAGAAAGTGCGTGCCCGGTTTGTGCGGCACCGGTGCGGCGAGAAAACTCTTGGCCCAGGGATCATCCTTGTCCCAGAGCGAAGGTTCCTGCTCGTGGCCCGTGGCCATGATCAGGAGATCGCGGATGCGCATCGCCTTCAGGTTGTCGCTGGCATCGGCCGGCGCGTAGTCGGGGAAATACTGCAGCACCGGATCGGTGATCTTCAGCCGGCCCTCCGCGGCGGCGAGCCCGATGCCGGTCGAGGTGAAGCTCTTGCTGAGCGAATACAGCTGGTGCGGCACGTCAGCCGCATACGGCGCCCACCAGCCCTCGGCCACGACCTGGCCGTGGCGCAGGATCATGACGCTGTGCAGCGAATCGACCTTGGCCTCGGCCGCATTGAGGAACGCGAGCACAGCGGCTGACGGCAGGCCTTGGGCCTCGGGCGTGCTGCGGGGGAGGGGCGTGGCGCCGGCGAGGAGCGCGGGACTGAAGGCGAGCATGGCGAGGAAGGGGAGCGGACGGACGCGCAGGTTCATGGCGGAAAGACCCGCCAATGTCGCGCCAGCCGACGGTATCATCAAGGCCGCGGCGCCGGTGAATGCAATTAGTACGCGGCGGCTTAAGGCCGATTACCTGACGTGCTGGTGATGGCGATCCGCGAGCCGCCGGATCTCGTCGCGGGTCGAGTCGCGGACGATGACGAGGAGGCGGTCGGCGCCGACGTTGCGCACGAGCGGCTCCACCTCCTCGGCGCGGGCATAGACCTGGAGGGACTTGCCGGCGGCGAGGATCTTGCGGAGGAGGTCGTACCATTGATCCAGCCGCTCGTGGCCGGCGCCGGGTTGCCACTGGATCGCGCGGAGTTCGCGGATATCCAGCAGCGCTTCGAGGTGCGGGATCATGCCGAGGCCGTCGACGTGGAAGAACGAGCAATCCATTGCCGCGATCTGGTCGCGGATGTGCGGGATCAGGAACTGCCGAAACATCTCCGCCGAGATGCTGTACGACACGTCCTCCTGCAGCGGAAAGGTCGTGCCCGGGGCCCAGATGCCCACCCAGCCGATGCCGCCGGGGTTGCCGGCCGTCTTGATGAGGGCGCTGATGTCGGCGAAGGCCCGGAGCCAGAGCTCCTTCAGGCGGGTCATCGCGTGCGCGACGTCCGCCGGCCGGTCGATCAGGTCCATCATGAAGTTTTCGCCGCCGTACAGCGCCGCCATGAGGTCGCTCATGCCCTCGAGGGCGAACGGCGCCACGAAGTGATGGCCGCGCGCGTGGGCGACACTGCGCCGGGTGAGCTCACGGATGTGGGCGTAGATCGGTGAATCGAGGGTGAAGTCGGTGGCGAGGACCTCATCGAGGGTCTCGAAGCGCGGGTTGGCCCAAATCGTCTCAGGATCCACGAAAACCAATGGACACCCGATCACACCGGCCATGGCGCTCGAGCCGTGGTCCACGTAATGGTAGGGCACCGCCACGCCGTAGTGCTCGGTGGCTTCGATCTCGTGCAGCTTGCGCGCGATGATGAAATCCTGGTCGAGCCAGTGGCGGTTCAGGTCGTCGGTCGCCGGCAGGACTGCGCCCGGCTTGAGCGTCGTCGCGAGAATCAGCGGATGCTCCTGGCTGCCGCCGTCCCACCAGTTGCGCAGGGCGGCCTCGACCGCGCGCGGGAGCAGGTTGGCCTGGCCGGGGGCGCCCATGGTCAGGCCCGCGGGCGCGGCACGTCGAAGATCCCCGCGCAGCCGGGTTGGCGGTGGGCCTCCTCGATGAAGGCCAGCATGTTCTCCAGCGGCACGTCGCCCTCGACCGCGTGGGACGGGGCGAAGACGTAGCTGCCGGCGGCACCGCGGGCGAGGAGGTCGCGGGACTCGACGCGGACCTCGGCGACGCTCTTCTTCGGCAGCGTGATCTGGGTCGAGAGTCCGCCCCAGAACGACAACCGGCCGCGATGACGCTCGAGGAGGGCGCGGACGTCCATCACCTCGGGCTGGAACGGGTTGAAGAGGTTGACGCCGAGCGCGGCCAGCTCGTCGAAGAGCTCGTCCACGTCGCCGCAGGAGTGGATGACCTGGAACTTCCCTGCGCCGCGCACGGCGGCGTAGACGCGCTTGAGGCGCGGCGCGATGAACGTGCGCCAAGCGGCGGCACCCATGATCAGGCCGTGCTGCTGGCCCCAGTCGTCGCCGCAGTACACGGCGTCGATGTCGTATTCGAGCGCGTGGCGGATGAGCTCGAGGTTGTGGTCGGTGATGGCGTCGAGCAGGTCGTGGACGAACTGCGGCTGCTCGATGAAATCCATCAGCAGGTTCTCCATGCCGCGCAGCGACCACGCGCGCTCGAAGAGCGAGAAGTCGATCGCGAACATGCGGAAGCGATCCGGCTCGCGCGCGATATTGGCCGCGATCGGCCCGAAGATGCGCGGGTCGCGGGTGGACGGGAACTGGTAGCCGTCGAGCGTGGGCTCGGGGAGGACGCAGCCCTCGACCATGCCGATGTCCTTGTCCTGCGAACGATCCCAAACGACGCCGAAGCGGTCGCGGATGCGGTCGTGCGGCAGGTGCTCGATCACCGCCATCTGGCTGCCGAGACCGAGGATGTGACTGTTGACGTGCCGGTCGAGGTCCGCGGCGGCGATGCCGTAATGGTGGCAGAGTTTCTCCGCCGCCTCGGCCGTGAACCAGAACGACCACGGGACGTAGGGCGGGCGCTCACCGCGGAGGACCGCGGCGACGACATCGCGTTTGGTGGGGTGGGCCATGGCTAAAGTGGGTAGCGGCCGGCCTCCGGACGGCCGGCGTTGGGCATGCGCATGCCGAACCGGCCGTCCGGCCTGCCCGCCGAAGGCTTGGCGAAGGCGGGAGGCCGGCCGCTACCCAAAGACCAGATATGCAAATGATCCATCCTCACCGGGCGAAAACCTCGTCGCGGAAGGCGAGGAAGTTGGCGAGGGGGACGTCGTTGCCGAGCTCGGTGGAGCTGCCGATGAGGAGGCGACCCTCGGAGCCGGTCTCGGCGATCATGCGGCGGGTCTCGCGGCGCACTTCCGCGGGTGTGCCGAAGGGCAGGAGGTGGGTGACGTCGACGCCGCCGGCGAGGATGAGCTGCGGGTACATCCGGCGGATCTCGTAGATGTCCATGCCCGCGGCTTTCTCGATTGGGTTGAGCCCGTCGATGCCGGCAGCGACGAGGTCGGCCAGAATGTCCATGATGTAGCCGTCGGAGTGGAAGATGACCTTCAACCCATGCCGGTGGCATTCGGCGCAGATGCGCGCGACATCGTCAAAGAACCCCCAGGCGCGGAAGGTCTCGAGCGAGAACATGAGGCGGCCCTTGAAGGCGACGTCGCTGTAGATGACGGCGAGGTCGGCCTGGTCGGGGTGGGCGGTGCATTGGATATAGCGCTGCTGGGCGCGCTCGATGGCGCGGAACCAGCGCAGCATCAACTCGGGGGCGTCGGCCCAGAGGTAACTCAGCGCCTCGAGGCCGCAATGGTAGCCGAAGAGGGCCTCGTTGACCGCGGTTGAGGGCGTGCAGGCGATGTGGACGGAACCGTTGAGGCGGGCGAGGATGCCGGCTTGGTCAGTGCGGGCGGCGGCGCGTTCGGCGGGAGTCACGGCGGGCTGGCTTTCGAGGCGCTCGATTTCGCCGGGGAGCCAGGCGATCCATTCGTCGACGTCGGTGCGCGCGTGATGCGAGACCCAGTTGGTCCACCGCTCGTACGTGTGCGTGTTGCCGAAGCGGTCGACGGTGGTCGAGCCGACGACGGCGGGCGTCATCAGGAAGCGCGTGGCGTCGATGCTGGCGCCGACGCCGCGGCAGAGCGTGGCAAAGTCGTCGGTGCCGTCGAGCGGCGCACCGGCGAAGTGGCTGATGACGGCGTCATTGGCGAGGATGTCGTAGATCGGCGTGCGGGCAGGGCGGCGGCCGGCGCAGGCTTGGCGGACGAGTTCGGCGGATTCCTTCATGGGGGATGAATTACTTGCGGGCGCGCCGGGCGGGCTTGGCCGTGAGGTCCTCGTTCTTCTCGATCTCGACGCCGCCGACGGCGCGGCGGGCCTCGACCATGGCGTCGGCGCGCACCTGATAGTCGGACGGGTAGAGGATGCGCTTCACAGCCTTGACGCTCGTGTGGTTGCGGGCGGTCTCGATCAGGGTGACGGCGCGGCGGCCGGCGGACTTCTCGGCCTTGTTGCCCTTGGCGGCAAGGCGGCGGGCCTTGGCGAGGATGAGGCTTTCCTGCGGACCGAGGATCTCGCGGAGCGTCTTCAGGGGATCGGTGCGCAGCTTCGACCGGTCCACGCCGCCGCAGAGCAGTTCGGCGCGGAGGAGGTTCTCGAAGCAGTAGGCGTAGTTGAACGGGTGCACGATGTGCGGGGCATCGGGCAGCGTCGGCGGCCACTGGCCGTCGGAGTTGTAGGAATTCGTGAGGTGATACCACGCGAGGCGGAGGCGCTCCTCGGGGAGGCGGGAGCGGCGGAGCTTGGCGCGGACGAGGTCCTGCCACGGGCGCAGGAGGCGGGCCATGGGGGTCTGCGCCCAGGTGGAGGCGTAGGCGCCGTGCCAGGCGCGGTCGTCGTCGAAGGAGATCGTCTCCGGCAGGGGCGGGAGCGAGCAGGCCTCGTCGAACGTGCAGAACGAGCCCATGCCCTGGCAGGCCGTGAGGAGGGCGATGAGCTTCTCGCGGGAGTCGGGGGTCGCCTCGAAGACGTTGTCGGGCTTGTTCTGGTACTTGAGGCGGAACCAGCCGTTGGTGCCGACGTACTCGGCGTCGTCGGCGAAGATGATCAGGGCACCCTCGGGCTCGCCGGGGTTCTGGGCGGAGTACTGGCGGATGAGGCCGAGGTATTTCTCGAGCGTGTAGCCCTCCATGCCCATGAAGTAGCGCACGCCGAACTGCGCGATGCGGTCGGTGCGGAGGAACATGCGCAGGCGGTTCTTGGGCACGCCGGCGATGGCGTTGAACGGGAAATGGATGGCGCGCTCGGTGCCGGGCAGGTCGTAGGCGAAGCCGAAGTGGTAGAAGGCGCGGTCCTTCGTGTGCTCCTTGGCGTAGATCTCGGGGCGGAGGGGCTTGCCATCCGGGCCGCACGAGCGGCTGTAGGCCTCGAAGTCGCCGATGACATTGGTGAAGCCGGCCGCGGCGGCCTGCTCAGGCACGTAGGAGCGCCAGCCGCACTCGGGATTCCAGAAGCTGCGCGGGGTGACGCCGAGGTGGCGCTGGAAGGCCTCGTTGGCGAAGCGCAGGGCCCAGATGCCGTCCTCCTTGGGGAAGTTGGGCAGCATGGGGTGCGCATAGGGCGAGCCCATGAACTCGCAGCGGCCTTCGGCGATGGCGCGCTTCAGCTTGGCCAGCACGTCGGGGCAGCGGTGCGCGATCTCCTCGATCGTGTAGCCGGAGGCCTCGAAGACGAACTTCACGTCCGGGAAGCGCTCGGCCATCGTGTCGAGCAGCATCTCGTAGCTCTGGCGGATCACGAACTCGTAGCGGTCCGGGGTCAGGTAGGCGTAGCTCAGGTTCGCGTGGAATATGACGACGTATTTCATGGCGGTAACAGGGAAGGGGTAGCGCGGGCGCGCGCGGCGCGGCAGGGGCAGGCTGGCCGCGCCGACGCGGCGTGGCGAACCGGATGCCTGCGCAGATCTTGGCATTTGCTGGGCAATCCCCGGCCCGGCCACCGAACGCGTTCGGTGGCGGCATCGCGGCAGGGTTCGGCGCCGGACATGACGAGGCATCGGACCAGATCGCCCGCGGCCGTGGCAAGGCCGTGGGCGGCTGCATTCGTTCTTCCTGTAGGTTGGCGGGCGCCGACGCGGACCGCGCCGGGCGGGTGATAAGCTGCCACAATTGGCTCGATTAGAATTCCATTCCGGATTCGCTCGGGGACATGAATTCCCCGAGGCGCAGGCTGTGGTTGGCGGTGGTCGTTCTGGCGGGCGTGGTGGGTGGCGTCGTCTGGTGGCGAACGGCTGCGCCGGCCAGCGACCCAAGTTCGAACCGCGCGGCCGTGGCCTCGGCGGCGTCGGCCGACCTGCCGGCGGCGGTCGCGCCGCGCCCGGTCGCTGTCGGCGCCGCCCGCGTGGATCCGGTGGCCGCGGGCTGGCAGCAGGCCAAAGGGACGGAGTTCGCCGCGTTCCGATCCTGGACGGAGCGCTACCTGGCGGCGACGCCGGGGCAGCGGGACCGCCTCCGGGCGGAAGGGCGGCAGCTTGCGCAGGCGCGGCGCACGGCGCTGCATCGCCTGATCGTGAGCAACCCGGAAGCGGCGCTCGCGGTGGCGGTGCCGGCGGCGCTCCGCGCGCAGCTCCCGGCGGAGATCGCGGCGCTCCTCGAGGAGCACGTCGAGGGCGAGGGCGAACTGGCGCTCAACGCCGTGACGCCGCTGCCGGGCACGACCCCGGCGGCGCCCGTGTTCCGGTCGGCGTTGATCGGTCGCAACGAATACCGGGCGCATGTCTACGGCGAGCGCGCCCGGCAACGCACCGTGCCCAAGACCCACCTGCGCGGCATCGCCATCGATCGTGACCTCGCCGTGGCCGACCTTGCGCAGCCCTTGCATCTGTCCGACCACGACCATGACGCCGGCGACAACCAGCCGGGCACCAGCACGGTCGTTGCGCGGCCCAGCCAGGCGTGGACCCATGGGGCGAAGAAAGTGCTGATCATCCGGGTGGATTTCCCCGACCTGCCGGGCACGCCGGCCTATCCGTCGGGCAACGTGCCGATCACGGAAGATTATGCGGTGAACCTCTTCACGGCGGCCAACGGCGTCGCCGCCTACTTTGCCGGCAACAGCTTCGGCAAGACCTCGCTGGTGATCACCCCCACGACCGCCGGCGACTCGCCGGACGTCACGGCGGTGCTCCGCCTGCCGCAGAACGCGGCCACGTATGCCCAGAACGGACAGAACACGCTCATGCACGCCGACGCCCGCGCGGCCGCGCAGGCCGCCGGGGTCAATGTCGATGCCTACGACCGCATCGGCGTGGTGTTTGCGCAATTGACCAGCCTGCCGGCCTCGCAAATCAACTACGGCGGCCTCGGCAACGTCGAGGGCAAGAACTTCTGGGTCAATGGCTGGTATGACTTCCGCGTCGTGGGCCACGAGATCGGCCACAACTACGGGCTGATGCACTCCAACCTCTGGAAGGTCACCGACGGCAACCCGTTGTCGCCCACCGGCACTTCCCTCGAGTACGGCGACGAGTTCGACCTCATGGGCGGCGGCGACACCTTCGAGTTCGATTTCAGCCCGTGGAACAAGAGCCTGCTGCACTGGATTCCCGACACGGCGGTGACCGTCGCGCAGGCGGCCAACACCTTCCGCATCTACCGGTTCGACCATCCCGACGCCAACCTCGCGCAGCCGCGGGCGCTGAAGATCGTGCGCGACTCGAGCCGGGATTACTGGATCGGCTACCGGCGCGGGACCACGACCGCGTCGCTCGATGGCGGGGCCTATGTGCTGTGGGGTTACAACACCAACGAGCAGGGCAACCTGATCGACGTGAACACGCCGGGGACGAACCTCGCCGACGCCGGCCTGCTCATCGGGTCGACGCTGAACGACACCGTCGCCGGCATCGCCATCACGCCGACCGGGCAGGGGGGCGCGGGCGCCGAGGAGTATCTCGACGTGCAGGTGACCTTCCAGCCGCGCATCACCTGGAGCCAGGCCACCTACATCGCCGGCGAGCAGTCGGGCGCCGCCGTCCTGACGCTCAAGCGCGCCTTCAACGCCACCGGCGCCGTCGCCGTGAACTACACCACGGCCGCGGGCACGGCCACGGCGCCGGCGGATTTCACGGCGCAGAGCGGGACCATCACCTGGGCCGATGGCGACACGGCCGACAAGACCATCACCGTCGCGCTCGTGGCGGACGGCACGCCCGAGGGCTCGGAGATGTTCACGGTCACGTTGAGCGGCATCACGGGCGGCGTGATCGGCGATGCGCCGACGGCGACGGTGTCGGTCGTCGAGCCGGGCGCGCGCGATCCCCAGTATGCCGCCGATTTCATCAACAGCACCGTCACCCGCGTCCTGCCCCTGCCCGACGGCAGCGTGATCATCGGCGGCTGGTTCAGCACGGTGCAGGACGCGAGCTTCGTCGCCCATGCCCGGGGCGGCGTGGCGCGCATCCTCGCCTCCGGCGCGGTCGACCCGGATTTCGCCTCCGAGGGCGGCGCCAACGTGACCCCGGTCGTCGCCTTCGCGCGCCAGCCCGACGGGCGCGTCTTGGTGGCGGGCAATTTCACCACGTTCAACGGCGTGGCGCGCAACCGCATCGTCCGGCTCATGCCGGATGGATCGGTGGATACATCCTTCAACCCGGGCACGGGGGCCAACGGCATGGTCAATGCGGTGCTGGTGCAGCCGGACGGCCGCATCGTCATCGGCGGCGCATTCACCACCATCAATGGCACGGCCCGCGAGTACCTCGCGCGGCTAAATGCCGACGGGTCGCTGGACACGACGTTCGCGGGGCCGGACTTCGGCAACACCAGCGGTTGGAACGTGAAAACGCTGGCGCTGCAGGCGGACGGGCAGCTCGTGGTCGCCGGTTCGTTCTACTTCAGCGGGGCCAGCTTCAAGGCTGGCATCTGCCGCGTGACCGGGTCGGGGACGCTCGACGCGACCTTCAACGGCGTGGTCGAGGGCGCGCACGTCAACGGCACCCCGAGCAGCCTGCGGACCATCCAGCGGGTCGTCGTCCAGCCAGACGGGAAGATCCTCATCGCGGGCAACTTCAGCGCGTACAACGGCACGGCGCGCAGCGGCCTGGCACGGCTCACGAGCACGGGCGCGCTCGATGGGGCGTTCGCGCCGGTCACGGACTTGCCGGCCGACGGCTCCGGCTACTGCAACGCGCTGCTCCTGCAGCCCGACGGCAAGATCCTCGTGGGCGGCGATTTCACCAGCATCGACAGCGTGGCCTGTGCGCGCATCGCGCTTCTGTCGTCGGCCGGGGTCGTCGACGCCGCCTTCGCGGCCGCGGGCGGCCATGATGGCACGGTTTCCGACCTGGCGCTGTTGCCGGACGGCCGCGTCATGCTCGCCGGCGATTACGGCACCTTCCAGACGGCGGCGGACGCGGGTCCGCTCTGGCGTTTCTACAGCGGCCTGTCCGGCGCACCGGGCGTGGTGCAACTCACCGTTTCGAGTGCCAGCGGCACCGAGGGCGGCAATGCCCAGATCGCGGTGGCCCGCACGGGCGCCGGGGTGGGGGCGCTGACGGTCGGGTACGCGACCGTGGCCGGCACGGCGACGGCGGCGGACTTCACGGCGGGCAGCGGCATCCTGACCTGGGCCGATGGCGATGTCGCCGACAAGACCATCACCGTGCCGCTCGCGACCGACGGCGTGGCGGATGGCGGCGAGACCTTCGTCGTCAATCTCGGCCAGCCGCTCCTGGGCGGGGCGCTGCTGGGCACCATTCAACAGGCGGTCGTGTCGATCGGCGAGCCGGTGCTCACGGGCTTCGCGGCCTGGCAGGCAGGCAAGTTCAGCGCCGGCGAATTGAGCGACGGCAACGTGAGCGGCGAGGCGGCAGACCCCGATGGCGACGGCGTGAACAACCTGCTCGAGTACGCCCTGGGCCTGGAGCCGAAGACGGCGAATGTTTCCGGCCTCCCGGCGGTGTCGAACGACGCGAGCTATTGGTTGTTCACCTACACGCGCCCCACGGACCGCGCCGACCTGGCCTACAGCGTCGAGTACTCGACCAACCTCACGCAGTGGTTCGTGGTCGGCGCCGGCGACCTCAGCCAGATCGGCTCCACCGCGACCACCGTCACGATTCAGGCCCGTCAGCCGCTGACCACGACCAATGTATTCTTCCGGTTGAAAGCGACCCGCGAATAACCCACCTTATCTGGCTGGTCAGCAAATGACATAGCCCAAGTTTCCCGAGCTTATTTGATCGCATCGGCAGGGCCGAGGCGGAAGGCTTCGGGCATGGCTGCCCCAGTCGGAACAGGTCTATCGTGGAGAGCGTGGATGGCGTGCATGTTGTTGGCAGCTGCGGCCTTGTTATCCACCTCGACCCCCGTGCGGGCGGCCACCCTGGTGATCGTCGAACAGCCCGCGGACCAGGCGGTCGTTTCCGGTGCCGCGGCGACGTTTTCCGTCACGGCTGCCGGCGAGGGAGCCTTGTCCTACCGGTGGCAGGTGAGCTCCGACGCGGGAGCGAACTGGAGCGATTTGGCGGATGGCAGCGGCTTCGCCGGGACGGGCTCGGCCACCCTTCAGTTGCAGCCGACGACGGTGACCCAGCACGGCCACCGTTATCGGGTCCGGGTCGCCGATGAGACGCTGGCGTCACTGGAGTCGTCCGCCGCGACGCTTGCGATCGAGTACACGGAGCTGTGGGGCATGGGCTCGAACACCTACGGCCAACAGGGCGGCGGATCTTTTGGCTACAAGACCGCGCCGGTATCGATCGGTTTTGGCGGCGTCGCGGCCGTCGCCGTGGGCAGCAGTCACACTCTTTTCCTGCGAGCCGACGGTTCGTTGTGGTCGACGGGTTGGAACTCCTACGGGCAACTCGGCGATGGCACCCTGTCGATCCGTACGGCTCCGGTGTTGATCGCCACGGGCGTGACCGCCGTCGCCGCGGCGAATGCCCAGAGCTTCTTCATCAAGGCGGATCATTCGCTCTGGGCCTGCGGGCTCAATGGCTCGTACCAGCTGGGAACCGGCGGCATGGCCAACGTCAGCACGCCCGTGCAGATTGCCAGCAACGTTCGGCAGGTGTCGGTCGGGGGCTCGTATGTTCTGTTCGTGAAGCATGACGACACGCTCTGGGGGGCGGGGTCGCCTACGACCGGCCAACTCGGTTCCGGCGGTTACATCGCCCAAGTGCCGATGCAGATTGCCGAGGGTGTCGCGACGGCGGTTGCGAGCGTCAATCACTCGTTGTTCATCAAGCGCGACGGCACGCTTTGGGGCATGGGCACGACCAACCTCGGGCAATTGTTGGGCGCCTCGGCGACGCCCTATTATTACCCGGTGCAGCTGGGGTCCGGTTACACCGCGGCAGCCGCGGGCCGTGACCACACGATCCTGCTCAAGGGCGATGGCAGCGTCTGGACGGTGGGCGGCAACACCTACGGGCAATTGGGCACGGGAACGACGGCCAACCAGTCCGCGCCGGTCCAGGTGGCCACGGCCGCCACGGCCATCGGCGCCGGATCCTATTCGAGCTGGATCATCCAGGCGGACGGCACGCTGCTGGCCTTCGGCCGCAACACCTGGGGCATGATGGGCGACGGTTCGCAGGTTGACCGATTGTCCCCGTCTGCGCTCGCAACCGGCGTCGTCGCGGCGGCGGCGAGTTCGAGCCACCAGGTCTTCATCAAGGCGGATGGCGCGGCGTGGGCGGTCGGGTTGAACGATGGCGGCCAGCTCGGCGACGGTCTGCCCACCTTTTCGCTGGAGCCGCGGTTGAAAGCGGTGGAGGTCACCAGCTTCGCCGCGGCGGGGAACTCCTCCTTCTTTGTGCGGAGCGACGGCACCCTCTGGGCGCTCGGCGCCAATGGCAATGGCCAGCTCGGCGATGGCACGCTCCAGTCCCGGGCGACGGCCGTGCAGATTGATACGGGTGTGGCCGAAGTGAGCGGCGGGGTCTTGCATACCATCTACCGCAAGGCGGATGGCACTCTCTGGGGCATGGGGAGCAACCAGAACGGCCAATTGGGCAGCGCCGCGGCCACGAATCAGGCGCTGCCCGTGCTCATCGCGTCGGGCGTTGCGCGCGCGTTCGCGGGAACGAGCTCCTACAATACCTATTTCTTCAAGACCGACGGATCCTTCTGGGGGCTGGGAGCCAATCACAGCGGGCAATTGGGCGCCGGAAGCTCGGTGACCACCGTCTCGGTGCCAGTCGAGATCAGTGCCAATGTCGTGGCGGCGGCGGCGGGTAACGCCCACCTGCTCCTGGTGAAGGCGGATGCAACCTTGTGGAGCCTCGGCAACGGCTACAGTGGCCAGACCGGCACTGGAAGTGCCGGGAATCTCTTTGCTCCCGTGCAGATCGCAGACGGGGTGGCAGACGTCGCGGCCGGTGCCGGCTTCAGCTTTTTCCGAAAGACTGACGGCAAGCTGTTTGCCATGGGCGATAACGGATTCGGCCAGCTGGGGCTGGGCCTGACGACGTCACCGCAGATGTCCCCGGCCGAAGTGACCGGCGGATTTGTCGCCAGCTTTGCCGGCTTCTCGACTTCTTTTCATGTCAAGGCGGACGGCAGCCTTTGGGCGGCTGGCTACAATGCCGGGGGGCAACTCGGCGACGGAACCAACACGCTCCGCACCGCGCCGGTCCATGTCGCCGACGGCGTGAGCGCCGCCAGCGGCGGATCCTCCCACAGCCTGTTCCTCCGCCGCGGCGCACCCGTGGCGCCGGCGATCACCGCCCAGCCGCAGAGCCTGAGCGTCGGGGCCAACACCGCCGTGGTGCTGACGGTGGCCGCCACCGGATTCCCGACGCCGCACTACCAATGGCGCAAGGGCGGCGTGGACCTGCCGGGCGCGACGCAGGCCGTGGTCCGGATCCCGTTGGCGCGGCCCGAGGACTCGGGAACCTACGAGGTGGTTGTCTCGAGTGCCATGGGCAGCGTCACGTCGGCTCCGGCCACGTTGACGGTGTCGGCGCCGGTCGCGCCCGCGATCACCGCCCAGCCGGCTGGCGCGTTTCAGATCGTCGGCGGCACGCATGTCCTAAGCGTGACCGCCGAGGGCACGCCACCGCTCGCTTACCAATGGTACCGCGGTGGCGAGGCGATCAGCGGCGCGACGGGGCCGGCGCTCACGCTCGCCAACCTGCAACTGGCCGATGCGGGCAGCTACACGGTTGTCGTCTCGAACGAAGTAAGCCCCGTCACGAGCACGGCGGCGGAGGTGCACGTCGAGCTGCCCCCTGTCATCGGCAGCGCCACGCCGAACCGCCTGATCGGCGTGCCGGGTCAGCCGCTGGTATTGAGCGTCGCGGCGTCGTCCGCCTACGCCCCGCTTGCTTACCAATGGAAAAAGGACAATCGGCCCATCCCCGGCGCGACCGGTGCGACGCTGACCACGGGTGCGTTTTCAAATGAGGACGCCGGCGCCTACACCGTGGAGATCACCGACGCCCATGGCTTCGTCACGCGCCGCACGACGTTTGTCCTCCCGCATTACGGTCTGACCCAGGTCATCGCTTGGGGCGAGAGCCGGTACCCCCGGCCGATCAGCTCCATCGACCTGCCCGACATCGTGGCCGTGAGCGCGCGCCCCGGGCGGGCCTACCTGCTCCGGCGCGATGGCTCGGTGTTGCAGCGCGACGCGGACACAGGATTTGTCTCCCCGGTCGCCGGTCTGAGCGAGATCGTGGCAATGGCGGCCGGAATCGTGACCGATGCGTTCCTGCGCGCGGATGGCACGGTGACAGTTTTGGGCGGCCCAAGTACCTACGACCCGGCGCCGCCAGCCGGTCTTTCCGGGATCATCGCCTTGTCGAAGGGCAACTACCACACGCTGGCATTGCGGGATGACGGAGCGGTCGTGGCGTGGGGTAAAAACGATGCCGGCCAGACCGACGTGCCGGCTGGGCTGACCGGCGTGACCGCGATCGCCGCGGGCGGATATCATAATCTTGTCCTGCAAGGCGACGGCACCGTTGTCGCCTGGGGTTCCAATTACTACGGCGAGCGCGATGTGCCGGCCGGCCTGACGGGCGTGACCCGGATTGTCGCCTACGGCAGTCAGTCCTATGCGCTGAAAGCGGATGGCACCGTCTTGGGCTGGGGCAATCCCTTTGGCGGCACCATCGGGGCGGTGGCGTCGCTGGCCAATGTGCGCGACCTGGCCGTCGGCTCAGAATACGCTTTCGCCCTGCTGCAGGATGGCAGCGTGCAGCCGGTGGCGGTGGAGCCGATGGATGGCCTGGGCCCGATGCCGGGGAATCTCGTTCCGGTCGCCATCGTCTCGAGCGCCTACCAGCCGATGCTGGCTGTGCGCGAGGCCGCGGCCGACGCCGCCCCGGTCATCACCGTGCAACCTGAGGCGGCGGTCCGTCTCACGCACACCGACCACGTCTTCACCGTTACGGCCACGGGCCAGGGACCGCTGTACTACCAATGGCGGCGCAACGGCGTCGAACTGCCGTTTGGCGTAGAGGCGACCCTGACGCTGCGCGACCTGGCGCTGGCCGATGCCGGCGACTACGATGTTGTCGTCAGCTCTCACGCCGGCAGCGTCACCTCGCAGGTGGCCACGCTGACGGTGCGGCCGGTGCCCGAGATCACGGGCCAACCCGCGAGCCGGAACGTGGTGGCTCCCGGCGACGGATTGACGCTGGGCGTCACGGCCACCGGCACTGGGACGCTGGCCTACCAGTGGTACCGCGACGGCGATGCCCTGCCGGGAGCGACCGGAGCAAGCCTTTCGGTCGCGTCCGCGACTTTGGCCGACAACGGCTGCTATTGGGTGGTGGTGACCGACGAGATCGGCAGCTCGCGGAGTGCGCTGAGCTTCGTACGCGTCCGTCCGACCTACACCCAGTTGCGGGGCTGGGGACGCAACACCGACGCGCAGGCGACGGTCCCGAGTGGCCTTAATGATGCGATCGCGGTGGGCGCAGGCACGAGCTTCGCGGCGGCGGTGCGCCGCGACGGCACGGTGGTGGACTGGGGCATTTATCAGGCCCAGCCCCGGCCGGCCGTGCAGGACGCGGTTGACGTGGCAGTGGGGTATCGCCGCTACATCGCCTTGCGCGCCAACGGGACGCTCATCGACTACGGCTCGGGCCTGGGCAATATCCCAGTGCCAGACGGGCTGAACGACGTGATGGCGATCGCCGCCGGTTCCACCGTTTTCGCCGCGCTTAAGGCCGATGGCACGGTGGTGACCTGGGGCAGCACGCTATCGGTCCCAGCCGAGATCGGACCGATCAAGGCGGTCACCTGGATGAACAACACGCTCGTCGCCCTCCAGGCCGACGGAACCGTGCGGTACTGGGTGAGTGCCGGCGCCGGGTTGCCTGTGCCGGGGCTCGATCAGGTGGTGCAGATTGCGAATCGCTTCGCCCGCCAGGCGGACGGCACGGTCGTCTCGATCGAGATCGGCAGCGGCACCTTCACGGCGGTGGCCGGCATCACTGATGCGGCGGCCATCTCCGCCAGCTCCGGACACCTGCTGGTCATCCGGGCTGATGGCTCGGTCACGGCCCATGGCAACAACACCTACGGCGAGAGCGCGGTGCCCGCCGACCTCGGCGTGCCGACGATGGCGGTGGCTGCCGGCGAGTATTTCTCCCTCGCCCTGATCGACGCCTCGAGCGCCACGGCCCCGCAAATCGTGGACCAGCCCGATTCGCAAACGGTGACCGAACTGCAGCCGGCGACCTTCCGGGTCATCGCCACCGGCGGCACGCCGCTGACCTACCAATGGCGCAAGGACAACCAGCCGATCGCGGGCGCGACGCGCGACACCTTGGTCATCCCCGCCGTCGCCTCGGGCGACGCAGGCAGCTACGATGTCGTGATCACCAACTACCTCGGTGAGGCGACCAGCGATTCCGTCAGCCTCACGGTCGTGCCGGTCCCGGTGGTCAACCTCGCCACGCCGCCGCGCCAGGTGCTGTTGCCGGGCGGGAATCTGGCGTTGGGCGTGACGGCGTCGGGCACCGGGACGCTCTCCTATCAATGGCGGCGGAATGGCCGGATCATCCCGGGAGCAACCTCCGCCCACTATGAGGTGCCCGCGGTCGGGTATGCCGACGAGGGCTATTACTACGTCGACGTGACCGACCAGAACGGCACCCGTCGGAGCGCGGCTACGTTCGTCCGCGTCGCACCCTTGGCGGCCGAAGTCATCGGCTGGGGCGAAAACACCCAAGGGCGCATCAGCGGTGCACCCACCGAGGTGACCGATCTTGTGGCGCTGAGTGTCGCGGGTGACTATACGCTGGGCCTGCGCCGGGACGGAAGCCTGGTCGCTTGGGGCAATACCTTCTACGTGCAGGCTGGCATGCCAACGGCAACCGGCTTCGTCGACCTGGTGGCCCTGAGTACATCCTGCCTGGCCTTGCGGGCCGACGGCACCGTTGTCGCCTGGGGCCAAAACCAATACGGCGTGCTCGATGTGCCGGCAGACCTGCGCGATGTCGTCGCCATCTCCGCGAATGACGGGATCGCCCTCGCGCTCCGCCAGGACGGCTCCATCGCCGTCTGGGGCGATCGGGTCATTTACCGGCAGCCGCCGGCCGATCTGCCGCCAGCAGTTGCGGTCGATGCCGAGGGCGCATTTCTGGGCGCCGTCCTGGTCGACGGTCGGGTGGCGATTTGGGACAACGGCACCCGTCCGTTTGTCGGGCAGCCATACCTGCCGGGCCTGACCAATATCCGCGCGGTCGAGGGCTCGATCTATACCTATCTGGCCTTGGGCGATGATGGAGTCGTGCGTGCCTGGGGGTCGGCAGACCTCTTCGGGACGGCGGTAGTGCCGCCGAACCTGACTTCGGTGCGGAGCCTGGCGGCGAGTGGCCGGCACGTCCTGGCCCTCAAGGCCGACGGCACCGTGGTCGGCTGGGGTTCAACGGGCGCCGGCGAGGTGCCGCCAAACGTGGAAGGCGTCTTCGCCATCGTAGCGGGCTATCGGGTGTCCTTGGCGTTGCGGAATGCGTCCGTCCCAACCAAGCCATTCGTGCTCGCGCATCCATTGGCGCAGACCGTTGCCTACGGGAGCCCCGTGCAACTCGTCGCCAAGGGCGTCGCGACCCCGGCACCCGCCTACCAGTGGCGCAAGAATGGGGTGCCGATCGACGGTGCGACGAGCAGCACGTGGACCGTGCCCGCCGCCACCTTTGCTGCCAACGGCGAGTATGACGTGGTGGTGACGAACTCCGAAGGGTCAGCGATTTCCAGTGTTGCTGCCGTCACGGTGGTCAAGGCCAGCCAAGTGATAGAGTTCATTGGGCCTCCCGCCCAAGCCTTCGCGCCGACGCCGATCACGCTGGTCGCGAGCGCCAGTTCCGGGCTCCCGGTGACGTTCACGCTCGTCTCCGGTCCGGCGACCCTTTCTGGCAACCAACTCACCCTGACCGGAGCGGGCTACATCACCGTGCGGGCCACCCAGGGTGGCGACGACAACTATGGTCCGGCCAGTCCGGTGGAGCGCACTTTCTTCGTCGAAGGCAATTTTGGTGCTTGGCGTGCGACCCAGTTTGACGCCACCGAGCGAGACGACCTGGCGGTTGCCGGGCCCTTGGCCGATCCGGATCAGGACGGACTGACCAACCTCATCGAGTACGCGCTTGGGCAAGATCCCAAGTCGGCCACTGTTGCCGGAACGCCCGAGGTCTCGACCAATGCCTCGTACTGGCTTTTCACGTTCACCCGCCCCAAGGATCGGCCGGATCTGACCTACACCGTCGAATCCAGCGTCGATCTGGTCAATTGGACGACGGTCTCCGCCGCCAATGTCAGCGAGATCGGCGGCACCGCGACGACCGTCACGATCCAGGCCCGTCAGCCCCTGTCCGCGGCCAACGTGTTCTTCCGGCTCAAGGTGACAACGCCGTAAACCGTCAGCCCTGGCGCACCCACGCGGCGAGCGCGGGTGGGAGCGGGACGCGCTCGCGGAGCTTCAGGGACGTGCTCACATGCTCGGTGCGGAGCCGGGCGGCGAGCTTCTCGACCGGGTTGAGGCGGAAGAGCTCGTAGGCGATCGCGAAGGAATTCTCGGTGAGGGGCTCGGGGCGGACGGTGATGCGGATGCGGTCGCCGACGCGGAGCGGGCGGAGGTAGTCGGCGCTGCTCTTCGCCACCGGCACCACGAGATCGTGGGCCGAGAAGAACTCCGCGACGTTCAGACCGGCCGCGGCGAGGGCCTCCTCATAGGCCTCGTGACACATGGCGAAGTAATTGGGAAAGAAGACCACGCCGGCGGCATCCGTGTCGGGAAAGTGGATCGTGCGGAGGTAGGCGAAGGGCATCGCGGGAGAGCGTGGGGAAATGGGGGCAGACGGCGAGCCGGTTTACTGAGGGTGAACCGCGAAGGGCGCGAAGGGACGCGAAGGATCCGGACATATTC
>JAHCAZ010000047.1 GCA_019634615.1 Opitutaceae bacterium
AAACAGCACATTGATTAGGCCCTGATAATCAATGCTGTGTGCGGGTCGAAGGGTGCGTTTTACGTCGGAATGTGTAGGTGCCGGCCGTTGTGCAGCAACCGGCTAAACCCATACTGCGAGTATGGGTTTGGCAGGCAAGGCTCCTTTAAAGGGATGATGCACAGCCTGGGGCCAAAGGCGCGGGGTTTGGTCGCGTTCTTGGCTGACATGGCGGTGGTGCTCGCACACCATCTGGCGGCGGCCTTCGCGTCACGCGGGGCGGCCGACCTATCCATGAGCAAGCCCACGATGACCGGACGGGAACGCATCTTGGCGACCATTCGCCACCAGGAACCGGATCGCGTGCCGATCTCGCCGCGCATCTGGGCCTGGCTCTTGGCGGAATACGGGCGCTGCGACCTCACCACTCACCTGCGCGAGCTGCCGGACCTCGATCCGGTGCATCCGATCGACGACGGCACGATGAATGTGATCGACGAGTTCCCCGACACCTACGCCCTGCCCGGGGTGAAGGTGGAGCAGCGCAAATACGCCGAGGGTGACTTCACGGCGGTGGAGCGCACGTTTCACACCCCGGCGGGCAAGCTGTCGGATCGCATTTTGATCCCGCCGTCCGGGCGCGAATTTGGCGTGCAACCGAACCCCGTGCGGACCGAGCACCTGGTGAAGACCCCCGAGGATCTCGACCGGCTGAAATACATCCTCGCACCGATCAACCAGGACTACCGGCACTACCACGCGGCCCGGGCCGAGATGGGCGACCGCGGCGTGCTGGTCGTCACGGTGCGCTGCGCCCTCGACCACAACGCCGGGCATGCCCGCGACATGGAGGATCTGATGGTCGACACCTACGACAATCGACCCTTCTTCGACGCCAACCTTCGACTCTTCCACGAGCGCTCGCTCGCGCAGATCAAGGCCGCGCTCGAGGCCGGCGCCGACGGTATCTTCGGCACCTGGTACTTCGCGTCGCTGTCCTCCGGGTGGTCGCCGGCGATTTTCAAGGAAGTCTTCGTCCCGCTGATTCGCGAGCACGTGGAACTCGCGCACCGCTATGGTGCTTTCTACAATTACTACGACGACGGCCGCCTCGCCGGCTCGATGGAGCTGATCGCCGGCGCGGGCGTGGACGTGTTGGAGACCTGCACGCCGCCGCCGACCGGCGATTTCGACCTTGCGGCGGCCAAGGCCAGGATTGGCAGCAAGGTCACGATCAAGGGCTACATCGACCTCCTGCATGTCGTGAAAGACGGCACGCCGGCCCTAATCGAGGCGACGGTGCGCGACGCCCTAGCGATCGGCAAACCCGGCGGCGGGTTCATCCTCGGCAGCTCGGACAGTTTCCGCGAAGGGACGCCGCGGGGAAATATCGCGGCGTATTTCGCGGCGGGGCGGCGGTATGGGGCCTATTAGGTAGGGCAAGTCCTCGATCCGCCCTACTTGAGCATCGCGAGCGCGTCGGCGGCGGGCTTGAAATTCGGGTCGAGCTGCAAGGCGGTCTCGTAGGCGGTGCGGGCGGCGGCTGGGCTGTGGTGCTTCTCGGCGATCTGGCCGAGGCGCCAGTGGACGGCGGCGTGGCTGGGCTCACCCTTGTCGGGCGTCAGCGCGAGGCAGCGTTGCAGGTGTTTTTCCCCGGCGTCGTGGCGCAGGCCGCTCTCGGCGGCGAGGCGGCCCAAGGTGTAGTGGGCGATGTAGAGCTCGGGCTCGCGCTGGAGCAGCTCGAGCGTGATCCCGAAGGCCTCGTCGAATCGCTTCTCGGTTGAGTAGAGCTGGGCGAGGACGATGGTCCCGCGGCGGATGTCCCGCTGCCGGATTTCCTCCGCCTGCGCATAGGCCTTGTCCATTCCGCCACCCAGAAATCCGGGTGCGTCGCGGTAGTACTCGATCAATCCCTCGCGGATCGGGAGGCTGTCAGGATTGAGCGCGACCGCCTTCTCGAGGGCGGCGCGGCATTTCCGGGCGAGCGACATCTGCGCAAACATGCCGGCGTTGCGCGTCGCCTTGCCGTAGGCATTGCCGAGCTCGGCAAAATAGTCGGCGTTGTCGGGCGCGAGGGCGGTCGCCTGCTCGAGATGGCGGATGGCCTCGTCAAAGGCCTTCTGGGCCATCGCCGTCATGCCAAGAAAGTAGTGATATTTCGGGTTGGTCGGTTCAGCCGCGGCGAGTTCCTGGAACGCGGACTTTGCCTCGGGGAATCTCCGCGCCTTGTAGAGGTCGAGGGCCTCGCGGTAGGTCGGCGCGGCCGGCAGGGTGGCGGCGGCGAGGAGCGCGAGGGCGATGAGGCGGGCAAAAGGCATCGGGAAAACGTTCAACGCTTAACGCCTCACGCTCAACGTTCAAATGCCGGAGCGTACTATTGCCGCGCGATGGCGGTGGCCGGCTCCGGGTCGAGGCTCAGGATGCGGGCGGCCCGAGGTGGGGGCGGGGACTTGGCGCCGGCGAAGGCTTCCCAGCCGGCACCGGCGATGAACGCCACGCGGCCGTCAATCCAGGCGGGCAGGGTCAGGTCCTCCATTCCTGGCTGGCCGGCGGCGAGGACTTGAAAGCTGGCGATGGCGGTGGCGTCCGCCGTGAGTTCGATCCGCACGATGCGCTGGGGGGAGATGCCATTCTGCACGGCGAAGATCGCGTTTTCCCGGGCCATGAATCCGTCGATCCCCAGGAGCGTGGCTCCGGGTGGCGGCGGGAGCGAGTGCACGGATCTTGTGGCGAGATCGACGCGGTGCAGGCCGTTGGCGTAATCCGCCACGACGAGCGCGGTGCCGCCGGCCATGAAGCCGAGGCCCTGCAGGGAGGCGAAGGCCGGCGACTCGCAGGCCACCTCGAGGGCATCGGCGCCGCGCGGCAGGCGCCAGATGACCGGTGCGGCGCTGTCGGTCAGGTAGATGGAGCCATCGGGCGCGAGGGTGAGGTCGCCGAGCACATGGTCGCGGCCGTCCATCGGCGTCGGGTAAAGGCGGCGTAGGTTGCCGGTGGCGAGATCCACCTCGGCCAGGGCCGCCCGACCCTTGTCCGCCTCGCGATGGCCCTGCATCTCGGGGACGGCGGCGACGCCGAGCCAGAGGACGCCGCGGGGCTCGTCGACCGCGAGGCCGAAAACGCCGAGGAGTTCGGGCAGGGCGGCGAAGCGCGTGAGGGTGCCGTCGGTCGCAAGGCGCCAGACGCAGCGGGCGTGCACATCGCCCAGGAAGATGTCGCCTGTGGCCGGTCGCCAGGCGAGGCCCTCGAGAATGCCGGCGGTGGCGGGCAGCTCATGCATCACGGCGACGCTGCCCCGCGGCGCCCGGTTGGCGGCGAGCCGGGCGCAGATCGCGGCGAATTCGGGACGGTCGCGCAGCGGGGCAAGATCGGCCACCGATTCAACCGGGAGGCTGATCCCGAGGTCGGCGAGGCGGCCGAGGGCATCCAGGGCCGCGGCCGGCTCACCCATGAGGGTGCGCGCGGTGGCGAGCATCAGGAGGTACCGCGGCGAATCCGGCCGGAGGACCAGGGCGCTTTCGCAGGCGCCGGCCATCGCGGCGAAGTCGCGGGCCTGGTAGGCCGCGACGGCGGCGCGCCGATGGTCGAAGTGGGTCGTCGCCGCGCGGGTCCGGCCGGCGCCGAACACCAACACGAAAAGGAGGAGGAAAGCGCGGGCGAAGAGGCGGGGGAAAGGCATTGGGAGAACGCTCGACGCTCAACGTTTATCGTTCAACGTTCAATTGGGCGGAGCGATGTTGCGCTTACGATCGCGGCGTAAAGCCGCTCCTACGCCAGGCTGCCAGCTTGAGCGTTCCGGGGCACCGCGCCGGCATCCGGTCATTCATACCGCAGCGCCTCGATGGGATCGAGCCGGGCGGCCTTCCTTGCCGGGTAGAAGCCGAAGAAGATGCCGACGGCGGCGCTGAAGACGAAGGCGATGACGATGGCGTTGGTCGAGACGAGCGTCGGCCAGCCGTTGAAATGCGTCATGAGCTTCGACGCGCCGATGCCGGTGAGGATGCCGAGCGTCCCGCCGAACGCGCTGAGGACGACCGACTCGGTCAGGAACTGCAGCATGATCTCCTTGCCGTGGGCGCCGATGGCGAGGCGGATGCCGATCTCGCGGGTGCGCTCGGTGACGGAGACGAGCATGATGTTCATGATGCCGATGCCGCCGACGACGAGCGAGACGCCGGCGATGGCGCCGAGGAGCCACGTCATGGTGCGCGAGGTCGCCGTGGCGGCCTGGGCGAGCTCGACCTGGCTGCGCACGGTGAAGTCGGGCTCGCGGCCGGACCGGCGCTGCTGGAGGAGATCGGTCATCTGCTGCTGGATGTGCGGGATCTGCTCCGCGGTCGCGGCCTGCACGATGATGGAGTTGAGGTACTGCCGGCGGGTGACGCGGCGGAGATGGCTCGTGTAGGGGATGATGACCGTGTCGTCCTGGTCCTGGCCGAAGAAGTTGAAGCCCTTGGACTCGAGGATGCCTAGGACCTTGAACGGGATGTTGCGGATGCGGATCGTGCCGCCGACCGCGTCGCCGTCGGGGAAGAGCTGGTCGGCGACCGTGCGGCCGATCACGGCGACCTTGGCGTAGCTGCGCACGTCCTGCTCGGTGAACATGGCGCCCTCGGCCAGGCCCCACAGGCGGATGCCGAGGTAGTCGGGGCTTTCGCCCATGATCATCGTGTTCCAGTTGAGGCCGTTGGCGAGGACCTGGGAGCGGTCGCGCATCTCGGGGCTGACGGCGACGACGCCGGGAACTTCGCGCAGGATGGCGGCGGCGTCCTCGGGCGTGAGCGAGCTCGCGGAACCCCAGCCGCCGCGCATGCCGCCGGCGGTGGAGGTGCCGGGGAAGACGCTGATGATGTTCTGGCCGAGGCTCGCGATCTGGCCCTCGACCTGGGCCTTGGCGCCGTTGCCGATGCTCACGGTGGCGATGACGGCCGCGACACCGATGATGATGCCGAGGGAGGTGAGCGTGGACCGCAGGATGTTGCGTCGCAGGGCCCGGAAGGAAATGATGAGGGTCGAGGTGAGGCGCATGGGGTCAGGTCTGCGCGTGCAGTTGGGCGGCGGACTCCGCCGCGAGGATCTTGTGCATCTCGGTGCGGGCCTCGAGCCGGTTGGCGACGGCGGTGTCGCTGACGACGCGGCCGTCGCGCATGAAGAGGTTGCGTTTGCAGTAGTGGGCGATGTCGAGCTCGTGCGTCACCATGAGGATGGTGATGCCGGAGTCGTTGAGCTGCTGGAACACGCCCATGACCTCGACGGAGGTCTTGCTGTCGAGGTTGCCGGTGGGCTCGTCGGCAAGCAGGACGCGCGGCTCGTTGACGAGGGCGCGGGCGATGGCGACGCGCTGCTGCTGGCCGCCGGAGAGCTGGCTCGGGAAGTGGTCGGCGCGGTTGCCGAGGCCGACGATTTCGAGGGCGCGCAGGGCCCGGGTGCGCATCTCGCGGCGGGAGACGTGGTGCTTGCCGTAGAGCATGGGCAGCTCGACGTTCTCGAGGGCGGTGGTGCGGCTGAGGAGGTTGAATCCCTGGAAGACGAAGCCGAGCTTGTGGTTGCGGATGTCGGCCAGCTCGTCGCGCTCGAGCCCGGAGGCATCGATGCCGTCGAGGAGGTAGGTCCCGCGGGTCGGGCGGTCGAGGCAGCCGATGAGATTCATCAGCGTCGACTTGCCCGAGCCCGAGGCGCCCATGATGGCAAGGAACTCGCCGGCGTGGATCGCGAGCGAGACGCCGCGCACGGCGTGCACGGCGACCTCGCCGGAGTCGTAGGTCTTGTGGATGTCCTGCAGGTGGACGACGGCGCTCATGGACGCGGGCGGCGGGTCAGAAGCGGCGCGGGCCGCCGAACGGGCTGCTGGAGGGCGAGGCGTTGTTGGTGGTGGCGCCGGGGAGGAAGACGCTGGAGATGAGCACGTCGCCGGCGGAGAGACCCTCGATGATCTCGGTGTGCGTGCCGTCGGTGATGCCGAGCTTCACCGTCACGGGCTCGGGTCGCGGCTCGGCGGGAGTACCGCCGAGCTTGTAGACCGTGCGCGTGGTGATGGCGGGCTGTTCGGTGCGGCTGCCGCCGCGGCCGCGGCCGAAGTCGGGGAGGGCGAGGCCGCGCGACTTGGCGAGGTCGGCGAGCTTGGCGCGGATTTCCGGGGACGGCGGGCCGGAACCCTGAACGAAACCGACCTCGGCCAGCATGGCCACCACCTGCTCGCGTGTGGCGGTGACGGGGGCGGCACCGGCCGCGGGTGAGGCGGCGGCGGTCGCGTCGGCTTTGGCGGCGGGTAGCAGTTGCTCGGGGATGCGGGCGCGGAGGGCGCCGTTGGGCAGGCGAAGGGTGTCGGGGCGCTCCGCGATGACGATGGAGACGTTGGCCGTCATGCCGGGCTTGAGCTTCTGGTCGTCGTTCCGGACCTCGATGATCGTCTGGTAGGTGACGACATTGGATTCGGTCTTGGGCGAGTTGCGGATCTGGATCACGCGGCCGCGGAACTGGCGGTTCGGGAAAGCGTCGACCGTGAAATTCACCGGCTGCTCGACGGCGACGCTGCCGATGTCGGCCTCGGCGATGGAGGCGTGGATCTGCATCCGCGTGAGGTCGTTGGCGATGATGAAAAGGGTCGGGGCGTTGAAGCTGGCGGCGACGGTCTTGCCGACGTCGGTCTGGCGGTCGATGACGATGCCGTCGATCGGGGAGAAGATGGAGCAGCGACTGAGGTCAACCTTGGCATTCTCCACGGCGGCCTCCCGCGTGAGCAGAGCGGCGTCGGCCTGGGACAGTTGGGCCTCGGCTTGGTCGAGTTCCTGGGCCGAGACGAGGTTCTGGGTGCGCAGGGCGCGGGTGCGCTCGGTGTTGAGGCGGGTGAGGGTGTGGCTGGCCTTGCTGGAAGCGAGGTCGGCCTCGGCCTGGCGCAGGCGCTGCTCATAGGTGGAGCTGTCGATCTTGGCGATGAGCTGGCCGGCCTTGACCGGGGAATTGTAGTCCACGAGCACCTCGGTGATCAGGCCGGAGACCTGGCTGCCGACCTCGACGGAGGTGACCGGTTGCAGCGAGCCCGTGGCGGTGACGACCTGCGCGATGCTGCCGCGATCGACCGTGACGGTGGTGTACACGGGTTTGGCGTCGGCCGTCCGGCCGAAGTAATACCAGCCGCCCGCTGCGGCGGCGAGGAGGAGGACGATGACGACGAGACCGGTGGAACGGCGGGACTTGGCCATGATTAAGCGTTCAAGATGTGAAGGGAAAGTGACGGCGGGCAAACGAAACCGGCTGATGTCCAAGAGGACAGTCCGTGCCGCCAGCCAAGACGGCGGGCGGGGCCGGTCGGTGACAACGCGGGTTCACATTTGCACGATATTCCCGCTGCCCAGCAGACGGGCCCGCGTGCCGGCATAGTCGGCGTAGAGCGCCGGCACCAGGGCTTGGCGTTCGCTTTCGGGCGCGAGGCGCAGGGTCGGGTGGCGGGCGAGCAGCGAATCGAGTAGGCGGGCCGGCTCGTCGAGGATATCCCAGCCAGCGAAGTAGAGCGTGTTCTGCACGCCATGGGCCAAGGCTGTGCTGATGAGGCGGTCGGTGCCGCAGTGGCGGGCGAGGACCTGATCCGGCTCCGTCGGGCAGAGGTAGGATTGGCTCGTGGGCATGTAGATGAGCCGGTCCGCCGGGAAATGCCGCCGCCATTGATGGAGACTCCACGGGGCCGCGGAGGTGGCGCCCCATTCGTAATGCCAGACGGCGATGCGCGTGTCGGCAGGGAGCTCGGCGCGGTAGATGTCGGGCTGGTCGTCCTGCCACCAGCAGTTGGCCATGACGCAGTTCAGCCCGGGGCGGAGGCGTCGGGCGGCCGAGAAAAACCGGTGCAGGAACCGGGCGTAGGTGCGGTTGTACCAGGCGTGACGCTCAGCGGGGGTGGCCGTGGCGAGGTCGAGTCCGGTTTCGCGGGCAAAGGCGGTGGCGGATTCAGGATTGAAGCGCTCGGGATCGCTTTCAGTGGGATGGACCGCGAGGCCGTCGGCCTGGGGATAGAGCGTGAGAACCTCGGTGAGGATGTCGTCGAGGTAACGCTGCGTGGCGGGATGCTCGAGGCAGAGGCCAAAATGCGCGCCGGGACTGCCGTCGGCCTGGCGGCGCACGGCCTCGGGGTGCAGGCGGCAGAAATCGCGGCCGTGTCCGTCGGTCGTGAGCATCAGGTAAACCTGCACGCCGGCGCGGTGGGCGTGGTCGATCAGGTCACCGAGGAAGTTCTCGCGGACGTTGCGGGCGTGCTGGTCGCGCAATTCGGGATAACGCTCGGATGGATAGGCGAGGGTGTAGCCGTTGAGGAGGACCCACAGGCGGTTCATGCCGTGGCGGCCCATCCACGAGACGAGGTCGCGCCATTGGTCGAGGGTCCAGGCGGCGAGCGCGTGGGTTTCCTTGCCGGTGATGATCGGGTAGTCGCCGCAGCCGAGGAAGACATAGTAGCCGGCCTCGTGGTCGGCGGTCACCGGCAGCGGTTCAGGAACGAGCTCGAAGCCGGCGGGGGCGGTGGCGGAAAGGTGAAAGCCGGGGCGGCTGGCCGCGGCATGGCCGGCCGGGGGCATGACTCAATGGCCGTAGGCGTGCTTGAGGGCGGCGGCGACGTTGGGCGGGACGAAGTGGCTGACGTCGCCGCCGTACTTCGCGACCTGCTTCACGAGCGTGGAACTGGTGTAGCTGTACTGCTCGTTGGGCATGACGAAGATCGTCTCGATCTCGGGCTTCAGGTGCCGGTTCATCAGGGCCATGTTGAATTCGAGCTCGAAATCGGTGAGGGCGCGGAGGCCGCGGATGATGGCCTGGGCCTTCTGGGCGATCACAAAATCGACGAGCAGGCCGTTGAACGTGGTGACGGTGACGTTCTTGAACTGGGCCGCGTTGGGCTTCACGAGTTCGAGGCGGTGCTTGGCGCTGAAGTGGGGACCCTTGCCGGGATTCTCGGCGATGGCCACGGTGACGTGGTCGAAAAGCTTGGCCGCCCGCGCCAGCACATCGAGGTGCCCGAACGTGATGGGGTCGAAGGTCCCGGGATAGATGCAGTGACGCATGATTGGGTAGGCGGGGAGCGAAGTATCTTCGGGGGCGGAAGTCGAGGGCCGAGGTGGTCCCGTCCCGCCGCCCTCTCCGCTATTGCCTTTGCCGGAGGCGCATGCGTGTCTGGCTGCCTGTGCGCTTCACCCTCCCCAACATCCTGACGATCTCCCGCGTGCCAGCGATGTTCGCGATCGTGGGGCTGATGTATGCGGACTTCCCGTGGGCGGCGACGATCGCGTTCTGGCTGTTCATCGCCGCGGCGCTGTCGGACTGGCTCGACGGGAAACTGGCGCGCGCGAGCGGGCAGGTGTCCAACTTCGGCCGGTTCATGGACGCGGTCATCGACAAGGTGATGGTGATCGGCCTCATGGTGGCGCTGGTGAACGGCGGCTACTTCATGGGCTACCGCATCACGGCGATGCTGCTCGTGCTGGCGATCATCGGCCGCGAGTTCATGATCTCGGGGTTGCGCATGGTGGCGGCGGCGAAGGGGGTCGTCGTCGAGGCCGACGCGGGCGGCAAGGTGAAGACCTTCCTCCAGCTGAACGCAATCGGCTGGCTGCTGGGCACGCGGATGCTGACGAACGATTTCGGCGAGGTCTTCAACGGCCATGAGCACTGGCAGGTGCGGATCGTGCACTGGGTCGGGCTGACGTTCTTCGTGCTCTCGGTGATCCTGACCATCACGTCGGGCTACACGTATTTCCGCCGCCACGGCCACCTCGTGAGGGATTGAGCCGATGCGATTGCCGCAACCGGTCTGGACGCGCTTCCTGCCCACCGCGACGGTGCTGGGCTGCGCCACGCTGGGCCCGCTGGGACGCCGACTGCCGGCGCCGGGCACCTGGGGCTCGGTCGCGGGATTGCTCTACTTCACGGTGTTTTTCTATCCGCTCGGCTGGATCGGCAACCTGCTGCTGAGTGCGATCGGCGCCTACGTCGCGATCGCGATCTGCGGCGAGGCGGAGTTCCGGCTGGGCCGGCGCGATCCGGGTGAGGTGGTGCTCGATGAATTCGTGGCGATGCCGCTGTGCTTCCTCGGCTGGCCGGCGCTGACGGCGACGCTGCCGCCGTGGGCGGTGTTTTTGACGGGGTTGGCCCTGTTCCGGCTCTTCGACATCGCGAAGCCGTTTGGCATCCGCAAGCTGCAGGACCTTCCGGGCGGCTGGGGCGTGGTGGCCGACGACATCGCCGCGGCGCTCGTCACCTGCGCGACGCTGCACGTCGGCCAGTGGGCGTGGGTGCGGTTTTTCTGAGGTAATCGCGGAAGCGCGGAAGGGCGGAAGCCGCGGAATATACCTGGTTCGGTTCCGCGATTTCGCCCTTCCGCGCTTCCGCGATGAGGTCAGGGCAATGCCTCGAGATTCTCCACGGGCACGCGCACGAGGAGGCCCTGGCGAAGGACGTCGACGGAGATCACGATGCCGGCGGGATTCTTGGGGTCGTCGACGTAGCCCTCGAGGCCGTGCAGCGGGCCGCCGGTGACCTTCACGCGGCGACCCTTGGTCAGCAGCGGGAGGAGGCTGAGCTCGAAGCCGGATTCGACGATGGCCTTAACGTCGCCGAGCTGCCGCAGGAAGGTCGCTTCGTCCTCGACCGGGATGGCGCGCGCGAGCAGGTCCTGCTGGTAGATGCGGGCCTTCTTCTCGAACGGCACGCGGGCGAAGACGTAGCCGGGGAAGAGCGGCTTGGTGAAGCGCTTCGTCTGCTGGCGGTAGCGGCGGATGCTCTGCACGAGCGCGAGGTAGTGCTCGAAGCGCTCGGCGGCCATGAGCGCGGCGAGCTTCTTCTCGCAGCGCGGCTTGGTGTGGCAGACGAACCAGACGAGGTCGGCGGGGGCGGGCGTGGCGGCGGTCAAGGGCGGCGGTGCAGGTTCAGAGTTTCTTCAAAAGCTGCAGTGCTTCGACGTAGCCGGGGAAGCCCTTGCCGCAGATCATCGCGCGGCAGGCGCCGGCGGTCATGGAGGTGTGGCGGAATTTCTCGCGCTTCTTGATGTCGGAGATGTGCACCTCGATGGCGGGTTTGTCGGAGGCGGCGAGGGCGTCGCGGAGGGCGATGCTGGTGTGCGAGTAGGCGCCGAAGTTGACGATGAACGCGTCGATCCCGCGGTCGGTGAGCGCGTGGATCTTGTCCACGAGCGCGCCTTCGTGGGCCGACTGGAAGAACGTCGGGGTGAACCCAAGCCGCTTCGCCTCGGTGCGGATGAGGTGCTCGAGGTCCTTGAGCGTGGCGCGGCCGTAGATCTCGGGCTGGCGTTTGCCGAGGCGGTCGAGGTTGGGGCCGTGGAGGATGGCGATGCGTTTCATGCGGGGATCAGAGGGGGTTGCCCGTGGGGATGAACTCCCACGGCAGGCGGAATTTGCGGGCGAGCTCGGCGGCGAGGGCCTGGACGGCGTGGACCTCGGTGGCGTAGTGGCCGCAGAGGAAGAGGTTGAGGCCGTTCTCCTGGGCGAAGTTGAAGTGCTCCTCGCGCAGCTCGCCGGTGACCAGCGTATCGGCGCCGGCGGCGGCGAGGAGGGGGATCGCGCTGTTGCCGCTGCCGCTGCAGAAGGCGATGCGCCGCGGGCGGGTGGAGCCGCATTCGATGGCGATGACCCGGGGGTAGAGGGCTTCGAGCCGGGCGCGCAGGGCGGCGCGCGTCAGGCGGCTGGGCGCGGTGCAGCCGATGTCCCCGCCGGGGTTGGGGATGAAGCCGCGGTCGGGCCGGAGGCCGAGTTGCCGCGCGAGGAGGGCGTTGTTGCCGATCTCCGGGTGCGCGTCGAGGGGCAGGTGGCTCGAGTACAGGGCGCAGTTGCCCTCGATCAGCGTCGCGACGCGTTCGTAGGCCGGGCCCGTGAGCGGGCGGGGCATGTCCCAGTACATGCCGTGATGGACGATCAGGAAATCCACGCCGGCGGCGACGGCGGCGCGGAAGGGCACGACCCCGGCGTCCACGGCGGCGCCGATCTTGGTGACGCGGCCGCGGTTGGCGACCTGCAGGCCGTTGGCGGCCCCGGGCGCGTCCGGGAACGCCGGGCGGCGCGTGCGGCGGTCGCAGTAGGCAACGAGATCGTTCAGCGTGGGCATGACGGCCGGAACTTGGGGGCTTTTCGCGGTGGACGCCAGCGAAAGCACGGGAAACCGGGTTGCGGGTCGTGGGTAGCGCCCGGCCTCCGGACGGGCGGCTAGGCGTACGCGTGCAGGTCCGGCCCTTCCGGAGGCCGGGCCCTACCCGAGCGCCGCACCTTGCACGTGTTCTTGCCCGCGACGCGGTCGGGTCCCATCTTTGGTGCAAACCATGAAACCGCCTGCGCGCAACCCGGTGGACCTGATCGCCGCCGCCACGGAGAAATTCCCGCACCGTCCGTCGTGGGACGAGTACTTCATGGCCACGGCCGTGCTCATGTCGACGCGCTCGCCCTGCGAGCGGCTGCACGTCGGCTGCGTGATCGTCACGGGCGGCAACCGCCGCAACCGGCTGGTGGCGGCCGGCTACAACGGCTACCTGCCGGGCTCGGCGCACGTCTCCCACGTGCGGGACGGACACGAGCAGGCGACCGTGCACGCGGAGCAGAACGCGATCGCCGACGCGGCCCGGCGCGGCAGCTCGGTCGAGGGCTGCGTCGCCTACGTGACCCATTACCCGTGCATCAACTGCGCCAAGATCCTCGCCTCGGCGGGCATCGCCGAGGTCCGTTACCGGCGCAACTACCACAACGACCCGCTGGTGAAGAAGCTCCTCACCGACGCGGGCGTGAAGATCCTGCAGCTCTAGCCGCCGCCCGCCGCCATGCGCGAACGCTCCACCAAGTCGAAGGTCAGCCTCGCCGGCTCGCTCCTGCTCGCGCACCCGGCGATGCGCGACCCGAACTTCCGGCGCACGGTGATCCTGATGTCGGAGCACAACGCCGAGGGCGCGATGGGCATCGTGCTCAACCGTCCCCTGGGCCGGCGCCTCGGCGAGCTCAACGGCGAGTTCGCCCTCGGGCCGCTGGCCGGCGTGCCCCTTTACCAGGGCGGCCCGGTGCATCCCGAGCAACTCCTCCTGGCCGCCTGGGAGACGAAGGAGGACGGCTTCCGGCTCCATTTTGGCATCGAGCCGGCGAAGGCGGGCCAGTTGCTCAGCGAGCCGGGCGTCGTGGTGCGGGCGTTCCTCGGCTACTCGGGCTGGTCCGGCGGCCAGTTGGAGAACGAGTTGAAGCACAACACCTGGGTCGTGGCCGACATCCCCGGCGACCTGCTGGAAGGGGCGCAGGACAACACCTTGTGGCGCGAGATCCTGGGCCGGGAAGGGGACGATTGGCGCCTCCTGGCGGGCGAGCCCGACGAGCCCGGCCGGAATTGAGCGGGAAACCGCGGACAATTCAGTTGACAGGGGCAGTCGCGCCCTCTGTTTTCCACGCTTTTATGAAAGTTGTCTCCTCCATCAAGTCCGCCAAGAAGCGTCACCCGGCCTGCCAGGTGGTGCGTCGCAAGGGCAAAATCTACGTGATCAACAAGGTCGAGCCGCGCTACAAGGCCCGCCAAGGCTGATATAACCCGTTCATTACCGCCGTGAAAGCCGAAGGTCATCCCACTCTCAACAACGTCTGCTTCCTCGATGTCGCCACGGGCAAGCGCTTCCTGACCCGCTCGACCCTCAAGTCGGCCCGCAAGGAGAAGATCGACGGCGTCGAATACCAGGTCGTCCTCCGCGACGTGACCATGGACTCCCACCCGGCGTACACCGGCGAGAAGCGCCTGGTCGACACCGCCGGCCGCGTCGAGAAGTTCACCTCGAAGTTCAAGCGCGCCTCCAAGAAGTAAGGCGTCGCCGCGTTTTTCCGAGCCCTCCGCCTGCCGCGGAGGGCTTTTTTATTTGCGCGAAGCGGGGTTGCTGACTGCTTGGGGGCGTGACCCCCGTGAAGCTCATCATCTTCGACTGCGACAGCACGCTCAGCGCCATCGAGGGCATCGACGAGCTGGCCCGCGTGCACGGTCCCGGGGTCTTCCGGCAGGTCGAGGCCATGACGCACGACGCGATGGAGGGTCGCATCCCGGTCGAGAGCGTGTTCGGCCGGCGGCTCGACATCATCCGGCCGACGCGCGCCGACGCGGCGGCCATCGGTGAACGGTACATTGCGACGGTCGAGCCGACGGCGCGCGCCACCGTGGCCACGCTCACGGAGCGCGGCTGGACGCCGGTCATCGTCAGCGGCGGCTTCCGGCCCTGCATCCGGCCGCTGGCGCAGTACCTCGGGATCGGGCGGGTGGAGGCGGTCGACCTGCATTTCGACGCCGCCGGTAATTACACCGGCTACGACCGCGACTTCCCGACGACACGTTCCGGGGGCAAGCCCGAGATCGTCGCCCGCCTGAAGGCCGCGCTCGCCCCGGTGAAGGTCGTCGCGGTCGGCGACGGCGTGAGCGACCTCGAGATGAAGCCGGAGGTTGACCTGTTCGCCGGCTTTGGCGGATATGTCGCGCGCCCGGCGGTTCAGGCCCAGGCCCATTGCTTTCTCCGCAACCTCAGCGAAATCCTGCCGTACCTATGATGAGCACCCTGAAGAAACTGATGCTTGGCCTCGTGGTGACCGGATGGCTGGCCTGCGGCCTGCAGGCGGCGGCCGCAGCGCCCGGGGCGGCCGCGCTCCCCGTGCCGCTCGACGCCTATGCCGATCCCGCCGGGGGCGGGGTCGTGGAGGTGCTGCTGGCCCGGGCGAAGGCCGAGCCCTTCAACCTCGCGGCGTCGGTCATCTTCCTGCTCGCCGTCATTCACACGTTCCTGACGGCGAAGTTTCGGCATTGGGCCCACGAGGTCGAGCTGGCCCACCATGAAAAGCTGAAGCTGCGCCGGGAGCACATGACCGATTCCGACGAGGACGGCTGGCCCGACGAGGTGAGCTTCAAGGGCCAGATCCTGCACTTCCTCGGCGAAGTCGAGGCGGTCTTCGGCCTGTGGGTGGTGGCGCTCGCCGGGGCCATCACCTGGTTCAAGGGCTGGGATGCGATGATCCACTACATCGGCACCCGCGTGAATTTCACGGAGCCGATGTTCGTCGTCATCATCATGGCGATGGCGTCGACGCGGCCGGTCCTCAGTTTCGCGGAACGCTGCATGCGGGCGGTCGCCGGGCTCGGCAAGGGGTCGGTCGGTGCCTGGTGGCTGGCGATCCTGATCCTCGCGCCGATCCTGGGCTCCTTCATCACCGAGCCCGCGGCGATGACCATCGGCGCGCTGCTGTTGGCGCGCCAGTTCTACGAGCTCAGGCCCTCGCCGAAGTTCGCCTATGCGACGCTGGGCCTGTTGTTCGTGAGCATTTCGGTCGGCGGCACGCTCACCCATTTCGCGGCCCCGCCGGTCCTAATGGTCGCAGCCCCGTGGGGATGGAATATGCCGTACATGTTCCTGCACTTCGGGTGGAAGGCCGTGCTGGGCATCGTCGTCTCGACGCTGCTGGTGTTCGCCTGCTTCCGCCACGAGCTGGCCGAGATGGAGCGCGTGAGGGCGGCGGCCGCCCAGGACAAGGTGGCCAAGGCGGACCGGCCCGTGCCGCTGTGGATCACCGTGGTGCAGCTGCTCTTCATGGCGGCCACCGTCTATTTCGCGCACTACCCGGCGCTCTTCATCGGCGGCTTCCTGTTCTTCCTGGCCTTCGCGCAGGCGACGGCGCACCACCAGAGCAAGCTCGACCTCAAGCCGGCCATGCTTGTCGGCTTCTTCCTGGCCGGCCTCGTGATCCACGGCGGCCTGCAGGGCTGGTGGATCGCTCCGGTGCTCAAGAGCCTGGGCGAAGTCGAGCTGTTCCTGGGTGCGACGGTGCTGACGGCGTTCAACGACAATGCCGCCATCACGTACCTCGCGACCCTCGTCCCCGGTTTCACCGAGGAGCTGAAGTACGCGGTCGTGGCCGGCGCCGTCACCGGCGGCGGCCTCACGGTCATCGCCAATGCGCCCAACCCGGCCGGCCAGTCGATCCTCAACCGCTTCTTCCCCGAGGGCATCGCTCCCGGCGGCCTGTTCCTTGGTGCGCTCCTGCCCACGGTGATCATGGGCCTGTGCTTCATGCTGCTCTAGGCCGTTCGCAACTGCCGGCGCAGTTCCGCTGACGCCAGCAGGCAGTCGAGCACGTAGGCTCGGGAAGCGCCGCGGGCGAGTTCCGCGGTGTAAAAGCTCAGCCCCTCGGCGTCGGCGGGGCGCCCGAGGAGGGCGGCGAAGGCCGCGGCCACGAAGGTGGCATCCGCGGCGCCGCGGTTTTGGCGCAGGAAGCGGCCGGTTTGCCCGCGCAGGGTGGCACGACCGGCAAGGATATCGGGCAACGCCGTTGCGGGTGATTGCCCGAGGCGCGTGAGCAGGGCGGCGAGGGCAGTTTCCCGCCACTGTACGGGACGCACCTGCACTGAATCCGTCGCGGTGCGGCTGGCCACCATTCGACGCACCGCGGTGATCCAGAAATACTGCGTGCCTTCACCCCAGGTGTCGGCGACATCGAAACCACGGCGGTCCAGCACGGCCCGAATTTCTTCCGGTGTGTACCAGGCGCCCAGCCAGGTATCGGATCCGCGCCAGAATGGCCGGCGGCGGCCGTCGACCTGGATTTTCAGGACGCCACCGCTCCGCAGCACGCGCGCGGCCTCGTCCACGTAACCGGCGATCACGCTTTTGGCCGGGATGTGTTGGAAGACGGCAAACGAATAGACGAGATCCAGCGAGGCATCGGCGATGGCGTCGAAGCGACCCTGGGTGACGTGAAGCGAGACATGGGGCAGGTCGGCGAGGAGTCGCCGACCCTGGTCGACCATCGCCGGGGCGATGTCGACGCCGATGACCCGGGCCGCGCGGGCGGCGAGGGGGCGCAGGAGGCGGCCCACGCCGCAGCCGATCTCCAGGACCGCGGCGCGCGGGTCGAGGTCGAGCCCGTCGAGGATCAGCCCCTCGAGATCGGGCCCGCCGGACGCCCAGAACCGGGCGTCGGAGGCGGCGTAACCGCGCCCGATGTACCCCTGCGGGTCGGTCTGCGCGCGCTCGTTCCACTCCCGCTGCATCCGCTCGACCGGCCGCCACCACCGGCTGACAAGCCGGCGCCAGAAACGGGGACCGCCGATGGGAGACTGCATGGGGAAGCGAGACAGGCAGCCATTCGGCTGCCTGTCTATTCGTTATTGTCCCTCGCTCCCGCTTACGGGAACAGGCCGCGGGCCATCTTGGCGTCGGCGACGCGCTGGATGCCGAGCGTGAGGGCGGCGAGGCGGCGGCTGAACTTGAACTTGCGCTTCTGGAACTCGACCGAGTCCTTGGCGCGATCGAGGATGGCGAACATCTTCGAGAGCACCTCGTCGCGGGTCCAATAGAAGTTCTGGAGGTTCTGGCACCACTCGAAGTAGGAGACGATCACGCCGCCCGAGTTGCAGAGCACGTCGGGGATGAGCTCGATGTCCTCGCGGGCGTCGATGATCTTGTCGGCCTGGTTGGTGGTGGGCCCGTTGGCGCCCTCGGCCAGAATGCGGCACTTCAGGCGCGGGGCGTTGACCTCGGTGATCACGCGCTCGAGGGCGCAGGGCGCGAGCACGGTGCACTTGAGCTCGAGCAGCTCGGCGGGGCTGATCTCCTCGCCGCCGTCGAAGTCCTTCAGGACCCGCTGCGAGCGGACGTAGGCGAGGGCCTTCTTGATGTTGATGCCCTTGGGATTGTAGAACGACGCGGTGTGGTCGCCGAGGCCGATGATCTTGGCCCCGTAGTTCTCGAGGGCGGCGGCGGTCTCGCTGCCGACGTTGCCGAAGCCCTGGACCACGACCGAGGCCTTGCGGACCGGGATCTTGAGGTCGGCCAGGTACTTGGTCACGAGGTAGGCGACGCCGGCGCCGGTCGCCTCGCGGCGGCCCTGCGAGCCGCCGATCGAGATCGGCTTGCCGGTGACGATGCCCGGCTCGATGTGGCCGACATGGTTGGAATAGGTGTCCATCATCCACGCCATCACGCGCTCGTTGGTGCCCACGTCGGGCGCAGGCACGTCCACGTGGGGCCCGATGAAGGGAATCAACTCCTGCATGTACCGGCGGGAGAGCCGTTCCAACTCGCCGAGCGACAACTGGTTGGGATCGACGATCACGCCACCCTTGGCGCCGCCGTACGGCAGGCCGACGAGTGACGTCTTCCAACTCATCCACATCGCCAGCGCGGCGACCTCGCCGATGGTGACGTTCTGGTGGAAGCGGATGCCGCCCTTGGCGGGCCCCGTCGTGAGGTTGTGTTGGACCCGGTAGCCTTCAAAGACCGTGATGCTGCCGTCGTCGCGCTTGATGGGCAGGGCCACCGCGAACGTCCGCCGGGGGTATTTCGTGCGGTCCCGGATGTGCTCCGGGAGGTTGATCGCGTCGGCGGCCTTGTCGAATTGACGGCAGGCCATCTTGAAGACGTCCGAGTTGTACAATGCGGAAACGATAACTTTGGACATGGAACGAGGTTTTAGGGTGAGGTTGTGGGGTATACCCTTGTCTTTTGTTGGCCGGAGCTTGGGTGAACCCGGTGGCATTAGCAATTGGCTTCCGGCCGCGGAGGACCTTGAATCAAGCCGTCTAATCCTCTCGCCGTCCTGCATTCATACATGGCTGTCCTGCTGAAATTTGCCCGCTGGCTCCTGGCCAAAAGTGCGATGGCGGTCGTCATCGTCGCGGGCGGGCTCGCGGTCTACGGCCTGTGGCAGTTCCTGCGCGACAACGTCGACCTCGACCTGCGCCATCACGAGTTCGTCCGCGCCATCACCGGCGAGCGGGCGCAGGTCAAGGCGGCTTTGGGCGACGTGGAGGTCCGCCTCGCGCAGAACCGGGCCGACATCGCCGCGGCGCAGGAGCGGATCCGCCAGGTCGACAGCATCAGCCAGCGGCTCAGGGAGCTGGAGAGCACCTGGGACAAGGTCGTCGGCAACCGCGAGCAGCAGGAGGCCAACGCCGCGCAGCTGCAGCGCATGGGCGAGCTGCGCCGCGAGGCCGTGGCGGAGCTGACGCGGCTGCAGACCCAGCTGACGCGCACGACCTGGGAGCGCGACGGCCTGCAGGTCGCGCTGGGCCGGCTCGAGGTCCGCCTGCAGGAGGCCGGCACGCAGCGCTCGCGCTTCGTGCATTACGTGCAGGACCTGTGGGCGCGCACGCGGTTCTGGCTCCTGCTGGCGCTGGCCGTCTATTTCGTCGGCCCGACCGCCGGCAAGCTGCTGCTCTACTATGGCGTTGCGCCACTGATCACCCGCGGCCGGCCGGTGCGGCTGGCGGCGGAGCTGCCGGCGCTGCCGGAGGTCGCCGAAAGCCGCGTCGCGCTCAACCTGGGCCTGCCGCCGGGGACCAAGCTGTGGCTGAAGGAACGCTTCCTGCAGACCGCCGACGAGGGCCTGGAGCGGAAGACCCGCTTCCTGCTGGACTGGCGCATCCCGTTCACGTGCCTCGCCAGCGGGCTCATCGAGCTGGTCGAGCTGCACCAGCCGGCCGCGGCGACGGCGCCGCGGCAGGTGACGTTGTCGAACGAGGCCGACCCCAGTGTCGAGCTGGCGCTGGTCACGCTCCCGGCCGGCAGCGCCCTCGTGCTGCGGCCGAGCTACCTGATCGGCGTCAGCGCCGGGGCGGGGGAGCGGCTCGTGATCCGGCGCCGGTGGCAGATCTTCCGCTGGCAGTCGTGGATCACGCTGCAGTTCCGCTTCTTCGAGTTCGCCGGCCCGTGCCGCCTGGTCGTCGCCGGCAGCCGCGGCGTGCGCGCCGAGCGCCTCGACGACCCGGCCGCCGCCCGCCGCACCAACCAGGACTCGACCATCGGCTTCACGCCCAACCTCGATTACCTGCCGGCCCGCGCCGAGACGTTCTGGGGTTATTACCGCGGCATGAACCCGCTGTTCGATGATCTGTTTGCCGGGCGCGGGTTCTTTCTCTGCCAGCAGGTGTCGGCCGCCGGCGACGCCGCGCGCGCCCGGAAATTCTGGGCTGGCCTGTGGGGCGGCGCGCTCAAAGCCTTCGGGCTTTGACCATGCCTCACGACCCGCTGGGAATCATCTTTGACTGGGACGGCGTCATCATCGACTCCGCCGCGCAACACGAGGAGAGCTGGGAGCGGCTCGCCGCCGAGGAGCGCAAGGCGCTCGCGACGGATCACTTCAAGCTGGGCTTCGGCCGCAAGAATGAATGGATCATCCCGGAGCTGCTCCGCTGGACCCGCGACCCGGCCGAGATCCGGCGGCTCTCGCTGCGCAAGGAGGCCTTGTACCGCGACATCGTGGTCGAGCGCGGACTCGAGGCTCTGCCCGGCGTGCACACGTTTCTCGACCGCCTCAAGGCGGCGCGGATCCCGTGCTGCATCGGGTCCTCGACGCACCGCGAGAACATCCTGACCATCCTCGGCGTGCTGCGTTTCGAGGGCTATTTCGCCGACATGGTGACCGCCGAGGACGTGAGCCACGGCAAGCCCGACCCGGAGGTGTTCCTCAAGGCCGCGGCCAAAATTCAGCGGCAACCGGGTCGCTGCATCGTCTTCGAGGACGCCCACGCCGGCATCGAGGCCGCCCGCGCCGGCGGGATGAAGGTGGTCGGCGTCGCCACCACGCATCCGCTCAGCGCCATCGAGGAAAAGGTGGACCGGGTCGTGCACCGGCTGGACGAGCTGGAAGTTACCGACCTGGAAAGCATCGTGGCGCAATCTTGAACCACGGATTGCACGGATTTCACGGATTAGGCGGATGTGGCGGAGAGAGATAGCCACAGAAGGCACAAGAGGCTCAAAATCTCAGCGTATTTTCTTGTGCCTTTTGCGCCTTCTGTGGCCATCCCACCACGCGTCATCCGCCGTATCCGTGCAATCCGTGAAATCCGAGGTTAAAATCTCCGGTCGCATATCCGTGGTTTGCATCGCCTAACCTGCCGGTACACGTTTCCAGCTCCATGCTCTTCAACCTCAAGGCCGACTACGAGCCCACTGGCGATCAGCCGCAGGCGATCGCGCAGCTCGTGGCTTCGATCAAGGCGGGGAACCGGTACCAGACGCTCCTCGGCGTCACGGGCTCGGGGAAGACCTTCACGATGGCCAACGTGATCGCGCAATGCGACCGGCCGACCCTCATCATCTCGCACAACAAGACCCTGGCGGCGCAGCTGTACTCGGAGTTCAAGAATTTCTTCCCCGACAACGCCGTCGAGTACTTCGTCAGCTACTACGACTACTACCAGCCCGAGGCCTAC
>JAHCAZ010000048.1 GCA_019634615.1 Opitutaceae bacterium
CCGCCCAGACCGACTCTAGGGCTGGACCGAAAAAGTGGATCCGCTCAGAATCCTTGAATCGCAGGATACCGATTGCGGCCAATGAGGGCAATCTCGCGGGCGGCGCCATATTGCTCGGATCGGTACAAAGTTCCGACAAGGGTTCGGTAGGCCTCGGGACCCAGCGGCCGAGTGGACGCATAGTTCTGCAGAAGGTTGCGTGTTGATGGTGAATCCATCGTCAAGTTGTCGAGCAACAAACTTGTCCCTTCGACCCAACCGTTATCGGCGAACCTGCTCTGCTGGATTTTGCTTACGGCGAGTCCGAACTCTCGGCGGGCCTCGCTGAGCGCCCCAAGCTTAATGAGATTCTGTACATAGCTGATGTGCGCGGCAGGGCCGGCGAGGCCGAAGGTTTGGCATGATGCCCAAACCTTTTCGACGAGCGCACGTGAGGGGTGGCCTTCCAGCGCCTTAAGCAACACCGCCGCTGCCACAGGGTCACCGCCGAACCTCAGAAAGAAGCCGTCAACTAGATCCATAGCCTCATGCTCTGCGCCAATCTCCGCCAGATATGCGATCTTCAAGACATGGAATCTATGCCGCATCGGTTCCATTGCCACCAATGTATCTACGGCTCGCAGGCAGAGGTCGCTTCGCCCATTTGCCTTTGCTAACTCAAGCATCAGCTCGTGAGGAACCCGCAGAAGCCCAAACCTCTCGGGGTTGGCCTCGAGCTCGGCAATAGCTTCTGGCCCTCTGCCTGTGGCAGACAAGGCACGTAGTCGGGCTATCTGCAGGCGCATCGTAGGTGCGGGCGTCGCCGCGTGCAACGCGAGGATCTCGTCGTACCGCCCCAGCTTCTCGTACGCCAGCAGGCGCTTTTCCTGCAGCTGGCGCCGCAGCAGGTTGAGCTCCGGCGGCACGACCTTTTCGGCCTCCGTCACGAGGTCGAGCAGCAGCGCGTAATCCTCCATGTACTCCGCCAGCTTGAACGCGGCGTTCAGGAAGCGGGGCTGGTCCCCGGCATACGGCAGGCCGGCGCGGTAGATCTGCATCGCCCGGCTCAGGTAACCGAAGCTCGTGAACATCTCGCCCACGACCAGCCGGGCCGCGATGTTGTCCGGCTTCCGTGCCAGGCCGTGGTTCAGCAGCATGAAGGCCGGGCCGTACTGCTTCGCCTTCAGCTTGTCCAGGCCCTCCTCGATCTGGGCCTGGCCGCGCTTGGCCCGCAGCTCGGACCAGCGGGTGGGGAGGACCAGGTCGGCGTAGCTGATCTGATTGTACGGGTTGCGGCTGAAGAACCACGTGAGCGCCGCGGCGCCGACGAAGTACGCCGCCACCGCCGAGCCGGTGCTCCAGAGCAGGAAACCGCGCACGCTGAAATACACCCACAACTCGCGCGGATACCCCTTGGTGTGGAAACCGATCAGGCCAAGGAACCAATTGCCGCGGATCGTTTCCTTGCCGCCCCAGATGAAGCGGAAATGCGGCAGCAAACGATTCCGGGCCGGCGAGAGTGCGTTGGGGTCGTCCATAGGAATGATTCCAAGCCTGCCGCAGCTCCGCCCCAGCGTCAATGAATGTGCTCCTGCCGCCCCGCCGCATTTCCGATTGGCTTGCGCGGGCGACATGGCAATGTGCCCGCTGTGAGGCGCCTGCATCCCCACCGATCCCTCCCTCCCGTCCTGCTCCTCGGCTGCCTGCTGCCGGCGATCGCGGCCGCGCAGGGCCTGGACCGGCTCGTGGCCAACTCGCCCTTCGCCCCGGCCGCCTCCGGCGGCGCCAGCGCGGCGAACGACAGCCAGCCGCTCGAGTTTCGCGGCGTCTTCATGGATCAGGGCGAGCTCTTCTTCAGCATCTACAATCCCGCGGCCAAGAACTCGACCTGGATCGGCCTGAACGAGGCCGGCTACGACTTCACCGTGCGCAGCTTCGATTCCGCCGCCCAGACGATCACCGCCGAGTTCAAGGGCCGGACCCTGACCCTCGGCCTCCGCAAGGCCCCGGTCGTCGCCACCGCGCCGGATCCCACGCTGCCCACGGTGATCGGCGCCCCGCCGCCTGCCCCGGCCGTCGCCGCCACGCCCTCCGGCGAGGAGGCCAAGCGCCTGGCCAACCTCGCCGCCGAGATCCGCCGCCGCCGCGCCATGCGCCAGCAGGTCGCCCCAGCGCCCAACACCGCCGCGCCGGCGCCCACGCCTGCCGCCCGCTGATCCGCCGCGCGGCCGACCGCCTCCCCTTCGCCAGACGCCCGTCGCCCGCGCAACCAGCACTTTTCGTCATGCCATCCTCCAAGCTCTCCGCCTTCACCCTCCTCGAGATCCTCGTCGCGCTCGCGATCGTCGGTCTCCTCGCCGGCCTCGCCATCAGCAACAGCGACAAGATCTTCGGCCAGAGCCAGGAGGCCGTCGCCCGCGTCTTCGTGCGCGACTCCCTCAAGACCGCCCTCGTGCGCTACCGCATCGACCTCGGCGACTACCCGTCGACCAACGAGGGCCTCGCCGCCCTCCTGGTCGCGCCGGCCGGGAAGGCCGAGCGCTGGCGCGGACCCTACATCGAGGCGCCCGGCAACCGGGCCCCGACCGACCCGTGGGGCGAGGCCTACCGCTATCGCTTCCCCGGCACCAAGAACACCGGCGGCTACGACCTCTATTCCGTCGGCCCCGACAAGACCGACGGCACGGAAGACGACATTGGCAATTGGTGAAGCCCCGGCAGTTGCGCTTGGACGTCGGCCCGCCCTTTCCCGGACGCGGTTTTGATCCGGACGTAGGCCAGCCCGCTTGCGGGCGCGGTTTGGAGATTGCGGTAGGTCAGCCCGCTTGCGGGCGCGGCTCGGGCGCGCGCGAGCGCGCTGGCCTACGGTGGCCGACTCGTCCCGCCCGCGGCTTCACGCTCATCGAGATCCTGCTCGTCCTCGCCCTGCTCGCCCTCTTTTCCGCGCTGTTCGTCCCCGGGGTTAACTCCATCCTGCGCCAGATCAACGAGCGCGGACCCGAGCAGGCGCTCGCCGAGGCGATCCTCGCCGCCCGCGGCGCCGCGCTGGAGTCCGGCCGCACGGTCACGCTCACGTACGATGACCAGAAGCGCACGCTCCGCGCCGACAGCCCCTCGGTCTCCGACCTCGTGCTCGAGGCGGGCAGCCAGCTCACGCTTCTCCCGCCGACCGCCGGGGCGGTGATCCTGCTCGGCGGCCAGGCGGTCGAAACCGAGGAACTGCGGCGCATCCGCTTTTTCCCCGACGGCACCTGCGACCCCTTCCGGGTGCGCCTGCAGCGGGACAAGGACTCCGCCCGCGTCTGGACCGCCGATCCCTGGACCTGCGCCCTGAGCCCGGAGGCTCCCGCCAAATGACCCCGGCCGTTGAGCGCAGTCTGTCGTCCGGTGGCTACGAGCGTGAGCGAGTGGATCGCGCGTCGCGTCAGCCAAACCTCCACTCGCTCACGCTCGTAGCTACATCTCAGCGCGCCTTCACCCTCCTCGAGGTCCTCGTCGGCATCGCGATCCTCGCCATGGCGGCCGTCGTGCTCGGCGCGGCCTACGTCAACACGATGTCCGCCCACGCCGCCGTGGCCCGCCGCGCCGTGGAGGGCCCCGGCATGGAGTACCTGCGCGAGGCCATCCTCAACGAGCCCGACCGCGCGAAGGTGGAGCAGGGCGGCAACGTGCCGCTGCCCGACGGCCGGCAGTTGCAGTGGTCCGCCACGATCGAGGAACTGCCCGTGCCGGACCTGTTTCGCGTCGAGGTGCGGGGGCGGGTCGACGGCGGCAAGGACGCGGAGGAATTCACCCAGGCGGTGAATCTCCTGCGGCCGACCTGGTCGGAATCCGGCCGGCGCGAACGGATCCGTGCCCAATGGAACGAGCACCGCGCGGAGCTCGAGCGGCGATGAACCGGATGCGAACAGTCCGCGGCTTCACCCTGATCGAGACCCTGCTCGCGGCGGCCTTGCTCGGCGCCCTGTTGCTGGCGCTGAACTTTTTCGTCTTCTCGATGGCCGAGATCTGGGGCCGCGGGGCCGAGCGGCGCCTGTTCGAGCAGCACGTGCGCGCGGTCACGCGTGAGGTCGAGGACATGATCCGCCGCGGCGCCTTGCCGCCGCTGGCGGCGGATCCCGCGGTCTTCACCCGCGAGATCCGCCTCGCCAACGGCCGGCGGGAGACGGTGCTCAGTTTCGAACTGCCGGACGGCGGCCCGCGCCTGCCCTGGCCGGGGGTGGCCCTGCCCGACGTGGTGTGCTCGCTCGTCGTCGAGCCGGCGGGCCTCGTGCTCTACTGGCAGTCCCGGCTGGAGGAGAAATTCGCCGAGGCGGCGCCCCGGCCGTGGGTGATGACGCCGTTCGTGCGGACCCTGGCCTTCGAGTACCAGGACCCGAACGGCGGCACCTGGCGACGCCAGGAGAACCTGCAGCGCGACAGCGCCGGCCGGTGGGCCCTGCCCACCCGCCTGCGCCTGGGCTTCGCCCACGGCGAGATGAAGGCCGAGACCACCATCACGCTGCCCGCGGCCCCGGGACCGCTGCCGCATTTTTGAAGATGGGCGCCAAGCATAAAGGCATTGCAGTGGGTAGCAGCCGGCCTCTGGACGGCTGTTGTTTGACATGCGCCCGCCGAACCGGCCGTCCAGAGGCCGGCCGCTACCCAAAGGCAGCAAAAGACCCTCGCCGCGGGGCCATCATAGTCCTCGTGCTGGTCACGCTCCTGCTCGCGTCGTTTCTCCTCGCGGCGTTCATCCGCCGCACCGGCACGGAACTGCTCGCCGACGCGCGCGCGGCCGAGCGGCGGCAGTTGCGGGCCGAGGCGTACTCCGCCCTCGAGTCGCTCATCGCCATCCTCGCGGTCGAGCGGGCGGAGAACGGGGCGTGGCACCAGGCGGACCCGCGCTGGCTGTCCCTGCTCGAGGCGGGCGTCTATGCGCCCGCCGCGGGGCGTGCGCTTGAGGTGGGGCTGGTCGACGAGTCCGCGAAAATCTCCCTGGCGCGGGCCGACGCCGTCACCCTGCAAACCGCATTGGAGGGCGCCGGGGTGATGCCGGCGGAGGCCGAGCGGATGGCCGTGGTGCTGCGCGACTGGATCCGCCCCGGGCAGGCCGACGAGCCGCCGGTGGCCGAGGCTCCCGACTATGCGGGCGAGGATCCGGCCTATCGCCCGGCCCGCCGCGCCCTGCGCAGCTGGGGCGAGCTGGCGGCGGTGCAGCTCGACCGACCGGTGTTCTTTGCCGAGGACGGGTCGCCCACGGCGGCGCTGCGCGTGTTCCGCGACGACTTTTCGCTGCATGCCTTCAACCTCACCAACCTGAACACCGCGCCCGCAAGCGTGCTGCTCACGCTTGGGCTCGGCGCGGCGGAGGTCACGGCCCTGGCGCAGCATCGCGCCCGGCCGCTGGGACCGGATGCGCCGGCGTACTTCCGCTCGGTGGCCGAGGCCGGCGCGGTGATTGGCGAGGCGGCCGATGCCACGCGCTTCGGGGCCGAGGTGGCGGCCTGGCGCATCGGGATCACCATCCGGCAGGGCGCGATCGCCTTCCGCCTCATGGCCGTGGTCGCGGCCCCGGGCGCCGCCGCCGCCCCGGAGCGTGCCGCGGCGGCCGAGTCGGCGGAGGCCGGCGCCGCGCCGCCGGTCGAGCGCAAAAGATTGGACTACCCCTTGGCGGTGTTGGAGATTCGCGAGGATCCCGACGCCTCGGAAATGCCGGCACCCCTCCTGTGAACCCACCCGCCCAAGCCAACCGTTCCCCGACGGACGCCCTCGTCTGGCTCCCGGCGGAGGCGTTCTTCGTGCGGCGCGTGGCGCTCGATCCGGACGCCCCGGTCGCAGCCCAGGTGGAGTTGGCGCTGGAGATCGCGGCGCCGTTTGCGCTCGAGCAGCTTTACTACGGCCACGTGGCGGCCCCCGATGGGCGGAGCGCGCTGGCTTTTGCGACGCACCGGCGGCTGTTCCCGGGCGACGGGTGGCCGCAGGCGGGCGTCGTGCTGCCCGCGTTCGCGGCCCTGCTCGGCGAGCCACCGGGAGCGGAGCGCGTGCGCCTGTGGCAGGCGCCGGGATGCGTCATCGCCGCGGCCTGGGACGGACGGGCGGCGCTCCCCGGGCTCGTGCTGGCGCGCGCCGTCGCCACGGCGGACGAGGCGGCTGCCCGGGTGGCCCTGCTCGACGAGGTGGCGCACCGCCTCGGCGGGCGGCGGCCGGAGGTGGACGAGTTTGCCGGCCCGGTGACCGCGAGGCCGCTGCCATCGGACCGCGGTTGGGAACTGAGCCTGGCGGGCCGCGGCCCGGGGCAGTCGTTGTTGACGGTGCTTTCGCCGGAGAACCTGGCCTCGATGGATGTCCGCGACAAGGCCGTGCTCGCGACGCGGCGGCAGGCGCGGCGGCGCGAGGTCCTGCTTTGGCGGACCTTGGCGGCGGCGTTCATCGTCCTGATCGGGGCGGCGGTGCTGGAGGCCGGGTTGTTTGCGACCGACCGGGTCTTCGCGCACTGGCGCGCCGAGCAGGCGGGGCGGGCCGACGAGGTGCGGCGCATCGAGACGGCTCAGGCTCTGGGCACGCGGATCGAGGAGATGACGGCGCGACGGCTGCGGCCCTTCGAGATGCTGGCGCTGGTCAACGACGTGCGGCCGGCGGCCGTGCGGTTCGTGCGCTGCAGCACGGTGGGGTTGACGACGCTCGAGGTCGAGGGGCAGGCCGCCGACGCCGCGAGCGTCGGCACCTTCGAGGCCGCGCTCAAGGCCCTGCCGACGCTGGCGTCGGTGGAGGTGCGCGATGTCCGCCTGCGCGAGGGCGTGACGACGTTCCAATTCACGGCGACCTTCAAGCCGGAGGCGCTGGCCGGGGAGGAGATGCCATGAAGCGGTTTTTCCTCACCCGCACCGTGCGCGAGCAGGTCCTCGTGCTGGCCTTTGTGCTGCTCGCCGCCGTGGCTTGGCTGACCGGTGGCGTGGGCCGCGCGCGCGACCGCTGGCTGGAGTACCGTTCGCTGCGCGCCGGGGAGGAGACCCAGGCGGCGTGGCTGGCCAACCGCGAGGCAATCGAGCAGCGTGCGGCGGCCGCCGTGCACCAGCTCGAGCCTGCGCAGACGCTCAACGGCACGCGCCTCGTGGGGGAATTGAACCGTCTCGCGACGGCGGCCGGCCTCTCCGCGGAAGTCTCGGGCCAGCGCACTGAGCGCACGGCGCAGTTCTCGTTCCACTCGGCGCAGGTGAGTTTCCGCCGCGCCGACCTCGGCGCGCTCGTGCGCTTCTACGAGGCCCTGGCGGCGCGTTCGCCCTACGTGGGCATCGAGCAGATGACGCTCACGAACGACCGCGGCGCCCCCGGCCAGGTCAACGCCACCTTCCGCGTCGTTGCGGCGGAGCTGGTGCAGTAGGCGCATAATTCATCCTTACCTCGAATCGGAATCGGCCCCGGCTGCAGCAAGAGTGAGGCTCGGGCGGCGCTCCGGCGTTGCGCCGGGGCGGTGGCTTCCTTCCAATTTGTCGCGTGGACACCGCCCGATCCAGATTCGCCGCCGCGCTTGGCCCTTACGGGCACCACCTGCGGCAGGTGCCGGTGATCTTTCCGGTGCTGGGGCTAGCCGCGCTGGTGATCCAGTTGAATCCGAGCTGGCGCGATGGCTTGATCTACGAGCGCGGGGCCGTCGCCGCCGGCGAGTGGTGGCGCCTGTGGACGGGGCATCTCGTGCATTTTGGCTGGCCGCATTTCCTCGCCGACACGGGTTTGCTGCTCCTCCTGGGCTGGGCATTTGGGGCGAAGCATCCGTGGGCGAGCCGATTGGGTTTTCTCCTGATGCCGCCGTTCATCGCGGCGGCGATCTATTGGTTCGATCCGGCGATGGGCCGTTATGGCGGGCTCAGCGCAATCGATCTCGGCCTGCTGTTGCTCTTCGCGGTCCAGAACTGGGAGCGCCGGTGGACTGACTGGTTCTGGCCCGCGGTCGTCGCGATCTACGTCGGCGAAGTCATCCTCGAGGTCGCCCACGGCGGCCAGGGTGGGGGCATGATCGGTTTCGACGACCCGACCATCCGCGTCGCCACCAGTGCCCACCTCGCCGCGGCGGGGTATGCGCTGGGGGCGTGGATGATCGGACGCGTATCGCGAAAACCCAGCAGCCTATAAAGAAGCCTTGCCTGCCAACCCAATGTTGGCAGTTTGAGGCCCGTCGAATGCGTTACCGCAAACGACACCTACACTTTCCGGCGTAATCTGCCGGATCGTGCCAAAAACGACATCGATTAATTGGGCCTAATCGATGTGCGTGCTAGAAAGTCACTACTCCATGCCCATCCCCTCAAAGCTTGGCTGCTCCGTTCGGAGCTTGAGCCATCGGTGCTGTGCACCGCTTTCGCGCTTATCGAAGTCAGATTTGACCCCGTGTGCTACGCAAGCGGCCGTGGCTAACCTTAATGTCTGGGCGGAATCTTTTCACTCACAATATGGACACGAACATACCCTACATGCCGTCCATCAAAAACCTGACGGCAATACTCGACAAAGTGCAGCACGCTGCCGTCCCTGAAGCATTCGGCTACGACTTCCTAAAAGACCTCGGATTTACCAGTTCGAATGATCGTTCGATAATTAAGGTATTTAAATACCTTGGGCTTCTGGATCCAGCCGGTCGGCCACAAACGCCATATCGCGAGTTTGTAGATCACAACAAGACGAAGCACGTGTTGGCCGATCGTCTGCGAGTCGCCTTCGACGACCTTTACGCCTCCAACAAGGAGGCGCACAAAATGTCGGTCGATAATTTGAAAGGATGGTTCAAGTCAAAGACCGGGAAAGGGGATGCCGTTGCCATGAAGATTGGTTCGACCTTCAAGGGATTGGCATCCTATGCCGATTTCTCAAAAACGCCAACGAGTCCCGATCCCGATCAAGCGGCGCCTCAGAAAGATACTCCCGCTCCAAAGAAAGAGGCCGGCGCTGGAATTGAAGGAATGGGATTGGTGTATCGTTTTGAAATACATCTCCCCGATACGCAAAACATCGAGACCTTTCGCGCGATCTTTAAAGCGCTACGAGAGGAACTGACGCCATGAACAAGACGATCGACGAATTTGTTCTGAGGGGAGTATTCGGATCGTTCTGCATTAAGAATCTGCAGACCTCAGGTCTATTGCGAACCCCGATTTACACCCACGAAGAGCGGAACGAGCACGACCTTTTCGTTTCGATCCCTGAAAAAGTGAGATCGGGATCGTTACAGATGCAGAAGCATTTCCGCCTACTCTTCGTCTTCGAGAATCTCGTTCGCGAATTCATCGACACTACCTTCAAGGATGCGGGCGACGGCGACACATGGTTCGACAAGCGAGCAACGTCAGACATGAAGAGTAAGGTCGAAGACAGGAAAAAGAGTGAGGAGAAGAACCAATGGCACATTGGCAGAAATCAGCATCCTCTTTTCTACTTGGACTTCTCAGACCTCAGTCTGTTGATCACGAATCACTGGGCCGTGTTTAAAGATTTCTTTCCGGACCAAGGTTGGATTACGAGTAGGATCAAGGAATCCGAGCGCACTAGAAATGTGATAGCACACACAAATGAATTAGCTGCGGAAGAGGGTCTTCGGCTAGAGATGCACCTCCGCGATTGGATCAATCAGGTCGGTTAGCTCTGAGATTCCGAAGGTGCGTCTTGACGGGGTCAAACCTGACTTCGAAAAATTGTACGAACTATGTGAGCCCAAATCTATGATACCTCTATATAATCCCCAAATGCAGTTGGTCGCCTGGTTGGCGGACCAAGGCCACATCTTCGATGCGAATATTAATTGGGTGGCATTCACGTCCGACGGACACGCTTTCTATGCTGCGACCGGCAATTGGCTCGGGCCGCAGCACGGCCTGTGTTTCTTGGATCGCCGCGGGAAGCCGTTCCTTTGGTCGCCCGACGGCGACATCGCCGGCACGCTTCCTCCCTTGAGGCCGCTACGACCCTTGAGGCCGCTGAAGCCTCTACGGCCATTGCGTCCGCTTAGGCCTCTGCGGCCGCTGAAGCCGCTCGCACCGATGGGTGGTTGGTCGAAGCACACGTTCGAGACTTGGCTTTTCCAGAAATGAGGCTCTGGAAGGAAAACGACCTACGGGGTCGGGCCTCAATTTCTTAACTAATCACGTAAGAGGCGGCAGAGAGTACGCAGTTTGATGTAGGAAAACCCCATCGCCGAGCACTCTAGCCTGCGATTCATTGCTTCAAATAGAATTTCTTCAATGGCTTCAATGACGAACGAGCCGATCCAGATGCCAGTGCCAATGTCGGTGCTGCGCACCGCCACGGCACATCGTTGACGTTCGGCATGAAGAAATCCCACGTATTGGAGCCAAAGTGGCGGCTGTCCAACTTGCTATCCGACGAATCGGTAATTGGGGATATTCTGAGAGTGTCGATAAATTTGGAGTTCGATCTAGGTTTGGTGCTCTCCGACTTCTTCGTTCCGGTTGATAGGCGTGACTGCTTTGAAGACCTCATCCTAAACCGGCTTAGGTTCCACGAGAAGATTGAGATATTTCACCGGTTGCCGTTGAGACGTCCATTGCCATCTCACGAGAAGGCATATCAGTCCCTCTTGAAGATTAATCGTGTGCGGAACTTTGTCGCTCACGGTTTCGGCCTTCGCGAAGCAGATCTAGAACGATTTTGCCGGGACGAAGTAATTATGAGGCTTTTCTCCGACTACCCGAAGTCACTCCGAAAAGAGCTTACGCTCACTCGGAATCGTCTTTGGGCGGTGTCGCGCTCTGTTGGCTTTGCGAAGTCGACTGTGAATGAGCACTTGGATTTCGACTATCGCGGGAAAAAGCCGAACCAGTATGGGCTCGGAAGGGGTCAAACCTGACTTCGATAAGTCGCATGAACTAGGCTAGGCAATTGAATGAAGACGAGCACGCGTGTTTGGGGTTGGGTCATGACTACGCTACTTCTGCTGGTCGGAGTTTCGGCCATCATCACCCACCGCTTCGTAGGAAAGTATGGTAGCGGTGTGATGACAGGTCGCTCCGCCGTCATCGTCGGTGGATTTGTCACCCTTACGGCTGTGTATTTTTTCGTATTTGCTGCTTTCCCCGAAGCGAAGGCGTTCGGATTCGGAAGAATCCGTTGATGGAGGAGAATAGCCTCTTTACTGAAGCAGGCCTTTGAGGGGGAGAAACTGAAGTCGAAATGCGGTATAAATTGTGCCACCCCTTCGTAACTCTCCATTCTCGAAAATGAAGACCCCCCACGCTCATCGTAAGGCTTTGCGGACTCTATCTATTGACGACCTGCTCGCTCGGCTTGCTTCAACTCAAGGAAGCGCGAGCGATGGCTCAGCAATTTGACGGAGGTCAGATTCCGAAGGTGGTAGATTTTCAGCTTTATCTGTGGATCGGCTTGGTGGTCGCGCTCGGCGCGACGGCTTTCGCCGGTCCACTCGCGCGACTTTTGACGTTCGATTCCGAGCAGAGAGAACCTGCCGTGGATATCAGCGACCAGCTGCTTGACGTTGGCAAAAAATGAAACGACGTAAGCGCACGCAATTCTGGGGAGCACACCCGGACGATGATAAGTTGGTGCTCGAGATTCTGTCCGGCCACAAGACGGCCACGGTGTGCAAAGCCGACGAATATTATACTGCGATGGGTGAGTTTGATGACGGTTGCATGGAAGTCGGCGATCTCATCGACGTCTTCGATCTGCGGGGACGGTGGCGATGCGTGATTCGCGTGACGGAAGTCTATCCCGTGCGATTCGGCGAAATCCCCGAGAAGCTATGGCGCGGCGAGTGCTGCAGAGATGCTGACCATTTCCGGGAAGCGCACCGGCGGTGCTGGCCGCACTATGCGCTGACGGACGATTTCGAGATGATTGCCACGCATTTCGAGCTGGTATCACCCGAATAACGAACCAGCCCACCGGGGCGCGGAGGGCGCCCCGCTCAGGCCTTTTTCACGAAACACGCCTTCAGCGCCATCCCGGCACCGTCGATCTTGCAGTCGATCTCGTGGTCGCCGTCGACCAACCGGATGTTTTTCGCCTTGGTGCCTTGCTTGAGCACGCCGGAGGAGCCGCGCAGCTTGAGATCCTTGATCAGGACGACCGTGTCACCGTCCGCCAGCACGTTGCCGTGGGCGTCCTTTACAACGCGCGCTGCCTCCGGCGCGGCTTCCTTGGGCCACTCGTGCCCGCAGGTGCCACACTCCCAGTGGTCGGGATGGCTGAGCACATCGGTCATGGTGCAGGCAGGGCAGGTCGGCTTGGTCATAAGGTGAGAGTCGAGCACGACCGACGACGGTAGTTCAAGAAATGATAAGGTCCGCATCCGCGATCAAAAAAGTCCGAGATCCCTTCGCGCCCCTTCGCGCTCTTCGCGGTTTATCCGCCTGGTTCGCATGAGCGCCGATCAGCGCAGATCAGCGTTCCCCCTAAAATTTGAAGCTCGTGCTGACCTGGAACACCGCCGACACGATCGCGTAGGCGATGAAGGCGACGAAGGCGAAGGCGGCGAGGAGGACGCCCGTCGAGAGGACCTGGGTGAACGCTGCGACTTGGCGCTTGAGCTCGGCCTGGTAGTTCTCCGCGATCCCGCGCAGGCCGGGGGCGAGGTGACCGGTGCTCTCGCTCACGGCGAGGCGGTCGATCACGAGCGGCGGGAAGCAGCCGGTGCGGCCCAGCGCCTGTGACAGGCTCTCGCCCTCGAGCACGCGGCTGGTGGCCGTGGCGAAGGCCGCCTGCAGGGCGCGGTTCGGGATGGTGCGCTCGGTCATGCGCAGCGCCTCGGCGGTCGTGATGCCGTTTTCCAGCAGCACGGCCAGGGTCTGGCTGAAGTTGTGGACGGTCGCCGCGGTGACAAACCGGCCGGCGAACGGCAGGCGCAGCAGCAGCGTGTCGGTGCGCAGGCGACCGGTCGGGGCCTGCCGCCAGCGCCAGAGGGCGGCCGAGGCCAGCGCGCCGAGGATCAGGGCGGGCAGGCCGTAGTGCAGCACGGCGTCGGACAGGCCCACGAGCAGCCGCGTCGCCCAGGGCAGCTGCCCGCCGAGCGAATTCAGGAGCGTCTGCAGGCGGGGCAGGAGGAAGAAGATGAAGAACAGAATGACGCCGATCGCGACGCCGCAGATCAGGAGCGGGTAGGCCAGCGCCGTGACGATCAGGCGGCGCATCTCGTCGCGGGCGGTGTAATGCTGGATTAGGCGCGTGAGTACTTCGCGCAGGTTGCCCGTCGCCTCGCCGGCGGCGACGAGGCTGACAGTATGGCCTGGGAAGACCGCCGGCTGCGACTGCAGCGCGAGCGAGAGCGGGAGGCCCTCGCTGAGGCGCTCCCAGAGAATGCCGCACAGGGCGCGCAGGCGCGGCTCCTGCAGGCGGCGGCTGAGCAGGCGGACCGCCTCGCCCGCCGGCAGGCCGCTGCCCGTGAGGTCGGCCAGCGCCTGGAGGAAAGGAAGCTGCAGGTCCCCGCCGAAGGCCCGCGTGCGCCGGCGATCCGCGCGCAGGGAGGCGGTGCTGATGGTTTCGCCCGCCTCGTTGAGGCTGATCGGTTGGAGGCCCCGCGCCGCCAACACCCGTGCCGCCTCGCGCCGCGAGGGCGCGTCGAGCACCGCGCTGACGGTCTGGCCGCCGGCGTTGCGCGCGGTGTAGGTAAAAGTGGGCATTGTTATCGGGTCTTTGGGTAGCGGCCGGCCTCCGGACGGCCGTTGTTTGGCAGGCGCACGCCGAACCGGCTGTCCGGAGGCCGGCCGCTACCCGGAGACCGTATGGCGTTGCATCATCGGGTTTGAGTTGGGTTGCGTCATCACGACGTCACCGTGATCACCCGCAGGACCTCGTCCAGCGTCGTCAGGCCGGAGCGGACCTTGGTCCAGCCGGAGTATTCCAGGGTGCGCATGCCGTGCTCGCGGGCGCACTTGGCGAGGGCGCGGGTGCTTTCGCGGCGGACGATGAGGTCGTGCATCGCCTCGGTGGGCTTGAGGATCTCGAACAGGCCGACGCGGCCGCGGTAGCCGGTGCCGCGGCAGCGCTCGCAGCCGACCGGGCCCATGAGCTCGGTGACGCCCTCGCCGAGCTGCGGGTCGAGGCCGAGGACGCCGAGGGTCTCGCGGACCTTGGTCGCGCTGATCGGCGCGGGCCGGGCGCACTCGGGGCAGAGGCGGCGCACGAGGCGCTGGGCGATGACGAGCTCGATGGCCGAGGCGACGAGGAAGGGCTCGATGCCCATGTCGATCAGGCGCGTGATGGCGCCGGGGGCGTCGTTGGTGTGCAGGGTCGAGAACACCAGGTGGCCGGTGAGGGAGGCGCGGATGGCGATGTCGGCCGTCTCGCGGTCGCGGATCTCGCCGACCATGATCACGTCGGGATCCTGGCGCAGGACGTGGCGCAGGGCGCTGGCGAAGGTGAGGCCGATCTCGGGGCGCACCTGCATCTGGTTCGCGCCGGGGACCTCGTACTCGATCGGGTCCTCGACGGTGACGATGCGCAGGTCGGTGGAATTGATCTGGCGGAGGAAGGCGTTGAGCGAGGTCGACTTGCCGGAACCGGTGGGGCCGGTGACGAGCACGATGCCGTGCGGGTACTCGAGGATCTTGGTGACCTGGGTCCGCTCGGCCTCGTCCATGCCCAGGCGTTCCATGGTGTAGGCCTCCTTCTTCTGGTTGAGGAGGCGGAGGGATACGCTCTCGGCGTAGATCGTCGGGATGGTGGAGACGCGGATGTCGAGGGTGTTGTCGCCGGCGCGGTAGTTGATGCGGCCGTCCTGCGGGAGGCGCTTCTCGGAGATGTTGAGGCGCGCCATGATCTTGAGACGGGAGATGATGGCGTCCTGGTAGCGGAGGAGGTTTTCCGGGACGGGGACGGGGACGAGGAGGCCGTCCACGCGGTAGCGGATGCGGAGCTGGCCCTCCTGGGGCTCGAAGTGGATGTCGGTCGCGGCGTCGTCGATCGCCTGCTCGATCACCTCGCGCACGAAGCGCACGACGGCCGCGTCGGCGTCGGCCTCGGTCGAGGCCTGCGCCTCGGCGGCGAGGGCGGGGGCATTGGAATCCTCGATGCTGCCCGCGCCGACGCCGTAGTTCTCGACCACGAGCTGCCGCACGCGGTCGGCGGGGGCGAGGTGCCAGCGGATGGGCCGGGGGGTGAAGATGGCGATCCAGTCGCGCATGTCGGCATCGGGCGGCCAGGCGGTGGCGAGGTGGAGGGTCGCGGGGTCGCCGTTGGCCTCGGCGGGAAGCCGGATGGGCAGGACCTGGTAATCATGGACCAGGCGCGCGGGCAGGAGGGGCACGGCGGCGGTGTCGGGAACGAGGGCGGGCGCGACGGGCAGGCCGGTGGCCCGGGCGAGGTAGGGCACGACGGCGCCCGGCTCGAGGTTCTGGAGGGCGGCGAGCAGGTCGGGGCGCTCGGAGCGGGTGGCCTCGAGCAGGCGGCGGCGCTGCTCGGCGTCGGGCCAGTCGCGCAGGAAATCGGCCGGGGCGGCGGTGGCGGGCGGCATGGTCACTTGGCGGCCGCCGGGGCGGGGGCGACACCGATCGCCTCCTCGATGCGCGAGCGCTCCTTGGCCGGCAGCTTCTCGATCTGGCGGAGGGCCGGCGCGTTGTCGGCGGCCGTGTTGGTGAGGACCGTCGGCCGGAGGAAAAAGACGAGGTCGGTGCGGGTGCCCTCGCGCGAGCGCGTGCCGAGGAGGTCGCCGATGATCGGGATGGGGCCGAGGCGGCTGGAGCTCTTCGACTGGGAGGTGCGCTGGAGGCCGCCGAGCACGATGATGTCGCCGCTGCGCACGCTGACGAACGACTCGGTGGTGCGGCGCCCGATGCGCGGCTGGGGGTTGCCGTCGATCGTGATCTCGCCGAGGACATCGTTGACCTCCTGCTTGATCTCGAGCTGCACCGAGCCGTCGGTGCCGATGAGCGGCTTCACGCTGAGGTCGATGCCGATGTCCTTGGACGAGACGTTGGAGCGGTAGCCGGTGCCGATGCCGGTGTTCGTCGTGGTGCCGTCGTTGAGGTAGCTGCTGATGACGGGCCGCTGCTCGCCGACGAAGATCTTCCCCTCCTTGTTGTGCGTGGTGATGATGTTGGGCTGCGAGAGGATGGTGGCGTTGGACTTCCGCGGCGTCGTGGAGAGGGAGATCGTGGCGGCGAGGTCGAGCTGGCCCTCGGCGGGGCGCGAGAAGGCGGCGTCGCTCACCTTGGTCCCGGCGCCGGTGCCGGCGAAGCCGACGAGCTTGTCGGCCTCGACCTTGAGGTCGAGGGCGCCGATGCCCGAGGTGGCGTTGTCGGTGAGCGTGACCTCGGCGATCACGACCTCGATGCGCACCTGGGCGAGGAGGACGTCGATCTTGGCGACGAGCTCGTTGATGAGGCGGATGTCGTCCACCGTGCCGGAAACGACGATGGAGTTGCTGCGATCCTCGGGCAGGATGGTGAGGAGCGGGCTGAACTGGTTCGACGGCTCGAGGGTCAGGCCGAGCGCGGCGGCGTTCGGCGTGGCGGGCGGCGGGCTGGCGGCCGCGGGGGTGGCGGGGGCCGGGGCGGTCGTGGGCATGGCGCGGTTCGCCTCGGCGCCTTGGGCGCGGGCGGCGTTGTTTTGCCCGGTGACGAGCTGGGTGAGAATGGTGGCGACGTCCTTGGCGGCGGCGTGCTTGAGGAAGATGACCTCGTTGCGCGTGTTGGGATCGGAGCGCACGTCGAGCTTGGCCACGAGCTCGTCGAAGAACGGGTGCTGGCGCGGGTCGGCGATCAGGATGATCTGGTTGGTCCGGTCGTCTGGGCTGTAGGTGGTCGCGGAGCCGAGCTGGGTCTGGAGCGGGCCGGTGAGGATGGCGCGCATCTTGTTGACCACGTCGCTGGCCTTGGCGGACTGGAGGGAGTAGAACTTCGGCTGGAGGCCGGCGAGGAGCGGCTGGTCGAGCTTGGCGACGAGGGTCTCGATGCGCTGCAGGTTGCTGACCGAGTCGGTGATGAGGGCGGCGTTGCTCTTGTCGAAGACGACGGGTGGGGCGCCGGCGGCGGGGTTGAGGAGGCCGGCGATCTGCGGCATGAACTCGCCGACGCGGAGGAACTCCAGCTGAAACAGCTTGGAGGCGGTCCGGCCGCTGGGCGGGAGGCCGAGGGTCGAGCCTTCGATGAACTCGGGGGCCTCCGACTTGGCGGCGTTGAGCGGCGTGACCTTGAGGAAGCGCGTGCCGAGCGGGGTGACGGCGATGCCGTTGAGGTTGAGGAGGGTCTCGATGGCCTGGATCGCTTCCTGCCGGGAGACCGCGTCCTTGAGGTTCAACGTCACCGTGACCGCCGGGAGATTCTGTGGTCGCAGGACCGCCTTGCCGGTGAGGCGCTCGAGGAGGACGATGACGGAGTCGATGCTGTCGCCGGGCAGGTTGATGAAGCCGATCGGGTCGTCGGGCTGGGGCTCGCGCGCAACGGCGCCGGCGGGCGCGGGGGCCGGGGCCGGGCGTTCCTGGGCTGGGAGCGGGGCCGCGACAGCGGCGATCAGCCAGGGCAGGAAGAGGCGGCCGAGGCCGCGGGTACTGGGGAGGAATTTCATTGGTGCCGGACGAGCTGCGGGGATGTTGGCCGGGAGAAGCATCAAATCCCATCCGCATCCCATGACAAGCCATGCCTTTGGCCGCCCGGGCCCGGGAGCGCGATCGGTCGGGCTTGAAACCCCGGAACCGAGGATGATGCTGGCTGACTCAGGGTAACCGCCTGAAGTCCCCCATCCGGTCATGCCCCCGTCCGTTGCACGCATCCCCATTCTGGTCTGGCTGGGGCTCTGCCTTGCCCTCATGGCGCCGGTCACCCGCGCGACGACGGTGATCCCGCCGCAGTTTGCGGAGCTGGTCAACAACTCCGACTACGTGGTGCGGGCCCGCGTGAAGGCCGTCACCGCGGAGGTCCGCGTCAAGCAGGGCCAGGAGCTGATCTACACGCGGGTGGAGCTCGAGGTGCTCGAGACCATCGCCGGGCAGCCGCCGCAGCCGCTGGTGCTGACCATGCTCGGCGGCCAGGTCGGCGACCGGCGGCTCACCGTGCAGGGTGCGCCGACCTTCTATGTCGGCACCGAGGACATCCTCTTCATCAAGGGCAACGGCCGCGCCTTCAACCCGCTGTATGCGATGATGCACGGCCAGTACCCGGTCATGGTTGACCCGCGGCGGGCGGGCCGCCGGTACCTGAACCGCAGCAACCTCGTCCCGCTGCTGTCGACGGCGGAGGTGGCGCTGCCCATGGCCGAGGGCGACCTGGCCGAGCGGCTGCGCCGGATGCGCGACCCCGGGCAGGCCCTGACGCCCGAGCAGTTCATCCAGGCCGTGAAGCGGGTGCGGCGCCCCGACCTGCGATGAAGACCGGGCGCCTGATCTGGCTGTGGGCGGTCCTCATCGGCGTGGGGCGGCTCGGCGCCTTCGACCTCATCACCCGCGACGAGGTGCCTTACGTGATCACCTGGGAGCCGGGCACCATCACCCTGCAGCTCAAGCTGCCCGCGCCCACGCGGGCGCTCACCGATGGCGCGTCGTCGTTCAATGCCAGCGTGCAGGCGGCGATGCAGACCTGGAACGGGATCATCGGCACCGTCCGGTTCGACTCGTCCGTCCCGCCGGCGGGCCCCAACACCGCCGGCAACCGGATCAACGAGGTGGTCCTGGCCGACAAGGTCGGAGGCGAGGACTTCGCGGCGAACACGCTGGCCGTCACCGTCTCCTACACGATCGGCGACAACCGCGTCGAGTCGGACATCGTGTTCAACGCTACCCGCACCTACGACTCGTACCGCGGCCCGTTGCGCGCGGATGCCTACGACCTCCAGCGCATCGCGCTGCACGAGCTCGGTCACGTCCTGGGCCTGGGTCATCCGGACGAGGCCGGCCAGACGGTCACGGCTGTCATGAACAGCCGGATCGGCAACCTGTACGAGCTGCAGGCGGACGACATCGCCGGCGCCCGCACCCTTTATGGCGCCCCGGCGACGGTCCCGGCGAACGATGCCTTCGCGAGCGCGGCCACGATCGTCGTCACCAGCCCGGGCCTGTCGGTCACGGGCACCAACATCCAGGCGGGCAAGGAGGCCGGGGAGCCCAACCACGCGGCGAGCGCCGGCGGCCGCTCGGTTTGGTGGCGATTTGTGGCGCCAGTCGCCGGTCGCCTGACCGTGACGACCCTGGGCAGCAACTTCGACACCCTGCTGGCCGCCTACACCGGCTCGGCGGTGGGCGCGCTCACGCCCCTTGCGGGCAACGACGATGCCGAGACGCCCGAGCAGAACCCGGGCGACAACCGGGTGCGCACGAGCACGATCACCTTCGACGTGGCGGCGGGTGTGACCTATTACCTGGCGGTGGACGGCTGGGATGGGCTGTTCGGCCAGATCACGCTCAACCTCGCGCTGGCGGCGGCCGCCGGGAGTCCTCCTGTCATCACGGCCCAGCCAGTCGCGCGCACGGTGGCCGCGGGGGCGAGCGCGACCTTCAGTGTCACCGCCACTGGCGGGGTCCTCAGCTACCAGTGGTATTTCAATGGCAACGCCATCAGCGGGGCCACGAGCGCCGACTACACCATCGCCGGCGCGCAGGTCGCCAACGCCGGCAGCTATCATGTCGTGGTCTCGAACTTTTACGGCAGCGCGACCAGCAACCCGGTGCAGTTGACCGTCACTGCGCCGAGTGTCCCGGTCGCGCCGTCGTCTGGCGGCGGGGGTGGCGGGGGTGGGGCGCCGAGCGTTTGGTTCCTCGGCGCGTTGGCGGCGTTGGCCGCGGGTCGTCGGTTCGCGGCCATGCGGCGGTGAATAATATAATGCAGGACTGAAAAGCAGCTAGGGCGTGTTTTCAAAATCGATGAGTGAGCCAGTCGAGGACCGCAGCGAGTTGAACGAAGCCAAGAAACGTGGTGGCGAGCTTCTCGTAACGGGTGCTGATGCGGCGATGGCGTTTGATTCGGCAGAAGAAGTTTTCGACCCGATGGCGGCGGCGGTAGTAGCCGCGATGAAACGCGGCCGGCCATCGTCGGTTTCGCTTCGGCGGAATGCAGATGCGGGTCTGCTGGCGGTGGAGTTGAGCGCGGAACGAATTGGCGTCGAAGCCCTTGTCTGCGACCGCACGGTGCCGGCGCAAACACGGCAACAGGGGCTCGACCGCATGCAGGTCGTGCCGCTGGCCAGCGGCCAGACCCAGGGCGATGGCGCGACCAGCGCTATCCACGATGGCTGCGAGCTTGGTGTTAATGCCGCCCTTGGTGCGCCCGATGGCCTGGGCGGTTTGCCCGCCGCTGGGATTCGTGCCGTCTTGGTGCAGCTTGATATGCGAGCAGTCGAGGTGCCGCAGTTCGCCCTCTGCGCTCGCGGAGACCATGGCCAACATGCGTGCGAAAAGTCCTGCCGCGCACCAGCGTCGGAAGCGGGTGTAGACCGAACTCCAAGGACCAAAGCGGTCTGGCAGGTCTCGCCACGGAATCCCTGTGCGCAAAACGTAGAAGATCGCGGTGACCATGACCCGGTCGTCTTTCGGCGGCCGGCCCCGGCGAGGCCACCTGCGGGCTTTTGGCCTCGCACGGTTAATTTTTTTAGCCCTTCCCACACCGGGTCGGGCAGCTCCCACCGCTCGATGAGCTTCATGCGCGCCCTGCGATCATCTCCCTGCTTCACCGGTTCCATCGATTTTGAAAACACGCCCTA
>JAHCAZ010000049.1 GCA_019634615.1 Opitutaceae bacterium
ACGGCCTGGAAGAATTCGCGGCGGAGATTGGGCAGTTCGATGCGGTCTTGCGGACGCTTCGGTCCGGCCACGCTGGGCTTCACGGTGGCGAGGTCGAGTTCCACCACCTGGGAGTAGTCAATCTGTCCGGCCTCGGGAATGCCCCACAATCCCTGCGCCTTGTAGTAATTTTCGTAGAGCGTGCAGTGCGCCTCGGAGCGTCCGGTCGCCCGGAGGTAGTTCACGCACTCGGCGTCCATGGGGAAGAAGCCCATCGTCGCTCCGTATTCCGGGGCCATGTTGGCGATGGTGGCGCGGTCCACTACGGGCAGCGCGGCCGCGCCGGGACCGAAGAACTCCACGAACTTGCCCACCACCTTGGTCTTGCGGAGCAGTTGGGTGACGGTCAGGGCAAGGTCGGTGGCCGTGACGCCCTCCCGCAAGGCCCCTGTCAGATGCACTCCCACGACATCCGGGGTCAGGAAATATACCGGCTGCCCCAGCATGCCGGCCTCCGCTTCGATGCCGCCCACGCCCCAGCCGACGATCCCGATGCCGTTGATCATCGTGGTGTGCGAGTCGGTGCCGACCAGCGTGTCGGGATAGTAGATGGGGTCTGGGGTCTGGGGTCTGGGGTCTGGGGTCGGAGCCGAATGCAGGACGCCTTGGGCGAGGTATTCGAGGTTGACCTGGTGGACGATGCCGATGCCGGGCGGCACCACCTTGAAGGTGTCGAAGGCCTGCATGCCCCACTTCAGGAACTGGTAGCGCTCGCGATTGCGGGAGAACTCGAGGTCGAGGTTCTTCTGCATGGCCTCGGACGAGCCGGCGAAGTCGACCTGCACGGAGTGGTCAACCACGAGGTCCACGGGCACGAGCGGCTCGATGATCTTCGGGTTCTTCCCCATCTTCGCCACGGCGGAGCGCATGGCGGCGAGGTCCACGAGCAGCGGCACCCCGGTGAAATCCTGCAACACGATGCGCGCGACCACGAACGGGATCTCGGCCGTGCGGGCCTCCGTCGGCTTCCAGGCGGCGAGCTCGCGGATGTTGGACTCAAGCACGCGCTTGCCGTCGCAGTTGCGCAGCACGGCCTCGAGGACGAGGCGGATGCTCACGGGCAGGCGCGAGATGTTGAAGCCGGCCTTTTCGAGCGCGGGCAGCGAGTAGAACTTCTTGCCGCCCTCGAAGGTCTGGAGGGTGTTGAAGGGATTCGGGAGGGACACGGGAGTTACGAATTACGATTTACGAATTACGGGAAATCGGGAGCGGAGGAGGCGGGGCGGCCCTATGCGGGCGCGCCCCGGGGCTCCGGGAGGGCCGGCTTTACTTGGCGAGGGCGGCCTTGATGGCAGCGAAGTTCGGGAGGTCCTTCGGCGTCGCGGTCTGCTCGGCGTACTTGACGACGCCGTCCGTGCCGATGACGAACGCGGCGCGGGCGGAGGTGTCGCCGATGCCGGCGAGGTTCGGGAAGAGGACGCCGTAGGCCTTGGTGACGGTCTTGTTGAGATCGCTGACGATCGTCAGCTTGATCTTGTTGGCGTTGGCCCAAGCTTCCTGCGTGAAGGGGCTGTCGACGCTGATGGCGATGACGTCGGCGCCGAGCTTCTCGTAGTCGCCGAGACCGGCCGTGGTGTCGCAGAGCTCGGCCGTGCACACGCTCGTATAGGCGAGCGGGAAGAACAGGAGCACGGTCTGCTTCTTGCCGAAGTTGGCGCTCAGGGTGACGTCCTTGAGGCCTTCCGCGTTCTTGGACTTGAGGGTGAAATCAGGGGCTTTGGAACCGACGGCGATGGGCATGGTGATGTGGGATGAGGGTTGAAGAGTTTCCGAACGGTGGGTGGTCCGGAGCAGGAGGGAAAAATTGGGGTCCGGTCCGGCATTAGACAAACCGTTTTTCCCGAAAGAACACCCCCTTCTATTATCGTTGCGCGCCCCATAAGATTTGTTTGCGCGCGAGGCGCCCCGCCCCGTTTACTCCCCGACCGTACCATGAACCTCATCGCAGACCTCCAATGGCGCGGCCTCCTGGCCGATTGCACCGATCTCGATGCGCTGTCCAAGCGCCTCAACGAGGGACCGGTGACGCTCTATTGCGGGTTCGATCCGACCGGCGACTCCCTCCATGTCGGCCACCTCCTGCCCCAGCTGATGCTGCGGCGCTTCCAGGATGCCGGCCACCACGCCATCACCCTCGCCGGCGGCGCCACGGGCATGGTCGGCGATCCCTCAGGCAAGTCCGCCGAGCGCAACCTGCTCACACCCGAGCAGCTCGCCCACAATGTCGCCTGCGTGAAGGTCCAGCTCAGCCGCCTGCTCGACTTCGACCGCGCCGGCAACCCCGCGCGCCTGGTCAACAACGCCGACTGGACCGCGCCGTACAGCTACCTCGATTTCCTGCGCGACATCGGAAAGCATTTCTCGATCAACGTGATGCTCGCCAAGGACTCCGTGAAGTCCCGCATGGAGGGCGACAGCGGCATCAGCTACACCGAGTTCAGCTACCAGCTGCTCCAGGCCTTCGACTTCTACCACCTGCGCAAGACCCACAACTGCGAGCTGCAGATCGGCGGCTCCGACCAGTGGGGCAACATCACCGCGGGCACGGACCTGATCCGCAAGAAGCTCGGCGTCACCTGCTGGGGCTGGACCTTCCCGCTGATCACCAAGGCCGACGGCACCAAGTTCGGCAAGACCGAGGGCGGCGCCGTGTGGCTCGATCCGAAGAAGACGAGCCCGTACAAGTTCTACCAGTTCTTCGTGACCACCGAGGACGTGAAGGTCAGCGAGTACCTGCGCAAGTTCACCTTCCTCACCCGCGAGCAGATCGAGGACCTCGAGGCCAAGCACGCCGCCAACCCCGGCGCCCGCGAGGCCCACAAGGCCCTCGCCACCGAGGTCACGCGCCTCGTCCACGGCCCGGCCGCACTCGACGCCGCGCTCAAGGCGAGCGCGATTCTCTTCGGTGCCGAAATCGGTGACACGTCCGAGGAGACCTTCCGCGACGTTGTCGGCGAGATCCCGACGAAGGTTCTGGATAAGCCGAAGCTCGATGGCGCCGGCACGCCGCTCGTCGAACTGCTCGTCCACGCCGGCCTCGCCCCGTCAAAGGGCCAGGCCCGCAAGGACATCGAGGGTGGCGGCATCTACGTGAACAACGTGAAGTCCCCCGACGTCGCGCGCGCCCTCACGACCGCCGACCTGCTGTTCGGCAAGTACGTGCTGCTCCGCAAGGGCAAGAAGACGTACGCGGTGCTGCAGGTGGCGTGAGTGGGTTTGGCCTCTCGCGGGGGCGCGAAGCACTCCTCACATTTTCAGCGACGGCCACGCCCTCACTTCCGGGAAGGCCGGCTCGGTGCGGTCGTAGATCTCGCGCAGCTGCACGTAACGGGCGTAGTCGATGACCTTTTCCGGGTGCGCCTTGCTGCGGACAACGATGTCGGCATCGGGCGGGTAGCAGGCGACGTTGACCTTCTCGTAGAATTCCGGGTCGGCGTGTCCGCGTTCGTCCAGCCGCGCCGGCACGACGTCCACGTTGTTCGGCACATCCGCGGCTTTGTACCGCAGGTCCACGCTCCACCGGATGTGGTCGGAGACATTCGGCGTCGAGCAATGCGGCGTGCGGTTGCTCATGAACACCGCCCCGCCGCGCGGGCAGGCCGCCGTGATCGCACCGCTCGGATCGACCGGCAGGTCCTGGTCGCGGATCACAAGGAAGTCGGCATTGCCACCCGCATGGTGCTGATACACGCGGCCCCGGTGCGTCCGCGGCAGGATCTGCATGCAGCCGTTCTCGGCCGTGGCGTCCACAAACGGGACCCAGCAGGTGATGATGAGGTGCTCGTCGCAATGCTCGGCGAGGTAGCCGCTGTCCTGGTGCCACGGCACGACGCCAGCCCCGAAGTGCGGGAGCTTCGGCCGGATGCGGTAGGCCGACGCCACGATCTCGTCGGAGGCCACCAACGAGGCGATCTTGGCGACGAGGTGCGGATTCACGATGAGACTGAACATTTCCGGCGAATAGTAGCCGCCGCCGCGCACGCCCATCAGGTGCCGCACGATCGCGTCGCCGGCCGCCTTCGACTCGCGGTAGATGGCGCTCAACTGGCGGTCGAAGCCAAGGTCATCGTGCAGCCGCTCCAGCTTGCCCGCCGCGTGCAACTCGCGGGCCTTGCGGTTGATCTCGCCGTGGATCTCCTGGCGCAGCGGCTCGAGCGCCGCCGGATCGAAGACATCGGGAACGATGAGGTAGCCCTCCTCGTGAAAAAACGCGACCTGGGCTGGGGTGAGTGGCCGGGGTGTAGCCATGCCCGGATCGTTGCGGCGCTCGTGCCGGCCTGGCAACAGCGCAGCGCTTGGTGGGCGAAATTTCGCCTGATTTTTCAGTCCGGCTCAGGCACCGTCGCGCCCGAGGGCCCGCATGCACTCCAGCCAGCGTTTGCCGTCGAAGGTCTTGCTGCCGACCGAGCCGATGTAGGTCGTGCGCGCCGGCTTGATGCCGACCATGCCGAGGAGGTCGCGGTTGAAGGCGCGCACGCCGATGGCGCCGTGGACGATGCGGTAGAAGAGCGCCGGCATGCCGAGGGTCACGACCACGCGCGCGGATTTTCCCGTCCACAGCGGCGCGAGTCCCTTGCCGTTGGGCCGCGGCTTGAAGGCGAAACCCGGCCGCGCCACCTGCTCGAAGAACGCCTTGGTCACGGCCGGCACCATGCCCGTCCAGAGCGGATAGATCACCACGAGGTGGTCCGCCCAGCCGATGTCAGCCTGCGCCGTCTGCAGGGCCGCGGGCGTCGGGCCCTTGGCCCAGTCGGCGGCCTCACGCAGCAGCGGGAACTCGAGCAGCGCCACGTCCGCCTGCCGCACCTCATGCCCGCCCGCGACCGCGCCCTCGCGGTAGGCGGCGGCAAGCGCATGCCCGAGGTGGCTTGGCTCGCGGGACGGGTGACCCTGGACGATGAGGATGCGTTTTTTCACGCTCCCATGCTAGCCGAGCGACTGCGCCCGGCCTCTGCACGGAATGCCGATTGCACTGCATTTCTTGGCGTGATCCCGGCCGCCGGGGCCGCGCGCCGGTCACATGCTCACGAACACCTTGAAGCCGCCATACATCATGCGTTTCACGTCGAAGGGCATGTCCTTGCCGCCGCACATCGCGGCCAGGCGCGGATCCTTCATCACCTTCGCGTTCACGCGGTCGCGGTGCGCGCGGGATTTGTAGAGGATCCACGAGAACACGACTGTCTCGCCGGGCTTCGTGCGGATGCCCTTCGGGAAGGACAACGCGAACGCGATCTTCAGGTCGTCGCCGACGCACTCCTTGTAATCAAGGGCGCCGTGGTCGCGCCAGACCTTGGCGGCGAGCGCCGCCATCTTCCTGTAAGCGGCCAGTTTTCTCTTCGGCACAGGCAGCAGAAATCCATCGACGTAGTGTGACATGGTGGGTTCTCCGATTGCGGTTGAGGTGGGCTGAGGCCCGGCGGGGTGGCCGGGATCGAACGCACCCAGCCTACGGGCAGCGGGCCGTCGCGCCATGCCATAATGCGTGAAAATCGGACCTTTGCGCGGTGCCGGATCTGCGCTACGACTCTCCCACCCCACCCACACCATGAACTCCGAGACTCCCCTCGTCACCCCGGTGGCCCGCTGGATCGGGCACATCCTCAGCCTTCTGCCCTGCCTCCTCCTGCTGTTCAGCGCCCTGATGAAACTGGTGAAGCCCGCCGGCACCGCGGAAGGCTTCGCGCACCTCGGCGTTCCGCTTACCCAGGCAACGGGCTTGGGCATACTCGAGATCGCCTGCACGGTCGTGTACCTGATCCCGCGCACCGCGGTGCTCGGCGCCATCTTGCTGACCGGCTACCTCGGCGGCGCGACCGTGATCCATCTGCGTGTCGGCGACCCGTTCATCATGCAGCCGCTCCTCGGTGTGCTGCTGTGGGGCGGACTCTTCCTGCGTGAACCGCGGCTGCGGGCGCTGATTCCGCTGAAGCGGTGAACGCGGAGAGCGAGCTTTAATCGCGGAAACGCGGAAGGGCGGAAGCGCGGCTTGGGACCAAGCCGGTAGCTACGAGCGTGAGCGAGTGGTTTGCTCGCTGCGGGCGTCGCCCGACAACTCGCTCACGCTCGTGGCTACATCTTCAGGCAGGCCCGCCCTGCCTTTGATTCCGCGCTTCCGCCCTTCCGCGTTTCCGCGATAAAAACCCCGCCGCCTCAGCGCTGCAGCGTCGCGCAGAAGCGGCCGAGGCGCTCGAGGCCCTTGGCGATGATCGCGTCGGACGTGGCGTAGCTGAGCCGCAGGTAGCCCTCGGCCCCGAAGGCGCTGCCGGGGACGGCGGCGACCTTCTCGGTCTCGAGGAGGCGGTTGCAGAAATCCATGTCCTTCAACCCGAAACTCGAGATGTTTGGGAAGAGGTAGAACGCGCCCTGCGCCAGGAGACACTTCACGCCGGGGATGGCGTTGAGGCCGGCATGCAGGTTCTTACGGCGCCGGTCGAAGGCCGTGAGCATCGTGGCGAGAGCGGCCTGGGTCTTCTCCTTCTCCTTCAGGGCCGCGAGGGCGCCGAACTGGGCGAAGGTCGTGACGTTGGACGACATCTGGCTCTGCAGCTCGGCGATGGCCTTGGCAATCGGGAGCGGGGCCACGGTCGTGCCGATGCGCCAGCCGGTCATCGCGTAGGTCTTCGAGAAGCCGGCCACCGTGATCGTCCGCGCCTCGACGTCCTTCGAGAAGGTGGCGATGCAGGTCGGCTGCGCGCCGTCATAGATGAGATGCTCGTACATCTCGTCCGAGAGGATGTAGAGGTTGTGCTTCACCGCCACGGCCACAATGGCCTCGAGCTCGGCGCGGGTGTAGACGGCGCCGGTGGGGTTGGAGGGCGAGTTGATGACCAGCAGCTTCGTCTTCGGCGTGATGGCCGCCTCGAGCTGGGCCGGCGTGAGCTTGAAGCCGGTGCGGTCGTCGCAGAGGACGAACTTCGGCGTGGCGCCGGCGAGCTTCACCATTTCCGGATAACTCACCCAGAAGGGCGCGGGGATGATGACCTCGTCGCCGGGCGAGCACGTGGCGAGGATGCCGAGGTAGCAGTTGAACTTGCCGCCGGGCGAGACGACCACCTGGGCCGGCACGGCCTTCAGGCCGTATTCGGCGGCGTAGCGGTCGACGATCGCCTGGCGCAGCGGCTCGATGCCGGGGGTCGGCGCGTACTTGGTCTTGCCCGCCTTGAGGGCGGCAATGCACGCCTCCTTGATGTGCTCGGGCGTGTCGAAATCAGGTTCACCCGCGGCGAAGCTGCAGACGTCCTCACCGGCGGCCTGCAGGGCCTTGGCCTTGGCATCGACGGCGAGCGTCGGCGAAGGCGAGATGTTGCGAGCCCAGATGGACAGGGGCGGAGGTGTGCTCATGGATGAACCGCACTAAAGAGCCGACCGCCCGGCCATGGCAAGCCGGGGGTTTGGCGCGGCTCACTTGCCGCGCTTCTTCGCCTTGGCGGCCTTCGGCCCCTTCGCCTGCAGGGCCTCGATCGCGAGGCGGAGCAGCTCGCCCACGCTCACGTCCTTCAGGCGCGCCTGGCGTTTCAGCGTCGCGCGCTGGTCCGGAGTGAGCCGCACGGAGATCTGGCGGTGCGGCACATGCACCGGCTTGCATTTCGAGAAATCGAAGCGCGCGATCGCGGCGCGGATGACATCGCTCGCCGTCGCCACGCCCAGGCTCTTCCGGCAGGCCTCGATCTTGTCCATGAGGTCAACCGTCAGTTCGAAGGTCAGCGGCGCCGCGGACTTGGCTTTCGGGGTGCTGGAGGTCATGGGAGGCGACAGATGCGAATAACGGACCAGCACGCCCGCAGAGGCGCGTCGTCGCAATGCAAAAATCGCCCAACGTCTGGCATTGACTCACCTGTGGATTGATTGATTTTCGACTGGTTCGTTCTGTTCTCCCCCGCCCCCAATTTTATCCCATGGCCCACGTTGTAATCGAAAACCTGGTCAAAACGTATCCTGAGAAAAACGGCCCCGGCGTCACCGCGGTCAAGGGCATCAACCTCACGATCGAGGACCGGGAGTTCATGGTGCTGGTGGGACCCTCCGGCTGCGGCAAGTCCACCACCCTGCGCATGATCGCCGGCCTCGAGGACATCTCGGGCGGCACGATCTCGATCGACGGCAAGGTCGTGAACAACGTCCTGCCCAAGGACCGCGACATCGCGATGGTCTTCCAGAATTACGCGCTCTACCCGCACATGACGGTGTACGACAACATGGCCTTCGGCCTGAAGCTGCGGAAGTTCCCCAAGCAGGAGATCGACGCCCGCGTCCGCGAGGCCGCCGCCATGCTCGGCCTCGAGCCCTACCTCGAGCGCAAGCCCAAGGCCCTCTCCGGCGGCCAGCGCCAGCGCGTCGCCGTCGGCCGCGCCATCGTGCGCAAGCCGAAGGTGTTCCTCTTCGACGAGCCCCTCTCCAACCTCGACGCCAAGATGCGCGTCTCGACCCGCACCGAGATCTCGAAGCTGCACGCCCGCCTCGGCGCCACGATGATCTACGTCACGCACGACCAGGTCGAGGCCATGACCATGGGCGACCGCATCTGCGTGATGAAGGACGGTGTGATCATGCAGGTCGCCGCCCCGCTCGAGCTCTACAACAATCCCGCCAACATGTACGTCGCCGGCTTCATCGGCTCCCCGCCGATGAATTTCTTCAAGGGCACGATCAAGCGCGCCGGCAACAACCTGCTGTTCGTCGAGACCAACGCGAAGGGCAAACCGATCCAGGTGCAGCTCACCGACGACCTCGCCCACAAGGCCGCTGGTCACGTCGACAAGCCCGTGGTCTTCGGCATCCGCCCCGAGGACGCCCAGGACTCCCTCACCCTCGGTTCGCCGAACCCGGCCCACACGGTCGAGGTCAATGTCGAGGTCTCCGAGCCCATGGGCGCGGAAACGTACCTCTACCTCGACACCGGCGCCCACTCCTTCATCGCCCGCGTCCGCGCCACCGACCGCTTTGACGTCAATCAGAAGGTCAAGATCACCTTCCAGATGGACAAGGCCAAGCTGTTCGATCCCGCGACCGAAAACGTGCTCAAGTAAGGGGCGAGCGCGCTCCGCGCGCCAACGCTGAACGTTTAACGCCCAACGTCGGCAGGTCCGGGGCTCACGGCCCGAGGAGTGTCACCATTGCCGGCCGCGCGATCGTCTCGGGCAGGCCGGCCGCGGTGAAGACCGTGCCGGCGAGGTCGAGATTCAGGGCCGCCGCCGTCACCAGGAATCGCGTCTTGTCGCGCGAGCGCTCGTCGCGCAGGTCGATGCTCTTCACCATCCACTGCTCGCCGACTTTCTTCAGGTCGAGCACGGCGAGCGAGCGGAAGACCCGCCCGCGCTCGTCCAGCAGCTCGCTCTGCACGAGCGCGCCGAACTGCGTGTCGAGGTGCACGCGCACGCCGCTGAGCCCGGGATAGGCCGCGAGGAAATCCGCCGGCGGATAGAGGAGAAACGTATGCGCCGGCCGGCCGCGGATCTTGCTGACGCCCTCGAAGACGAACTCCTCCCAGTAAAGGTAGGGCATCTGCAGGTCGAAGATGCTGATCTGCGTCTCCGGCACGAGCGGCGCAAACAGGTCGCCAAGCGCGATCGTCGCCGCCTCCGCCTGCCCGGCCGTCCAGCGCCAGGCCGCGGGCGCCGCGCCATTCTGCAGCAGCAGGCGGCGCTCCGCCCCCGTCTCGTCCGTCAGGCTGATGCGTGAGACCGCCCCCAGTTCATTGCGCCCGCCCCAGAGCCGACCCGGGATCTCGCGCTCCGCGCCGCGCCGCGGCCGGACCTGCAGTTTGAAATCGAGGTAGAAATCGCCCGCGACGCCCATGCCGCGGAACGAGCGCAGGATGCGCGCGCCCTCCGCTTGGTCGGGCTTGCCAATCTGCACATACGTCGGCGACGGACGCACGGTGCGACCTGCGGGCGCGGCCGCGGCCGTCAGGCCGGACCCGGCGAGGGTGAGAACAAAAAACGCCCGCCAGGAAAGGGCGAGCGTTGCTGTCAGACCGCGTGACACGATGGGCTCAGGGAGCCTTCTGCTCGGGCGCCGGCGCGGCCGGGGCCGTCGCTTCCGGCGCGGGCGTGGTGGTCGCCGCGGCCGCCGGCGGCACGACGATCGTCGGCAGGGCGTCGGCATTCTTGGCGGCGTGCGTGCGCTGGTAGATGTGGCCGAGATACAGGCCGAAACTCAGGACGAAGAAGGCGATGGCCGCATTGATCGTGGCCTTGCTGAGCACGTTGCCCGTGTCGGCACCGAACGCCGACTCCGTCATGCCGCCGCCGAGGGCCGCACCAACGCCGCCATCGTTCTTGGCCTTCTGCGCGAGAACGACGAGGATGAGAAAGACGGAGATGAGGATCAGGACAAAGGTCAGGATACCGAGGACAATGCTCATAAGAAGGGTCGAAAGCATCAGAGTGCCCGACCGTTTGTCAATGCACCGTTCCGCGAGGTTCCCAGGGAACCTAATTCCCGTCGCCGCGGTCGGCAGAGACTTCACCCCCAACCGCCCATGATCACCAACTCACTGCGCCACATCGCGCTCGCCACCCTGCTCCCCCTCGGTCTCCTGGCCACCGGCGTCCACGCCGCAGAGGCCAAGCCAACGGCCGCTGAAAAGCCTGCCCTGCAAGTATTTGTCAGCGTGCCACCGACGTTCCAGCCGATGCTCGACGACGACATCGCGCGCACGCTCGCCTATCGGCTCGAGGACACGTTTCGCCGCCAAGGCTACAAGGGCATTGTCGGCTTTGCCGCGCATCCGTCCGACATCAAGGCCGAGGTTCCGCTGCTCGAATTGACCCTGGTCGAATGGCGCGTGGACGTCACCAACAACGTCCAATGCACCTTCAGCGCCAAGCTCACCGACGCCGGCAAGGAGACCACGCTCGGGATCTTCGCCGGCACCGGCATCACGTGGACCCGCGCCCGCGACCGCTGGCGCCTGGCCACGGCCTTCGAGGACTCGGCCAACGACGCCCTCAAGGACCTCTATCGCCGCATCGCCGAGCAGCAGCTGCTGCCGGGGTTCGAACTGAAGAAGAAGAAATAGGATCGAAGTAGGGCGGGTCTCTGACCCGCCCTATTCCGCCCCATTCGCGAACGAGGCGTCTCCAGGGCAGGTCAGAGACCTGCCCTACTTCGGACACTCACAGCGTCACGCCGAGTTTCTCCAGCACGCGCTGGAGATCCTCGTTGCCGCGGTACTCGATGACGATGCGGCCCTTCTTGGGCGTGTGCAGCACCGCCACGCGGGCGCCGAGGTGGGAGGTCAGCTTTTTCTCGATGTCGGCCACGGCCGCGCTGTCCTTGGACGGCAGCCGACGGTGCCGCTTGGCCGGGCCGGACGCGCCCTCGGCCTTGCCGGACTGCACCAGTTTCTCGGTCGCACGCACGCTGAGTCCCTGCTCGATGACCCGCCGCGCGAGCACCAAGCGCTCGGCCGGGTCGGTCACACCAAGCAGGACCTTGGCGTGGCCCACACTGAGCAGGCCCTTGCCGATGTACCCCTGGGTCTCGGCATCGAGCGTAAGCAGGCGCAGCGTGTTGGCCACGGTCGCACGGCCCTTGCCGACGCGGTCGGCGGCCGTTTCCTGGGTCAGGTCGAAATCGCGGATGAGGCTGGCGAAGCCGTGGGCCTCCTCGATCGGGTTCAGGCCCTCGCGCTGCAGGTTCTCGATCAGGCCGAGGGTCGCCGAGGTGGCATCGCTGGCCTGCACGACGCGGGCCGCGATGGTCTTGATCTTGAGCTGCTGGAACGCGCGCCAGCGGCGCTCGCCGGCGATGAGCTGGTACTTGTCGCCGGTCTGCCGCACGACAATCGGCTGCAGCAGGCCCTCCGAGCGGATGCTCGCCGCCAGTTCCTCGAGTTGGTCGGGCGGAATCTCGCGCCGGGCCTGGTAGGGGCTCGGCTCCACGCTGTGGACCGGGATCTCGCTGTAACCAGGTGCGCCGGCCGGGGCCGGGTGCGCAGCGGGCACGGCCGGGGCGGTTGCGGCGTGCGGCGCGGCCGCGGCTGGAACCGGGGTGGCCTTGGCGATCAGACTGCCGAGTCCGCGACCGAGGCGGGATTTGGGGGCGGCGCTCATGTTATTTGGCGGTGGTAGGGATGAATAAGGTCTGGCCAACCTGGATGCTGCGCGGGTCGGTGATCTTGTTGGCGTTGATGATGTCCTGCACCTTCGCGCCGTGCTTGGTCGCGATCGAGGAAAGCGTGTCGCCCTTCTGCACCGTGTAGCTCAGGCCCTCCTTGGGGTAGTCGTCCGTGAAGATGTTGTTCACCGCCGGGCGCGTGGCCATGCCCTTGGCGAGCGAGTCGATGGCGGCATTGGTCTGCTTGGCGAGACGCTCCATCTGGGCGGCGACCTGCTGCAGGGTCTCGGACTTGGAACTGGCCGTCGCGGCGCTGATGGTCCGGTTGAGGTCGGCCACGGCCTCGTTCAGCTGGGTGATCGTGGCAAAATCCTGTGAGGTCGTGCGCTTGCGGAGCTCGGCGTTCTCGCGCTCCAATTGCTCGACGCGCAGGTTCAGTTCCCCCACGCGCTGGACGAGCCCGCGGATGTCCTCGCGCAATCCGGCGACTTCATACTGGAGATTCTGGGCTGGCGCCGCCGGGGCGAGGACCAGGGCGAGCAGCAACCCGGGTAAGATGCGATGCGACATGCGGCCAGCTTGCGGGCTGGACCCGGAAAAACAAGCCTACCGTCGGTTGGGTGCGGGCATCGCGTACGCGAGCGTGCCGGTGCCAAGCGCCAACGGCGCGTTCCATAACAGCCCGGGGTGCAACCCCGGGTTTGTCGTCATGCACGATTGCGAGGGCTGAAAGCCCGACCTATCGAGCGGGCTTTCAGCCCTCTCGATCCTCCCGCATCTGTTACCTAGGGCTTCGCCCTAGGCTATTATGGGCCGCGCCGTTGGCGCTGCGCATGATTCGTTCGCGTCCTTGGCGCTTTGTCACCGGCGGAACGGCTCGCGGGCGACCAATGGCGGCATCGGGTGCGAGGCGAGGCGCGTGCCGGCGGCGATGGGGCAGCCGCGCAGGAAATCGGCGGCCGACAGCATGCGTCCGCCCGGTCGCTGGAGGCGGTGCACGCGCAGCGTCCCCCGCCCCGTCGCGATCAACAAACCCTGCGCATCCGAACCGACCACCACGCCGGGCTCCGTCGCGTCCGCCGCGAGGGCGTCGGCCAGGCCGAACTTCACCGGCTGTCCGCCGATCTCCACCGCGCAGGCCGGCCACGGGAACAAGCCGTTGATCCGCGCCGCCAGCTCGGCGGCCGGACGCCCGAAATCCAGCCCACCGTCCGTCTTCACCAACCGCCGGCAGAACGTCGCGGCGGCGTGGTCCTGCTCGACGAACTTCAGCTCACCCGTGGCGATCCGCGGCAGCGCCCGCGCCAGCAGCGGCACGCAGGCCTCGCTGAGCTTGGCTTCCACGGCCAAGGCTGTGTCGAGCGGAGCGATCGCCACGCGCTCGACATCGGCCACCGGGCCGGCGTCGAGCTGGCGCACGATGCGCATCAACGTGACCCCCGTCTCGGTCTCGCCGCACGCCACGGCCGTCTGGATCGGCGACGCGCCACGATACCGCGGCAGGAGAGACGTATGCAGGTTCAGCGTGCCCAGGCGCGGGCCGGCGATGAACTCATCCGGGAGAATGTGCCCGTAGGCCATGACCAGCGCCATGTCTGGTCGCAGGGCCGTCAAATCCGCCAAGGCCGTCGCGTCGATCTTTTCCGGCTGATGCACCGGCAGACCGCGCCCGAGGGCCCAGTGCTTGATCTCGTTGGCCACCACCTGCTGGCCGCGGCCCGCAGGCCGGTCGGGCTGGGTGAAGACGCCGACGACTTCCGCGCAACGACTCCCGGCCCCCGCCAGCCAGTCGAGCAGCGGGAGCGCGATGGGATCGGAGCCGAGGAAGACGAGTCGCAGGACGCTCACCTCAGGGTTTTCAGCCACGCCGCGACCTTGGCCGCAAGCTTGGCGAACGCCGCCGGCGTCGCCGGCTTGGGCAGGCCATCGATCACGGTCCAATGCTCGACATGCGTCACGCTCCGGCCGGGCGCGATGTCCGCCAGCGGCCCGAGGGTCTCGAACTCGATCATCGCGCCATTGGTGAACACCTCGAAGCACGAGCCGAGGTCGGGATAGGTCGCCTTCGGGAGCACGGGTGCCGCCTTAACGAAGGTCGTGCCGTCCAGCCAGTACGCCGACCAGCCCGGGTAATTGGTTATGCCCAGTTTCTGCGCCTGCTTCGCCTTCGGCACGTCGATGCCGATGAAGTCGCGCTGCAGGTCCCAGACCGGCAGCGAAAGATCCGTGTAGCTCCAGGGCACAAGCGAGTACGACGGCAGCAGGTCGCCGTCGGCGTGGCTGCCCTTGGGCAGCAGCGGCAGCACGCCGTAGCCGCCGGCGCGCAGCATGGTGAGGGCCCAGGGCGCGCAGGAGACCGACCAGAGTCCGCGGTTCGCCAGCGTGTGCGTGACGCGCACCGTGCCGGCCGCGGGGAACTCGAGCCTGATGCCCTTTTCCAGGCCCGTCTTGGCCTCGACCGGCTGCGTGAGCGCGACGCCGCTCGCCAGGGCCTTCACCTGCAGCGGCGCGTCGTCCGGCTGGTACGTACGCACGATGTGCTCCGGGGAGTGCCAGAGCCGGTGACCGCCGCGCAGGTAGTAGCCGTGGTAACGCTGTTCATCGGCCGGAAACTCGAGGAACAGGTTGCCGGCGCGACCGCGCGTGCTGCGCAGGGCGACGACCCGCGGGCCGACCGCGGTGGTGACGTCGAGTTCGAGCTGACGCGTGCGGAAGCCGAGGGCGGCCCCGCCGCGGTATTCAATCTTCGAGCGTTGCATGAGAATCGTCCTCCGCTCCCTCGGCCTTCGCCCACTTCGCCTTCGGCCGGCGCTGGCGCGCCTGCTCCTGCGCCTCGCGGATGGCGGAGAACGACATGCCGGGCTCGTGCTTGGGCTTGCCCACGAGGTCGAAATAGACCGGACAGCCCGCGAGGCCGAATTCCTGGACGATGCCCGCCTCGAGGTAGCGGCGGTACTGCTCCGTGAGCTTCTCCTCGCGGTTGCAGAACAGGCGGATGCGGAACGGGCGGTTGCCCGTCTGGGTCGCGTAATACACGCGGAAGCGCCGGCCGCCGACCGCCGGGGGCGGCGTGCGCTCGGTGAGGTAACCGATGACCTTGTTGAGCTTGGAGGTCGGGAGCTTGGCGTCGAGGGTGCGGTAGACCTTCACCGCGGCATTGAGCATGCGGTCGACCTCGTAGCCGCTGACCGCCGAGACGAAGATGACCGGGGCGCCGGGCGTGAAATAGAGCCGGTCGAACAGCGCCTGCTCGTACTTGGTGCGGTAGTCGCGCTCGTTCTCGTAGGGCTCGAAGCCGCCCTGCTCCTTGAAGGCCTTGCGCACGAGGTCCCACTTGTTGACGACGATGATGATCGGCTTGTGCTCCTTGATCGCCTCACCGGCGATGGCCTTGTCCTGCTGGGTCACGCCGTCGATGGCGTCGAGCACGAGGAAGACGACGTCGGTCTGCTTGATCGCGTCGAGCGAGCGCAGGCGGGAGAAATACTCGACCGGCGACGCGAGCTTGGTCGCGGCCTTGATGCCGGCCGTGTCGATCAGGCGGAACGGGTGCAGGTTCCCGTCGCGGCCACGGAACTCGAAGGGCAGCTCGATCGCGTCGCGGGTGGTGCCGGGGACGTCGCTGACGATGAGGCGGTCGCTCTGCAGGAGGCGGTTGCTGAGCGAGGACTTGCCGACGTTGGGGCGGCCGATGAAGCACACGCCGAGCGGGCGGTTGGCCTCGGGCTCGGCCGGAGCCGCCTCGACGGGGCCGAGGGCGGCGAGAATCGCGTCGCGCAGCTCGCCCTCGCCGCGGCCGTGCTCGGCCGAGACGCGCAGGGGCTCGCCCAGCCCGAGGCGGTAGGCCTCGGCGAGGTCGATCTTGTCGTCGTCGAAGTCGGCCTTGTTGATCACGAGCCGCACCAACTTGCCGCTGCGGCGCAGGCGCTGGGCGATCTGCTGGTCGAGACCGGTCAGGCCCTCGAGCCCGTCGATCACGAAGAGGATCAGCGTGGCGGCGGCGATGGCGAACTCCACCTGCGTCTCGGAGGCGGCGATGAGGGCGGCGGGCGTGTCCTTGCCCTTGAAGCCGAGGCCGCCCGTGTCGAAGAGCGTGTACGCGCCGTCGGCGATCTCCGCCGTGATCACGTCGCGGGTCACCCCGGGCTGATCGTGCACGATGGAGATGCGCTTGCGGGCCAGGCGGTTGAACAGGCGGCTCTTGCCGACGTTCGGCCGACCCACGATGGCGACGGTGCGTTGGGTGCTCATTTCCGGAGACCCTGCACGTAACGCTCGACGCGGTCGCAGGCGACGCCGATCTGCTCGTAGCTCGTGGCGAAGCAGGCGCGGACGTGGCCGCGGCCGCCCTCGCCGAAACCGGTGCCGGGGACGACGGCGACCTTGTGCTGCTCGAGGAGGCCGACGGCGAAGTCCTTCTCGGACAGGCCGGTGGCCGAAACGTTGGGGAAGGCGTAGAATGAGCCGCGCGGGAGGTGGCACTTGAGGCCGGCCGCGTTGAAGCGGCGGACAATGAGGTCGCGGCGGCGGTGGTACTGCTCGCGCATGCGCATGGCGGCGTCCCAGCCGTGGCGCAGCGCCTCGAGCGCCGCGTCCTGGGCGATGATCGAGGCGCACAGCATCGTGTACTGGTGCACCTTCATCATCGCGTCGATGAGCGGCGCCGGGCCGCAGGCGTACCCGATGCGCCAGCCCGTCATGGCGAAGGCCTTCGAGAACCCGTGGAGGAAGATCGTCCGCTCGGCCATGCCGGGCAGGCTCGCGATGCTGGTGTGCGTGCCCTCGAACGTGAGTTCCGAATAGATCTCGTCCGTCAGCACGACCAGGTCCTTCTCGCGGCAGAAGTCCGCGATCTTCTCCAACTGCTCCCGCGTGCAGGTGCCGCCGGTCGGGTTGCACGGGAGGTTGAGCATCAGCATCTTGGTGCCCGGCTGCCAGGCCGCCTGGAGGGCCTCGGCGGTGAGCGCGAAGTCGTCCCGGGCGTAGGTCGGCACGGCGATGGGCTGGCCGTGCGCGAGCGCGATGCTCGGGAAATAGCTCACGTAGCACGGCTGGTGGTACATGACCTTGTCGCCGGGGCTGATCAGCGCGCGGCAGGCGAGATCGAAGGCCTCGCTGACGCCGACGGTCACGATGACCTGATCGGCCGGCCGGTAACTGACGTTGAAGTGCTTCTCGACGTAGCGCGCGATCTCCTCGCGCAGCTCGATCAGGCCGAGGTTGGACGTGTAGGAGGTGCGGCCGCGCCCGAGGGCGGCGATGCTGGCGTCGCGGATGTGCTGGGGCGTGACGAAGTCGGGCTCGCCGACGCCGAGGGAGATGACGTCCTTGCCCTTCATCGAGGCCACGAGCTCGAAGAAGTCGCGGATGCCGCTCTTCGGCAGCGCCGCCACGTGCGGCGCGATCCAGCGTTTGGTCTCGACGCTCATGACCGGGTCCTTCCGGTGAGCGGGCGTACGGGCAGCACGCCGGCGCGGGGTTGATGGTGCAGGTGAATCATTTGAGGGGCGATAGTGGCAAAGAGGGATTCCAGTAATCCATCCTAATGTTTGCCCGCGAAGATTTGCATGGATTCAGCCCCGCCGGGTGTTTCACTGGCGGCTTCCATGTTCGAATCGCTTACCGACAAACTGGGCGCCGCGCTCCGCAACCTGCGCGGCGTCGGCCGCCTGACCGAGGAAAACATGGCGGACGCCCTCAAGGAGGTGCGCACCGCCCTGCTGGCCGCCGACGTCCATTTCAAGGTCGCCCGCGAGTTCATCGAGCGCGTCCAGGCCCAGTGCGTCGGCCAGGAGGTCCTCAAGTCCGTCACCCCCGGCCAGCAGGTCATCAAGATCATCCACGACGAGCTCGTGAAGCTCCTCGGCGAGGGTGAGAACGCCCTCTCCACCGCGCGCCCGCTGAAGATCCTCATGGTCGGCCTCCACGGCTCCGGCAAGACGACCTCCTCCGCCAAATTGGGCAAGTTGTTGAAGAAGCGTGGTTACCGTCCACTCGTCGCCGCCTGCGACATCTACCGCCCCGCCGCCATCGACCAGCTCGAGATCCTCGCGAAGCAGGAGGAACTCGGTTTCTACTCCGACCGGAATTCCCGCGACGTCCCCGCCATCGGCGCCGCCGCCCTCGCGGCCGCGCAGGCCGCCACGGCGGACTGCATCATCTTCGACACCGCCGGCCGCCTGCAGATCGACGCGGAGCTGATCGAGGAGGTCAAAAAGCTCCACGCCCGCGTGCAGCCCGACGAGGTCCTGCTCGTCGCCGACGGCGCCCTCGGCCAGGAGGCCGTCAATGTCGCCAAGGCCTTCCACGACGCCCTCAGCCTCACCGGCCTGATCCTCACCAAAATGGACGGCGACGCGCGCGGCGGCGCCGCGCTCTCGATCAAGTCCATCGCCCAGGTGCCGATCAAATTCATCGGCACCGGTGAAAAAACGGGTGACTTCGACACGTTCTACCCCGACCGCCTCGCCTCCCGCATCCTCGGCATGGGCGACGTCGTCTCCCTCGTCGAGAAGGCCCAGGAGACGATCGACCAGAAGGAGGCCGAGCGCATGGCCGAGAAGATGCGCAAGGCGGACTTCAACCTCGAGGACTTCCTCGCGCAGATGCAGCAGGTGAAGAAGATGGGCTCGATGCAGAGCATCATGGGCATGATGCCCGGCATGAGCGGCGTGCAATTGCCCGACGATTCCGACAAGCAGCTCGCCCGCACCGAGGCCATCATTCACTCGATGACCAAGCAGGAGCGCCGCAAGCCCGAGATCCTCAACGGCAGCCGCCGCAAGCGCATCGCCGACGGCGCCGGCGTGAAGATCGTCGAGGTCAACCAGCTCCTGAAGCAGTTCCAGCAGATGCAAAAAATGATGCGCATGATGAAGGGCGGCGGCGCCAAGAAGCTCATGCGCCAGATGGAGGCCATGAAGGGCAAGGGCGGGTTCCCGGGGATGTGAGGCGGCTCGGCCTGGCGTAGGCGCCCGTAATCGGCAGCGCTACAGCGCCCGCACCTCCACCAACCTAACCACCGCCCGGTTCTCCGCCCGCGACTCCGCCAGCGGAACCGTGAACACCGCCTCCCAGTCGTTGAGACCCTCGCGGTCGACCAGCACCTGCGCCACGGTCCACTCCCCTGCTCCAGCCTCGGTCTCCACCCAGTGCGTGTGCTTTGCCGCGCGGCCCTCGGGATCCAATCGGCAGCGCCCGCGCGCATCGAAGCACGCCGCGAATTTCCGCAGCGCCTCCGTCCGAGCCTTGGCCTCCTCGTCCTCCGCCTCACCTGAACGCCGCCCGCCCGCATCCCAGCGCACCGCGTCCTGCAGCCACGTGAGAATCTCGGTCCGCACCAACCGCCGGAACGCCGCGGTGTCCCGCGTGACGTCGTAGCTCGCCGGTCGCGCCGGCTTGTCGGCCGCGACCTCCGCCGCCACCCAGTCCGGATTGCGCAGCCGTTCCCACTCCTCGAGCAGGCTGGAATCGATGCCCCGGATCAATTCGCGGAAATAGACCTCCATCTCGACGACCTCCTCGGTCTTGGCCGCATCCGGCACCGTCTGCGCGAGCACCTTCCAGACCTGCGCCAGGTGCCGCAG
>JAHCAZ010000005.1 GCA_019634615.1 Opitutaceae bacterium
GGCAAACGCGACCAGGGCAATGGAACGAAGGAGGAACGGGGTGGATTTCATGGAGGTCATTATCCGCATGGACCGCTGGGGTGACAACCGGTTTCCCGCCGTCTGGGGCAAATTTACGGAGAATGCACAAATCGTTCCACGCCAGAGATCGCGGCGCCCTGGCGATTGACGCCACACCCGATCCGCGCCAGCGGTGGAAGGCGCCATGTGCACCCGATTCGCACTTCTGCAGAAGGATTTCCAGGCGGTCCTGGAACGGCTCGGTGTCGCGGTGCCGCCCGGGTTTGCCTCGCGCTACAACCTGCCGCCAGGGACCGCGTTGCCGGCCGTCCGGGTGGATCCCGCGAAGCGCGAGCGCACGTTGGCCAGCCTGCGCTGGGGCCTCGTGCCGTCGTGGGCCAAAAGCGAGCGCGACGGCCCACTGCTCGCCAATGCGCGCGCGGAGACGATCGCGACCAAGCCCTCCTTTCGTTCGGCCTACCGGCACCGCCGCTGCGTGATCCCCGCGAGCGGTTTCTACGAGTGGACGAAACGCGGCGACCTGCGGCTGCCCTGGTACATCCAGCGCCAGGACGGCCGGCCCTTTTGCTTCGCCGGGCTGTGGGAGAGCTGGCATCCCCCGGGCGTCGAGCCGTTGGAAACCTGCGCGCTGGTCACGACCGCGGCCAACGCCGAGATGCGCCCGATCCACGACCGGATGCCCGTGAGCCTGAACCCGGCGCAAGCCGAGACCTGGCTCGACCCGAGCCGAAACCAGGCCGACCTCGAGCCCCTGATCCTGCCCGCCCCGGACGGAACCTTTGCCGCCACGCCCGTCAGTCCCCGCATGAACAACGTCCGCCACGAAGGGCTGGACTGCATCGCGCCCTGCGCGCACGACCAACCCGGCGACGAACCCGAGCTGCCGCTACAGCTTTAGCGGTATTCTGAAATACCGCTTCGCTCGAGCGCCAAGCCTGTCAGGCATTGGCCACAATGGTTGGGATTGTTTGAGGCCTCGGGCCTGTTACACCGGCGCGCGCAACTCGAAGCATGTGCACCGAAAAAGAAGAAACCCCGGTCCCTGGCACCGCCGCAAAGGACGGGAGAAGGAAACTCGGGGCTTACGCTGAGTACGGTCAGGCGGCCGCGAGTGGGGTTCAATCTTTATTTATCGATCGGGTCGCGGCCTGCCTCTCGGTTGAACGCTTGGAATCGTACGGCACCGACGGAGTCACGCCGACCATCGCGCTGGCGCGCTATCTCCTCAATCTCGCCCTGTGCGAGAGTCTATACTCGCCGTTGCAGCTTTGCGAAGTCGCGCTGCGAAACCAACTTCACCGCTATCTCTCCCTCCTCATCGGTCGAGAGGATTGGTTCCACGCGCCAGGGTTCAGACCAACTCCGTGGGCGGAGCAGGAAATCAGGAAGGCGATCGAACGGATCCGCCGGAATGACCGGCCCATCACGGCGGGTCGAGTCGTGGCGGAACAGCAGTTCGGCTTCTGGACCAGCTTGTTTGAGGGCCACTATGAGGAACACGGTCGCTTGTGGCCGGCTGGGATCAAAATCGTTTTCCCTCATTTGGTAAAATCCCGCCATCGCCGGAAGGAGATCAAGCGGGTGCTTGAGGAGATTCGTTACCTGCGGAACCGGGTGTTCCATCACGAAAGAATCGTCCATTGAAGCGATCTGCCCGAACAACACCGATCGATCATTGAGGTAATCGGTTGGGCGAGCCCGGAAGCCCAGGAGATGGCTAGGGCGCTGGACCGATTTGCCGAAACTCGGTCCCGGGGCTTGGCGCCATGGATCGCGAAATTGCGGCACCATTGGCCGGAAACCGTGGGCAAGTGACGCGGCGCGCGTCGTTCATCGTCCGCGGATGGGAATTGTCAGCCGCCCGAACGTCTGCCGGACTTGGCCTCGCGCCGTGAACCTGCTCGACCGCTACATCTTTCGCAACGTCCTCGGCTCCTGCCTCGCGGCGGTGGGGTTGTTCGCGTTCGTGCTCATGCTGGGCAACGCGATCCGCGACCTGCTGGGCTACGTGCTGGCCGATCAGTTGACGGCGACGACCTTCGTCCGCCTCGTCCTGCTGCTGGTACCGTTCACGGTCTCCTACGCGCTGCCGATGGGCATGCTGACCGGCGTGCTGCTCACGCTCGGACGCATGTCGGCGGACAGCGAGATCACCGCGATGCGCGCGGCCGGCATCAGCCTCGCGCGGCTGGCGCGGCCGGTGCTGCTCCTGGGCGTGCTCGGCTTCCTGCTCGGCCTGTACGTGAACTTCACCGCCATGCCGCAGGCGCGGTTGCAGTACCAGCGCGAGCTCGCCGATGCCGTGCGGGTGAACCCGCTGCGCTTCATCGTGCCGCGGACCTTCATCCGCGATTTCCCGGGCTACGTCGTCTATGTCGGCGACAAGCAGGGGCCGGTGCTGAAGGATTTCTGGCTCTGGGAGCTCGATTCCGCCCAGCGCGTCCTGCGCACGGTGCGGGCGGGGTCGGGACGGTTCGACTACGACGAGACCACTAACACGCTACTCCTCACCCTCGTCCAGGCCCAGGTCGAGTCGCGCAACACCCGCGCGCCGGAGGACTTCTCGACGGTGCCCCTGGTCGGGACGTTCGAGAAGACCGAGCAGATCCGCCTCCCGCTGGACCAGCTCTTCGGCGCCTCGCGCGTGCAGCAGAAGCTCAAATGGATGACCTTCGCCGAGCTGCAGGCCGAGGAAGCCCGCCTCGCCGCCCTGGCCGTGCCGCCGGACCAGCGCCGGCAGCACGAGCGCGACCAGATGAAGGTGCAGCTTGTCATCCAGGAGAAATTCCAGAACGCGCTCGCCATGCTGACCTTCGCGCTCATCGGCATCCCGCTCGGCATCAAGGTCTCGCGCCGCGAGACCTCCGCCAACCTCGGCGTCGCCGTGGCCTTGGCCCTCGGCTACTACTTCCTCACCGTCATGGTGAACTGGCTCGACCGCCACCCTGAGTACCGGCCGGACCTCCTGTTCTGGCTGCCCAACCTGGTCTTCCTCATGCTCGCCTTCTGGCTCTTCCGCCGCGTGCAGCGGATGTGAGCGAGAAGCGCGAAGGTGCAACGACGCCAAGGCCGGAGCGAAGAATGACGGGGCTTTGCTTCCGCCCTTAGCGTCTTGGCATCTTTGCGCTTACTCTGTCTGCGCTTTGCGGTGGACGCGAAACAAGCGCCGCAGGAGCAGGAATCCGATCCACGCCACGAACATCGTGACCACGGTGTGGCTCAGGTAGTGCGAGCCCTTGAACATCTGGTAGAGGCCCATGGCCCAACCCGCGCCGAGGCCGAGGGCGATGCCGAGCCAGAAGCCGCGGCGGGTGCGCGCGAGGCCCGCGACGGCGAGGAGGGCAAAGCCGCCGCTCGCGTGGCCCGCGGGGAAGCAGTCGCCCCGGCGCGTCGGCTGGTCGTCCGGCGGGTAGCACTCGACGACCTTCACGTAAGGCACGTCGCCGCCGTAGCGGCGGATCTCCGACGGACAAAAGATGTTCGAGCGCTGCTTCACCTCGCCGATGAAGTACGGGACGAGCCCGATCGTGAAGAACGTCACAAAAAGATGCCGCCGGCCGACCCGGCCCAGCGGCATCCGCGCGCGCACCCTTTCCGGCAGCGCGGCGGCCGCGAACACGTAGAGGCCGAAGAGGATGATGAGCACCTTCGGCCCCGTGTAGAAGATCGCCCGCGGCACCGGGGCGAGGCCGTCGACCAGCCACCGGCCGGCCTGGAAATCGAAGAAGTGGTCCTGCACCCAGAGGTCGACCCCGGTGTACTCGAGGAGGACGAAGGCGACGATGAAGAGCGCGACCGCCGGCCACAGGGTGCGGTCGGGCGGGGACAGGCGGGAGGATGAACTCATGGAGCGGGAGCAGGCGGCTTGCCCCGGAACTTGCTGCGGATCCACCGCTTGAAGTCAAAGCTCCCGCGCAATTTCACATTGACGCCGAACACCGCCCCATCCGGGCCGAAGCTCACCCGCGGCGCCATGCCGAGGAGCCACTGGCCCGTCTTCCTGAAGGTGTAGCGCTGCGGTATCGGCCAGACGATGCCGGGCCGGATCGTGACCACGTCCCGCTCCAGGTCCCCGACGACGCGGGTGGTCGCGAGCGTGGTCTCGAAGGTGTACGTGAGTTTCGGGCGCTGCCACACGATGCCCGCGTTCACGCTCACGTTGTCGTCGCCCAGTTCGTTGTCGTCGAGCATCACGGGCAGGCCGGTCTCGGAGACGGTGTCGTAGTTGAGGCCCCAGAACACGCGAATATCCGGCCGGGATTCGAGGTGGCGGGAGAAGGTGACAAAGTAGGCGCGGTGCTCGAGTCCGTCGGAGATTTCCTCCGGCGGCGTGCCGGCGGGGGTGATGTAGTCGAAGCCCACGCCCGTGTCCCACCCGCGCCAGAGATTTCTGCCGAGGTTGTACTTCGTGTTGAAGTGGTAGTTGGAGATGCCCTCCTTGTGCAGGAACGGAACCTCGCCCAGGCCGTGCGCGAAATAGGTCTCCACCTCGCCGGTCACTTCCCAGCGCTCGGTGAGGCCGTAACGCAGGCCCAGCGGCGCGCGCAGGTAGTCCTTGCGGTGCAGGTCGCCGAAATGCGGGTGGATGATGAGCTTCAGGCGGTTCTTCTTCTCGACGCCGGGGAGGGCGGTGTCGAAGACGCCGCGGATGCGCAGCTCATCGTCGGAGATCTTGGGCTCGGCGCCGCCGTTGCCATTGGCACCGCCGTTCGCGACCGACCCGCCCGCCGGCTGCTGGGCCCACGCGGCGGCCGTGCACCCGAGGAGGCCGAGCACCACCGCGGCGAGCCTGCGTCGGACCGTTGTGCCCACGCGGAACATGTCAGGGCTGGGCGGCCGCCCGCGCGATCTCGGCCTGCCGCGCCGCGGAGAGCGCCCCGTAGCCGTCGGTGCGGTAGAGGTAGCTGGCCGTCTGGTAGTAGGCGATCGCGGTCTCACGGAATTCCTGATCTTCCGCCTGCGGGGTCAGGGTGTAGCTCGCCGGGTCGTAACGGTACTGCGCCGCCTGGCGCACGGGCTTGAGCACGGTGAGCGCGCGGTCGCGGTAAAGGCCCAGGCGCTGGTAGTTGCCGATCAGCGCGCGCCCAGGGCCGGGGCCCGGGGTGCGGAGGACGTCCCAGCCGTAAAAGCGCGTCGCATAGCTCCAGTTGAGCAGCCCGAGGAGCGTCGGGGCGAAGTCGACCTGGCTCGTGAGCTGCGTGACGCGACCGGGGGCGACCTGACCACCGGGGGCGTAGATGAAGAGCGGGATGTGGTAGTTCTGCACGGGCAGCTCGGTCCGACCCGCGGACTCGGCACAATGATCCGCGACGATGACAAAAATCGTGTCCTTGAACCAGGGCCGGGTGGCGGCATCGCGGATGAGCTGCCCGATCGCGAAATCGGTGTACTTCACGGCGCCATCGCGGCCGGAGACCTTCGACGGCAGGTCGATCTTCCCCTCCGGGTAGGTGAACGGCCGGTGGTTCGAGGTCGTCATGACGAAGAAGTGGAACGGCTTGCCGGCCGCCGCGGCCTGGTCGGCCTCGCGCAGGGTCCAGCGGAACAGGTCCTCGTCGCACGCCCCCCAGGCATTGGCGAAGGTGATGTCCTCGGGCGCCACCGACGCGCGGTCGATCACGCGGTAGCCGTTGTTGCCGAAGAAGGCGTTCATGTTGTCGAAGTAGCCGTAGCCGCTGTAGATGAACGCCGTGTCGTAGCCGCGCGTGCGCAGGAGACTGCCGAGCGTGAACATGTCGGCATTCTTCGGCCGCTTGATAATCGAGCGCCCGGGGGTCGGCGGCAGGCTGAGGGTCAGGGCCTCCATGCCGCGGTCGGTGCGCGTGCCGGTGGCGTAGAATTGGGTGAAGACGAGGCTCTTCGCCGCGAGCGCGTCGAGCTCGGGGGTGAGCCCGGAGGCGGGGTTGAACTGGCCGAGGAACTCGGCGCTCAGGCTCTCGACCGTGATCTGGATGATGTTCGGGCGGAGCTCCGGGCCGTCGCGGCGGAGGTAGCGCAGGGTGCCCTCGGGCTGCGGGCCGGCGGGCAGCGAGCCATCGCGCGCGAGCTCCTGCCGGATGACCTGGAACGAGGCCGGGCCGTCGAGCGTCGGGTAGAACTTGGCGAAATCGAGCTCGTTGTGCCGGAAGGCGGCGAAGAACGACCACGGGCCGTTCTTGGCGAGCTCGCGGTTGTGGTCATTGGCGAAAGCCGGGATGTGGTTGGCATCGAGCAGCAAGCCGAGGCCGAGCGGGATGAGGAACCAGGGGGCCCCGGCCTTGAGCCGGGCCGAGAACGCCAGCGGCGCGGCGTCGAACCACGACCGCAGCCAGCCGGCGCGCAGGATCAGCCCGTACCCCAGCGCGCCGCCGAGGAAGACGCCGCCGAGGATCGCGGGCAGGTTGTAGGACTCGCGGATGTTGCCGATGACCTCGGTCGTGTAGATCAGGTAGTCGACCGCGATGAAGTTGAAGCGCACGCCGAACTCGTCCCAGAACGTCCACTCCGCGACACTGGTGAACAGGAGCAGGCTCAGGGTGCCGAGACCCGCGGCGTGCACGCACCCGCGGGCCCAGCGCCGCCGGAGGATGTCCGCCGGCAGGATCACCAGCGCCAGCGTGAGCGGCAGCGACCACAGGCCCGCCGCCGCAAGGTCAAAGGCGAAGCCGAGGGCAAACGCCGCCAGGAGACTCGCGTCCCAACCCGCCTCGCCGCCGGTCTTGAGCAACAGCACGACGCGCATGACGGTCGCGAGCGCCACGAAGACGGCGATGAAGACGAGGGACCCACCGAAGCGGGAAGCGAGGGTGCGGTTCAGGAGGGGAGGAAGCGGCATGGGGGGCTCATCTGACAGGTGCGAGGGAAGGAAGTGCATGCAAGTGGAAAAGGGAGGTACCGCGAAGAACGCGAAGGGGCGCGAAGCTTCGATCTCGGCGCGGAAACGCGGAAGGACGGAAGCACGGAGAAATCCCCATCTGTTCCTCATTTCCGCACCTCCGCGATTCCGCGATTGAACGGATGGGATGCCTTCGCGTCACGTCGCGTCCTTCGCGGTTCGGAATACGCGTTTGATTTTAGGCGTGCGCCGGGCGCCGGGGAGGCTGAAATCAACCCCACCCATGGCCGAGCATCCGTTCACCTTCATCTGCGGCGCCGACGACTACCTGGTCGACCGGCTCGGCCGCGAGCGCTTCGCCAAGCTGGCGGAGGAGGTGGCCGACGAGTTCTCCCGGGAGACGATCAGCGGCTTCGCCAACAACGGCGCCGAGGTCGAGTCCGCCATCAACCGCCTGCGCGAGAGCCTGCAGACGATCTCGATGTTCGGCGGGCGGCGCGTGGTCTGGTTCAAGGACGTCAATTTCCTCGCCGACACGGTCACCGGCCGGGCCGAGGGCACCCTCAAGCTGGTCGGCGACCTCCAGGAACTGCTGGCCGCGGTCAACCCGGCCGAGACGGCGGTGCTCGTGACGGCGGCGCCGGTCGACCGCCGCCGGGCCTTTCCGAAATGGTGCGAGAAGAACGCGGAGTTCATCCTGATCGGTGATGACGACGAAGCCGCCCTCGAGGGCGTGGTCCTGCGCGAGGCCAAGGCCGCCGGAGTCACCATCAGCCCGGCGGCGGTCGGCCTCCTCGTCGCCCGCGTCGGCGCGAACACACGCCTCCTCGTCGAGGAGATCCACAAGCTCGCGACCTTCGCGGGCGACGGGGCCGTGATCGAGGAGGCGCACGTGGCGGAACTCACGCCCAACGTGGCCGAGGGCGATTTCTTCGAGACGGCCGAGGCGTTTTTCAGCGGCGACCTGCGGTGGACGCTCGCCGCGCTGCAGCGGCATTTCTTCACCGGTGGCGACGCGCGGCCCGTGCTGTCGGCGCTGCAGAACCGCAACCGGATCTTGATCCAGGTGCGCGCCCTGGTCGACGCCGGCGAGGCGCGCCTCGGCCCGCGCGGGCTCGACGGCCTGCAGCGGGCGGCCGCAACCTACACTGCGAGATTCGGGGAGGCCGCGGCGGAGAAGAGCGCCTACAACCTGTTCACGCAGAACCCCTGGTACGTCGGCAAGCTCGCGGGCAGCGGCAAGCTCCCATCGCTGCGACAGCTCATCGACCGCCAACAGGCCTTCCTCGCCGCCTTCGAAGCCATCATCGCCCGCCCCAACGAGCAGGAGGAAGTGTTGCGCGAGATGGCCGTGCAGTGCCTGTCGGCGTAAGGCCACGGCGGGGCGGCGCGCCGTGTGATCATGGGACGGGCTTTCAGCCCTGGTGATGGATCCATCGGCATCCCTGGGGCGATGCCCCAGGCTGTTATGGCGTTGGGCCTTCAGCCCGGTGAATTCGGAGCGCCGAAGGCGCGCCGCCATCACAGCCTAGGGCAACGCCCTAGGAAACGGGTTCACAAAAAACCACCGAGGGCTGAAAGCCCGATCCATTTCGCACCCCGCGCATGGCTGGACAATCCCCGGGCCGGCCCTACGCTCGCCCCTCGCATGAAAATCCGCGGGATCTTCACTCCGAACATCGTGCCGTTCGGCCGCGACGGCGGCATCAACGAGCACGAGCTGCGGCGCCTGACCTCCTGGCTCATCGACAAGGGCATCCACGGCCTCTACCCCAACGGCTCCACCGGCGAATTCATCCGCCTCAGCTACGAGGAGCGCCAGCGCGTCGTGCGGATCATGGCGAGCGAGAACCGCGGCCGCGTGCCGATCCTCGCCGGCGCCGCCGAGGCCAACGTGGACCTCGTCCTCAAGGCCTGCCACGCCTACGCCGATCTCGGCTGCGCCGCCGTGAGCCTTACGGGCCCCTATTACTACAAGGTCAGCCAGGAGAGCATCGAGCACTACTTCCGCGAGATCGCCGCCAAGAGCCCGATTGACATCCTGCTCTACAACATCCCGCAATTCTCCAACGAGATCGGCATCCCCGTGGTCGAGCGCCTCGCACTGGATTGCCCGCGCATCATCGGGATCAAGGACTCCAGCCGCGACTTCCCGCGCTTCGTCACGCTGCTCGCCCGGATCAAGCCGCAGCGGCCGGACTTCGTGGTCTTCACCGGCACCGAGGAAATCCTCTTCCCCAGCCTGATGATGGGCGGCGACGGCGGCACGATCGCGAGCTCGAGCGTAATCCCTGAGGTGATCCTCAAGCTCTTCGCCGACTACCAGGCCGGCAACTACGCCGAGTGTCGGCGCGTCCAGCTCAAGATCCAGGAGCTGATCGGCGCCATGTTCGCCGCCGGCAATTTCCCGGAAGGCTTCCGCGCTGCGGTGGCTTTGCGCGGCTTTGATCCTGGTCCGGCGCGCTTCCCGTTGAGCCCGCACGAGGCCGCCCAGTTGGAGGAGGCCAAGGGCAAGCTCGCCTGCATCCTCGGCGACTGCGGTTACGCCGAGGCCGCCAAGGAATGCGAGTTGCGCCGCGCCCGGACCGCCACCGCGCCCGTCTCGCGGGCCGAGGTGGAACAGATCGTGCGCGCCGTGATCACGAAGATCCGCACGTGAGATGCACGCCCTGGGGTTCATCGAGTGCCCGTTCCTGGGCGTCACCGCCCTCGTGGCCGACCACGCGGTAAAAACCGCCGGCGTCCGCCTGCTGGGCTTCGAGACCACGGGCAATGAGCGCATCCTCGTGCGGCTGGAAGGCGGCGTCGCCGCCGTGGCCGCCGCGCTGGCCGGCGCCGAGGAGCGGGCGCAGCAGCTGGGCGCGGTCGTCACGACCTCGGCCCTCCCCCGCCCTGCCGCCGGGCTGGAGCGCCTCATCCATTTACCCAACGCCCAGAACCCCCTCTACGGCGGACGCGACCAGCTCCTGCCGACCGATCATCCCGCAACCCCCGATTCCACCATGAGCACGAAACAACCCGCCCTCGGCATCCTCGAAACCCAAGGCCTCACGGCCGTCCTCGAGGCCACCGACGCCATGCTGAAAGCCGCCAACGTCACGCTCGTCGGCAAGGAGAAGATCGGCGCCGCCTACGTGACCGTGATCGTCAAGGGCGACGTCGCCGCCGTCACCGCCGCCGTCGATGCCGGGGCCAAAGCCGTGGGCAACCTCGGCAAGCTCGTCGCCGCCCACGTGATCGCCCGCCCGCACGACGACCTGGTTGCGCTGCTGCCGAAGTAGGCGGGGAGATGGGTGATGGCTGAGGAGTTGACAGGATCCGGTAGCTACGAGCGTGAGCGAGTGGAGGTATTGGCCTTCGCTGCGCGCAAGCCACTCGCTCACGCTCGTAGCTACGTCGGTGGAGTCCGTCCTTGAACGTTCGGCGTTAAGCGTTCGACGTCGAACGTTCCGGCGCCACCCGCGCCGGCCCCGTCTTGTGGTAGAACCGCCAGCCCAGCAGCAGCGCCGCGGCGGCGAGCCCGGCCGCCAGCGCCGCCCAGATGCCGACGGCACCGAAGCTGCCGCGCACCCCGAAGAAATAGGCTGAGGGCAGCGCGATGATCCAGTAGGCCACGAACGTGATCGCCGTCGGCACGCGCACGTCGGCGAGGCCGCGGAGCGCACCGGCGCCGATCACCTGTCCGCCGTCGAACATCTGGAAGATCGCCGCCACCACGAGGAGCTTGGCCGCGAGCACGACGACGTCCGCCTCGCTCGTGAAGCCGGCCGCCAGCCACGGTCCGAAAAGGGCGAAGAGAACTGCGAAGGTCAGCATGATCGTCGCTCCTGCGCCCAAGGCGCCAAAGCCGATCGGACGCAGCGCGCCGCGGCGCCCCTCGCCCACGGTGCGGCCAATGCGCACGGATACCGCGATCGAGAGTCCGAGCGGGAACATGAACGTGAAGCCGGCACAGGCTAGGGCGATCTGATGCGCCGCGAGCGGCACCGTCCCGAGCCACCCCATCATCAGCGCCGCCGCGACGAAGGCCCCCGCCTCGAACAGCAGCTGAATCGCCGCCGGCACCCCAATCTCCAACATTTCCCGCACTCGCGACCACCGCAGGTCGCCAAACCAAGCCCCCCACCGAACGTTCCAGCGGGCCGTGCCCTCCGACTTGTCCGCCATAGGCTCGGCGACGGCGGAAGCTTCAGCGCAGGAGGGCCTGCCTGCCGTAGGCTCAGCGACGGCAGGCCACTCCCCCCGCAATTGCCGCCGCCCCGCCAGCCACCACCACAGCACCACCGCCGCGATCAGGCGCGCCGCCAGCGTCGCCCATCCCGCCCCCTCGAGCCCCAATGCCGGGGCGCCGAGATTACCGTAAATCAGGATCCAGTTGAGGAAGACATTGAGCAGCACGCCACTGAGGAGGATGCCCATCGGGGCCCACGGATGGCCCACCGCCTCGCTGAATTGCCGGAGCACCTGAAAGACGAGCACCGGCAGCAACGACCAGCCGACGATCTCGAAATACGGCCGCACCGCCGCCACGACCTCCGGCGGCTGCCCGAACAGGTGCAGGAAAGGCGCCATCACCGTCATCACCACGGCGCCGGCCAGCCCGAGGACCAGCGCCAGGGCCATGCCATGGCGCAGGTAGGCGGCGCATTCGCGCGATTGTCCGGCCCCGTGGGCGCGGGCGACGAGGACCGAGACCGACATCAGGACGCCGATGCCGACGATGAACACGAGCGTGAACAACCCATGCGCAAAGGCCGACGCCGCGAGCGGCACCTTGCCGACATGGCCGATCATCACCGTGTCGGTGATGCCCATGAGCATCTGGCTCACCTGCCCCACGATGATGGGAAAGGCCAGCGCCAGCGTCGGGCGAAGTTCGGCGAGGTAGGGGGAGCGGGACACGGGGGATGGACGATGGATCAGACGGAGGGGAACGCTCAACGCTGAACGAAGGCCCTTGTGTAGGAGCGGCTTTATGCCGCGATCGGTTACGCAAGGTCGCGGCATAAAGCCGCTCCTACGCCAAGCTGTCTTGAGCGTTGCACCGCGCCCGCGCGCGGCGCATTTCAGAGCGACATGACGACCTTCGCGCTCCTCCTCGTCCTCGCGGCCGCCGTGCTGCATGCGACGTGGAACTACTGCGCAAAACGGGCAGGCGGCGGCCTGCCCTTCGTGTACCTGGTCGGGCTGATCATCTGCACGCTCTACATCCCGGTGGCAGGTGGATATTGGCTGTGGCGTTCGCCGGACCTTCCGTGGGGCGCGGTCCTGTGGATCGTGGGCAGCGGGGTGTTGAAGACGGCTTACTCGCTGTTCCTGCAGCGCAGCTACCGCGTCGGGGATTTTTCGCTGATCTATCCGCTGGCGCGCGGGACCGGGCCGCTGCTTTCGACGTTTGCCGCCGTCGTCGTGTTGGGCGAGCGACCCACCCCGCTCGCGCTGGCCGGGGCCATCGTCATCGTCGGCGCGGTGTTCTTCGTAGCGGGTGGCACGCGGCTGTTGCACCAGGACCGGGCGCATCTCCGGCAGGCGATGGGTTACGGCGTCGGCTCGGGCGTTTTGATCGCGGCGTACACCTTGTGGGACCGCCACGGCGTGGCCGGGCTGGCGGTGGCGCCGATCCTGTACGATGCCGGCACGGCGTTCACGCAGCTGATCCTGCTCAGTCCGTTCGCCTGGCGGCGGTGGCCGGAAGTGCGGACAGCCTGGCGCGAGCAGCGGCGTTATGCATTCGGTGTCGCGCTGCTGTCGCCGCTGGCGTACGTCCTGGTCCTGACCGCGCTGACCTTCACGCCGGTGAGCTACGTCGCCCCGGCCCGGGAGGTGAGCATCGTGATCGGCGCGTTCATCGGCGCGAAAGTGTTGAAGGAGGCCGACGGCCGGCGCAGGCTCTGGGCCGCAGTCGCGATGGCCGCCGGGGTCATCGCCCTTGCTTTGGGTTGATCATCATGCATGTGGAACCACGAATGAACGCGAAGGGATCCATCGCGTCGCGCTCCTCCACCAACCGACCGGCAAGGTCGTAACGCCGCGTTTCCACCCTGATCTCCGATCCATCGGTGCCAACGCGTGTCCGCGCCGTGACCCGCCCTTCCGCGTCGAAATCCATGCGCTGCGTCACGCCGTCGCGCGTGGTTTCAAACTGCCGGCCGAGATCGTCGTGGCGATACGTCGTCGCGAGCCCCGTGCGGTCGACCTCCCGCGCCAGGCCACAACAGGAATACTCGCGGGTGACAAAGGTCCCGTCGGCATACTCCAACCGCACCGGCCGGCCCAGGAAGTCGGACTCGGTCGCCTGCCAGGCGGACACTTCACGTCCGCTCGCGGCGTCGATCACACTCTCGCTCACGGTCCGCCCGGAGGCATCCATGACGGACGTGACGCGGGTCCCGGCCAGGATCCCGTCGCCCGCCTCGTTGGGTGCGCCCAGGCTCGTCACGGTGGTTTGCCGCCCACCGGCCTCCTGACGGTGCTCGACGAGGCGTACCGTGCCATCCGGCAGCCAACGCCGCCGCGGTTGACCGTTCCAAGGCCCGGCGCCGTAGAGGAGCGTCTCCGTCGTCAGATTGCCGGGGGCGTCCCAGGCCGCACCGGGGGCCGCGCCGCGAATCTCCGATTGGCGTGCAAAGAACTCCTGACCGAGGCGCACGCGTTGGCTCCAACGGATCGAGTGAGTGCGGCCGACTTCCACCTCACCGACCGATTCGATCGTCGTGGTCAGTTGCTCGGGCGTGGCGTCGCCGTCGGCGTCAGCCATTTCCTCGTGGAGGTATTGCGTGCGTCGGACCTCGCCGTTGGCCGCCGGTCGCAGGTATTCCACCGGCCGGCCCTCGAAGTCGTATGCCCACTCCTCGTGGGACCCGTCGGGATGATCGCGCCGCTGCAGGAGTCCGTAGCCAGGCTCGCCGGGGGTCTCGACGTAGGTCGACACGGTGGCCAGCGCCGCGCCGGCCGGATCGCGGACCTCCCGCACGGTTTCCTCGCCCCAGGAATACCGGCGGATTTCGCGTTCATAGGTGGCCACGACGGCCCCGTCGCGACCCGCGACCGCGATGGTCTCGATGCGACTGTCGCCAAGGTCCACCACTTCAACCGACTCCTGCCGGAGCCCGTTGCCCGTGGCGAAGGTCCACGCGCCCGTCTCCGGATCCTGGCTGTACTCGCTCACGCGGACCTTCCCTCCCTTGATCCGCGAAACCCGCAGCCGGCCGGAGGCCGAGGGGTCAGGGTTCTCGATGCGGTACGCGAGATACGGCGTGCCCGACGGCACGCTGAGTCCGGTCGCCGGGTCGGGTTCGCCGGCATCGGCGGACGGATAGAAGCGCACCTCGTAGGCCGCTTCACCGGTCACCACGACGTCGACAAACGCCGCGGGCGCCCGCACTTGGCGCAGGCGACCCGCGGCATCGCGCATGACCGCGGTCCCGCTGCCATAGGGCACGGTCACCGCCAACGCCCCCGGGTTGTACAGTGCCGGCGTGATCGTCTCGGCCTCGAGCGCGATGCGTCCGGCGCTGCGCCCACCCGGGCCGCGCCCGAGGTTGAGATGCACATGGACGCTGTCGCGCCAGATCTGTTCCTTGCCCGGCTCGGCGTCGGGGCAGGCCTGCTCGATCTCCACCCCCATCAGGCGGTACTCGGTGTCGCGTTCGAGTGCCATCACTTCGCCCTCGGGCAGGTGCAGTTCCATGGCCACCATGTCAAACCAGCCGGGTGCCAGCGTTTGATGGCCGGCCGCGAGGCGCTTCTCGAGCGTACGACTGAAGCCCTCCGGCTCGCCTGCACCCGATCGCGCCTTCCGTTGGAAATGGAAGTGGACCAGGTAGGTGCCCTCACAGGCCACTTGCAGCGGCACCTCGAAGCTGAATTCCGCAAAATCGAAGCTCAGGCCGGTCGTGCGCCGGTCCCGGTACGCCACGGCGTCCTCCCGCTCGACCACGGGCGCCCGGGCCATCGCGTCGTCCTCGGTGTCCTCGAGGCTGAGTTCCTGCGTGACCGTGCCCTCCGCCCGCTCGAACAGCGGTGCTGCACCCAGGCATTCGCCCCGACCCGCGATCAGGCGGACCGTGCCGCCTGGCGCCGTGACCGTGACGAGGTTGCCATACCCGGTCGCGGGCGACAGCGCCTCGGGCCAGGCCTCGCGGGTTCCGCCGGAGCTGAGTGGAAACGAGGCGATGCCGGCGAACCGGGCATTCTCGCCGGTGCGCTCCGCCTCGCCGTCGGGCAACGTGTATTCCACGGTCTCGTTCCATTCATCGCGCACGCTGCGATCGACGGCGGCGCGCACGTTGAGCGCCTGTCGCGTCTTGGTGTGGCCGATCCACCCGGCCAGGGACCAATAGCCCTGGACGAACACTTCATACGGGCTGCGGGAGGCCACCCGGCTGAGCCACCACTCCTGGCCCACCGAGGTCCAGACCGCCCCTGGCGAACCATCGGCCGGACCCGCCACGACGCGGAGTCCCCAAAGGTTGCCCCAAGGCGAGCTTTGCGTGTGGTTCGTGAACGAAAGCTCCGACAGACGGTATTTGACCCGGTTGTTCACCGCGTCCACCTCCACCGGCACGAGCGCGACGGCACCGGTGCTGTTGGCCCAGGCCGGATCACTGGGCGGAAAGGACGCGTGGTAGGACACCGGCTCGCCGGCGCCGGGGCACCCGGCGACCGACCACTGCCCCGTGTAGAGTCTGCCGGTCGTGACTTGCCGGCGGAACACCCGCGGCGGTTCGGACGTGGCGGAATATTCCGTGAAGCCAAGCAACGTCGCGGTGCCGGCCCGCGAGGTGATGGCCACGTTGTGCACCGGCTCGGGCCGGCCGGATTCGCAGGCCAGGGCGAGCGGTACCGCGGCCAGCAGGACGGCCACGGCGATGGGAAGGTCGCGGAGGCAAAGGTGCTTCATGGCGGGATCCTCAAGCGCCGGGTTGGAAGACGCGCAGGTTGACCAAGCCGGCCGTATCGGCCACGGCACCGCGGAGCGGATGCCGGCCCTGCCGGTACTCGGTGAGGTTGCCGACGCCATCGCGATCGGGATCGCCCAGCGCATCGTCGATCGCGGGATCCGCACCATGGCTTGTCTCCCAGCCGTCCGGCATCCCGTCGCCATCGCCGTCGTCATCACCCGGGTCAGTGCCGAGGACATATTCGACGATGTTGGTGAGGCCATCGGCGTCGACGTCACCGTCACGGTCATCCCGCGCCGCATCCAACCCGTGGGTCACCTCCCAGGCATCCTCCATCCCGTCGTTGTCGCCATCGGCAAAGAGCGGGTTCTCCGATGCGGCCAGCACCTCGTCGAAGCCCGTGGGTGCGCTCGGGTGCCCCACCAGGCGGATGCCCGGGAGGGCGGAGCCGCCCCCGGTCGCGCCGGCAAACGGCAGGTTGGCCGCGCGCATCGTGCCATCGGCGTAGAAGTCCCACGTGCGCGCGCCGTGGTTCTCCCGGATCGTGAAGCGCCGCCAACCGACGGCACCCGTCGCGTCGAGTGGATACGACGCCGCCGACTCCTGCCATCGGCCGGCCCCCGCGCCATCGCCGGAGAAGAGGTGCACCACGCCGCGATCCGCGCGTGCCACCACCGCGACGCCGGCCACCGGCGTCCGCCACTGTGCCGCCGCCTCGGGCGTCGCGCCCGCCACCGGGCGCATGAAGAAATCAAAGTAGGCGACGCCCGCGGCGTTGAGCACCCGCGTGGCGATCGCCACCGGCGTTGCCCCCTCGAGGTTAACCGCCTGCGAACCGGCCAAGACCGGCGCCGTGACAACCTGCACGCCGCCGCTGGCCGTCCACCCCTGCTGGCCGGCCAACCCGCCGGTCGCGTAGCCTTCCGCCGGCTCGAAGTTGGCCACCAGCGGCAGGGCGTCCGATACCTTCACCGTCACGGTCACGGCCGGGCTCGTGGTGGACGCGCCGCGATCGTCCGTTGCGGTCGCGTGCACGGCGAATTCGCCGGCGCCGGCGGGCGCCCAGGCCAGCTCGTAGGGCGCCTGGGCAACCTCGCCGAGCCACGTGTCGCCCGCGAAGAACCCGACCCGGGCGATCGCACCGTCCGGGTCCGCCGCCTCAGCCTTCAAAGTGATCGCGGCGGGGGCGGTGAACGTCGCGCCGTCGACCGGAGCCGCAAGCGTCACGGTCGGCGGCTGGTTGCTGCCGACCACGATGACCTCGACGACATTGGACCTGTCCGACGGGGCATCACGATGGTCGATCGCGATGGCCTGTAAGCGGTGGCGACCGGCGGCCAGGCCCGCGACCCGGCACGTGAACGGCGCCTTGTCGTCACGCCCCACGCGGACGCCCTCCTCGAAAAAGTCCACCCGCGCCACCTTGCCGTCGGCATCCTCCGCCTTCGCCCGCAGCACGACGTGCCCCGGCTCCACGACCGTCAGGCCATCGAGGGGCGCGATGAGCCGCACCGTTGGCCGGCGGTTCTGTTCCGCCTCGGCGACGTGCTCGGCCAGATGCCAGGCCAGGCCGCCGCGGGGAAAGTTGACCGCGAACACCCGCCGGTGCCGTCCCGGCGCGAACACCGTGGGCTGCCCGCGATCTGGCGCGTGCGGGGTGAAGCGATTCTGTTTGCCCACCGGCACCGACACCGGCGCCGCGGCGGGATTGTCGTAGCCGAACCACGCGGTGAAGGAGCCGTCCCGGTTATCCGTCACATAGTCGAGGATCGGGCGGACCCGCGCCGCCCCCCGGGGCTCCTTCGCCAAGGCCGGCACGATCGCCGCCAGCATCCCGGCGATCCTGCAGACCATTTGAAACTGGCCACGCCAGCGACGGCCGTCGCGGCGCAGCAGGTGAAGAGGGGTAACTGCCATGCGCCGGAGAAATGATTTTTCACTGGCCGCAGGCGATTCAGATTATACCCTAGTTATGCAATTCGTAATTTGGTTTATGATGCATTTTAGATTATTTATCAGATACTTATAAAAGCACTTGAGCACATACACTTTTGGAAGTAATTTAAAAAAGACACTCTTGACACGATTTCTGCAACGTCATGACAATCCGATCTTACCTAGCCTGAAATGACTGACCAAGAGCTCCTCCATCTTGCGTTCAATGGCAGCGCCGAGGACTGGCAACGTCTCCACGACTATTGCGAGGACCGAGTGTTTGCGACGCGGCTGATCTGGCTGCTCGAGGAGAATGAGGCCGAGAATCCCGGCGCGGCCGCCGCCTGGAAGGATTACCTGAGCGAACTCGGCTACTCGGTCGCCCGCTAGGCGCTAGACGATGCCGTCCTCGACCCAGGCGTGCGCGCCGGCGACGACGTCCTGCGCAAGCGCATAGCCGGCAGCGTCCGTGTTGTCCGCCACCCCGCGGACGTTCGCCGCGATGCGCGCATGGGCCTGCCGGGCGAAATCGTCGGTCAGCGCGAGGACCTTGGCCGCGTCGCCGCCGGAATCCAGCCGCCACTGCGCATGGACGCACGTCGCCGCGAGCGCAAAAAGGTCGCTGCCAATGTCGGCAATGCGGCCGAGCAGCACCTGGCGCTTCTCCAACTGCGGGCCGAACTTCACCATCTGGTGGAAGAGCATGCGCGCCATGCGCCGCGCCTCCTTCTCCACCCCGCGCAGGTGCGCCGCGAGTTGCGGGTGCATCCCCGCCGGCACCGCCGCTGGCAGCGGCAGCCACTGCCGCGGATACCACGCCGCGTAAAACCCGGCCGCCCGCACCGCGCTGCGCAGGCGCTCGCCCCACGGGCGCTCGGAGTTGAGCGCGATGCCCGCCACCTTGAGGTGCGGATCGAGCGCCTCGCGCATGATGAAGAGCCGCATGATCTCCGATGAACCCTCGAAGATCGTGGTCACGCGGTTGTCGCGCATGAAGCGCTCGACCGGATGCGCCACCTCGCCGCGGGCCTGGAGCGACTGCACCGTCTCGTAGCCGCGCCCGCCGCGGATCTGCATGACGTCGTCGAGGCAGGCCCAGGCCTTTTCGGTGCCCCACAGCTTGCACATCGCGGCCTCGAGGCGGATGTCCGCCTTCTTGTCGCGGTCCACGATGCGCGAGGTCACGAGCAGCATCGCCTCCATGGCAAACGCCTGCGCCGCGATGCGCCGGATCTTCTCCGCGATGGCCGCATGCTGCCCCAACGGCACACCCCACTGGATGCGCTCGGCGCTCCACGTGCGGGCAATGCGCAGCGAGCGCTTGGCCATGCCGAGCGACGATGCCGGGATGGAGAGGCGGCCGGCGTTGAGCGTGGACAGCGCGACTTTCAGCCCGCGGCCCTCGCCGCCGACGATGTTGGCCTTCGGCACGCGGACGTTGGTGAAGCGAACGACACCGTTGTACAACGCGTGCAGGCCCATGAACTGGCAGCGGTGCACGACCTCGACGCCGGGCGCCTTGGCCTCGACGACGAAGGTCGTGATCTGGGTGCGCGGCTTGCCGTCGACCAGCTTCGGCGGGGTCTTGGCCGCCACGATCAGCAGGCCGGCCTCGGTGCCGTTGGAGCACCAGAGTTTTTCGCCGCTGATGAGATAGTCATCGCCATCGGGCACGGCCTCGGTGCGCAGCCGCGCCGGATCGGAACCGACCGTGTTCTCGGTGAGCGCGAAACCCGAAAGCTCCCCACCCGCCACGCGTGGAAGAAACTGCCGCTTCTGCGCCTCGGTGCCGAAGAGCAGAATCGGTTGCGCCACACCCACCGACTGGTGCACCGAGAGGTGCGAGAACACGTTCATGCAGTGGCTCGCGATGAGCATGCAGGCGCGGCAGTAGGTCGTCTGCGAAAACCCCAGGCCGCCGAACTCCCGCGGCACCTTTATGCCATAGGCGCCCATGCGCGCGAGGTCGGCGCGCACCGCCGATGGAATCTCGCCCGTGCGATCGATTTCGTCGGGGTCGACGCGCGCCTTCAGGAAGGCCGCGAGGTCCGCTAGGAATTTGTCCGCTCGCGCCTTCTCTTCCGGCGCGACGTCGGTGAACGGCGCCAGCTTGTCCGGTCGCCAGCGCCCCATGAACAGGTGGGCCACAAAGCTGAGGTCATCATGCGACTCGCGCGCGGCCTCAGTGACCTGGAGCGCGGCCCGCTGGCCTTCGCTCATTTTGGACATATCGATGACGGAGCGCCCGTCGTCGGCCTTGGGGTTGGGGTGGGAATCAGACATGGGGAACTGCAGCCGGAGCTGCACGGGGTAGTTGTGTTCGCGAGCCAACCTTCGCCCGTCGGGCCGGTCAATCGCCGGAGGGCCGAACCGGAGGCCCGCCCGCATGATTAAGCCAAAATGGGTAACTGCCACCGTAGGCAGCCCGCTTGCGGGCGCTGTGCACCCTCCAGGCAGGAGCCTGCTTGCAGGCGACCTGAGGCACCGACCGCGCTGGCACGCTCCATCGCCTGTAAACAGGCTCCTACCTCGGGACCAAAGCCGACAACGGGATAAAGCGACGCGGTGCTGCAGAACATCAGGTATCGGTACCGCCCGACGCGAAACTCGTGCTCACACCAGTCGGCCACGCGATTGGCGACGGCCGGGGGCGTCGGCGGCAGTGCAATGGCCAGCCGACGCGCAAGCATCTTGGTCGGTCTGATGGTCAGCACATCTGGTCGGCTTGATGGGCATATTCTCCGGCTCACGAAAATTGTCCTGACTATCGGATCTCTATGCACTACTGGTTGGACCTTCTTCATCCCATGACTCCGGCGGCCAAACTCATGGATCTCACGATTGCGCTCGATCTGGATTCTGAGGAGATGAGCGCCTGGCTGGACCGGCAAACCGGGCAGGTGGTCTGGGTTGAGCGTGAAGTGATGGAGGCCGCAGAGTCGGGCGAGAACGCACCCGAGGCGGAAGGGATGCCCGACATGGAAAAGGCCCAATGGATGGCCGCCAACGGCATTGCTGCCGGCGATGACCGCTATCTCGCTCTGCCGACCAAATTCGATTTCCATGAATACCGGTACATGGAGCGCTTCATTGGCACGGTGAAGGACGCCGGTCAGGCCGATGAGCTTTGGCGCGCGATCAAGGGCCGAGGCGCATTCCGGTTCTTCAAGCACACGGCGGAAAGGTTCGGTCTGCTCGATGACTGGTTTTCCTATCGGGACGAAGCGATGAACCGCTTCATGCTCGATTGGGCCGAGGCCAATGGCGTGACCGTCGACCAAAGCCCCGGCCAGGCGGGTGCAACCTGAAATCGTAACTCCTGCCCCGCTCTCAAGGTCCGCCAATTTTCAACCCAATTCGATGCGGCCGGCAACCACGGCCTGCAGGGTCTCAATCGGCAAGCCGTGCTCCCGTGCGAGCACGCGCGCCGCCAGCGTCTCGACCGTATCGTCCGCCTGCACGGGTACACTGCATTGCGCGAGGATCCGTCCTTCGTCGTAAGCCTCATTCACGAAGTGAATCGTAACGCCGGTCATCGTTTCCCCTGCCTCGAGCACCGCCTCATGCACGGCCCGACCAAACATCCCTTTGCTACCGTATTTTGGTAGGAGCGATGGATGAACATTGATGATGCGTCCCCGGTAAGCCGCGAGTACGCGCGGCCCGATCTTCTTCATAACTATTCATCGCGTGACCATGTCATCACGCCAATGGCTGGAAATGCCTCTGGCGTGTCAAAACGAGGAATTTTGCAGCGCGGATCTTTCGGCAGGAGATCCCAATTTAGCGCATGCACACACGGCAGCATCGGCCAGTCCGCCGGGCTGACCGTCACCGACGCCAACGGCGCGACCGATTTCTCTGCATACCACTGCAATTCCAGGTACTCTGGAGAAAACGGCTGGCGCGGCAGGATGTAAACCACGCCCGGTCGGAACGGGCGATGAGGAAACGCCACGTGTGAGAGGTGAAAAAAATGCCGTGGGCCCTTGACCATAGTCTGCGGATGGACCGGCGCATAGATCATGCCGAACTTCACCGCACCACAAACCTGCTTTAGCTTCTCCCTATCCACAATGGCATACCAGTAGGCCAACTGACAGGAACTCGACGCATAGACCCGTGACGTCCTCCCATCCTCGAACGCATTGCCCGCCACCCGCGGCTCAAATGCCACGATTCCAGGATCCTGCGAACCGTGCAGCAGCAAACCCTCATGCTCGACCAGATATTGAAGGAAAACCCAGTCGGGGCACCTTGGGCCGGTTTTGCCCTTCCGCAGTCGCGCCCACCGTTCTGCGCAAGTTTGCCGCAATTCAGAGGTCCACGCTACCTCTGGTGCAGGGTCGAGTCGGTCGTAGTCGATGCACTGGTAAAAGCTTTCGTAGTCCACCATGAAGCTTGGCGTCGGGCGCCATCGGCGATGAGATCAATATCGTAGCTGCCCGCAGTAAGAATCTCCATGACCTCACGGAGATCGCGCACGTAAAACGCGGGATGCGCCCTCTTTTGCGGAGGAACGCCCTTCTCCTACCTCAGGTGCAAAATCACATTCTCCGCCCGAAACCGGCATCCAACGCAGCGGGTCAGCGTCAAGCGATCATTCAAGCAACACGCCGAGCACGACACCACCAGGTCGAGCGGACAAGCCGGTTGCAGCTGCTCATTCCGGCTTCCGCCGACTTCCTCAAAGCGGCAGCCTGAAGGTTGCGACGATTTTCCGCCCAAGTTGCCGACGTCGCTCCACCCCCACCCGGCCCAGGCGCAAGGTCACCTTCACCGGATCCACCTGGTACAGATGGGCGCAACTGAACAGCGTGGCGCGCTCCAGTCCCTCGGCGCCGTTCAATTGTACTTCGTGGACAGCCTGCGCAAATCCCGGTCGTCGCGACGTTCCATAAAGCACATTGATCTTCCGAGTCTTCGGATCACCGGCAATTTCATCAGGTGAAAGGACAACAGCGGGATGCTCGTCACGGTCCTGCGGATTGATCCGCACCTTGACCACGTCCCATTGCCGCAACTCCGGAATCATGACTCGTCGGGTCCTTCATCAGGACCGGCCAAGGCCTGCAGATCGTAATCGCGCTGGCCCTGTCGGATAGCGCCCGGTGGCAGATACTCGATCGGCTCGATCGCCTTGGTGCGGCTGGCAAGCCGGATAAACACGCCTCCGTCACGCTCCTCGACTTCGAGCTTTGACCGGGCCTTCAGCCTAAGTCGCCGCCGGATTGGCGCCGGGAGCACAATCTGCCCTTTACTGGATAATGTCAGCTGCATGGCGTCTTACTTTTTCTTACATCGCCCCGATGTCAAACTTACTGTGCCGCCATTTCCCGAGCCGCGGCCTCGACCGCTTCACGCATTTCCTGCACGTCGCGGATGATGGTCGCGTCGTCACCCATGGCCTTCGGGTTGCGGAAGCGCTCGAGGAGCTCGCCTAAGTCTGCCGGCCACTGGCCCCGGTTGGCTTCGCGCAGGAGGCGCAGCTTTTCCCATTCCTCGAAGCCGTCGCGCAGGAGCTCCCAGCGGACGGAACTGCGCGGACCAGGATAGAGGAGGAAGGTGTCACCGGCCGGGAGATAGTGATGATAAGGGTGGCCCCAGTACGTCGTGTCACGCAACGGGTTCTCCGGCCAGGTGGTCCACGCCCAGCGCAGGAAGCCGTCGTAGCCGTTGACCGCCGTGTAGTAACCGATCCACACCGCCTCGGCCGGCGGGCTCGTGACGAAGGTATTCGGCCGCTTCGGGTCGAGGCACACGTAGAAAGTCGTGATGCGCCCCTCGGCCCGCCGCGCGGCGATGTCGCGCAAGAGCTCGTCGCTCGCGTGGTCGAGGATGATGCTGAACTCCGCCAGATCGAGGCCCGTGTAGTGCGACGGCGCTTGGTTGCCCGCCAGGCTGATGCGCAGGCGCGGCGCGTGGGTGCGCACGAGATCGGTCATCGCCCGCATCATCGGCGCCGGCGCCTCGTCCACTGCCAGCCGCGTGCGCTCCAGCCAGCCCTTGGCCTCGAGATGCCGCTCAAAGTCGCGCAGGAACGGCGCCCAATACTCGGCGAACTCCGGCCCCGCGGTGTCGCACAGCAGGAACCGCTCGTCGCCCGTCGCCGCGTCGGTGTAGTACAGCCGCCCCGACCACGTGAGCAGCGAGTAGCAATTGATCTGCCCGGTGATGCCGCAGCTCTGCGCGAACTCCACGTACCGATCGAAGACCGAGTAATCGAAGCGCCACGTGCCGTCAGCCGCGCGCACGTGCTCCACCATCGAGCGATAGTCGTCGTGATCGCGCCGCCCCCACGGCCGGTCGGTGATCGTGGCCGTGACGATCTTCTGCCCGCCGCGGGCCAGTTCCTCGAGGTAAGGCCGCATGACCCGGAAATGCTCCTCGCTCCACGGCTCGACGTTGTGCCACCGCGCGATCGCCCAGGGGTGCTGCCACAGGTCGAGATGGAATTTCCAGTCCGCGGGCGCCGGCAACGTCGCCGGCAACACCTCGAGCTCGAGCGGGATCACAAGCGGCTCCGTGTCGTCGGCGCGCACGGTGATCGTTCCCTGATACTTCCCGGGCGCCACGTCGCGCGGCGTCTCAACGGTGAGCCAGAATACACGGTAGGAGCCCGCCGGCATGGCGATGCGCCCGGCATCGTCGAGCAGGTCGCCCGCCAGAACACCGTCGGCGCGCACCTGCTTCACGAAGCGGACCTGCGCCGGCAGCGGCAGCCCCGACACCTCCGCCCGCAAACCCTCGCGCGGACCATCCGTCCACACCGCAACCTGCCCCGATACGCGCTCGCCGCGCCACGCCGTGGCCGACCACTTCAGTGGTTCCGCGGTCGGTGCCAGATCCGCCGGGTTCACCCGCCGGTGCACGCCGAGCACCGCGCCCGACAGGACCGAGGCGACGGGTTGCGCATAGGCATCCACCTCCAATACCTGCACGCCGTCCTCGGGTTTCGAAGCGTCCGTCACGGTCAGACGCAGCGCCTTGATCGTCACCGTCTCCGGCAGGACCACCCGTTCCCCGCGTAGGTTCGCGGGCGGTGGATTCACGCGCCGGTCGACGAGCGGTTGCCAGCTCGCGCCGTCGGCCGAGCCCTCGATGAGGAACGAAATCGTCTTCCCGCCCGAGGCGAAGAACCACCACCGCAGCTCCCGCACCGGCCGCGCCTCCGGGAGGTCGAACCGGATCCACGCCGGCAGCGTCTTGCTCGCCCAGTGGAGGATGTTGTCGTCGACGTTGCCGTTGTTGGCGAACTCCGGGATCTGCCCCGCCTCATGGTGCGAGGCCGTCACCACCGCATCCGCCAGCACGTCCCCCGCCAACGGCGAGGCCAGCAGCGGTGCCGCCGGCTCCCACTGCAGCGCGCGGGGAGAAAACTTCTCCGGCTCGGCGGCGAACACTCCGAGCGCAAGCATGAGTCCCAGGCTGACGACGCGGCGAAGCGGGGGCATGCGCCGAGATTGCGTCGGCCGCGGACGCGTTCAACGGTTTTCCCGCCTACCGCTCACTCCAGAAGCGGGAACCACGGATTTCACGGATCGCACGGAAAGAAACCAAGACAATGGCCACAGAAGGCACAGAAAGCACAGAATAAGGCCAAGGCATTTTACAGGAGGTCACAGAGAGAACAGAGAGCCTGATCCTAAATCTCCGTTTCCTCTGTTTCCTCCTGTAGAAACGGATCGGTCCCTTCTGTTCCTTTTGCGCCTCCTGTGGCTATCTCTAGCCGCCGCGCTAGAACGGAAAATCCCCCGCGGCCGGCGCCGCGGGCTTGGCCTCGACCGCCTTTTCGGCCCGCTCGTGGCGACGCCGGCCGGTGACCGTGATCGCCTTCTCGGGCACCACCGGACACGCGAACTCGCAGGCGCCGCAGCCGATGCACAGCTCCGGCTTCACCTCCGGCAGCCGCAGGTTGTCTCGATACGGCACGGTCTCAACTGCCTTGGTCGGGCAATGCTCCGAGCACGCCGCGCACTCGGTGCCGTCGCGCTTCACCACGCAGAGGTCCACCTTCAGCGCCGCCCGCCCCACCCGCGTGCGTTGCTTGTCGGCCAGGTCCAGATGCTCGATCGCACCCGTCGGGCAGACCTCGCCGCAGCGCGTGCAGTCGAAATTGCAGAAGGCCTTCGTGAAATCCAGCCGCGGCCGCAGCCACCCGGCGAAACCGAAGTCCAACCGCGCCGGCCGCAGCACATGCGTCGGGCACGCGCTGACACACAGGTGGCAGGCCGTGCAGCGCTGCAAGTACCGGTCAAGGCTTTGCGCCCCCGGTGGGCACACCGCCGTGCAGGCATTGGGATCCTCCGCCGCCGGTGCGGCCGAAGCCGGTTTGGGACTCTCTGGCAAGGCCCGTGCCGACGCCACCACGGCCGCCCCGGCGAGAAACTCGCGCCGGCCAGGCGCGGGCGCAGCCGTGGTCCGCCGCCACATCCACTCGTGAGCGATGCCCCGCTCCTCGCAGGCGCCGATGCAGTTGAAGCACGCCACGCACCGCGAGGCGTCGATGGTGCCGGTCCGCACGTCGATGCACTGCGCCTTGCACGCCCGCAGACAATCGCCGCATTTCACGCAGGCGCTGGCCTCGATCCGCAGCCGCCAGGCCGCGCGCCGCGCCACCAGGCCGAGCACCGTGCCCACCGGGCAGGCCGTATTGCAGAACAGCCGCTCGCGCCACCACGCGAGACCGCCGACCGACACGAGCACCGCGAGCGACCAAACCGCCGCGGACCAACCCAGCCAAGGCGGCTCGACCCGGTAAAGCCAAGTCCACCCCAACCCCTCGACTCCGCCGACGGCAAGATTGTTGGCCGCCACCACCAGCGGTCGCACCAGACCCACCATGATGCGGCCGAAGTTGCTGTAGGGATCGACCAGCACGAGCGTGAGCCCGCCCGCCCCGACAGCGACGCCCGCCAAGGTCAGCCCGAGTATGCCGTAACGGAGAGCGTTCGCCGGCTTGGCATAGGGCAACACCCGCCCGCGGCCGCCCAATCGCCGGCGCAGACGGACCACGACGTCCTGAAGTATACCCAGCGGACAAAGCACCGCGCAATAAACCCGGCCAAACAGCAGCGTGATGAGCAGCAGGCCCGCGAGCACGAGCGCCGACGCCAATGCGCCCCCGGCGGCCACGCCGATCGCTGCCGGCACGAACTGCACCGATCCGAGCCAGTGCCCCAGTGCGGACGGCACCGCGTCGCGGAAGTCCAGCAACGCCACCGCAAAACCGGCGCCGACCAGCCCGGCCCCGGCCACCCGCACCGGCTTGAGGCGCGGCCACCGCATGGCGTCAGGCCAGCGAGAGGCGGCGGATGTCCACCGCCCCGAGGTCGATCGTGCCCAGGCCCATGCGGCCCGCCACCTGCACGTGCCGCACATCCGTCGGCGCATGGCCGAGCAGCCGTGCCGCCGCCGCATCGATCGCCACGATGTCGGTCGAGGCGAGGAGCGTGCGCATCAGCACCACGTCGTCGGCACTGCGCCCACGCGGGCCGTTCCGCACCATCGGGTGATAAGCATCGATGATGTTCAACGCCGGCTTCACCACGGTCACAAAGTCGGCGATGCACTGCGGCATGTCGTTGCTGTGGTAGTAGCGCCGGTCCCAGACCACGCCCATGAGATTCTTCATCGCCGCGGTCATGAGCGCGCCGCTGTGGTGCTTGAGGACCGGGACGTTGAGGAACACGTCGCTCTCAAGCACGAGGCGGTGCACCTTAGCCCGCCGCAGCTTCACGCCCTGCGGGATCTCGATCTCGCGGTAGAGGCTCTCGTCCTTGCCGTTGACCACCTGGGCGCCCGCCGCCTCCGCCGCCGGGGCGATGCCGCTGTTGGCGTAGCAGCGCTGCCACTGGTCGCAGGTGTTGTCGAAAATGCTGACCGACTTCGCCCCGGCTTCGCGACACAGGGTCACCAGCCGCGCCACGATCTCCGGGTGCGTGTTGCCGCCGCGCTCCGGCGAGACATCCCAGCCCATGTTGGGCTTGATGAGCACGGTCTGCCCGGGCCGCACGAAGGCGCCGATGCCGCCCAGTTCCGCCAGCGCCCGGTCGAGCATCGGCACGCGCTCGCCCTCGCGCACCGCCACGAGCACCGGTTTGGACCCGGCAGGCGCGGGCGCCGGCGTCGCATTCTCTTCGGCCCACAGGCCATTCAATCCCGGGGTGGATATCACGGCCCCTAACACAAGGCCGGTCTTGAGGAAGTCGCGGCGGCTTTTCATGGGGAAAAATCGTGAAAACGCCCGCCGCCCCGGCCGATCACCAAGCCGACGGATTTCCACAACTGCCTTATACTCCCACCCACCCGACACCGCACCGCATGCCTTGCCCAATCCCCCGCGAATCTTGCCCCCTTTCGCCTCCCGTCTTTGTCACGCAATACGTGACAAAGCACACGGCCGTTTCCCGTGGTTTGTCACGTATTGCGTGACAAAGGCGAGGGAGGAGGCCGGGGATTTGGGCCCTAGGTTATGGGAGCCAGGTCAGGCGCCAGTGGAAGACGGCGCGCGAGGCATGGCGGGTGGCGGTGATTTCCGTGCCCACCGTGCCTTCATGGGGATAAGCCGCGACGAAACGCTCCGGTTGCACGCGCAGCTGGGTGCCACCCACGGGGTCGATGGCCAGGTGGGCACGGCAGCCGGGGCCAATCAGGAGGAAGGCGCCCGCGCGCAGCCGCACCCGGGCCCAGGTGTGCCAGTGCCAGGCGATCTCGGCCGCCTCGCGCAGCACGACCGTGTCCTCCCCGTGCAGCGAACCGTCCGGGCCGATCCAAACGGTGCGCGTGTGCCGGCGCACGCCAAGATGCGGCAGGTACGCAGCAGCCAGCTCGCAGCGAAGACGCACGGCCCGACCCTCGCGCCGCACCCGCGGCCCCGGCGGGATGGCCGCCTCGGCGATAAAATCGGGGAACCAGACGCAGCCGTCGCCCACCTGACCGCGCCCGTCGATTGTCACGAGGTTGTGCAGCGCGGTGTCGCGCCGGTAGAGCGGACCCGGCCCGCTGCCGACGAACGTGCCGCCGCGCCACACAAGCACGGCCCCGTTGCACGGATCGGAATGTCCGTAGCCGCCCACTTCGCCAGCAGCCCGGCGCTGGCGCCCCAACGGCGCGCCCGCCCGCAGCGTCACCAGCGTGGCGCCGCGGCGCACGAAGACCTGACCACCGTCGGGGAAGATCTCCAAGCCGTCCTCGATCGGCCCAACCTTGCCTTCTTTCCTGCCGGTAGCTACGAGCGTAAGCGAGTGGTCAACCCGCCGACCGCGCCCAGCCACCACTCGCTCACGCTCGTAGCTACCTTGCCTTCGATCCCCCGGTTCCGATCTCCCATCGCCGGTGACTGCGTGCCACAGTAGCTCGTATACGCGCCGCCGCGGCGGTGCGTGCCGGTGGTCGGTGCCAGTCGGACGCTGTTCGAGCAGCGCCTCGCCCAAAGTCTGGGCGGTGCCGGCGCCCGTGCGGTTGGCGATGAGCAGCTGACACCAGCTGTCGCCCGTCACGCGGTACTGCGGGTCGCCGAAGGTCACGCCGTATTTTTCGTCCGGCGACGTCGCCGCCGCCCGGAAACGCGAAGCGGCCGCGAAGTACGGGGTGGACCGCCAAAGGTCCTCACCTGTGCACTGGCGGAACAACTCCAGCCAGCGCAGCAAAAATCCGTGCTCGTAGATCCACAGGTTGAGGCCGTGCGGGAAGAACCCGTCGCGCGGCAGCATCGCCAGGACCCGGGCAAGGGCCCCGCGCAACTCAGCCGCCCAGGCAAAGGCCTCCGGATGCTCGTCCCAGAAGAGAAACGCGAAGGCCAGCATGCCCAGGCCGCAGCCGACGTAATGCGCCTGCGCGTAATCACGCCGCGCCGGATCGAGGTGCCGCCGGCAGATGGCCGCAACCTCCCACAACCGCCGCCGCGCCCGCACGCGCTCGGCCGGCGTCATCACAGCGTGCAACCAGTCGTATCCCACGCAGAGCAGGTAAAGCACTTCCCCGCTCTGCGTATCGATGCCCAGCGGCCCGAAGTCCGGTCGCGTCGTCTCGCGCACGTACGCAAAATAGGTCCGCTTCGCCCACGCCGTCGTCCGCGCGTCCGGCCGCAGAAGCGCGGTCAAGGCGGCGATGAGCGCACGGTCGGCGCCCGTCAGTCGCTCCCGCCCGGGCAGCACCTTGCCCTCGGGCGTGGTTGCGTATGGCAAGGTCCACGATTCCCGCACCAACCGCTGCAACCGTCGCCAATGCGGCGCGCGCCCACCGCGGATCTCGCGGCGCAATGCCACCACCTGCGCTGCATCCACCACGAGCCGCGGATGCTGTCCGCGCAGCTCCGGGCGCAGCGTCACCGGTCGCGGCGGCGCGTAGGCCGGCAGGTTGGCGACCACCTGGGCGCGCACCGGCCGCAGCGTCGGGTCGGGTGAAATCAGTTCCAGCGTGCCCGCGATGCCAGCCTCACAGGGAAACATCACGCGCAGCTCGCCGACCGCCTCCTCGTCGCCGTGAAAGTAATACTTGCCCGGCACGACCGACGCACCGCTGCGCAACGTCAGCGCGGGCAGTTCCGGAATCCCCCGCCAACCGGGCCACGGGCCGACGCGCCGCCCCGGCGGCGTGACCGCAAACTCGGTGTTCAGGAAGGTCGGCAGCGCGGTCGGATCCACGAGGCGCGCATAACGGCAGTGCTTCTCCAGATATCCTACCGGAAGCGTCAGCCCGACCTCGACGAGAACCGGTTGATCGATGGGACGGGACACCCGGGTGCGGTACCGTCCCTTTCCTGCGCGTTGGAATGCGAGTTTCATGCGGTCCCGTAGCTACGAGTGTGAGCGAGTGGATAAACGCTGCGGAACCCAAGCGCCACTCGCTCACGCTCGTAGCCACCCCGTTCGGATCGGCAATCTCTCGGCGCTGTCATCGGCGTACGCGCTCGAATTCCACGTCATCGAACCACGCCGTGCCCCGTCCCGTGAGGCGCAGCAGCACGTGCACCCGGTCGGGAACGGGGGCGAGCGGCGGCGTGGTCACCGTCAGCTCGGTCCACTCCGTCGCGGCACTCCTGACGGCGGTGCTGGAGAAGATCTCATAATTGCCCAAGTCGAACACGTTACCCCGTCCCGTCCGGTGAATGCGCAGCGCCACGGAAACCGCACCACGCAGATCCCGCGTCCGCACCTGTGCGGTCAGCCGCAGGCGTCCGCCGCGTCGGAAGGCCGGCTCGCCAAACGCCGGACCGAGCGTGGTCGCCTGCCAGGCTGCCTGCACCGTCCGCGCACTGCAGATGCGCAGCGAGAACCGATCCGTGCAACCCACCCGCGAGTCCCGCGCAAACCGGGCCGCCGCCACCGGACCGCTCGTCACCGCCGTCTCCCACGGCCAGGCGGCGTTGCCCGCCAAGCCCGGGCGGCGGAAAGTGTCGGCGAACGTGTGCCGTCCGCCGGTCCAAACCGGCGTGTCTGCCGCCGCCCCGGCGGAACGCAGCCGCGCACCCCGCGTCGCGCCCTGCCAACGTGCCCGCGGCTCCGCGGTCAGCATATACGCCGCCCGCAGCAACGTGCCGGGCTTGAGCCGCACATCGCGACCGCCGCGGCAGATCTTGAGCCCGAAATGCGTGTCCCACATGTAGGCGCAGACGCCCGCCTCGGCGCGGTCACCCGGCCCGAGGGTAATGACGGGATTCCAATCCTCGAGGACCCAGGCGAACCGGTCGCCCGGGCTCAGGTGAATGCGATGCTTGTCGGGGCTCCCGAGGTGATGGTGTGCGATCCGTTCGACACGGACACCGCGCTGCACCAGGCAGGAGTGAAAGCGCTTCGGCGCCCGCCCATCCGGCGAAAAGACGCCCGCAGGCCAAAGCGTGCAGAACGTGACTTCGCCATGGTGGGGATGCGGCGTGACCAGCCAGCCTTTTCCCGCCTGGACCTCGAGCCGCGCCTGCACCGCGCAGGAAATGACGCCGCCTACGACGCGCAGCGTGACCACGATGTCGCTCCGCAGGCTGCGCGACCGCGTGAATCCCGTGGCGAGCAAGGTGAGCGAATCCTTGCCGATCGCGATCAACTCAAGCCGCCGATGCGAGTTCGCGCTCCGCCCGGGGTCCTGATGATTGCCGTACTGCCGCCAGAACAGCGGCACGCCGACGTCGGCGCCCACGAGCCGACCCGCGGTGGCGACGGGACGGAAGTTGATCAGCTCCAGGCCGCGAATCTCCGCGACGACGCGACGCCCGAGGCAAATGCGACCGCCATCGCGATTTGTGCGTTGGAAGCGGAAGGACGGAGCGCTCATGGCTGCGCCTCCGCCAGCGCCTTCTCCAGCGCTGCCTTCCAGGCCGGACGCAGCGCCGACGATTGCAGCTGGCGCTCGAGGTCGCGGCGCACCTCGGCGTTGATGCCGGGGACGGCGGCGACCACCTGGTCGATCGTGGCGTCGCCCGACCAGAGCCGGTCGAGCCACGGCTGGAAGCGGGTCATCACCGGCCCCATCGACCAGCTGGCGAAGCGCACGAAGTAGCGCGGGTCGCCGCCGGGATGCTGCTCGCTCAACTCCCAGACCTCGCGGAAGCCACGGCCACGCAGACGCGGGTATTTTTCCTCCCACGCCGTCACGAAGGGCACGGCGGCGAGCACCGGGCTAGGCTGGTACGGCTCGGCCTCGCTGATGAGCCACACGAGCGCGCGCCACGCGTCGGCGGGGTTCTCCACGGTCGCGCTGAGCGACAGGCCGCCGCTGGCCGAGCGGAAATAGCGCGGCTCCTTCGCGCCGAAGCGCGGGAGCGGCGCGACGGCCCAGTCGTTGGTGAGCGTCTCGATGAGCCCCGTGTGCGGCACAGCCTCAAACAGCATGGCAACGCGCCCCGACTGGAGCATCTGCGCTGCCTGCATGCCGAGCGCCTGCACACGGCGAATGTCGGGCATGACGCCGGCGCGGATGAGTTCGAGGTACGCCGCGTAGGCCTCGCGGGCCTCGGGCGGGATGGCGAGGAACAGGCCGTCGTGCGCGATGGGGGCATGGTTCATCTGCTCGAGCGCCTCGATGAAGTGCGCCGGAATGAAGGCACCGTAGCGCTCCGGTTTGCCGTCGCCGTTGTCGTCGCGGGTGAGCGCCTGCGCCGCGGCGCGGAAATCGGCCCAGGTCCAGTCGGCCGCCGGCGGCTTGAGCCCGGCGGCGGCGAAGGCGGCGCGGTCGTAATAGACGCCGCAGGTGTGCGTCCAATTGCCGAGGCTATAGATGCCGCCATCGGCTGACACTGCCGCCGCCTTCACCTCGGGCCGGAGCTTCGCCCACACCGGGTCCTGCTCGGCGAAGGGCCGCAGGTCGAGGAGCCGCCCCTCGGCGGCGAGGCGGTCACGCACGGCGTTGTTGGTATAGAAGACGTCGGGCGCCTGCCCGGCGGCGATCATCGCGTAGAGCTTCTCCTCGCCGCTGAACGGGTTGAGCTTCACGTGGATGCCGGTGCGCGCAAAGAACTTCTCCTGCGCGGGCTTGAGCGCCGCGATCTCCGCCGTGTTCGCCGCGCAGTTGTAGACGATCGTGCGGTCGTTCCCGCCCGACCCGCCGCAGCCGGTGAGGAGGAAGAGGGAAGCCAAGAAGCCGGGAAGAAGGTAGCGGACGAAGGAGGTCAAGGGGGCTTCAGGAAGTTTCATCAGTGTCATCCGTGCAATCCGTGGTTAAAGACTCCGGGGTGCCTCATTTCGATGCGCCCATCGAGATGCCCTTGATGAAGTGCTGCTGGGCGAGGAAGAAGAGCACCACGTTGGGCAGGAGCACGAGGAGCGAACCGGCCATGAGGACGTTCCACTCGACGACGCCGGAGCCGAGGACCTGGGTCTTCATGAGGTTGAGGCCGAGGGTGAGCGTGGCCTTCTCGGGGCTGTTGAGGTAGAGCAGCGGACCGAAGAAGTCGTTCCACGTGCCGATAAAGGTGAAGATCAGCACGGTCGCGAGCGCCGGGCGGGCCTGCGGGAGGATGATGCTCCACCAGATGCGCAGGCGCGACGCGCCGTCGATCAACGCCGCCTCCTCGCTGTCCTTGGGGATGGTCAGGAAGAACTGCCGCAGAAGGAAGATGTAGAACGGCGAACCGAACAGCGCCGGCACGATGAGCGGGAGGTAGGTATCCACCCAGCCGAGCCGCGCGAACAGGATGTACAGCGGGATCATCGTCACCTGCCCCGGCAGCATCATGGTCGCGAGGCACAGGCTGAAGAGCAGGTCGCGGCCCGGGAACCGGAAGCGCGCGAAGCCGTAGGCGACGAGCGCCGACGAGAGCGCGGTCGCCGCCATGACCGGCACGGTGATCACGATGGTGTTCCACAGGAACAGCGGCACCGGGAGGATGGTGACGGCGCGGACGTAGTTCTCCCACTGCAGGACCGCCGGCAGCCAGCGGTAGGGCTGCGCAAACACGTCGGGCAGCGTGTGCAGCGACGAGCTGAGCATCCACGCGACCGGCGTGGCAAAGAGGGCACCGAGGCCGAGCAGCACAAGGTAGAGCGTGCCGATGCGCAGCACGCGCGCGGGCGCCGAGCCGTGGCTGAGGCCGTTCATGCGCTGCCTCCCTCGTAGTGCACGCGCGACTTCGAGACGCGCCAGGCGATCCACGTGCAGACGGTGATGATCAGGAACAGCGCCCAGGCCAGCGCCGAGGCGTAGCCCATGTCGTACTCCTGGAAGGCCTTCTTGTAGATATAGAGGACGATGAAGAGCGTGCTCTGGTTGGGCCCGCCCTCGCTGCCCGGCTGCACCCCGCCCGTCATGACGAACGCCTGGGTGAATACCTGCAGCGCGCCCACCAGCCCCATGATGAGATTGAACAGGAGCGCCGGCGAAATCAGCGGCAGCGTCACCGCGAAAAAGCGTCGCACCGGCCCGGCGCCGTCGATCGCGGCCGCCTCCTTCAGCTCCGGCGGCACACCCTGCAGCGCGGCGAGGCAGATGATCATCTGCCCGCCCACGGTCCACAGCGACATGAGTACGAGCGCCGGCTTCGCCCAGGTCTCATCTTGCAGCCACAGCGGACCTTCCAGGCCGAACCGCGCGAGCGCGAGGTTGATGAGGCCAAACTCCGGGTTGAGCAGCCACAGCCACAGGATCGACAGCGCCACGGTGTTGGTCACCGACGGCAGGAAGAACAGCGTGCGGAAGAACCCCAGCCCGCGCACCGGCGCATCGAGCAGGAGCGCCAGCCCAAGCGAAAGCACCATGCCCAAGGGCACGCCCAAGACCGCGTAGTACGCGGTGTTGCCCAGGCTGCGATAGAAGATCGGGTCGCCGAACATGCGCCGGTAGTTTTCCAGGCCGACCCATTGCGGCGGCGACAGGAGGCTCGACGCCGTGAAGCTCAGGTAGAGCGAATACACCATCGGCCCCGCGGTGAGCAGCACGAAGCCGATCACCCACGGCGACACGAAGAGCCAGCCCTGTTTGTGCTCCGCTTTCACCGGCCGGAAGTTTGGGTGGCGGTGAAGGCCGCGAAGGCTTCCGCGCCGTAAAGGGTGGCAGGCTGGAGCAGCGGGGCGCCGTTGACCGCGGCCACCGCCTCGAAATGCGGGACCTCGACCGGCTCGCTGTTGGCCGTGGCCCGCAGGATCTCCTCGGCCCAGGGGTTGTGCACGAGCTCGAGCGTGGTGTCGCCGCTGCGCACGACAGTGCGGCGGTGCCGGCCGCCGCCGGGCGCCGTGTCCTCGAGGCGGATGGCGGCAGCGTGGCGCGACAGCGCGTCGAGGTCCGGGAAATCCGCGGCCGTCCACAGCTCGCAGTAGAAGCCATTCGCCCAGCCGCGAAACGCGTCACGGTCGAAGTCGCGCGCCGGGCCATCGTAATTGGCGATCGAGACGATGAAACACCCGTTCGCCTGGCGCAGGGTCACCGGTGTCGCGCTCGCCGCCGGCTGCGGCGCCAGCGGGATCAGCACGCCCAGCACATTGCCGTCACGGAAGGTGAACCGGCTCGACGCCGGCAGCGTCGCGGCCGCGGCGACCGCCGGCCGACTGTCGATACGGAACTCGTCGAACGGCGCATCGAACGTGAACATCACGTCCACGCGGAACCGCCCCACCCCGCGATGGCCCGCGCCCTTGGGCGCGTAACAGACGAGCGCGCGATTGCGGTGCTGCAGCGTGCAGGTGCGGCCCTCCTCGTAGAGGTAGCTCGCGTCGGTCGCCCCGCCCGTGACGTGCACGCGATTGGGCTGGCCGACGACGGCGTCGTTGAAGACGCCGCGGCAAAAGATCGAGCGGAAGTCGGAACACGCATGCACCTTCGTGCGCCGCCGCAAGCGCACCATGAAGGCGTCGCTGTGACCCGCGTTGACGTATGGTCGCGCCGCCGTGCCGAGCGCGAACTCCTCGGTCTGCCAACTCGTGAGCTGGCTCCAGCCGCCGGGATAGAGGCCGTCCTCGAAGCGATGCGCCGCGTTATTCTCGTGATAGCTTTCGCCGTAGGTCTGCCAGCGCAGCGAGCACGGCAGGGGCTTGTCGAACGCGAGCCGCCGCGCCTCGTGCGGCACGTGGAAGGGCGTGATCGCGACCAGCGCGTTCTCCAGCACGGCCGAGGGGTGATCGGTGTCGAGTGAGCGCGCCGGCTCGAGCAGCAGGGGCGCGTCGAACGCCACCGCCATCGTGCAGTGCAGAGCCGACCAGCCACCGAGCGAGTCGTCGAGGTACGCGCGGCAATGCGGACCGGAGAACTGCTGGGTCGGCGCGTGATAGTACAACGCCGTCTCGATCCACAGACGCTCCTCGGTGAAGCGCGCGAGCTGCCGGACCGCCGCGTCCTGCGCGAACTCGGCGACGAGCGCGAGGAACCACAGGTCGAGCGCGGTGTAGGTCGGACTGTTGTACTCGGAGAACACCGCCTGCCGGCGCAGCACGTGCCGGCGGTCGCCGACCGTGCGCACGAGGGTGCGCAGGCGACCGGCCCCGGCCGCGACCGCGAGGGGCTCACCATAGCGCTCGCCGCCGAGGATCAGCGCCGCCCAGGCCGCCAGCGGGTGGTTGACGTTGCCGTCATGCCATTCGCAAAGCGCAGCCTCGGGCAGCGAGGCCTTGACCTGCGCCTCGAGATTGGCCGCGGTGGCGGCCGAGATGCGGTCGGGGATCGCCAGCAAGATCGCCAGCATCGTCGCCGGCGTGTGCGTGCCGTCGGCGCTGCGCGCCTCCGCGAGGAGCGCGTCGCCCAGCGCCCGCTCGGCCGCGTCGGCGGAGAACAACAGCGCGATCGCGTACCACAACGTGTCGCGCGGCCCCACGCACTGGCGCTTCGCCGGGTCGAACCAGCGGTTGCCATGCTGGCGCGCGAGATCGGTGAGGCGCGTGGCGACGGCGTTCATGCCGGCAACGTCACTGCCGCCGCGTACGGCGGTTTGGTCAGGTCGACGGCCTGACCGGTGCGGATGGACTCGATGGCCGCGAGCACGACCGCCGTCGTGCGGCGCGCCGAGTGGACGGTGCACGGCGTCGGTTTGCCCTCCGCCACCGCCGCGATGAACTCGCGGTCGATCACCGCCGCCCCGTCCTCCGGCCAGGCCGGATGCTCCGTGATCTGTTTGTCGACGCGGGTCATCAGCGAGTTGAGGCGGTTGTAGAGGCTGAAACTGCGCGCGCCGTCGGCCGCCTGCAGGGCGAATTTCGACGTGTAGGGGAACACCCCGACGTCGCCGATCGCGATGCTCGCCACCGCACCGTCGGCAAAGGTAAGCGAGATCGCGGCCGTGTCGACGATGGCGCGGGTCGGATGATGCCGGTTGCCACCCGTCGCGTACACGCGCACCGGTGCCGACGGATGCAGGTGGATGACCGTATCGACGATGTGGCAGCCCTGCGACAGCACGTTGCCGCCGCCCTGCACGGGGTCATTCGCCCAAAACTCCGACGGCCAGTGGTCGTCGATGACGTGCGCCGTGGTGAGCGTCGGCCGGGTGAGAAATGCCTTCGCAGCCTTTACCGCCGGGAAGAAGCGCAGCTTGAAGCCGGACGACGCGATCACACCGCTGCGCTCGACCGCCGCTACGATGCGGTCGCAGTCGGCCAGGGTCAGCGCCAGGGGTTTCTCGAGGAAGAAATTCTTCCGCGCGGCGGCGGCCGCCTCGGCGAGGGGCGCATGGGTGTCATGCTGCGTGCAGATCCAAACAGCGTCGATGGCCGGGTCGGACCAGATGCGATTGAGGTCGGTCGTGGCACCGCCAGCGCCGAACTTCGCGGCGAAATCCCGGGCGCGATCGGCCGCGATGTCGGCCACCGTATGCAGCTTCACCTGCGGACAGGTCGCGAGGAACTTGGCATGCTCGGCGCCGTAGCTGCCGCACCCGATGATGGCGACGTTGAGGACACGGGGGTTGCTCATGGGCGAAGAATCACCGGGTTATTAAGCACGAATCCCGGGTTGGACACGCAAAACTACAGCGAAAATCCCGCAGGAGTGCGAACATTCATGCCAAACCGGACGGAACCACGGATTACACGGATGGCACGGATACAATCCAATTGAACCACTGACGAACACTTATGAACACTGATTGGGATCTGTGAAGATCAGTGTAGATAAGTGGTTTATCCGGTTTGGATCCGTGCCATCCGTGCCTGCCCTCCGTAGGCTTGGCGAAGGAGGGTAATCCGTGGTTGAAAACCCGGTCTTGGATTCGTGGTCCTTCGTGTCCATTCGTGGTTTCCCCGCCATGGCTGACCTTGCGCCCCGCTACTACACGTTCTGGTCCATCAACGGTCCCCTCGACCGCGCGCGCCTGCGGCGGCAGTTGCTGGCCTTCAAGGCCGCCGGGCTGCACGGCGTGGTGTTCCATCCGCGCTTCTACCCCGGCATCCCGCCCTACCTGAGTGACGAGTACATCGGCATCGTCGCCGCGTGCATCCTCGATGCGAAGGAGCTCGGCCTGCGCTTCTGGCTGTACGACGAGAACGGCTGGCCCAGCGGCACCGGCGACGGGAAAGTGCTCGCGCAATACCCCGACAGCGGCGCGATGCGCCTCGACCTCACGCGCACGCCGACACCCGACTCGCTCGGCGCGTTCCACACCGACGCCGCCAATCGCCTCGTCCCCGCTGGCACCCCCGGCGCGCAGACCTGGCACCTCACGCCGCGCAAGGTCAACTACGTCGACTCACTCGACCCGCGCGTGCTCGGGCACTTTCTCGAGCTGATCCACGAGCGCTACCGCGCCGCGCTGCCCGCGGAGGCCTTCGAATACATTGAGGCGATCTTCTTCGACGAACCCGAGTCGGGCATGATCAAGGACCCGTTCGCCGAGGTCGCCGGCATCCCTTGGTCGCGCACGATGCCCGACCGCCTGCGCGCGGCCTTCGGCGCCGATTACGTCCGCGTGCTCCCGCTGCTCTTCGCCCACGGCGATGGCAGCGCCGCGGTGCGCGTGACGTTCTGGGAACTCGTCACCGACTCGCTGATCGACGGCTTCTTCGCGCCGTACCACGCCTGGTGCCGCCGCCACGGCAAGCAGTTCATCGGCCACGTGAAGGGCGAGGAGCACCCGCTCTTCCAGCTCCCGATGGTCGGCTCGTGCCACCGCGTGTACCGGCACCTCAGCCTGCCCGGCATCGACTCGCTGGAGCGTTACCCGGCGCTCGATTTCTATCCGCGCCAGGCATCCTCCGCCGCGCGCCAGCTCGGCGTCGGCCGCGCGATGGTCGAGTGCTTCGGCGGCGCCGGCTGGGGCGCCTCACCCGAGGACCTCGAGCGCTATCTGCTCTGGCTCGGGCGCAACGGGATCACCGACTTTGTCTTTCACCTGAGCCAGTACCGCCTCGACACGGCGGCGATCACCGACTGGCCGCCCTCGGAGCCGCTGCACCTCAGCTGGACCGACGCCTTTGCGTCGCTGCTCGCCCGCGTGAGCCGTGAGCTCACGACACGCCCGCCCGCGGTGCCCGACACGCTCGTCGTGGCGCCCTACCGCGGCCTGATGGCTGCATATGAGCCGTGGGAGCTGATGCAGACCAACGCCCACAACGCCTCGACCTACCCCGACACGCCCGCCGGCCGCATCAACCGCGCCTTTCTCGCCCGCCTCGAAGCCCTCAAGGCCGCCGGCATCGCCTACGACGTCGTCGACGAGCGCACGCTGGAGGAAGATGGCCGCCGCGAAGGCGGCACGGTGCGCGTCGGGCAAGCCACCTATCGCCATCTCGTGATCGCCGACGGTGCCCAGCTGCGCGGGCCCGCCGCGGCGTGGGCAATGTCTGCGGCCGAGGTAGGAGCGACCTTGGTCGCGATTTCGCCACCCGCCAGCAGCACGATCGCGAGCAAGCTCGCTCCTACCAGTCGCACCACGACGGCAATCCCACTCGCTTGGAAACTCACCTGGCCCACCGAAAACGCCTGGCTCCTCACCATCCAGCGCATGGCGCCCGCGACGTTCGCCGCTACATTCGTCACCGGGGCGGTCGGTGCGCGGCTGCATTTTGCGGATGACGTGCCAGCCGCCAGCCTCGACGGCATCGCCCTCGCGCTGCGGCCCGGCGACGAAGGCACGTACGTCGACCTGCCGGCACTGGGCGCCGGCCCGCACACGCTGACCTTTCGCACTGCCCGCGAGGTCCCGGGGGTTCCGTTCGTGTGGCTCAAGGGCGCGTTCGCGGTGCGCAGCCAAGTCCCGTTCACCGCGGGCCCCAACGGCACCATCCACACCGACGGGCCCTTCACCGCCGCGGCCGCTGCGCCTGACGCGTCTGGCGAACTCGTTGCCGCCGGCCTGCCGTTTCTCCAGCGTCCGCTCGTCGCCACGGCCACCGTCACGCTGTTGGCGCCGACCCGCGTCCTGCGATTTGCCGACGTCCTCGGCGACGCGCTGCATGTCACGATCGACGATGAATCGGCGGGTTGGGTCTGGGGTTCGGATTGGACGCTGACACTCGCGCGCGAGTTGGCCGCCGGATCGCACCGGCTGCGCGTCGCCCTCGCGCCGAGCACGTTCAACCACTTCGGTCCGCACCACTACTACAACGGCGACTGGCATGTCGTCAGCCCGGGCCAGGTCGTGGGCGACAAGAACTTCGCCGACGCGCCCGACGCCCCCGCGCGCACGCACGTCGCGGCCTGGCACTTCAAGCCGTTCCGTCTGCCGGCGCGGCTGCACGTGTGACACCCCGCACCGAGCACCTGCCTTCCGGGGCCTTCACGCTGACGCTGCGGCTCGCCCCGCTTGGCCACTTCACGGGCCCGCTGCTCACCTGTCCCGGCGAGGGTGGACAGCCCGCGCTTGAATTGGCCCGCACGGGCGGCACGCCGGATCTGCTGCGTTGCATCGTGCGCGGCTCGCCCGCCCGCCCCGCCTGCGAGCTGGTCGCCCCGCTCGGCGCCATCGACTCCACGGAATCGCACAAGCTGGTGCTCCGCCATGCCGGCCACCGCATCGACCTGTTCGTGGATGGCGTGCTGCTCGACGAGGACTGGCCGGTCGGTCACTACCCGCCGGCGACGGGACCGCTGCAGACCGCGGCGGTCGTGCGCGGTCTCGAGGTCCACCGCGGCGCCGGTGAGGTCGCGTCCGACGTTGTCCGCGCCGACCGCTACCTCGGCCCGGCGCATCCGGTTGGCCAGGGCTGGAAGCCGCGAGGCCACAACGTGCACGTGGGCGACTGCATGCCCTTTTTCCACGCCGGCCGTTTTCATGTCTACTACCTGCGCGACCGGCGTCAGCATGCCAGCATGGGCGGCTGCGGCGGTCACCAGTGGGCGCACCTGTCGACGACCGACCTCCGGTGCTGGGAGGAACACCCGCTGGCGCTCGTGATCGACGGGGACACGGCGGGGTCGGTCTGCACCGGATCGGTTTTTCACCACGCCGGCATTTTCCACGCTTTTCACTCGCTGCGCATGGCCGATGGTGCGCCCGCGCCGCTGTGCGTGGCGACCAGCCGCGACGCCGTGCACTTCGGGCCCCGGCGCGTGCTGGCCACGCTGCCCGCGCCCTACGACCGGCAGGCGACGCGCGACCCCGTGGTGTTTCCGGATGCCGCCGGCGCCGGATTCCACCTGCTCGCCACGGCGGCGCGGCGCGAGGCGGATGGACGCGAGCGCGGTTGCCTTGCGCATTTCACCTCGGCCGACCTGCGCACATGGGATCTCCGTGAACCGTTCCTGATCCTCGACGTACCGACCCAGCCCGAATGCCCGGACTATTTCGCGTGGCGCGGCTGGCACTACCTCATCTTCAGCCTCCACGGCATCGCCCGCTACCGGAAATCGCGGCACCCCCTCGGCCCGTGGGAAACCCCCGCCGACGACCGGCTCGACCCGATCGACGCCCGCGTGATGAAAACCGCGGCCTTCGCCGGTGACCGACGGCTCGGCGCCGCCTTCATCGCCGACGGCGACGGCTGGGGCGGCACGCTCTGCCTGCGCGAGCTGGAGCAGCAGCCGGACGGCACGCTTCGCCTCCGCTGGCCGGCCGAAATGCCGGGGCCGACGGCGCAGGCTTCACGCGGTTGACGCTTGCACCCGCGGCGCCGGCGCGCTTTCCGATGCTCATGCCCCGCAAGCGCCCGTCCGCCTCCAGCCTGACCAAGGCCGATTACGAGTTGCTCGCCCAGTTCCGCTACACGCTGCGCCGCTTCCTCGGTTTCAGCGAGGCGGCCGCCCATGCGCGCGGGGTGACGCCCCAGCAGTATCAGGCCCTGCTCGCGATCGAGGGCTACCCGGGCCGCAACTGGGTCACGATCGGCGAACTGGCCGAGCAGATGCAGGTCGCCCACCACAGCGCCGTCGGCCTCGTCGATCGCATGGAGGCGCTGAACCTGGTCCGCCGCTCCGCCGCCAAGGACGACCGCCGGCGCGTGGAGGTCCGCCTGACGGCCAAGGGCCTGGCCGCGCTGGATAAGCTTTACCGCGTGCATCGCACCGAGCTGCGCTCGATCGGCCCCCGCCTCATCAGCCTGCTTGAGCGCGCCGCCAACCCTGACGCGCAAGGCTAGTCCGTTGCCAGCGCCTGCTCGAGGTCGGCCAGCAGATCGTCGAGATCCTCGACGCCGACCGACAGGCGCACGAGGCCGTCCGCGACGCCCGCCCGCGCCCGGGCCTCGGGCGGCATGCCGCGGTGGCTCGTCATCGCCGGGCGCGTGGCCAGGCTCTCGAGGCCGCCGAGGCTGACGGCGTGCACGATGAGGCGCAGCCGGTCGAGAAACCGCGTCGCGGCCGCGGCGCCGCCGCGCAGCTCGAACGACAGGAGCGAGCCGCCGTGCGCCATCTGCCGCCTGAAGATCCCCGCCTGCGGATGCGCCGGGTCGCCCGCGTAATGGACCTGCGCCACCGCGGGATGCACGCGCAGCCAGGCCGCCACGGCCGCGCCGTTGCGGTTGTGCGCGGCGAGGCGCAGCGGGAAGGTGCGGAGACCGCGCAGCACCAGCCAGGCATCGAGCGCGTTCACGGTGCCGCCAAGATTCTTGTGGATGCGGCGGTTGGCCGGGGTGAGCGGCTCGCGCTTCACGACGCAACCGCCGATCATGTCGGAGTGGCCGTTGAGGTACTTCGTGGTCGAATGCACGACCCAGTCGGCGCCCTGCGTGATCGGCAACTGGTTGCAGGGGGTCGCCACGGTGTTGTCCACGATCACCGGCGCGCCGCCCGGCCGCGCCGCGGCGGTTGTCGCCGCGAGGTCGACCAGGCGCATGAGCGGGTTCGATGGCGTCTCGACCAGCACCGCGCCCGCCCCTGCCACCGCCGCGAGCCACGCCGCGTCGTCGGTGGCCTCCACCGTCTGCACCGGCACGCGGCCGACCTCGGCCAGGATCTGCAGCAGCTCGAAGCTGCCGCCGTAGATGTCGGGATGCGTGACCAGCGGGCCGCGCCGCCCCTCGAGCGCGGCCATGACCGCGCACAGGACGGCCGCGTTGCCCGAGCTCGTGACCAGCGCCCCGGCCCCGCCCTCGAGGTCGGCGATGGCCTCCGCCAGCCGCTCGACCGTGGGGTTGCCGAACCGCGAGTACGCGTAGCCCGGGCGCTTCCCGGTGAAGAGCTCCTCGGCCTCCGCCGCGCTCCCGAGCGCGAAGAGCGAGCTCTGGACGATGGGCGGCGAAAAGGGCGCGTTGACGCCGTCCGCGGGTCGCGGCGCACCGGCGTGGGCGCAGCGCGTGGCCAACCCCGGGCGGGTCGGCTTCATGGCAGGTCCGCCCAGCGGGCGGCAGGACGGGGAGCGGAGGACGAGCGAGGCATGGCAGGGGGCGTTCGCGCCAGCCTCGCAGGCGTGCCGGGACCGGCCAAGCGGAAAACATCGTCTTGCGATACGCTGCCGGCCGGCTTCGCTGTCGGCATGCCCACCCGACCCCGCCAGCCCAGCGCCTCCGCCCGCCAACCAGCCGGGCGGCGCCTGACCGGGCGGCCCGCCGGGAGATCCGGGCCAGCGACCCCGCGGCCGCGCGACCCGGTTGCCGCCGCCGCGGGGGCCGCGCGCTCGCGCCGCCTCGCCCGTGCCGGCGAGTACGCCAGCCCGGCCTGCGCCATGCCGGAGATCGAGGACTGACCATGGCCGTTTCCACCCCGTTGTTCACCCGCCTGGGCGGCCGCCCGGCGCTGGCCGTCCTCCTGCGGCATTTCTACGCCGACGTGCGCCAGCACGCGGAGATCGGCCCGATCTTCAACGCGCACATCGCCGACTGGCCGGCGCACCTCGAGAAGATCGCCGACTTCTGGTCGGGCGCGACGGGCGGGCCGGCCCTCTATCGCGGCGCGATGCCGGCGCGGCACATGCCGCTGGGGCTCGAGGAACGCCACTTTCAGGCCTGGCTCGACCTCTGGCGCCGCCAGTGTCGCATCCGCCTGCCCGCCGCGGAGGCGGAAGAATTGATCCGCATCGCGGAGATGATCGGCGAGCGCCTGCGCTTCCTCACCGCCCGCGGCGCCTGATTCGGGTTGTGTGGGCCACCGTCGTCCGGCACTACGCTGGGACGACACCCGCCCCATGAAAATCACCAAGGTCGAAACGCTGGTCTGCCACGCGCGCATGCGCAACTGGGTCTTCGTCAAGGTCCTCACCGACCAGCCCGGTCTCCACGGCTGGGGCGAGGCCACCCTGGAATGGCACACGCGCTCGATCGTCGGCGCGGTCGAGGACGTCGCCCAGCTCCTGATCGGCGAGGATCCCACGCGCATCGAGCACCTCTGGCAGATGATGTTCCGCCAGCATTTCTGGCACGGCAACGGCATCGTGCGCGCCACGGCCATCGCGGGCATCGACCTCGCGCTCTGGGACATCATGGGCAAGGTCCACGGCGTGCCCTGCCACCGCCTGTGGGGAGGCCCGGTGCGCGACTACGTGCGCACGTACAGCCACCTCGGCGGCGGCAAGATGGAGGATTTCTACATGACGGCGCCCGACGACGCGGCGCGCTTCGCCGACCTCGCGCGGCAGGCGGTGGCCGACGGCTACACGGCCTTCAAGTGCATGGCCGTGCCCGAGACCGCGCCCATCGAGGGCCTGCGGCCGATCCACTACGCCGAGGCCTGCGTGAAGGCCATCCGCGAGGCGGTCGGGCCCGGGATCGACGTGATGGTGGATTGCCACGCGCGGCCGTCGCCGCGCATGGGCCTGCAGTTCGCCAAGGCGCTGGAGCCGTACGGGCTGTATTTCCTCGAGGAGGTCTGCTGGCCCGAGGCGCCCGACGCCATGGCCGAGATCCAGCGCGCGGTGCGCACGCCCATCGCGACCGGCGAACGCGTCACCGGCCTGCACGGATTCCGCGACCTGCTGGCCAAGCAGGCGGCCAGCATCCTGCAGCCCGACATCACGCACTGCGGCGGCCTGACCGAGGCGCGGCGCATCGCGGCGCTCTGCGAGGCGTACCGCGTGGCGCTCGCCCCGCACAACCCCCAGGGGCCGGTCAGCACGGCGGCGTCGCTGGAATTCGGCTTCGCCACGCCCAGCTACATCATCTGCGAGTCGGTGCGCAACGACGTGCCCTGGCGGGACGACATCGTGTCCTCCGGATTCACCATCGAGCCCAAGGGCCAGATCGTGCGCCCGAGCGCCAAGCCCGGCCTCGGCATCGAGATCGACGAGGCCGAGGTGCGGAAGCATCCGTTCCAGCAGGAAATCCTGCGCCGCAGCTTCAACGCCGACGGCGCGGTGACGGACTGGTGAGCCCCGCCGCCCGCGGGCATTCTTCCGGTAGGTTGATTCCCGGGTTTTCGTCCGCCCACCGGCGACTATAGCTCCCCTAACCCCGCCCTATGCACGATCCCACCGCCGACTGGCTGACGCCGGAGTTTTTCCAGAACCCGTATCCCCACTACGCCACCTTGCGCGCACAGGGTCTGGTTCATTGGAGCCCGAAACTCAACATGTGGCTGGTGCCCGGCTACGCCCTCACCCATGAGGGGCTCAAGGACCACACGCGGTTCTCCAACGTGGGCCGCATCGGCGTCGAGCTCGCCACGCTGCCCGAGGCCGACCGCGCGGCAATCGCCCCTTTGGCCGACGAGCTGGGCACGGGGCTGATCCATTCCGACCCGCCCGACCACACGCGCATGCGCCGCATCGTGAGCCAGGCGTTCACGCCGCGTGTGATCGAGACCCAGCGCCGCCGGACGACCGGGCTCGTGGATGAGCTGATCGACAACCTGCGGGCCAGGGGGCGGTGCGACTTCATCGCGGAGTTTGCCTTCCCGCTGCCCATCCTCGTCATCAGCGATCTCTTCGGCGTGCCGCGCGCTGACCGCGACCGGATCAAGGCCTGGTCGGAGTGCATCACCGACCTCGGCTCCCGCCGCAAGCCGCTGGCCGAGCTGGCGCGCGACGCGTTGCAGGCGACGCGGGAGATGAAGGTCTACTTCGAGGCCATCCTCGACGAGCGTCGCCGCGAGCCGCGCGACGACCTGATCACGCTGCTGCTCAATGCCGAGGACGCCGGCGAGCGGTTGAGCCGGTCCGAGCTGATCGGCATGGCGATCCTGATCCTCGTTGCCGGCCACGAGACGACCACGAGCCTGCTGAGCAACGGCCTGCTGTTGCTCCTGCAGAATCCCGACCAGCTGACGGCGCTGCGGGCGGACCCGGCGCTGATGCCGACCGCGATCGAGGAGATGCTGCGCGTGGAGCCGTCGTTCCTGCGCACGCCGCGCCGCGTGAAGGCGGACCTGGAATGGGGCGGCGTGCAGCTGCAGCGCGACCAGATGGTGTCGGTGCTCAACGGCGCCGCCAACCGCGACCCGGCCGTGTTCACCGACCCCGACCGTTTCGATATCCGCCGCTCGCCCAACAAGCACCTGAGCTTCGGCCACGGCCCGCACATCTGCCTCGGCGCACCCCTGGCCCGCCTCGAGGCCAGCCTGGCCTTCCCCCGCCTGCTCGAACGCCTCCCGCAACTGGAGCTCGCCGGCGATGTCCTTTGGAAGGAAGACTTCTCGACCCGCCGATTGGAGCGGTTGGACTTGCAGGTCGGGTAGCGCCTGACAACGGGACGCCCCAGACAGTCCAGAATACGGATCAGGTTGACGAATAGAAGGTGCCGTCTTCCGCCGTCGTCTCCATCACGATCTTGCCCAGCTCACGGATCGCCTCGTTCTCGATCGATTGGCAATCGATCGCCTCGAATTCGGCCGCGGTATTGATCGCTTGGTCGCGTTCGCGCAGCAGTTCGTGGAGGTCTTCGTAGTTCATAGGGCATCGAGGTATTCCGAGTATATTCCCATGCCCAATTTGTGGAGGTTCCGCACGTGTTGGTACCAACCAAAACCCGCGCAGATCGCTTATAAAGCGCAGATTACGCCAGTAGTTGTAGGCTTTGGACCGTGGGAGGATGACCGCCGACGATGTTCCAGTCCGACCTCCCGCTCAGCGCGGAAACCGCCGTTCGGCCGCGTTGACGGAGGTGGGATTTGGTTCAACCTGCCTCGGCAGCGAAACAAGGACACACCTCCATGAACAAGAATACGATTTGCCTGTGGTATAACCACGATGCGGAGGAGGCCGCGCAGTTTTATGCGCGGACGTTTCCGAACAGCACGGTCAGCGCGGTGCATCGGGCGCCGACCGACTTTCCCGGTGGCAAGGCCGGGCAGGTACTGACAGTCGAGTTCACCGTGTGCGGCGTGCCGTGCCTGGGGCTCAATGGCGGCGACGCGTTCAAGCACAGCGAGGCGTTCTCGTTTCAGATCGCGACGGAGGACCAGGCGGAGACGGATCGCTATTGGAACGCGATCATCGGCCACGGCGGCCAGCCCAGTGCCTGCGGCTGGTGCAAGGACAAGTGGGGCCTGTCGTGGCAGATCACCCCGCGCGTCCTGACCGAGGCGCTGGCCCAGGGCGGCGCGGCGGCCAAGCGCGCGTTCGTGGCGATGATGGACATGGGCAAGATCGACGTCGCGAAGATCGAGGCGGCCGTCCGGGGCCAAGCGTGAGCGGTCGGCGCAGGGTCTTCAGACCAGCGCCGGCTCGGGTGCGGTGACGCGGTGGATCTTGAGCCGCCGGACGCCGCCCGGCGTCGACCAATTGATGACACTGCCGGCCCGATAGCCGATGAGAGCGGTGCCAATCGGCGCGAGGACCGAGATGCGGCCGGCATCAACGTCGGCGAGCTCCGGAAACGTGATCGTGTATTCCTCGATCTCGCCGGTCTCGAGGTCCTCGAACTCCACGGCGGAATCCAGCGTGACGACGTCGGCTGGAATCGCGGCGGGGTCCACGACCGTGGCGCGATCGAGTTCATCGCGGAGTTTGCGCAGGCCCAGGCTGGCCGCTCCGGTATTGAGGGCGCTCGAGAGCAGCAGGCGCAGCTTCATGTGATCATGGTGTGAGATAAAGAGAGGAGTCGGATTCATGTTGCTAGGGTGTTGTGATGGGTTGGTTGGGCAGCGCGGCCCATGCGACGGGAATCGTGCACGAGCCGACGGCGATTGAAGGTGAGGGTTCAGGCGCCGGCCGGTTCGAGCGCGGCGGTTTCCGCCATTTCGCCAGGTGTCCAGTCCGCGCCCCGCGCCGCGGTGATGAACTCGCAGCTCAGGTCGTCGGTCCGCACCAAGATGTAATTCGGAAACGGGGCGTCCGGATTGTACCCCGGATTCAGGCAGAGCGGGCCGCGACGGTCGTCGCACCAGCGCATCGCCTCGTGCACGTGGCCCGAAAGGACCAGGCGCGGCGCATGGCGGCTGACGGCCGCGACAAGGTCGGGGTCGCCCGCATCGGCGCCGCTGGCCCGCGTCGCGACGGTCGTTCCCGTGGGCGGGGCATGCACGACCCAGACGTCGGCCGCGCCCCCCTTTGGCTGGGTGGTCGCGCCGATGTTCAGGATGGAGAGCCCGTCGAGCGAGACGCGTTGTCCGTCGGTCCAGACGTTGGGATTGTCGATGCGACGCAGCCAATAGGCGGGCGTCCAGCGTCCGGTGGCGGGATCCCACTCCAGGTCGTGGTTCCCGCTGCACACGGCGATCGGGCGCGGGAAGTCCCCGAGCCAGTCGGATACCCACTCGATCTGTCGCCCGTGCGGCGTCACGGCCGTCAGGTCGAGCAAATCGCCGGACATGGCGACGAGGTCGTGCGCCGGCGCGTGGTGAAACAGCCAGTTGAACCAGCGTTTGTTGAAATGGAAATCAGTGACGTGAAGGATGGTCATGGGATGGCCCAGGTTGGCCCCCACGGTCGCACGGTGATTCCGTGCGCACAGGGAGGGGTTCGGAGGAAACGCCACGCGAGCGCGTGGCCGGGGGATGGCGGCGCTTGCCGTTCAGGCGCGCCGGCCAGAGCAGACGCAGCGACTACGACCGAATCGCCAGCACGACCATAATGGCAATGATCGCGAGCAGCGCGATCACCCGGACCGAGAACAGAGTCGATCCCCGGTGGGGCAGCAGCGCGGCGGTCGCGTACCGGGGCGGCCGGCCGCCCCGCGGGTACCACGGGTGGCCATGGTGGGTGCGCGACGGATACCGCCAGTACGGAATGACGGGAGGGGCGCCGGAACCGCCGGAGGCCCGCGGGCTGCGCTCGGACGAGCGCGGCGCGGGAATGGGTGAGTGGCCGGCGTCACTCCGGTTGTCGGCCTCACGATAGGGGTACGGTTTCATGGCGGGATGGTAGCACGCCCCCTTGATCCCGCCTACAGCGCCGCCCGGCGATTGGCCATGCGCTCCGCGCATGGCCGCGGGGTCGCGACGCCGCGGTCAGCGCTTCGGTTTCCGGGTGAGCAGGTCCACGAGCTGCCGGACCGGTGCCGTGATCCGGCCCCGCTGCCAGGCAACCTGCAGGTCCCACGTGGCTGCCGGCTGGCGCAGCATCCTGAAGGCGACGCCCGGCACCCGCATTTTCTCCACGAGGCCGGGCAGCAGCGTGACCGCATTCTCCGCGACCAGCAGCGACAGCGTGTGCGCGAGGCTGTCCGCCTGCTCCACGAACCGCGGCCGGAACCCCGCCCGGCGGCAAAGCTGGACCAGCCAGGGATTGAATCCCGGGATCGCCTTAGGCTCCGCGCCGATGAACATCTCCCGCCGCAGGTCGGCGAGGGCCAGGTCGTCACCGTCCGCCAGGGGGTGATCCTCGGGCAGTGCCGCGACGACGGGAAAGGTGCGGATGCGTCGGACGAAAAACTCGCGCGCGATCGCGGCGTTGATGTTGCCCAGGACGGCGACATCCAGCTCGCCGCGGCGCAGGGCGGCGATCTGCTCCCCGGGCGAGAGGTCGACCAGCCGCACCTTGACGTCCGGTTGGGAGCGCCGAAACGCCGCCAGGGCCGGATTCACGTAGTCGGCGGCGGCAGACAGAAGGTAACCAATGCGCAGCGATGCGCTCTGGCCGCGCGCCAGCTTTCGCGCCTCGGCCACCACCGCATCCGCCTTGGCGACAACGGGCCGCATCCCGTCGCGCAACGCGTGGCCGGCGGCCGTCAAGGCCGCCCCCCGGTAATTGCGCTCGAAGAGCTGCCCGCCGATCTCGGCCTCCAGCGCCTGCAGCTGCCGGGTCAGGGTCGATTGCGAAACATGCAACTGCTCGGCCGCCCTGCTCAAGCTGCCGAGTTCGGCGATGGCGAAGAACGAACGTAGGAGATCGAGGTTCAGACCTTCATGCTGCAAGGCGATGGTGTTGCCCGCAAGCCCGCCCGAGACCGCGTTAATGTTGTCCCGACCCGGACCGACACAGGCGACCTTACGCGGGCGGAGCGGGGCTTGGATGGTCGACCGCGTCGCTGAAGGATTTGAAAAGCGCCTCACGGATGCGCCCTTCGTCGCGGGCATGCGCCAGGAGGGTGACGTTGTCCCAGCCCTGCAGCCGCGTGCCGCCCTTCGGCAGCACAACTTCCTCGCCCCGCGTGATCAGGGTGATGATCGCGCCTTCCGGCAACGGAATGGAGCGGACCATCGGCCCCTCGGCGCCCGGTGGTCCCGGCAGATCCACCACGACCAGATCGTAATCGCTTCGGGCCATGGTCTGCATCTCCAGGCTGAACAACGGTTTTGGCCGAGCCGGTTCCGAAAGCCCCAGCCATTGGGCGACGGTTCCAAGCGTTGCGCCCTGGATCAGGATCGAGAGTATGACGGCAAAAAACACGAGGTTGAAGACCTCGTTGCCGAGTTCCAGTCCGGCCGCCGCCGGATAGGTCGCCAGCACGATGGGGACCGCGCCGCGCAGGCCAGCCCACGACACAAACAGGCGATCCCTGAGCGAAATACCCATGCCCAACGTGCCCAGGAACACCGCCAACGGGCGCGCAAAGAAGGTCAGGACCAGGAAGAGCAGCAGCCCCTTCAACCAAAGATCAGACCACTCGTGCGGGAAGACGAGCAGCCCCATGAGCACGAACATGCCGATGTTCGCGACGGTTGAGAGGGCCTCGGAGAAATTGAACACCCCCTGCTTGTGCACAAATGAACTGTTACCGAGGAAGAACCCGGCTGTGAACACCGCGAGCATGCCACTGGCCTGGGCCAGCTCGGCCAGGCCGAACGTGAGCATCACCGTCGCCAGGAAGAGCACATAGTAGTAGCCGCGATCCTGAGGCTTGAGGTGGTTGAATCCCCAGATTGTGATGCGCGCCACGACATAGCCGAAGACGGGCGCAGTCCCGAACTTCCAGAAGAATGAAGCCACCAAACCCCACCCGAATGATTCGCCGGTGGCCAGACTCGCCACTACGATCGTGGTAAGCAGGATGGCCATCGGATCGTTGGCGGCACTCTCGATTTCCACCGTCGACGACAGCTTTGGCGGCAGCGATTGCCGCCGCAGGATCGAGAAGATCGCCGCCGCGTCGGTGGAGGAGATGATCACCGACAGCAGCAGGGCGAGCTCGGTCGACCAACCCAGTCCCCACCTCAGCCCCAGGAAAAGCGCCGCCGCCGTCAGCAGGACGCCCCAAGTGGCCAGGCCGCCGGCCGGCAGCGCCACGGCCTTGAAGTCTGCCCGTTTGGTCACAAACCCGCCGTGGAACAGAATGAAAACCAGCGCCATATTGGCGACCTGGTTCGTCAGCTTGACATCGTCAAAATGCCAGAAATTGAGGACATCGCTGCCAAAAACGATGCCGGTGCCCAAGGCGACGAGGATCACCGGCACACTCCAGCGGTCCAGCCAGACGGAAGCCAGGACCACGGCAATGAGCAATACGGGCAGAATCACATACGCAGTGAGCATGGCAGGTCGGGGGTTTTCGGATCGATTGGATCGTAGAACCTTGGGTATTCGGTCGCGACCGGTTGCCAATCTCGAAGCGACTCAGGCATCCGAAGCTCGCCTCCGCGGGAACGCGGGCAGATTGGCCACATCCGGCCGCCCAGTCAGGTTCCAGCGCCCGGGAGCGGGACCCAGCCCGGGTGATCGAAATACTTGGGATATTCGCTCAGGGCATGGGCCAGCTTCTCGAAACCTTCCGACGCCGGCGGTTTGGCGTTCACCAAGGCGGCGCCGCCAAGGAGTTCCGTGATGAACACGTGCAGCACGGCATCTGCCTTGGGCTCCAACCGGCAATTTTGGATCAGATAGTTCACGTTATCCTGCACCGCGGTCGCCAGCATCGCGGTGTCCTCCGGCTGCAGGCGTCCTTGACGATGCTTATCGAGCCCAAGGGCGATGGCCTCCCGCATGCGCTGCATCCCGGTTCGCAGGGCCTCGTCCGTGGACCATGGCTTGCCGTCGTTAAGGACCAACACCGGCGAATCGCCGTCCGCTGATCCGTGGGAATGTCCGTGGGCGTGGTGAAGGTGAGGCCAGGCGAGAAAGCCGATGACGGCCAAGACGGCGACGATCGCAACAATCACAAAAGGGCGACGCGAACGAAGGTTGGTGGATTGCATGGTATTGATGTCCTTTCAGTTTTTCCCGAATACCCGGGGAAGGATGACTGGAGCGCCAAAGCGATGCGTCCACTCACGGCGACCGCGGACGCGTTGCGACTATAGACGTTGCTTCCGACTAATCCATCCCCAACTGCCGTCGGGCGACGAGCAAGGCCCTGCCTCCCCGCGGAGGCAGGGCACGTGAACTTGCGTCAACTCTTCCGGCTCGACCCGCGGCGGAATCATTGCCGTCTCGAAGCGCTCCAGGCCGACTATTCGCTGCACCGGCGGGTCCACGTTGAAACGGAGCTGATGGACCTCTGCGCTGAACACCGCGTGAGCCTCATCGCCCGCGTCGCCCTCCGGGCCGAGCGCGCCGCCGCCGCACCGGGCGCGAACTGGCTTCGCGAGCAATTCGCCGAAGGCAGCCGCCATCACCTGGATCGCACCACTGCGACCATAGCTGCCAACCACGGCGCCACGCCCTCGCAAGTGGCCCTGGCCTGGGTGCTGCACCACTCGGCCGTGACGACCGCGCTGGTCAGCGCCTGTTCCGCCACGAACCGCGGATCGTCCGCGTGCGGATCGGCATCGATTGCGAACACCACCGCGCCCGTCGCGAGTTTTGCGCCTACGGCCACGTCGAAGTCCAAGGCAATGATCTCCTGGCCAGTGTCATCGACGCGGATGCCTACCAGGCGATCGATGCCCTTGTCCAGAGGCTCGATCGCATGCTGTGGCGCTGGTCGACGGCCATGCGCCGGAGCCGCGCCGACGACGATATCCGGGCCCACGCCCTGGCTTTGTGATCCCGCCCCACCGAGGCGGCCGGTCTCGGGTGCGCCGGCGGTGGTTGTGGGTCGCGGTGGATGTCCGCGAACAGACCGACCTACAGGGGGATATTGTCCTGCGGGCGGGAGCGGAAGCCCGCCTTCGCCGAGCCTATGGCGGGCATTTTTCTTTCCGCTTCGGAAAGAAAAATGGAGGTGGGGGGAGTTGAACCCCCGTGTCCCTGACCTTTGCACACCGCGTCTACCGTTGTAGCGTGAGATTGATCTCGCCGGGGTTACGCGTTCACGCGCGCTTAAGCCCCGGCCAACTCCCGGATGAAGGTACAGTGGATGGACCGCGAGTCGCTCCAACCACCATTCCTGCTGTCGACGTCAGTTCCGGCTAGCAGGTGTCACCGGACCGACGAGGCCGCACTTAGGCGGCCAGGGGCATCTCTTCGTAGTTGCCTATTATTGTTTTGCAGGGGGATTAACGAGAGACCTAACACTCTCGAACGGCAGCGGCGCACTCCAACCAAGGATCGAATCCGGAACACCCCCGTAAAGTGGGAAAGTCGGATGATTGGATGCGAGCCAATCAAAGAACAGGTCGGGCACCATGCCGCACGCGGGGCGGATGTGCAAGGGGGTTTATGGGCTCACCTCCACCCCTCCTTGGGCGGAGGCGGCGGGGGGGTCGCGGGGCCGGGGTCGGGGCGGCGGGGGCGTTCCTGGCCGGAGAGGGCGAGGACTTCCTTCACGGCCTCGAGCAAGGTGGTCAGCGGGAAGGGCTTTTGCAGGGTGCGGTCGGCGCCGAGGCCTCCGGCGAGCTTGAGGTAAAGCGGGGCGTCCTTGGCCAGGCCGCCTGACATGGCGATGATGCCGACTTTCGGGCTAATCTGCCGCAGGGCGCGCACGGTCGCGATGCCCTCCTGGTTGGGCATCACGATGTCGGTGATCACGAGATCCGGCGGCGCGGCCTGGAAACGCTTCACGCCCTCGGCGCCGTCCTCGGCCTGGGTGACGGCGTAGCCCTGCGACGCCAGGGCCTCGGCCAGCGTGGTGCGGAAGAGTTCGTCGTCCTCGATCAGCAGGATGGCGGGCATCGGTCAGCCTTTCGGTTCGGGGTGCAGGACGCGGTGTACGACCGCCAGTAGGTCGGTCGCCGAGAAGGGCTTGGGCAGGAACGCCGCGGCGATGCGTTTGATCTCCTCGACGTCGTCGCGCGCCACCCCGGCACTGGAGAGGCCGCTCATGGCGATGATGCGCAGCTGCGGGTTCAGCCGCCGGAGCGTGGCCGCGAGGATGGCGCCGCCGAGGTTGGGCATGTCGACATCGGTGATGACCAGCGCGATGTCCCGCGACTTGGCGTTGTAGTTGACGATGGCCTCGACGCCGTCGGCGCAGGTCACGACCCGGTAATCGTGCTGCGCGAGCACGGCGGCGATGATCTCGCGCACCGAGGCGTCGTCGTCGACGACGAGGATGAGCTCCTCGCGGGTCGCGGCCGGCACCGGGAAGGGCGAACCGCTCTCGCCGCCCTTGCTCTCGGGGTCGCGGCTGGCGGGCAGGAAGATGCGGAAGGTCGTCCCCTTCCCCACCTCGGTCTCGAGCCCGACGAAGCCCATGTGCGCGTTCACGATGCTGCGCACGGTGGCGAGGCCGAGGCCGGTGCCCTTGCCGGGCGCCTTGGTGGTGAAGAACGATTCCCAGATGCGCGGGACGATGTCGGCCGGGATGCCGGTGCCGGTGTCCGCGACCTCGAGGACGAGCCAGTCACCCGCCCGGGCATCCGGGATGCCCGCGGCCTCATCGGCGTCGAGATGCCGGTTGCCCACGCGGATGGCGAGGGTGCCGCCCTGGGGCATGGCATCCCGGGCGTTGACGCAGAGATTGAGGAGGACCTGGTGGATCTGCGTGGGATTGGCCTGGACCGGCCAGGCGTTCGAGGCGATGTGCTGCTCGAGGGTGATGTTCTTCGGGAACGAGGCCTCGACGATCGAGACGACGTCGCGCGCGATGTGCTTGAGCTGGGTGATCCGCGGGGCGGCGCTGGTGCCCTGGGCGAAGGCGAGGATCTGCCGCACGAGGCCGGAGCCGCGCTCGGCGCTCTTCTCGAGGGTCTCGAGGATGCGCAGGTCCCGCGGCGACGAGACGCTGGTGCGCAGGAGCGGGCCGGCGAAGAGGATCGGCGCCAGCATGTTGTTCAGGTCGTGGGCGATGCCCGAGGCGAGCATGCCCAGGCTCTCGAGCCGCTGGGCGCGGAGGAACTGCTCCTGCAGCTGCTTCTTCTCGGTGATGTCGGACGCCATCACGAGGCGGGCCGGGCGGCCGTTGAACAGCAGCGGCCGGGACATGACCTCGACGTGGATGATCGAGCCGTCCTTCCGCCGATGCCGCCACTCCGCCACCGTCAGCGGCTCGTCGCGGGTCGCGTGCACGTTCTCGATGAAGCGCTCCAGGTCCTCCTCCGGCCGGATCTGCGCGATCGTCAGGCCGAGGAACTCCTCCTCGGTGTAGCCGTAGTTGCGGACGGCGGTCTCGTTGACGGCCACGAAGCGCAGGGTCTCCGCGTCGTACAGCCACATCGGCGCGGGATTGCGGTCGAAGAGCAGCCGATAGCGCTCCTCGCTCTGCCGCAAAGCCTCGAGCACGCGCTTGCGCTCGGTGATGTCCTGCTTGATCGCGATGAAGTGGGAGATCTCGCCGCCGCCGTCGCGCACCGGCGTGATCGTCATCTCCTCGTAGTAGTGCTGGCCGGCCTTGTTGCGGTTGACGATCTCGCGCCGCCAGACCCTGCCGGCGAGGATGGTCGTCCGCATGTCCTGATAGTAGTCCTCCCCGTGCACGCCGGACTTGATGAGCTCGCCCGGTTCCCGCCCGATGACCTCGCCGAGACCGTAGCCCGTGAGGTCGGTGAAGGCCTGGTTCGCCCACTCGATGACGCCCTTGCGGTCGGTGATGACGATCGCGTTGGCCGCGGCGCCGAGGGCGGCGCCCTGCAGGCGCAGGAGGGCCTCCGCCCGGCGCTGCTCGGTGACGTCGCGGATGACGAGGCTGTTGCGCTCCTCGCCGTTCGAGGTCCGGAAGATGGCGGACGAGATCTCGGCCGGGAATTTCTCGCCGTTGGCGCGGACCATGGTGATCTCGCCGCGAAAGCGACCTGTGCGCCGGCGTTCGTCGAAGGCGGCGGCCAGCCGCCGATCGGCCGGGTCCACCACGGCGTCGCGCCCCCGCCGCCGGAATTCCTCGAGGGGCAACTGGAACATCGCGCAGGCAGCGGCGTTCGCGTCGAGCACCCGGCCGTCGGGACCGGTCAGCAGGACGGCGTCGAGGCTGGTCTCGACGAGGGAACGGAAGCGGTCCTCGCTCGCCCGCAGGTTGAGCTCGGACTGGTGCTTGAAGAGCGCGATCTCGATGACGGTGCGCAGCTCCCGCTCATCGAACGGCTTGAGGATGTAGCCGAAGGGCTCGGACAGCTTGGCGCGATTCAGGGTCTCCGTCTCGGCGAACGCGGTGAGGAAGACGACGGGCAGGGCCATGCGCTCACGGACGAGCTTGGCGGTCGCGATGCCGTCCATCGCCCCGGCCAGCTGGATGTCCATCAGGACCAGGTCCGGCCGCAGCCGGTCCACCTGGACCAGGGCCTCCTCGCCGCGCGTGCAGGAGCCGATGGCCTCGTAGCCCAGCTCACCCAGCTGCTGCATGATGTCGCGGGCGACGATGACCTCGTCCTCGACAACGAATATGCGCGTCTTGCTCATGGTTAAGGCCGGGGGCTGGTGCGGGAAAGTTACGGTTGCGCGGCGGTGACGGGCGAGCCATTTCCCGGCGCTTCGGACGGTTTGAGCGGGATCAGGGTGATGACGAAGCGCGCGCCGGGGCCGGCAGCGCCCGCCTCCAGGGTGCCCTGGAGCTGGCGCACGAGATCGGAGACGAGCTGCAGGCCGAGGGAACGCTGCCGCCGCTCATCCAGGTCGGCCGGCAGGCCCGTCCCGTTGTCCCCGACCTCGAGCTGCACGCGGCCGTCCGGCCGCGCGTGCAACGCGATCCGGATCTCGCCCGAGCGGCCGTCGGGAAACGCATGCTTCAGGCTGTTGGTGAGCAGCTCATTGACCATGAGGCCGCAGGGGATGGCCTGCTCGGCCTCGAGCATCACGGGCTCGAGGTCGAGCTGGAGGCGGACGGCGCCGGGCCGCGTGTTCTGCGCGCGGTGCAGCTGGGTGGAGAGCTGCCGCAGGTAGTCGGCCATGTCGACCCGGGCGAAATCGGCGGAGCGGTAGAGGGTCTCGTGCAGCAGCGCCATCGAGCGGATGCGACCCTGCATGTCCTGCAGGGCGGCCTTGGTCGCGGGCTGCGCGCTGCGCCCGGCCTCGAGGCGGAGCAGGCTGGTGATGACCTGGAGGTTGTTCTTCACCCGGTGGTGGATCTCGCGCAGCAGCGCCTCCTTTTCACGGAGCGAGTCGCGCAGCTCCATCTCGGCCGCGTGCCGCGCGGTGGCGTCGGCCGCGAGGTTCAGGGTCGCGGGGCGGCCGCGCCATTCGATGCGCACGCTGGTGACCTCGAGCCAGAGCGAGCGGCCGGGGACGAAGGTCACCGGGTAATCCTCCCGGGCCTCGCGGAGGCCGCCGCCGAGGATTTCCTCGTACCGCGCGCGGGCCGCGGCCCGGTAGGCCTCGGGCAGGAAGTCGAAGATGGACCGCCCCAGCAGCGCCGCCTCCTCGAGCCCGGTGAGGCGGCAGGCGGCGCTGTTGACGAACTGCACCGTGCCGTCCTGCACGACGAAGATGAGCTCGTGGGCGTTCTCCACCAGGACGCGGTACTTCTCCTCGCTTTCATGCAGGGCCCGGGACTGGCGCCGGAGCTGCCGGTTGATCTGGCGCTGCCACCAGAACAGCAGCACGACGAGGGCGAGGACGCCGGCGGACGGCAGGGCGTAGGGCCGCAGGTCATTGAGCCGGATGGGGTGCGGCTCGATCGGGCCGATCCACTGGGCGTAGATCCGGTCGAAGGCGCCATTTTGCCGCACGATGGCCAGCGCCTCGTTGAGCCGGGCCAGCGTCTCACGATCGCCGCGGTGGACGGCGAAATGGAACTGGTAGACGATGTCGTCCACGAACTCGACGCGCAGGCCCAGCTCGTCCGGCTGCTCGAATTTCAGCGACCGGGTGACCAGGGCGAAGTCGCATTCGCCGTCGCGCACCGCCGCGAGCATCGCGCGCCATGAACCGAAGGCGCGGATCTCCGCCCCCCAGCCCTGGTTGCGCCGGGCGTTGATGTGGGTGATGGTGCCGTCCAGCGTCGCCATCCTCCGGCCGGCAAACTCCACGGTGCGGCGCATCCGCGGCTCCCCGGGGCGGGTGTACGTGATGGCATGAAGCGACGCGTGGCTGATGGTAAAGTCCATCGTCTGCAGCCGCTCCTCGTTGATGGTCACGTTGGCCATGGCGTCGAGCCGGCCGGCGGAGAACTCCTGCAGGACGAACGACCACGAACTGGGCACGGTCACGAACTCCACCAGGCCCGTGCGCTCCATTTCGCGGAGGAGATCGGCGGTGAACCCCTCATGCCCGCCCCGGTCATTCACATACGACAGCGGCGGCGAGTTGTTCTCCGCCCCGACCCGGATGGGCGCGGCGACCGCCGCCGGACCGGCCGGCAGCAGCAGCAGGGAGAGGATCGGGACGAGGCAGCGCATGGGGCGGGGCGTGACGGGGTGCGCAGGGGGATTAAGGCAAGTTTGCGGGCCAGCGGAAGCTCAGGATTGGCCCGGATCGGGCCGGGACCCCTCGGCCAGCGGGAACATCACGGTGAAGGTCGCGCCGGCTCCCTGGCCCACCGTCAGCGTGCCCGCGAGCTGGCGCGCGAGGTCCTCCACCAGCTGCACGCCGAGCGACCCCTGGCGCCGCGTCGCGAAATCCGCGGGCAGGCCCGGGCCGTCGTCGGCCACCGTGATCTGCACGTGACCTTTCGGGTCGGCCGGCCGGAGGCTGATGACGATCTCGCCGCCGCGCCGCGCGGGAAAGGCGTGCTTGAGGCAGTTCGAGACCAGCTCGTTGACGATCAGGCCGCAGGGGATGGCCTGGTCGATCGAGACCGGGCACCAGGCGAGATCGAGGCGGAGCCGCACGTTGGGCTTGCCCTCGTTTTGCGCGCGGAAGGTCTGCCCGGCCACGCGCTCGAGATAGACCGCGAGGTCCACCTGCTCGAGGTTGCCCGAGCGGTAAAGGGTCTCGTGCAGGAGCGCCATCGAGCGGATGCGGCCCTGCATCTCGCGGAGCACGCCCACGGTGCCGGACTCGGGGTTGCGCGCGACCTCGAGGCGCAGCAGGCTCGTGATGACCTGGAGGTTGTTCTTCACGCGGTGGTGCACCTCCTTGAGGAGCGCCTCCTTCTCGCGCAGCGAGGTGCGCAGGAGCGTCTCCGCCTGCTTGCGCTCGGTGATGTCCTGGCCCTGCACGACGGTGGCCACCGGCGTGCGGCCATCGGCGGCGAACAGCGTGGCCGAGTTCCAGAGCACGAGCCGCACCGAGCCGTCCACGTGCTGGATCGGCATCTCCACCCCCTGCCAGGGCTCGCCGGCGAGCGTGGACCGGAGCAGGGCCATCAGCTCGCCGACGCGGTCGGGCGGGAACAGCACCGGCAGGTCGCGGCCCAGCACGTCGTCCGCCCGCCGGCCGGTGAGCTGCTCGAACGCCCGGTTGAAGCGCGTGATCCGGAACAGCGGGTCCCAGACCGCGATCGGCGCGTTGGCGGAGTTGAAGAGGTTGTCGAGGAACTCGCTGGACTCGCGCAGTCGCTCCTCGGCGAGCTTGCGCTCGTGGATGTCGACGTGGGTGCCGACGACGCGCACCAGTTTCCCGTGGGCGTCGAAGCTCGCGCGGCCGCGCGACTGGATCCACTTGTAGCTGCCATCCTTGCAGCGGAAGCGGTGCTCGGCCTCGTAGAACGGCTTGCGGCCGGCGAGGTGCTCGGCGATGGCGCGGCGGCCGATCTCGACGTCGTCGGGGTGGATCATGGCCACCCAGGTTTCCATGCGCTGGGGAATGTCGTCGGGCCCGTAGCCGAGGATCTCCTTGCTCCGGTCCGAGTAGAAGGCCGTGCCATTGATGAAATCGTTCTCCCAGATGCCGGCCGCGCTGCCCTGCACCGCGCTGCGCCAGCGCTCCTCGCTCTCGCGCACGGCCTGCTCCGCCAGCCTGCGGGCCGTGATGTTCTCGTGCGCGATCACCGCCCGCACGGCGCCCTGGCCGGAGAACCGGGTGATGCGCGCGAGGAACCAGCGCCGCTCCGTCGGTGAATCGCAGGGGTACTCCATCTCCAGCGCCGCCGCCTCGCCGGCCAGCACGGCCTGGAGCCGCAGGGCGAACTCGACCCCGTCGCCGGAGGCCGGACCGGCCGACTCCCCGCACACCCGCAGGTAGTTCTGGCCGATCCAGGCGGCGTCGGCGGGCGCGCCGTTGGCCAGGCCGAACTCGCGCCAGGCCCGGTTCACGGCGATGATCACGCCGGCCGCGTCGACCACGCAGATGTGCGCCTGCAGCGCGTCCAGGGTGGACTGCGCCAGCTCCTGCTCGTGCTTCAGCCGCTGGTCGGCCTCGCGCAGGTCCTCGACGAGGCTCAGGAGCGATTGGCGCGACTGGGTCGCCTCGGCCAGCAGCCGCGCGCTCTCCGCCTGGGCCGCGACCATGCGCTGCTCCGCCTCCCGGCGCGCGGTGACGTCGTGGACGATGAGGTACACCAGCTTCCGGCCGGCCACCTCCATCGGGCCGCTGAACATCTCGACCTCGCGGGTCGTCCCGTCGGCCCGCCGGTGCGGGGCCTGCAGGTAATTGCCCCCGGCCCAGGGTCGCAGGCCGGGCTCCGCCAGCGCCGGCACCAGGTCCCGCACGGCCCGGCCCGGCAACTCGGCCCGGGTCCAGCCGTAGAAGCTGGCCGCCGCCGGGTTGGCATCGACGACGGCCTCCGTCGCCGGGTCCACGAGCAGCATGACCGTGTGCTCGTTCTCGAAAAGGTGCCGGTACCGCTGTTCGCTCGCGCGGAGGGCCGACTCCGTTTCCTTGTGCTCGGTGAGGTCGGTGGAGATGCCGCAGATGCCGACGATCCTCCGCGCGGGGCCCTCGTCGTAGATGGGGGTCTTGACCTCCAGGTAATGCCGGTGGCGGCCGTCCGGGAGCGGCACGACGATCTCCTCGGTCGTCTCCTCGCCCTGCTCCAGGACGCGCCGGTCGATCTCGCGCAGCCGCAGCACCGTCGCGGGCGGGAAAAACCGGGTGTCGTCGCTGCCGCGCAACTGCTCGGCGGTGACGCCAAACAGCTCGAGCGTCGTCCGATTGGCATAAAGGTACCGCCCCTGCCGGTCCTTCATGTAGATGCAGGTGAGCGGCAGGCGATCCAGCGCGAGCCCCAGGCGCTTCAGCTCGGCCTGCGCGGCAGCGGCGGCCAGTTCCGACTCCTTCCGGGGCGTGATGTCGGTATGCGTGCCGAGAAACCGCCGGGGGCGCCCGTCCGCCTCGCGCTCGAGCAGGCGGCCCACCGAGAGGACCCAGATCCACTGGCCGCCGCGGGTGCGCAGGCGGAACTCGACCCGATAGTCCGGCACCTCGCCGCCCAGGTACTGCCGGAGGGTCGCCTGGACCCGGGGGCGATCCTCCGGGTGCAGCCGCTGCTGGAACGCCGCCGCGGTCTCGTGGAAATCCGCGGGGTCGTAACCCAGCATCCGCGCGTACTCGGGGCTGACGACACACTCGCCCGTGACGAGATCGAGGTCGAACGTACCCTGGTTGGCCACGGACAAGGCCAGCCGCAGGCGCTCCTCGTTCTCGGCCAGCGTGGCCTGGATGCGGTTGCGCTCGGTCACATCGACGAAGCTCGAGAGCAGGCGCGCCGCGCCGTCCTCGCGCCAGACCTCGAAGAAGCCCAGGGCCTCGCGCAGCGCGCCCTCGGGCGTCCGCCACCGGACGGGCAGGCCGTGGACATTGCGCCCCGTCTTGATCGCCGTGAGGATCCGCTCGCGCTCCTCGACCCCGGCCCAGAGATCGAGCTCCCGCGAGGAACGCCCGACCAGCGCCAGGCGCGCCCGGCCCGACGCGGCGACAAAGGCCTCGTTCACGTCGAGGATCACGCCGCTCTCGAGGTCCGAGATCACGCAGGGCAGCGGGTTTGAGGCGAAAAACCCCGCGAAACGGGCCTCGCTCGCCTCCAAGGCGACGGCGACGCGTTCCCGGCGCAGCCGGCTCGTCAGCAGGAGGCCGAGGGCCATCGTCGCCACCGGGTAGATGACCAGCACCGGCGCGCCGATCTCGAGCAGGATCGCGCGGCCGGCGCGCCAGCCCAGGAGCTGCAGGATCAGGAGCATCGCGACATGCACTGCGACTCCCAAGGCAAAGAGCGGCCGCCACGAAAGATCGGCCAGACGGTGGTGATGGTACCGCCGCCACAGAAGACCCAGGGCGGCCGAGGCGACAATCACGCCGGTGCCCGCCCAGGCCGCCGATCCGCCCATGCCCAGGCGAAAGGCAGCCGTGAGCAGCACCGCGATCACGGTGGGCACGAAGCCGAAGTACAGACCGCAGATCGCCAGCAGCACCGAGCGCGTGTCGAAGACGATGTCGCTCACGAACCGAAACGGCGCCAGCATGATGCCCACGCCGATGCCGCCCAGCAGCAGGCCGACCAGCAGCCGAGCCACGAGGCTGCGGTTGAACGGCACGCGATAGGTCGCGACATCGAAGACCAGCACCAGCGCCAGCAGGAGCGCCGCATTGTGAATCAGGGCAATGAACGCAGAATCACGCATGCGGCTTATCCTGGTCGGCGGAGGGTATGACGCTGGTGTAACGCGGCGCCTGCCCAAGGCGAGCCAGCAAGCCGTTGACTTCGACCTTGAGTTCCAGGATCCGGTCCTCGCGGCCCAACGTGGCCTGGTGCCAGCGACGCAGCTCGTCGAGCTGCGCCTGGAGTTGGATCTCCGCCGCCTTGCGCGCAGCGATGTCAATAAGGATGGTCAGGATGACCCGCCGGTTCGTCGCCGGATCGGTGTAGAATCGGCTCGTCAACTCCGCCCATTGGACGGTCCCGTCCGGACGCAGGTAGCGCTTTTCCACGGTGTAGTGGCCTATCTCACCGCGGGCGAAAAGCTTCGCCATGGCCATTTGGCGCTTCAGGTCCTCCGGGTGCGTGATCTGATTGAAAATCCCGGGCTTTTGCGAATCGACCTCGGAGACGCCCGTGATCCGGACATGCTCGTCGTTGACCACAATGCTGCCGTCGTCGGCCATGGTCAGCGAGATGCCCACCGGCGCGTGCTTGAAGATGGCGCGGAACCGCTCCTCGCTGCTCCGCAGGGCCAGATCGGCCTGGCGCCGCTGCTCGTCCCGCGCGAGCGTCTCCAGGCCGAAGGCCACGTCCATGGCGGCCTCCTCCAGCAGGGCGATCTCCTCGCGGCCGAAGAACTCCGCCTCGGAGGCATAGACATTGAGGACGCCCACCGGCACGCCGCCCGCGCGGATGGGCAACGCGATCGAGCTGCGCAGGCCGCTGCGCAGCGCCGGCTCCTGCCACTGCGCCGTCCGGGCATCATTGGCGATGTCGGCGCACACGACCGTCCGGTTCTCGCGCACCGCGGTCCCGGTCGGGCCCTGCCCCTCCGGCACGTCATCGGCCGCGATCCGCAGCCGCCCCACGTAGTCCTGGTCGTCGCCATGCCGGGCCGCCGGCCGGATCCGGCGGGTTCCGTCCTCCACCCAGCCGATCCACGCCATGCGGAAATGCCCGTACTCGACGATCACCCGGCAGATCTCCTGCAACAGCTCGCCCCGTTCCCGCGCGTGCACGATCGCCTGGTTGACCTGGCTCAGCGCGGCGTAGAGATGGTTGAAGCGCTCGATCTGCCGCTCGAACGCCTCGCGCTCCGACGTGTCGCGCACGAGCGCGAGCAGCAGGCGCTCCTGCCGGAGGTCGAAGCAACCGACGCGCACCTCGACCGGGAAGGTGGTTCCATCCCGGCGCCGGTGGCGGCCGCGGAAGGTCCGGACCGCATCCGGCGTGATCGCCGCCCACGCGGCCCGGGCCGCCCCCGCGTCGACGACCTGCTCGAGGTCGAAGACGTTCATGCGCAACAGCTCCTCCCGCGAAAAACCAAGGCTCGCGCAGGCCTGCCGGTTCACATCGAGGATCCGGCCCGTGAGGTCATGCACGAACAGGGCGTCTGCCGCCTGCTCCACGTAGGCCCGGAATTTCTCCTCGCTGGCCCGCAGGGCGGCCTCGGCCGCCCGGCGCTCGGAGATGTCGCGATAGATGCCGAGGCCATACCGGCGCCCCGCGATCTCCACCGCGCGCCCGCTCACCTCGACCGGGAACTCGCTGCCGTCCCTGCGCCGGTGGACCGTCTCGAAATGGGCGCCCTGCGCCTGGAGCAGCCCGTCCAGCTGCCCGGGCAAGGCGCCCGCCGCCGCGGCGGGCCGGAGCCCGCCGACGGGCAGCGCCTGCAGTTCCGCCAAGGTGTAACCGTAGGCCGCCAGCGCGCGCTCGTTGGCCTCCACGATGCGCCCGTGCTCATCCAGGAGCAGGATGATGTCGTTCGCATAGCGCATGACGGTCGCCAGGCGCTCGCTGAGCGCGACGCGCTCGTGCTCCAGCGCCAGCGAATGCTGCAGAAAGACGGCATGCCGCTGCCGCCAGACGAGCGCCGCCGCCAGGCCGACGACCAGCATCAGGGAAAGGACCATGAGGCCCGACCGGCGGGCCTCCTTGCGGATCGGGGCATAGACTTCCGCCTGGTCGATGTTCGCGATGAGCCACCACGGCGATTGGGCGATCCGGTTGGCGACCGTGAGGACGGGCCGGCCGCGATAACCGCGGCCAGCGTGGACGCCGGTCTCGCCCCGCGCGGCCATCGCCGCCGGCAGCAGCGGCTCGTGGACGGACCGGCGCACGCTCAACGGCGGCGCCTTGAGGTTTCGCAACTCGGTCAGGTACACCACCTCGTCGCCCTCCCGCCGCACCAGAAAGACCTCCGCGGTCTCGCTGGGCACCGGCCAGCTCCGCAGTAGCGGGAAAAGCACCTGGGCGGGGTCCATCACCAGCACCAGCACCGCGAGCAGCTCGCGCGCGCCGCCCGCGGGCGACGGGTGGTACACGGGGACCACCATGTTGAGGTGGACCCGCCCGTTGACGCCGCTCACGTGCAGATCGGTTAGGACCGGCCCGCCGCCGGCGGCCGCGATCAGCCTGAGCTCGTGCTGCCAGCCGGCGGCGGATTTCCCCGGTCCGGAGGCCAGGTGCAGGCGCAAGCCGCCCGCCGGGTCAAAGAGCAGGATCTCCTCGTAACGATCGCCGGCCTTGATCGGCTCCAGCCAGCCGAGCACGCGCGCGCGGTTCCCGGCGCCATCCGGCTGGGCGAGGAAGGCCGCGATGTCCTCGGCCACCGCCGTCGTGCGATGAAGGAAGCGGCCCTCGCTGAGGCGCTCCTGCCGCCACTGGTCGATCTGCGTCGCCTTCAGGTCCGCCACGGACCGCAGCTCGCGCCGGACCGTCTCGCGCGCGGCGGTCTGCTCGCTGCGCACGTTGAAGAACCCGATGAGCAGGATCAGGACTGAAACGATGAGGGTGACGGCGACCAGCAACCGATTGCCCCACGAGCCGGGCTTGGTGCCGGCCGGGATGGTCGCATCGAGGTGGAGCCAATGCCGGACCATCTCCACGAGCGGTCCCGCCACCAGCAGGCTCAGGCTGAGAGCCACGAAACCGAGCGCGGTGAGCAGGGCCATCGGCACGGTCTCGCCGCTGTAGCTGATCGGCGTGCCCGCGGCGTAACCCGCGGCCACGAGGCAGCCAGCCACGAGGACGAAGCCGGCCGCCGGGAGCGTGCCCAGCCGCCAGGCCCCGCGGCCAAACACCAGCAGGACCTGCGCGGCGGAGGAGAGGAGGAAGCTCACCGCCGTCAGCGGCGCCATCCGCCCCAGCGGGATCGCGCCCACGCGACCGGCGGCGGGGTTGAACCAGCTTTCCCACGGCAGCGGCAGGCCCAGCCAGGCCTGCGCCAGCGCCAGCGCGGCCGCGATCGCCGCGAGCCCGCTCGCCACGGCGACCCAGCCCCGGACGAGGCGGTGCCGCGGCCACGCCAGCCAGGCACCCTGCGCCGTCGCCAGCAGCAGGAACAGGAGCGCCGTGATCGGCGCCATCGGCACATATTGCGCGCCGAAGGTCGCGAGCGGCCAGGCCCCGAACTGCCAGGTGCCAAGCGCGAACAGGCCGATCAGCGCGGTGACCAGCGCCGTGATGAGGGCGGACCGATGGGCGCGACGACTCATTCAGCGGGATGCCCCCGCCTCACCCGGAAAACCCGGGCGGCGGCCGAGGCTGGCACATCGCAGATCGACGGCTTTGCGCATGGGGGATAGGGTAAGGCGCCGGCACAGGGTGGCCCTGCGATCAGTGAAATCTGCGACAAAAGCCGGGGTTTCACAACCGCATCCGATGTGCATTCCTTGGCATAATATCAGCGCCCATTCCCGGGCGTGTCGAGCCCGGCCTGCCCCAGCGGGCGCATGCCGGCTGATCGCCCGCTTAAGGGCCGCTGCTGCTTGGCAGTTCACCGTTGCGTCAACGGGCTCGCGGGCGCTTCGCTTCGCGGCGTTGCCCGCCTCCCATGTCGACTTTGCATGACCTCGCCTCCCTGCCCTGGACCCTCACCGGTTACGCGCCCGACACCTGGCGCGACCTCACCGGCACAGCGCTCGGCGCCCCCAGCCTGCCGGAGATCGCGCCGATGCCGGCCCGCATCCCGGCCTCCGTGCAGCAGATCCTGCGCGAGCACGGTGTGATCCCCGACTGGAACCGCGGCCTCGCCAGCCGCGACGCCGAGTGGATCGAGCACCGCACCTGGGTCTTCAGCACGACAATCCCCGGCGCCTGGCTCGCCGCCGGCCCCGTCCGCCGCCTGCACTGCGCCGGCCTCGACGCCGCCGGCTGGGTCTGCTGCCACGGCCGCCTCATCGCGCGCTTCGAGAACGGGTTCACCGAGCACACCTTCGACCTCGGCGCCCTGCCGCCCGCCGAGTCATACGCGCTCCAGATCGTGTTCGACCTGCCGCCACGCTGGCTCGGGCAGTTCAACCACACGTCGCAGCTCAAGGACTGGAAGGCGCGCTTCAACTACACCTGGGACTGGCAGCCGCGCGTCGTGCAGATCGGCATCTGGGACCGCGTCACACTCGAGATCGGCGACGGCCGGCGGCTCGAGGGCATGCGCTGCGCGCCCGCGGCCGACGGCTTCACGCTTTACGGCAAGACCCCGGACGAGGTCACCGTGCGCCTGCATGACGGCGACCGCTGCCTGCTCGACGCCACCGTGACGCCCGCCCAGCTCGCCGCCGGCGCGACCTTCGACCGGCTCCCGATCGAGCCCTGGTGGCCCAACCGCTGCGGCGCACAAAAGACCTACCGGCTCACCGTCGGGCTTTGTCACGCATTGCGTGACAAAGCGGGTGCGGCGGGGGGCGGGGCCCGGTGGGAGTGCAATGTCGGATTCAAGCAAGTGCAGTGGACGCCAAACGCCGGCGCACCGGCGGGGGCGGATCCGTGGATCTGCCAGGTCAATGGGCAGGCGATCTTTTTGCAGGGGGTGAACTGGACGCCGATCCGGCCGAACTACGCCGACGTCACCGCCGCCGACTACGAAACGCGCATCAAGGCCTACGCGGAAATGGGCTGCAACGTGCTCCGCGTCTGGGGCGGGGCGTTTCTGGAGAAGGAGATTTTCTACGACCTGTGCGACCGTTACGGCCTGCTCGTCTGGCAGGAGTTTCCGTTCTCGTCGTCGGGCCTCGACAACTGGCCGCCGGAGGATCCGATGGTCATCGCCGGCGCGCAGCCGATCGTGCGCTCGTACATCGCGCGGCGTCAGCACCACGCCTGCCTGCTCTGCTGGTGCGGCGGCAACGAGCTGCAGGGCGCGCCCGATGGCGGCAAGATCGGCATCGGCCTGCCCGTCACGACCGCGCATCCGCTGATCGCCATGATGGCCGCCGAGGTTGCGGCGATGGACCCGCACCGGCGGTTCCTGCCGACGTCGGCCTCGGGTCCGCGGTTCAACGCCGACGAGAAGGAGTTCGGCCTCGGGGTGAACTGGGACGTGCACGGCCCGTGGTGGCCCGCGGCGCAGTCGTATTGGGATGGCGACGACTCGCTGTTCCGCTCCGAGGTGGGCGCCGCCGGCGCGAGTCCGCTCGACGTGCTGGCGGAGTTCTATGAGGCCGGATTGTTGCTGCCGATCGACGAGAGCAACCCGGTTTGGCGGCGCTTCGGCTTCTGGATCCAGGCGAAGGAGTTTGCCGCGGCGCACGACGGCCGCGCGCCGCGCGACCTCGCGGAGTGGGTCACGTGGAGCCAGCGTTACCAGGCCGAGGCCCTCGCCCGCGCCGCCCGCGCCTGCAAGCGCCGCTTCCCGCGCTGCGGCGGCTTCATCGTCTGGATGGGCCACGACCCCTTCCCCTGCCCCGCCAACACGGCGGTCCTCGACTACCACGGCCGCATGAAGCCGGCCGCGGCAGCGTTGCAGGAGATCTTCCTCAGCGAGCCGCAGGATTTGTGACGGCAGCTAAGCTTCCGGGTTGAAATCCGCGGTGGGGGCGACGGCTTCGCGGGCGCGCGGGGGCCAGAGGTAGCGGCCGAGTTCGACCTCGGGGCCGCGGTCGGCGTTAAGGGCGGCGGGGTCGGCGTCGGGGAAGAGCACCTGCCATTGGCGCATCTGCTGGTCGACGGCGTTGCGCAGCGTCTCGCCCGCCGCCGGGCCGTCGCCGCGCGCGGGCGTGGCCGGCGACCAGGCGAAATCGGCGCCGGCATAGGCGGTGATCAAACGGCCAGCGACATCGTTGGTGCCCCAGAGGCACAAAGTGACGCCGAGGACATTCGGATGCGCCGCGGCCTCGGTGCACCACACCCGTGTCGCCTCATAGTCGCCGTGCACGCGAATCCAGCTCGCGCCCGCGCCGAGCATGACCGGCGGCTTGCCGGCGCCGCCGTGACGCTTCACCTGCTCGACGATGGCGGGGATGTTCTGCTCGTGATAACCCCAGGGCTGCACGACGATCCGGTCGCGCAGCTCCGCCGGGACCGGGCGGCCGCCGTGGTCGGCCCAGATGTGCAGCGTGAGTCTCTTCCCGTGGCGCTCGCCCACGCGCATGAGGATCTCGTGCAGCCGGCCGACCATGTTCTCGGGCGTGTGCCCGCGCTGCTCCTCGCCGGGCAGGACGGCCCAGAGCGCCTCGTCGAGGCCGAGGTGCACGGACGCCGTGTCCTCAAGGCAGGGCACGATCTCGTCGTAGAGCCTCTCAAGCAGTTCGTACGTCGCCTCGCCGATGCCGAACGACGAGCCGCCGTATTGTCCGGAGGTGCCGCGCAGATGCGGGTAATGATAGACGATGCTGTGCACGTGGCCCCATGACTCGATCTCGGGCAAAATCGCCACGTGGTAGCTGCGGGCATAGGCGACGAGGTCGCGCAGGGCCGCGGCATCGAGCGCGTGCGGATTTTCCGAGCCGATCGGCAAGTCGGCGCAGCGGAAACCGCAGAGCTCGTCGTCGTTGAGGTGCAGGTGGAGGGTGTTGAGCTTGAGGTGCGCGAGGATGCGCACCAGGCGCTTGAGGTACGGCAGCGAGAACGGCGCCCGCCCGAGGTCGGCCATGAAGGAGCGGACGGCGTAGCGGGGTTCGTCGGCGATGCGCAGGGCCGGGACCGCACGGGGCGCGGCAGTCTCGCCGAAGCGCCGGAAGCGGTGGGCGTTGCCGGCGTGCGCGAGCAACTGATAGGCGGTCTGCGCGCCGTAGAACCGGCCGGCGGGCGTGCGGGCGGCGATCACGAGACCGGAGGCATCGGAGGTCAGCGTGTAGCCCTCAGCGTGCTCGATCGCGGGATCGTGGCGGAAGACGATGCGGTAGAGGGCGACACCGCCGAAGTCGGCAACGATGCCCGGGAGCTGGGTGAAGAGATTGTGCAGCGTTTCGACCGTGCGCTGTTCGGCGGGAGCGAGGCCGTGCACGGAGATCGCCGCAGGGAACGGGATTGGCTCACCTGCGATCTCGAGGACCTGCGGGTAGGGGCAAAGCGGCAAGGCGAGCATGGCGGCCTTATCCCTTCACGCCCGTCGCCGCGACTCCCTCGACGAAACGCTTTTGCGCGGCGACGAAGAGCAGCACGACGGGCAGCACCATGACGGTGGCCAGCGCCATCACGAGGTGCCAGGGGACCTGGCCCGCGCTGCCGCCGGTGAGCTGCTCGGCGCGGGCGATGAAGTGCAGGAGGCCGACCGGGAGCGTGTAGGCCGATTCGCTGTGGAGGTAGACGAGCGGGTTGAAGAGGTCGTTCCAGCTCCAGAGGAAGGTGAACAGCACCACGGTCAGCACGGCCGGCAGGCTCATCGGCACGACGAGGGTCCAGAGGATCTTCCACTCCGAGGCGCCGTCGATGCGCGCGGCCTCGATCAGGCTGCGGGGGAGCGTCCGGAAAAACTGCCGCAGGAGGAAGATCCCGAAGATATTCCCGCCAAACCACGCCGGCAGCACGAGCGGCAGGTAGGTGTTGACCCAGCCGAGCGCGGCGAAGGCCTTGAAGAGCGGGATGACCGTGACCTGCGCCGGCAACATCAGGCTCGAGAGCAGCAGGCCGAAGATGAGCTCGCGATGCCGCACGTCGTAGAACGCGAACGCGTAGGCCGCCGGACAGCACGTGAGCACCGTGCCGGCGATGACCATGAGGGCGACGAAGGCGGAGTTGAGGAAGAAGCGGTAATAGGCGAAGCCCTCCCACACGGTGCGGTAATTGCCCCACTGGGCATCGGCCGGGAGCAGCGCGGGCGGCTGGCGCAGGATCTCCGGGAAGGTCTTGAGACTGGTGAGGATCATCCACGCGAGCGGCAGGACCATGACGAGCGCGCCGAGGGCGAGCACGAGGGTGACGGTCCAGTCGAGGCGACGGGTGCGGAGATGTTCCATGGTCAGTCCCCGTAGTGCACCCAGCGGCGGCTGAGGCGGAAGTTGAGCCACGTGATCGCCACGATCACGGCGAAGAGCAGCCAAGCCATCGCACTCGCGAGGCCCATGTGGAAATACGTGAAGGCCTGCTGGTAGAGATTGAGCCCGTAGAACAAGGTCGCCCGGGCCGGCCCGCCGGGGATCAGGCCCTGCGCCGCACCGAAGGCGTAGGCGAGGTCGAAGACCTTGAGCGCGCCGATGACGCCCATGACGACATTGAAGAACAGCACGGGGGAGATCAGCGGGAGCGTGACGTGCCGGAAGCGGCCCCAGGCATCGGCGCCGTCGATGTGCGCCGCCTCGTACAATTCGCGCGGCACGTTCTGCAGGCCGCCGAGGAAGACGACCATCGGGTAGCCGAAGCCCCACAGGCTGATGAGCACGATGACCGGCAGGGCCCACGCGGGCGACGTGGTCCACGCCGGGCCCGTGACGCCGGCCAGGGCGAGCAGGCGGTTGAGCAGGCCGCCGTCGGCCTGGAAGATGTAGACGAACACCGCGACGCTCGCCGCCTGCGGCAGGATCGACGGGAGAAAGAAGATCGCGCGCCAGAGTCCGCGCGCCTTCACCGGCTGGTTGAGGAGCAGCGCCACCCCGAGCGCCGAGGCGACCGCGAGCGGCACCTGCACCGCGGTGAACACGAGCGTGACTTGCACCGAGGGCCAGAAGGCGGGATCGTGGAACAGCAGGTAGGCGAAGTTGCGCAAGCCGATGAACTGCGGCGGCGCCACGACGTCGTAGTTGCAGAAAGCGAGCCAGAGCGAGTGCAGCATCGGCCCGGCGCTGAACAGCAGGAACCCGGCGACCGCGGGACCCGCGAAGAGCCAGAACCAGAAGGCTTGGGCGCGGCGGTCGTTCATGGGGTCATACGTGGTCGAACCCGGCGTGGCTACGAGCGTGAGCGAGTGGTTCACCGCTGCGTACGACTGGCGCCACTCGCTCACGCTCGTAGCCACGGGAGGGAAGGTTACCGGGGGTGGTTGCCAAGGCGTCCTTCATGGGCCGGTTCCGTGGAAGGTGGCGAGGAACGCGTTGACCCCATCCGTGGCCCGGCGCGCGGCCTGCTCGGGGGTGAGCTCACCCTGCACCATGCGGTCGATCTCCGGCTGCACGATCTGCAGCATGATCTCGATGTAGTAGGGATGCCGCGGGATCGGCTGCGCATACTGGATCTGCTCGTAGGCCGCCGCGACCTGGCGCGGCCGGTCGCCGGCCCGGCGTTCGCCGACCTGCACCGCCGCCACCGAGCGCCGCGGCGAGATGGTGCCGTGACGCATGACCTCGAGCGCGGCCGCCGGCCGCGTCAGGAACTTGAGCAGCATCCACGCCTCCTCGGGATGGCGCGTGTGGCGGCTGATGCTGTACCCGGCGATCGCGAGCTCGCCACCGCTGCGTGACGCCGGGCCGATGGGCAGGAGCTGGACGTCCCAGTCGAGGTCCGGGATCTGGTTGTAATTCGGCCAGTAACTGACGTGGCCGACCATCAGCATGGCGAGGCGGCTGTTGACGAAGCCGTTGAGTGGCTCGTAACCGGCCGGGGCGCTGAAACGATGGCGCAGCGCCTTGTCCTGGAAGAAGCGGAGACCGGCAATCGCCTCGGGCGAGTCGAGCGCACAACGGCGTCCATCCGGCGTGAACACCGCCCCACCCGCCTGCCGCACGTAGGTGAGCCATTCGCCCCACCACCCTTCCAGGCGACCGCAGCCCCACACACCGGGATCGTCGGCCGTGGCCGGCCGCGTCAGCGTCACACCGGCGCGCACGAGGTCGTCCCAGGTCCAGTCCGCCGTCGGCTCAGGCACTCCCGCGGCGCGGAAGAGACTGCGGTTGTAGTAAAGCAGCGCCACATTGGCGTGTTCCGGCATCACATAGTACCGGCCCTCATGCTGCAGGGCGGCGCGGATCTCGGGGAAAAAATCGTCGAGCCCGATCTCGGCCGCGTCGCGCTCCACGAGCGGCGTGAGGTCGCGCATGAAGGGCAGGAGGTAACTCATCCACACGTCACCCGAGTAGAACAGGTCCGGCGCCTGCCCGGCCGCGGCGAGGGTCTTGAACTTCATGTGGTACTCGCTCATCGGCACGAGGATCAGGCGGACCTCGATGTCAGGATGCAGCCGCTGGAACTCCGCCACCTGCTTTTCGTAATGGTCCCGCAGCGGCGAGACGAAGTGCACCCAGGTCAGCAGCTTGCGGCCGGGCGTCGGTGGCGGCTCGTGGCTGCGCGCCGACCACCAGAAGCCGGTGGCCGCCAGCGCGAGCACGGCCGGCCAGAGCAGAAGGGCGCGGAGGCGGAGAAGCATGGGGGCAGGCCGCGGCGGCCGGCCCCGCGATTTAGGCGGGGCGGGCCTCGCCTTGGCAATCCCGCAGGCTGCTCAGATTTTGCGCAATGCTGGCAGGCTGGCGGCGGCCACCGCCTGGCCATGGCGCTTGTCCTGCTCATCGGGCGTGCGCAGGCGCAGGCCCTCGGCCAGGGCCGGGAACTCGGTGCGGAGCACCTCGGCCGCCCGGGCGAGGATGACCTCGCCGCCCTCGCCCGACGTCACGCGCCCGAGGATGAGGAGATTCCGGATCGTGTAGAAATCCGCGTAGTGCGCGATCGCGTAGCCGAAGCACACGCCGATCGTGTCGAAGATCGCCCGGGCGCGGGCGTCGCCGGCGTGCATCGCCTCCTGCACCGCCACGAGCTGCTCCGGCAGCGGCTGCGTCGCCGGGAAGCTGAAGCCCGCCGGGCCCGCCAGGCGGCCCACCGCCTGCTGGGAAAAATACTGCACGCCGCAGCCGTGATCGCCCGACCACTCGTCGCGCGGGGCATGGGGGCGGTAATCCACGGGCGCGAACGCGAGCTCGTTGAGCCACGGCGTGATGTTGCCCGTCGGCGTGACGTAGCCGCCCGCCGTGCTGGTGCCGAGCGAGACGCCGAGGACCGCGTTGTCGTTCATGGACATCGAGCCGGCAAGCGCGGTGACCTCGCCGTCGTTCGCCACCTCGAAGGGCACGCCGCCCCAGCGCTGCTGCAGCGTGAAGAACATGCGGCGGATGTGTTTTTCAAAGAGCTCGGGCGGCACCCCGCGGAAGAGCGAGGCGACGCGCACCTCGTTGTTCACATAAACGCCGGCGGCGCTGCCGCCGATGGCGTCGACGCGCGGCAGGTGCGCCGCGGCGCGCCGGAGCGAATCGTGCACGCCCTCGATGTGATAGGTGGGGTCCTTCTGGAAATACGGATCCCAGCGGATCTCCTCCGAGAACACCACCTTGCCGTCGATGACCGCGGCGGCCTTGCGGTCGCTGCCGCCGAGGTCGAAGCCGATGCGGCAGCCGTCGAGGTGGCGCCCCATCGCGAGCGACGAGTCGTCGTCGGTCGGCAGCGCATCGAGCCGCGCGGTCTCGATGCGGAAGGGCGCGCCCTGCACTTTCTCGCCCATGAACAGGTGATCGAAGGCGCGCTCGCCCTGCGGATGGTAGATCTGCGCGAGCGCCGCGGCGATCTCGTCGGCGCCAGCCACGAGCACGCGGCAGCCGCCCTTTTGCCACAGCAGGAATTTCAGGAGGCGCTCGACGTAGCGCAGCGTGTGCGCCGCGGCGGGATGCCCCGCGGACAGCACACGGTCACGGTGGACCGACGCCTTGCCGTCGGCGCGGACCAGCGCCAGGGCGAACGGCCGCGCGCCGGGATCGCGCGCGACAAGGTCGCGATAGGCCCGGTTCCAAAGAACGGCGGGGACGAATTCCGGATCGAGGGTCGGACGGATCTTGGGCGTGGCAGGGAGGCTCATTGCAGGAGAAAATTAGGCACGGAGCAGCTCTTCGACCAGCCGCCCGCAGTACCACTGCATACGGGGAAGGTGGAAGGGGCCCTTCCAGGTGTTGCCCTTGAGACGGGTGGAGATGCGGCCGTCGCGGTGGGCGTAGCCGAACCACTCGCCATGGACCGGGTCGGCGAAGACGCGGTGCGACCATTCGTGCACGAGCGCGTGCCAGGCGGCGTACTTCGCGTCGCCCGTGAGCTGGAACGCGAGCAGCGTCGCGATCTCGGCCTCGTTGTGCGGCCACCAGAACTTCATCTCCGCCCAGTATTCCTGCACCGGCATTCCGTGCAGATCGACGAAGTAGAGGATGCCACCGTGCACCGGATCCCAGCCGCGGGTCCACATGCAGTCGAGGATCCCAAGGCCCAGCTGGAGCAGCCGCGGGTCGCGGTTCCGATGCTTGGCCTCATGCAGGATGAACCACGCGCACTCGATGGCGTGGCCGGGGTTGAGCGTACGCCCGTCGAAGTGGTCAAGGATGGCGCCGCCCGCGCCCGTAACCTCCATGAGGGCACCGAGGTCGGGCTTGTAGAAATCACGCTCGATGGCGGCGATGGAGCGGTCAATCCACTGCGTGCACGTCGCACCGCGCACCGTGATGTCGCCGAGGAGCGCACGCACCTCCTGCGCCGTGACGATGGCGATCATGTGCGGGGCGACGCCCTGCATCGGCCGCGTGGCCGGGTCGGTCTTCGGCGGCATGACCCCCGGCGTGAAGCTGTGGTGGAGATAGGTGTCGAAGTACTCCGCCGCCTCGGCCGCGGCGCGCGCGTCGCCCGTGGCCTTGGCGTAGGCGGCGCTGCCGATCGCCGCGAAGCACTCGCTGTAGACGTAGCGGCGCATGCGCAGCGGCCGGCCCTCGCGGGTGACCGTGAAGTAGAGCTTGCCGCCGGGCCCGCGGCAATGCGCGCGGATGAAATCGAGGCAGTGCTGCGACGCCGCCAGCCACTCCGGGCGCGCCTCCACGGTGTTGTAGAGGGTGGCAAACGTCCAAGCGGCGCGCCCCTGCAGCCACACGGCCTTGTCGGTGTCGATGACGGCGCCGTCCTCGCCGAGCCCGCTGAGGAGCCCGCCGCACTCGCGGTCGAGGCCGTGCTTCAGCCAGAACGGAATCGTGCTCTCAAGCAGTCCGCGGCGGTAGGTGGCACGCAGCGTTTGCAGACGTTGGGGAGAGAGGTGCATGGTAAAATCGTCACTTCAGCCACCGCTCGAACCAGGCGAAGGCCTCGGTCTGCATGGCGCGATTGAACTGGTGGGTGCCGGGGTACCACGAGGCGCGGAAATGGTCCGGGGCGCCGCTCGCGGCGAAGACGTCGGCGAGTTGCCCGACGGCGCGCTCCATCTCGGGCACGGTGAAGAGCGGGTCCTCGCGCGTGTTCTGCACGAGGGTCGGCCGCGGGGCGCGGGCCCCGAGGATTTCAGGGTAATCGAGATCCTGCGGCAGAAGCGGCACGTAGCACATCCACGTGTGCGTCCAGCTCTTGTGCAGCAGGTAATCGCGCCAGGTGGTCATCATTCCCACGCACACGGCGCAGGCCACGCGGTCGTCGAGGCCGGCGAGGAAGACCGTGCGCAGGCCGCCACCCGAGAGGCCGCCGACACCGACGCGCGCCGGATCCACGTCTGGTCGCGCGCACAGGAAATCGAGCGCGATACGGTCCTCGTTCCAGAACATGCCCGGCCAGGTCGTGCCGGCGCTGAACAGCGACTTCGCCATCACGTGCTCATGCTCCTTGGTCCACGTGTTGTAGGCGGCGATGCCGGCCGGCGAATCGTCACCCTCGACCAGGCCGCCGCGGATTTCCGGCGGCAGGTCGGCCAGGCGCACACGACGGCTGCCGAAGGCGTAGGCGTCATGGATGAGGACGACGAAGCCGCGGCGCGCCATCTCGTTGGCCCAGGCGGCGCCCTCGTAGTGCACGCGGTGCTCCGCGATCAAGGGATGCACACTCGGCCCGGCCTGCGCGATCTTCTCCTTGCCCCAGTATTTGAACGCCCCGTGGTCGTGCAGCGCGAGCACCGCCGGCAGGCGGCCGCTGGCGCCGGCGGGCTTGAGCACCCAGGCCTCGGTGCGCGGACCGTAGGGCAACTGCCACGAGAGCTCCTCGACCGCGAGGCCGTCATGCTCCCAGCGTCGCCGCACCTCGGGCGCCGCGATGGGCCCGAGGGTCGGCGGGGCCATGCGCTCGAGGATGCGCGCCTTGGCGGCGGCGCGGCGGGTCGGGAACTCGGCGCGCGGACACCGCTGCAACGAAAGCGGACCCGGCTGCGTCGGCAGCAGTGAGGCCGCGAAATCACCGTAGGCACCGATCATGTTGGGCATGGTCATGTTTCCTGCCACACCACCTCGCGGGCAGGCTCCCCGACGAGGTGGATCTCGATGCGGGTGCCTTTGGCCTCGCTCTGCAACAGGCAGTAGTCAGCTGGGGCGCCGACCGTCAGCGCGGGCGGGAGGCCGACGAAGGCGGCGGGTTGCGTGGAGAAATACGGCCAGACGTCCACCGGCGACGCGCGCAGCATCGCGGCGGCGCGGCGGATGCCCTCGATGGGGGCGAGGCTGGAGCCGGCGTAGTTGGACTTGCCGGGCTGGCGCACGATGCCGTCGGCGCCGACCTCGACCTTCATGCCGGCGAGATCGTACGTGCCAGGGCCGGCACCCGCGGCCGCCATGGCGTCGGTCGTGTAGCAGATGCGCGCCGGGCCGAGCACCTGGTGCATCAGCCGGAAGAGCACGGGCGAAATGTGGATGCGGTCCGCGATCAGGCTCGCGCGCAGGCGGGGTTCGTCGAGGACGCGGAAGATGATGTTGTCGTGCCGGTGGATCTCGCCCGGGCAGCCGTTGCCGAGATGCGTGTAACCCTCGGCGCCGGCGTCGACCGCGGCGGCAATCTGCTCGGCGGTCGCATCGGTGTGGCCGAGCCAGACGTGGAACCCGAGCGATCGCGCGACGCGGATCGCGCCGGGCGCCTCGGGCCACTCGGGCGCCAGCGTGAGGAGCGTGGGCTCGTCGCCGACGATGGCCTTCAGCTCACGCAGGCGCTCGGCCGTGGGCGCCACCATGTGCTCGGGCGGGTGGGCGCCGTGGAAGCCCGGCTTGGGGCTCATGAACGGACCCTCGAGATGCCATCCGGCGATGCGCCGCCGCAGGCGCGGCGAGGCGGCGCGTAGGGCTTGGTAGTGCCGCAGGCGCGCCAGCATCGTCTCCCAGCGGGCGGTGATCAGCGTGAGCAGGATCCGGCCGCAGGCCGCCTGTGCCAGACGCTCGATCGCACGCTCGAGCTCAGCCGCGGTGCAGTTGTCGCGCTGAAAATCCACGCTGGCGTAGCCGTTGACCTGGATGTCGACCAAGGGCGGCAGGAGCACTGGCAAGCCCGCGGCGCCGCCCGGCAGCGGTTCGAGCGCGGTGATCCGGCCGCCGGCGCAGGTCAGCCGCACGGGGCGGCCGGTGCGGAAGTCGACGGCGTTCATCTTATTTCCGGAGCAGCGAAGCCGACTCCGGATCGAGGTACAGCGTGCAATGCGCCTGCTGGCGCAGGAAGCTGCCGGGGCAGCGCGGGGTGATGGGGCCTTCGAGCGAGGCCTTGACGGCCTCGGCCTTGCGGCGCTCCGGCACGACCGCGATCATGCGGCCCACGCGGCAGAGTGCCGGCACCGTGAGCGTGATGGCATACGATGGGACGGCCTCGATGCTCGGGAAGTGCCCCTCGCCCACCTGCTGCAGGCGGCATTTCTCGTCGAGCTTCACGATCTTGATCGGCTCGGGGTCGTTGAAGTCGGCGACATCCGGGTCGTTGAACGCGATGTGGCCGTTCTCGCCGATGCCGAGGCAGCAGAGGTCGATGGGCGCGGACGCCAGCGCGGCGGCGTAGGCGCGGATGGCCTTCAGCGGCTCGAGGGCATCGCCCTCGAGGTAGTGGGCCTGCGCCGGGTTCACGCGGTCGAAGACGCGCTCCTTGAGATATTTTCGGAACGAGGCCCGGTGCGTCATCGGCATGCCGAGATACTCGTCCATGTGGAAGAGCTCGACCTTCTTCCAGTCGATGCCCGGGCGGCGCGTGAGCTGGTCGAGGAACAGGTCCTGCGAGTTGCCCGTCGCGATGATGGCGCGGGCGCGACCGCGCTGGGCGATGGCAGTGGTCAGGACCTGCGCCGCGTCGTCGGCCGCCGCGGCGGCGAGATCGGGGAGCGAGGCGAAGATGCGGACCGGCAGGCGGTCGGCGGTGAAGGAGCGGGCGGGAGCGGTGGACATGGGAAGGGAGAAACAGGCGATGGTTCAGGTGCGCAGGAAGCGGTCGTTGAGGCGGCGGTGCCAGCGGCCGTCGCGCCAGTTGGCGAAGTGCGGCTGCACGTAGTTGTGCGGGGTCCAGCCCCACATGCCGGCATCGATGGCGTCCTCGACGCTCCACTCGGCCCATTCCAGCAGCCAGCCCCAGTCGAAGTCGGGGGCGTCGAAGGCGTACCAGGCCGCCCACGACTCGGTCGTGGTCAGCGGCATGCCGCGCTCGGCCGACCACTGGGCGAAGCGCATGAGCTTGGCGCGCTGGCGCTGGCGCAGCATCGGGGCCATGGCGGCGGCGGTCTTGCGGGCGCGGTCGGAGAAGTCGGCGTGCCAGTCGGTGCGCTTGTAGAAGTACGACATGTGCTCGTGGAACTTCGTCCGCTGCACCCAGCGCGGGTCGGCGTCGGCGTAGAAATGCACGTCAAGGCAGTCGAGCTCCAGCGGCACGTCGAGCCAGCGCGCGTCGCCGTGGATGGAGACGGTGAAGCGCAGCTCCGGGAACTCGCGGCGCAGCGCGGCGAGCGGCGGGTTGAGCTCGGCGGCGATCGCCGCGGCCTGCGCCGGCGTGAAGGCGGCGGCCGTGCCCCAGTCGAGGCCGGTTTCTTTCTTCAGGCGGTCGAGGAAGCCGGGGAAAAAGTACGGCACCTCGTTGGCGAGGTCGAAATAGACGAGCCGGTCGAAGCCGAAGCGGCGCTTCCACTCGCGCAGCATGTCGGCCCACATCTCCGCACCCTCGGCATGGTTGGCGGGCTGGCGCAGGGGCGTCGGACCCCTGAGCGAGCCGCCCTCGGTGAGGCCGAACCACCAGGCGCTGAGGGTGTAGTGCAGCGATGGACGCGCGAGGAGCTTCTCCATGAACTCGATCAGCCAGCGGCCGGCGGGCGCGGTGACCGCGGTGTTCCAGTCCCAGGGGAGATACGGCGCCTGCGGATCGGGCCAGTGGAGCACGCGATCCGGATCCTTGAGGTCGATCCACTGCGGCATCGGGTCGAGCCGCACGGTGTTGTAGCCGCGCTCGACGGTCTCATCGAGCACGCGGTCCCAGTCGGCAAAGCTGCCGCCCGGCCCGTGGCGCAGGAGAAAGGCCTGGTCCCACATCGCCATCGTCAACCGCCGCGGCACGAGGTGATCGCGGGGATCAAAGCCGCCGGCGGCAGCAGCCGCGGGCGCAGTTCGGGACGCAGAGGCAACTTGGGCGGGCATGTCCATGGGGAGAAGCCAGTATCTAGAGTCGAGCCCTTGGCTCGTCGAGTCGCGAGAACAAGAGACACTTGCCGGACCCAAGGTAGGAGCCTGCTTGCAGGCGATGGGTTGGCCGTATTTCTAGGCGGTCCCAAAACCTCCAATCATCGCCTGCAAGCAGGCTCCTACCCCAATCATGCCTCGCGACCCCGCCAGGGGGCATGCCGCGCTTCGGCGCGGACGTGTCACCATCCCAAACGCAGAATATTTCCTAACGATTTGCACCGACCAGAGGCGCAGCGGACTGACCTCGCCCGACACTGCCAAAGCTATCCTCGCCGAAGCCCAGACGATGGACACCGATACGACTTGGCACCTCCGCTGTGCGGTGGTGATGCCCGACCACCTCCACCTGCTGGTCGCACTGGGCCGACGCTTGTCGTTGGGTAAGTCGATCGCACGGCTGAAATCGAAGACCAAGGCGGCACTTTCCGCCTATTCACCCTCTTTGGTTTGGGAACGCGGGTTCTTCGATCACCATGTGCGCCCCGAGGACGAGCGACTCGCACTTTTCCTGTATATATTCCTCAATCCCCACCGCGCCGGGCTTTGTTCCAAGGACGGAATTTGGCCGTGGTATTACTGCTGCGAGGAGGATTGGGCCTGGTTCAAGGGATCGCTCGATGCGGATCGGCCACAGCCCGAGTGGCTGCACCCCGAATAAGGTAGGAGCCTGCTTGCAGGCGATGGATTGGGTATGCGCGGTCGTGGCGTCAAATCGCCTGCAAGCAGGCTCCTACCTTGATTATGGCGCGCTTTTCGTTTGGCGCCGCCGCACCGTCAGCGCAGTCTCTCCCCGCCATGCCCGTCCCCACGCGCCTCGTTGACTCGCACCAACACGTCCGCTGGCACCAACGCGATGAGCACGGCCTCGTCGCCGATATGGACGCCCACGGCATCGCCTACGCCTGGCTGCTCTCGTGGCAGCTCAGCCACCTCGACCAGGCGCCGGAGTACAACCACGTGCTGAACCCCGCGCACTTCGCGCCTGACGGCACGCATCCCGGCATCCCGCTCTCCGACCTGCTCGACACGCAGAAGCAGTACCCCTCGCGCTTCATCGTCGGCTTCTGCCCGCACCCGCTCTGGGCCAACGCCCCCGGCATCCTCGAGGCCGCCTATAACGTCAACGGCGCGCGCGTCTGCGGCGAGTGGAAGTTCCGCGTGCCCTTCGACGATCCGCGCTGTATCGCGATTTTCCAGAAAGCCGGCCAGCTCAAGATGCCCGTCGTGCTGCACCTCGACGTGCCCTGGCTGCCCGACGCCAAGACCGGCCAGCCCGTCTTCCAGCCGCTCTGGTACGGCGGCACCGTCGCCGCCCTCGAACGCGCGCTGCAGGCCTGCCCCGAGACCATCTTCATCGGCCACGCGCCTGGCTTCTGGCGCGAGATCAGCGGCGACGCCGACGCGAGCCCATCGCCCTACCCGACCGGTCCGGTCACACCCGGCGGCCGGCTCTACCACCTGTTCGACACGTACCCCAATCTCTGGGCCGACCTCTCCGCCGGCTCCGGCCGCCAGGCCCTCTCGCGCGACCCGGCGCACGCCCTGCAGTTCATCAACCGCTACGCCGACCGCTTGCTGTTCGGTCGCGACTACTACGGCACCGACCTGCACCAATTCCTCCAAATCCTCCCGCTCAGCACCGCCGTCGTCGAAAAGATCTACTGGCAAAACGCGGAGCGACTCGTTGCCGCCCCATGAAGAAAATCGTCGTCCACGTCATCCCCAACGCTCATCTCGATCCCGTCTGGCTCTGGGATTTTCGCGAGGGCCTCAATGAGGGCGTCGCCACCTGTCGGACGGTGCTCGACCTGATGGACGCGAACCCCGACCTGACGTTCATCCGCGGCGAGGCCGCGATCTATGAGCACATCCGGCGCACGGACCCCGCGACGTTCGCGCGCATCCGGCGCATGATCCGCGCCGGCCGGTGGGATGCGGTGGGCGGCAGCTGGATCCAGCCCGACACCAACCTGCTGGAGAGTGAGACGCTCTGCCGCCACTACGATGTCGGCCTGCGCTACTTCCGCGAGCAGCTCGGCGTGCGCGTGAAATGCGGGTGGCAGGCCGACTCGTTCGGCCACACCGCCGGTCTGCCCGACGTGCTCGCGGCCGGAGGCATCGAAAACTTTGCGTTCACGCGTCCGCCGCAGGAGGTGTTCCCGCTCAAGACCCCCGCCTTCTGGTGGCACGGCCGCAGTGGCGCGCGCATCCTCGCCTACCGCCCGCCCATCGGCTGGTACGGCTGCGAGCGCACCGAGGTCCGGCCCCGCTTCGACCAGTTGGTCCCGCTCGCCCGGAAATCCCGCCTGCGCAACGTCGCGATGTTCATCGGCCTCGGCAACCACGGCGGCGGCCCGAGCCAGGGGCTCGTGGACGACGTGCGCGCCTGGGCGAAGGCCCACCCGGAGTTCGAGGTGCGCTTCAGTGGCCTGCATGCGTTTTTCGCGGCCCTGCGCCGCGAGCTGGCGGCGCCGGATGCGCCCCGGATCGATACGGTGCGCGGCGAACTCAACTTCTGCATGCGCGGCTGCTACGCCTCCGTCGCGCGCTTCAAGTACGGCTACCGCCGCGCCGAGCATGAGTTGCTGCGCGCCGAGCGCACGACCGCGCTGTTGCAGCAGGCCGGCCTCGCGCCGGCCACCGACCTCCGCGCGGCCTGGGAAGCGGTGCTCTTCAATTCCTTCCACGACATCCTGCCGGGCTCGAGCATCGAACGCGCCTTCGACGAGCAGATCGACGAGGTCGGCGGTGTGCGCCACACCGCGCGCACCACGGCCTTCCGTGCGCTCAACCACGTGGCGGGCCGCGTGCGCATCACGCTGCCGCGCGTGGGCCCCGACCTGCCCAAGGCCGTGCCGTTCCTGTTGTGGAACCCGCACCTGCATCCGGTGCAGACCTTCGTCGAACTCGAGGCCTGCCTCGATCATCGACCGATCTGGCAGTACCAGAACCGCGTGGCGGAACTGCCCGTCGAGGTGCGCCTTGGCGGCAAGCCCGTCGCGCATCAGGTGATCGCCACCGAGCACCTCAGCTTCCCACATCTCGCCTGGCGCAAGCGCGTGGTCGTACCCGTCACGCTGCCCGCCGCCGGTTGGAATATCGCCAGCCTGGGCTGGGTGGAAAGGGCCGCGCGGCCAACGCACGCCGCCACCGCCACCGGACGCGGCCAGACGATCCGCAACGATTTCTACACCGTGAGCGCCCAGCCGGGCACGGGTGGCATCCGCATCCGCCACCGCGGGAAGGATCTCTTCGGCCGACGCGGACTGCACCTCGTCACGGTCGCCGACAACTGGGGCTCGTGGGGGGCCATGGCCGAGGAACCGGCGGGCGTCCGTCTCACGCAGACAATCGGCCGCTGGAAAATCAGCCGCGTCGCCGTCACCGAATCCGGTCCGCTCCGCGCCACGCTCGCGGTGCAGTTCACCACCGCCCGAGCCCGCGTCGACCTCCAGCTGCGCCTCACCGCCGGCAACGAGGATGTCGCGATCGAGAGCCGAGCCTTCACCGATCTCGAAGCGGCCCGCATCAAGCTCGTGCTGCCCGGCGCCCGCCAGGTCGAGTGCGAGGTGCCGGCCGAACGCGTCACCCGCCAAGCCGAGGGCGAAATTCCCGTGCTGCGCTGGCTCCGCGCCCGCGACGGTCGCCGGGGTTTTGCCGTGGCCAGCGACGTCCATGCCGCCTACGACCTTGAGGCGGGCGACCTGCGCGTCACCCTCGCCCGCGCCACGCGCTACGCCTGCGACGTGAACCTCGACCAGATGAAGGAGTGGTGGCGCCCGGTGGTGGATCGCGGCGAGCTGCGTTCACGGCTGCTGCTGCTGCCGGCCGAGGCCGCGGTCACGACGGCGGCGGACGTGTTGACCCAGTCGCCGCTGGTCACGCAAGTGTGGGCGAACCCGGATGGCGACCTGCCGACCACCGGTTCGCTGGCACGGCTCACGCCGGAGGCCGTGCACCTGCTTGCCCTCAAGCCGGGCGAAGCCGCGGGCACGCTGGCCGTACGGGTGAAGAATCCGACCGATGGCGTTCTCCGGCCGGTGCTGACGCTGGGCCGCAAGCGTTACGCGCTCGGAGCGGTTGAGCCCGGCGCCGTGGCGACCTTCATCGTCGGTCGCAGCGCAAAAGCACGCCGCGTGGCGTTGGGCGCCTAAACCGACGTCCTATCAGGTTTGCTGTAGGAGCCTGCTCGCAGGCGATGTTGCGGGACCGACTGCGCTACACCCCAAAATCGCCTGCAAGCAGGCTCCTACCTTATTTTCCGACCACCGGCCCTCGCTTCGCCCCGATCTTTCCGCCGAGCCAGGCCGCGGCGACGAAGACCGCGATGCTGCCGACCCAGAACCACACGGGGTGCGGGATCGCGAACAGGTTCATCAGCCCGGAGATCAGCATCATGCCGCCGATGAGGTAGGCCTGCCGCGCCGGCGAGTCGGCCGCGAGCCGAGCCGCCACCCAGGAGCCGACGAAGGTGCCGCAGAAATACGAGAGCAACACCATCAGCAGCGCGCCGACGGGTGCCTCCATCATGATCTTCTTGAGCACCTCGGGGTTGTTGTAATCGAGCCCCGGCGGCGGCGGATAAAGGAAATGGGCCGCGGCCTGCACGAGCCCGATGAGAACGATGGATACGATCGCCCCCGCCAGGAGAGCGAGGATGTTGCGCACGAGGGAGGACATGGGGAGGAACGTTCAACGCTTAGTTTTCAACGTTCAACGCTCAAGTGACGGCGCTCAGTGCGCCCACTCGTCCGCCGCGTCGCGGATCAGCTGCTGCAGCAACGGGAAGCGCACTTCGCCGTAGTTGAGCGCATAGCGCAACTTGCCGTCGCGGAAAACCCACGTGCTCGGCACCCACGAGAGCGGGATGTCCATGAAGTTCCGGATGCTGCCCTCGCCCTTGCGCAGGTGGTTCGGGTGGTGCAGCAGCCGCAGGTTCGGCTGGGCCTTCACGCCCTGCCTTTCCAGGTACGCGTAGCCGTCGTCGGAGCTGCGGATGGTGACGAAGACGAAGCGCACGCCGGGATTGGCCCCGAGGAAGGTCGCCCAGCCCCGGTCCTTGTGCTCGGCCGTGCTGTTCGGGCACCAGGGCGCCCAGAAATGCACGACGGTGACCTGCGGCTTCGCGACCTCGGCCGCCACCTCCTCCTCGACGAGCAGCCAGCCCGCCGGGGACGCGGCGCGCGCGAGGGTCGCAATGCCGAGGAACAACAGGAGCAGGTTTTTCATTTGGAAAGGACCGGGGCCAACGCCTGCAGGCGCTGCTTCACCATGTAGCCGCGCTGGTCGCGCGGATAGGTGTCGAGCAGCTTCTGGTAATGGGCCCGCGCCTGGGCAGGGTCGCCGGCCTGGACCGACAGCTCGGCGATCTGCACGAGGACGTCGGCATGCGTCACAGCGTCGAGCCGGCCGAGCTTTTCCGCGGCAAGCAGGTGCGGCAGCGCCGGCAGGCGGTAAAAGAAGATCGCCTCGGCGATCAGCCAGTGCAGCTCGCTCTGCGCCGCCGGGACCCGGGCGAGCGGCACCAGGCGCTCCGCCCGCGCCACCCGCTCGGCCGGCGGCAGCGCGGGATCGAGGGCGTAGATCTGCAGGATCGCGAGGCGGCTCAGGGCGGTCTGCGCCCAGACCGATTCCGGCCGCATCTCGATCAACTCGCGGTAAAGCCGCGCCGCGGCCGCGTCGTCGGGCTGCGCCGCGTGGTGCTGGGCGATCCGGGCGAGGTAGAACCGTGACCCGAGGCCCACGTCGTCGGCCCCCGCGGCCGCGAGCCCGGCGAAGAGCCCACGCGCCGCCTCGATCTGCACCGGCGTGATCGGCTGCCGCGCCAGCAGGGCCACGGCCTGCCCGAAACGGGCCTCGCGCGCCGCCGGGTCGCCGGCCGCGCCCAGGCGCTCGAAGATGCGGACGGCGTCCGCCGCCCGGTAGTCCGCCAGCGCCCGCCAGCCATCGGCCTGGGTCTGCGCCGTCGCGGTGCCGGACCCCAGAATGGCGATCAGCAACCACGGTAGGAGCCTGCTTGCAGGCGATGCTCGACGCCCCACCCGCGGAGGCCGTTGCGAATCGCCTGCAAGCAGGCACCTACCTGGAAGCACTGCACTCATTTCACCACCGCGTGCTCCAGCGCGTCGCGCCATTGGTAGGGTTTCATCTCGTTCGACACCGTCACCAGCCCCAGCACCTCCGGCGGCGCCGCCGGGTCGGCCAGGCGCAGCGCCGCGGCGGCGAGCGGGTCCTCGCGGCGGATGTTCTCGCGCCCGGCGCGCTCGAAACGCGTCAGGTCATCGCGCAGCCGCGACGGCAGGCCCTGCCGCACCACCTCCCGGTACGCCTCGACGCTGCCGCCGCTGCCCCAGAGCGAGCTCAGCTCCGCGCGCATGAACATGCCGGCATCGATGCCCGAGAGCGTCATGAAGCTCGCGCCCCAGGCCATGCCCTCGGTCTCCTGCGTGAACTGCGCCGCGAAGTGCGACGGCTTCACCCCGACCGTCGCCGGCTGCCAGTGGCTGATGTCGGTGAACATCTGGCTGCCCTCCGCGCTCGTGAGGAACCGCAGGAAATCGATCGCCTGCTCGCGATGCTTGGTGTGGCGGTTGACGAAGAAACCCATGCCCGTCAGCACCTGGCCCTCGCTGAAGGGTCCCTCGGTGAATTGGCCGTAGACCGGGTCGTCCTCGCGCGGATGCGGGAAACGGAAGGCGCCGATCTCGAACGGGCAGATGAGGAGCAGGCTGCTCGCGTCCCAGCTCGGCATGACGGCCATGAGGGCGCGGCCGTTGACGAAATCCGTTAGCGCCGAGTCGCGGTTGCGCTGCAGGAATCCCGGCGTGCTCACGTCGCCGAACTCGCGCAGGAGCTGCAGGCTGGCGACGACGTCGGGGGTGTCGAAGCTCCACTCCCCCCGCAGGTAGTGCACCGCGGCCTCGTGGTCCGTGACCCACAGCCGGTGCCGCTGGTCAAGCCGCTCCGAGAGCTTGGTCAGCGCGTTGCCCACGATCGGGTACATGATGAAGGGATAGCTGTCCTTCGACGTCGCGAGCGGGACGAGGCTGCGCTCGTGCCGCGCCGCGTAGGCCTTCACGGCCTCGCAGACCTGGAGGAACTCGCGGTAGGTGCGCGGCGGCTCGTCCCGGCCGGTGATTTCCCGGAGCAGCGCCTTGTTGTACACGATGCGCGGGATGTGCGAGGTGACCGTGATGCCGTAGTAGCGGTTGAGCGACTTCACGAAGCTGTCGTCGTTGGTCATCCCGTCGACGTTGGTGTCGCGCCAGGGCACGCCCTCGAGCGGCGTGCCGCGGTTGTAGGGGTTGGGCTGCAGGACCTCGGCGTCCATCGGCTGGAAGTAGCGCGCGAGGTTCGGCCAGACCCAGACGTACTCGACGATGTCCGGGCCGGTGCCGCCGACCATCTGGGTCTGCACCCATTGCATGTAGACGGTGTCGGGCACGGCGATGTGCTCGACCTTCACGTGCGGGTTCAGCTGCTCGTAACGCGCGATGATGGCGTCGATCGCCTCCCGCACCATGCCCTCGAGCTGCCATTGCGAGAGCCGGATGGTGATGCGGTCGCTCCGGATCTCCTCGGTCGTCCGCCAGAGCACCAGGCCCGCGGCCGCCAGGTAGGCGAGCGCCAGGAGCAGGAGACCGGCATGCTTGGGTTTCATCGGAAGCGCGGGGCAAACCAGCAGTCCCGGCCCCGCTTGGCAATCGCGCGCTTGGTCCCCGCCCGCGGTCCAGCGCCGCGGGCCGGAAAGACATCGCACCGGCGAATTCGGGATTGCCCGCACCGCGGCCCGCGTTGCACTCGGCGGCTTCCGTCATGTCCGCCACACCTAATTTGCCGAACCCCGACCATGTGCTCGCCATCGCGGCCGAGCTGAAGCTCAAGATCCACCAGGTCGCCGCCACCGCCGGCCTGCTCAAGGAGGGCGCCACGGTGCCCTTCATCGCCCGCTACCGCAAGGAAGCCACCGGCGAACTCGACGAGGTGCAGATCACCGCCATCCGCGATCGCCTCGAGCAGCTCGCCCAGCTCGACGAGCGCCGCGCCGCCATCCTCGCCTCGCTCAAGGAGCGCAATCTCCTCACGCCGGAACTCGAAAAGTCCATCGCCGCCGCCACCACGCTCACGGCCCTCGAGGACATCTACCTCCCCTTCCGGCCCAAGAAGCGCACCCGCGCCACCATCGCCCGGGAAAAAGGCCTCGAGCCGCTGGCCGAACTCCTCTGGGCGCAAGCCGACGGCACCGACTTCGCCGCCGCCGCGGCCGCCTACGTCGGCCGCGAATACACGCCCGACGACGGCAAGAACCAGCCGGCCAAGATCGCCTCGGCCGACGAGGCCCTCGCCGGCGCCCGCGACATCCTCGCCGAGCGCGTGAGTGACGACAAGGACGCCCGCACCCGGCTGCGCGCCCTTTACCAGAAGGACGCCGTCATCTCCTCCAAGGTGCTCACCGGCAAGGCCGACTCGCCCGAGGCGGCCAAGTTCAAGGACTACTTCGACTGGAGCGAGCCGCTCGCCAAGGCCCCGAGCCACCGCGTCCTGGCGATGCGCCGCGGCGAGAAGGAATTGTTCCTCATGATGCGCATCACGCTGCCGGACGAGGGCGCCGCCTTCGCCGCCGTGCAGGCGTTGTTCGTGAAGGCGAGGAACCCCGCCGCCGACCAGGTCGCGCTCGCCGTGCAGGATGCCTGCAAGCGCCTGCTCGCCCCCGCGATGGAAACCGAGATGCGCCTCGACTCGAAGAAGCGCGCCGACGAGGCCGGCATCAAGGTTTTCGCCAGCAACCTCCGCGAGCTCCTGCTCGCCGCCCCGCTCGGCCAGAAGGCCGTCCTCGCGATCGACCCCGGCTTTCGCACCGGCTGCAAGGTCGTCCTTCTCGATCGGCAGGGGAAGCTCCTGCACAACGATGTCGTCTATCCCGACCGCCACCCCGACGAGGCGAAGGAGAAGATCGCCGGCTTCGTGAAGTTCTTTAACGTCGAGGCCATTGCGATCGGCAACGGCACCGCCGGCCGCGAGACCGAGGCCTTTGTCCGCACGCTGAAGCTCCCGCCCGCGATCCCCGTCGTGATGGTCAACGAGTCCGGCGCCTCCATCTACTCCGCCAGCGAGGTCGCCCGCGAGGAGTTCCCCGACCACGACCTCACCGTGCGCGGCGCCGTGTCCATCGGCCGCCGGCTCATGGACCCGCTCGCCGAGCTGGTGAAGCTCGACCCGAAGAGCATCGGCGTCGGCCAGTACCAGCACGACGTCGACCAGACCGCGCTCAAGCGCTCGCTCGACGACACGGTCGTCAGCTCCGTCAACGGCGTCGGCGTCGAGCTCAACACCGCCTCGAAGCAGCTCCTCAGCTACGTCTCCGGCCTCAACGCCGCCACCGCCGCCGCCATCGTCGCCCGCCGCAACGAGCACGGCGCCTTCAAGTCCCGCGCCGAGCTGAAGGAAGTCCCGCGCCTCGGACCCAAGGCCTTCGAGCAGGCCGCCGGCTTCCTCCGCATCCGCGGCGGCGCACACCCGCTCGACGCCAGTGCCGTGCACCCGGAACGCTATGCGCTCGTCGAGCAGATGGCCGCCGACTGCGGCGCCACCGTGGCCGACCTCATGCGCGACGGTGCGCTGCGCGCGAAGATCAAGCTGGAGAACTACGTCTCGGCCGACGTCGGCCTCCCCACCCTCACCGACATCATGGCGGAGCTGGCGAAGCCCGGCCGCGACCCGCGCGAGCGGTTCGAGGCGTTCAGCTTCACCGAGGGCGTGAACCGGCCCGAGGACCTGAAGCCCGGCATGAAGCTGCCCGGCATCGTGACCAACGTCACGGCCTTCGGCGCGTTCGTCGACATCGGGGTGCACCAGGACGGCCTCGTGCACGTGAGCCAGCTCGCCGACAGCTTTGTCACCGATCCCGCCGCCGTCGTGAAGCCGCAGCAGAAAGTCATGGTCACCGTGGTCGAGATCGACCTCCCCCGAAAACGCATCGCCCTCTCGATGCGCAGCAGGCCCGAGATCGGCAAACCCACCGCCAAGGCCGCGGGCGACCGACCCCGGCCCGGCCCCGGCGCCCCGCGCCCAGCCCCGCCCGCCCCGCAGTCGGTCAACAACGACTGGTTCAGCGCCGCGCTGAAAAAGAAGCGGTAGGCCAGCCCGCTTGCGGGCGCTTATCCGCCAAGGCAGGAGCCTGCTTGCAGGCGATGTTCGTGCGCCCTTCGCCGACGTCACCCATCGCCTGCAAGCAGGCTCCTACCTGCCTCAACCACGCTAAATTGCTTCGCCCCGCGCCCGCGGGCGCGCACGCTGGTCGCTCTGCGCCATGGACTGGATCGCGGCCACCATCATCTCCTCCGTCTTCCTCGGTCTCTACGACCTGGGGACGAAGCATGCGGTGCGCGACAACGCGGTCCTGCCGGTGCTGTTCCTCGCCAACGTCTGCAGCGCGGGGATCTGGCTCACGCTGATGTCCGTCGCCGCCCTGCGGCCCGAGGGATTCCCGACGTTGTTCACCGTCGCCCCGCTGAGCGGACGCGAGCACCTGCTGCTGCTCCTGAAGTCGACGATCGTGGCCTGCTCGTGGGTCTGCACGTACTTCGCGGTCAAGCACCTGCCGGTGTCCCTCGCCTCGCCCATCCGCGCCACCGGCCCCGTGTGGACCTTCCTCGGCGCGCTGCTTGTGCTCGGTGAACGGCCGGCGTGGCTGCAGATTCTCGGCGTGGTCATCACGCTCGCGTCGTTCGTCGGCCTCTCGCTCGCCGGCGCGCGCGAGGGCATCCACTTTCATCGCAACAAGTGGATCGCCTGGCAGGTGACCGGCACGCTGCTCGGGGCGATGAGCGGGCTCTACGACAAGGTGCTCCTCGGCCGCCTCGGCTTCAGTGCCGCCACGGTGCAGGCGTGGTTCTGCATCTACCTCGCCCTGCTGTTCCTGCCGCTGGCGCTGGGCTGGAAGTTCCGGCTGTGGCCGCGGCACGAGTTCCACTGGCGCTGGAGCATCGTCGGCATCTCGCTCGCGCTGCTGCTGGCGGACTTCGTGTATTTCGACGCGTTGCGCAACCCCGACGCCCTCGTCTCCCTCGTCGCCAGCCTCCGCCGCGGCAGCATCCTCGTCGCCTTCTTCGGCAGCCTGTGGCTCTTCAAGGAAAAGAACGGCGCCTACAAACTCCCAGCCGTGATCGGCGTCCTGGCGGGGATCGTGCTGACGATTCTAGGTTGAAGATCGAATGGGGCTCTCGCGGAGACGCCCGTTCCTCCTCCTAACCCAAGTCCCGCCGCGTGAGTCCCTTGAGATCCTTCCGCTGCGCGGGCAGCACCAAACTGGCGACGTAGCCCACGCCGACGCACACGGCGATGCCGATCACGCCGTAGAGGAAGAAACTGAGCTTTGTCTGCGTCTGCACGTACAGCAGCACGACCACGCTCGTCGCCGCGCCGACGAGCACGCCGGCGGCGTGGGCCCGGCGCGTGAAGATACCGAGGATGAACAGCGCCGCCAGCGCGCCTCCGGCCGAGCCGATGACCGCATAGTACGCATCCATCAGCGAGGCGATCTGCGTGCCCGCCATCAGGCAGGCCACGCCCGTCACCACCAAGCCGATGCCGAGGATCAGGCCCTGCGCGACGCGCAGCCGCGACCGGTCGGTGCCCTGCGGCCAGAGGCGGGCGTGGAAATCCGTCACCCAGGCCGTCGCCACGCTGTTGAGGCTGCTGGAGAGCGTGGACTGCGACGCGGCCAGAATGCCGGCGATCACGAGGCCCGCGACGCCGGCCGGCAGCTCGCGCACGATGAAGAGCGGAAAGATCGCGTCCGTCGCCAGCGTCGGGTCGAGCCGGTCCGGGTTCTGCCGGTAGAAGAGGAAGAACGCCGTGCCCACCGCGTAGAAGAGGATCGAGCCCGGCAGCGAGATCCACACGTTGAGCCAGATCGAGCGCCGCGCCTGCGCCTCGGTCGCCGTCGTCACGTAGCGCTGCACCACGTCCTGGCTGGCCGTGTAGGAGAGCAGGCTGTTGCAGCCCGTGCCGAGCAGGATGACGATGACCGAGGCCTGGGTGAGGTCGGGATTCCACCAATCGGTGAAACCGAGGAACTTCCCGTGCTCCTGCGCCACCGCGATCATGCCCCCGAGGGAGCCCTCGCATTGGAACACGATCAGGAGCAGGCTCACCAGCGCCCCGCCCAGCAGCACGACCGCCTGGGCCACGTCGGTCCAGATCACCGCCTCGATGCCGCCGATCATTGTGTACGCGACGCACGCCAGGCCCGTGACCACGATGCACGTGTACACGTCGAGCGAGCTCACGGTCGCCAGCGCCACCGCCGGCAGATACAGCACGATGGCCATGCGCCCGAGCTGGAAGAGGATGAACACCGCGCCGCCGAGCTGGCGCACGAGGCCGCTGAAGCGGTGCTCGAGGTACTCGTAGGCCGAGGTGACGTTGAGCCGCCGGTAGAACGGCAGGTAGAACATCGTCACGACCGGCGTGATCAGCACCAGGCCCACGAGCCCGAAGCTGTAGGCCCAGTCGGTCGCATACACCTTGGCCGGCAGCGCCATGAAGGTGATGGAGCTGAGCATGGTCGCGTAGATGCTGAGCCCCGCCGCCCACCAGGGCACATGCTGGCCGCCGCGGAAGAAGGTGTCGGTGTTCCGCTCCCGCCGCGCGAAGTACAGGCCGATGCCGAGCATCGCCGCGAGGTAGAGGCCGAGCGTGGAGGTGTTGATCCAGCCGAGCCCCGCCCGCTCGTGCGCCGATTGCGCGAACAGCACCCGCGGCGTGCGCGTGCCGGGCCGCACCTCGCCGCTCACGACCGCCCAGCCGCCGGCCCAGTTCACCACCGGGGCGACGATCGGCGGCCAGCGACCCGCATTCGGATCGCCGACCGGATCCGGGCCCGGATCGCGCGGCAGGGCGCCCGCCCGCGTCCAGGTATCGGTGATGGTGTGATAGCCTTGGATATCCGCCGGGAATCCCGGATGCCGGTCCTGCAGCGTCGGGGTTTCCGTGAGGTACTTGCCGTCGTCGCCACCGAGGAAAAGCAGGTGGGCCGCGCCCGGCACGATGGCCGGCGACGGCGCCGCCTGGCGGGCGACGGGCAGGTCGGCGAGCCGCTTCCACCCCGCCGCCGGCGTGTAGCGCCAGGCATCGCGCAGGTAGCGCCGCGCGAGCTTGCCGTCCGCCCCGGGCACGAGATCCAGGCCGGCAAACAGGTAGAACGCGCCGTCGAGCGCCCCCGCGACCGCCGTCTGCCGCGGCGCGCCCGGCCACGGCGGCAATTCCCGCCACCGGCGCTCGGCCGGCGCTGCGTCGAGGTCGAGGGCGTAAAACCACTTCCCCGGCGCGCCGGTGAACGCGTTCAAGCCGCCCGCCACATACACGGTCCGACCCACGAGCGCACCGCACGCGTAGTGCAGCGGCGCCGGGAGCGCCGGCCAGGTCTCGACGACGACGCCCGCGCCCTGCCGGCGCAGGAGCCAGACCTCGGCCGTGGCCGCGCGGTCATCGGAGCCGCCGATGCACAGCACGCCCTCGGGAATCGTGACCGACACGCCATAGGCCCGCGGACGCGGGAGTCGGCCGGCCTCGCGCCAGGCCCCGCCGGGGGCATCAAGCAGGAAGACGCGGTCGTGCCAGACCTTCGGCCCACCCGCCCACAGGCTGCCCTGCGGGAAATTCGTGCCACCCGCGACGACCAGCGCCCCGTCCGCCACGCCGGCGAATGGGGCCGCGAACCCGACCGGATCCGGCAGCGGCGGCAGTTCGGTCCACCGCAGCGGCTCGGCGCCACCGATCGTCGCCGTCACCATGAGCAGCGTCAGGATCCGGGGCAGGAAGCGGGGCATGGTGCCGCGCATCACAATTTGCCTTCGCACCGACAGCCAGAAAAAAGCCGGCCTAATCCGCCGCAGTTTAGGTTCTGCAAATCCGCGCAAATCTTTGCTTTGCCTTCAACATTGGGCACATTTCTTTGTCCAACCTCACTGATGACCACATCCAAAAACCCCATCGATCCGGCAACCAAACTCATCGTCCGCGGCGTGCACCTCGACCTCACCGAGGCCCTGCGCCAGGCCGTGGCGAACAAGGCCGAGCGCCTGCTCCGCCACAACGACTACATCATCCGGATCCGCATCGACCTCGAGCTCGATAAGACCAAGGACATCAACCACAAGTTCATCGCCAAGGGTCACATCGAGATCGGCGGCCCCGACCTCATCGCCAGCGTGGCGAGCGAGGACTGCTACAAGTCCATCGACCTGCTCGTCGACAAGCTCGACCGCCTGCTCGAACGCCGCCACGGGATCCGCAAGGACAAGCGCAACCACCCGCACGCGACGGACATCGCCAGCGAGCTGCCGAAGACGTAACGGGGCGCGTCCGCCTCAGCGGTACGGCTGATGCAGCTCCACCGGCTGCGCCTTGGCGCGCAGCCGGAGGTTCAGCATCTCGACGCCGAACGAGAACGCCATGGCGAAGTAGACGTAGCCCTTCGAGATGTGCGCGCCCGTGCCCTCCGCGACGAGGGTCACGCCGATCAGGATCAGAAACGACAGGGCGAGGATCTTCAGCGTCGGGTGCCGGTTGACGAAGTCACTGATCGAGCCCGCCGCCATCAGCATCACGCCCATCGCCAGGATCACCGCCGTGATCATCACCGGCAGGTGCTGGGCCATGCCGACCGCGGTGATGACCGAGTCGAGGGAGAACACCACGTCGAGCAGCATGATCTGCACGAGCACGGCGCCGAACTTGGCCGCGCCCTTGACCGGGCCGGCCCCGCCGTCATGGCCCTCGAGCTTCTCGTGGATTTCCATGGTGCTTTTGCCGAGCAGGAACAGGCCGCCGAGGATGAGGATCAGGTCGCGACCGGAGACCCCGTGGCCGACGAGCGTGAAGAGCGGCGTCGTGAGCTTGGCCATCCACGCGATGCTCGCGAGGAGGAGGATGCGCGTGATGAGCGCCAGCATGAGCCCGGTCTGCCGCGCCTTGGCCTGCTGCTCCGGCGGCAGCTTGCCGGCCAGGATCGAGATGAAGATGATGTTGTCGATGCCGAGCACGATCTCGAGCCCGGTGAGGGTGAGCAGGCTGATCCAAGCCTGCGGTTCGGTGATCCAGTCCATGGCGCCGGAGTCAGCCGCGAAGGCACCGGGGCGTCAATAGGGCGAAGCGTTCAGCCACGCCAAGCCCCACTGCAGCCACAACGGCATCAGCACCACGCTCGCCACCACCGTCGCGAGCACGCCGCGGACGGCCGTGAGCGAGTCGCCGCCGTAGTGCTTCACGATCACCAGTGGCAGGAACGCCGCGGGCATGGTCGCCTGGACCAAAATGACGTGCTTCAAGTCCGCCGAGAACGGGCCGAACTTCGCCAGCAACAGGAACAATCCCGACAGCACCCCCAACCGCAGCGCCACCGCGCCGAGCGACGTGCGCCAGGCGAACAGTTCTGCCGGCCGCGTGAACAGGTGCTCGGCCATGGTCGCTCCGCTCAGCAGCAACCCGAGCGGGATCGCGCAGGCCGCCAGGGTGCGGATCACACCGAGCCCGACCTCGGGCAGGTGCCCGCCGAAACCCGCCAGGTTCACCCCCACGGCGAACACCAGCGCCAGCACGGGCGGACTGTAGAGCTGCCGCCAGCCCTCGCGCAGCGAATGCCCCGCGAGGATGAGCACGCCCACCGTCCAGATCGCCGCCTCCACACCGACGTTGTGCGCGAACAGCACACCCAGGCTCTCGCGCCCGAACAGCGCTGCCATCAGTGGCACGGTGATGTACGCGTAGTTGTAGATGCCTGTCGTGAAGGCGAAGGTGCGCTGCCCCGCCCCGCCTAAGCCCAGCACCCGCGCCGCGTAGTAACAGACCGCGATGCCGCCCGCGATCGTGACGAAGCCGACGAGCGGCGCCCAAGCCAGATTGCCGGCCTCGCGCAGGGCGGAATTTGCATGGACGTTCTCGAAGATCAGCGCCGGGTAGAGCAGGTTGACGACGAGCTTGAGCAGGCTCGTGTCGGCCTCGGCGTTGAGCCACCCCACCCGCCGCAACCCGGCCCCGATCGCCATGACGGCAAAGACCGGCAAAATGAGCTGCAGCAATTGCCAGTAGGACGTCATGGGGCCGGGACGTGGAAGCCGCCGCCCCACATCGTAGCTACGAGCGTGAGCGAGTGGCGGATGGGTACCCGATGCCGGCAAACCACTCGCTCACGCTCGTAGCCACGGATGGGATTGATGTCCGCAACTGGGCTCATGCACCCTCCGCCATCGCCTGCCCGGCCAGCCAACCGGTGGTCCACGCCGCCTGGAAATTGAAGCCGCCCGTGATGCCGTCGATGTCGAGGACCTCGCCCGCGAAATGCAGGCCGGGGCAGAGCTTGCTCTCCATCGTCTTGAAATCCACCTCGCTCAGCCGCACGCCGCCGCAGGTGACGAACTCCTCCTTGTTCATGCTCTTGCCGACGACCGTGAAGTCCGCGGCCGTGAGATGACCCGCGAGCGTGCCGAGCGCGGCGTTGGGCACGCCCGCCCATTGCACCGTCGGTGCAATGCCCGAGGTCGCCAGCAGGCGCTCCCAGAATCGCGCCGGCAGGCCGAGGGGGTTCCAGGTGCCGAGTTGCTTGCGCGGATGCTCCGTGCGCACCGCGGCGAAGGCCTGCAGCAGCGAGTCGCGCGTGTGCGGTGGCACGAAATTGACCCGCAGCGGGAACTCGTAATTGACCGCCGCCAGCTCGCGCGCGCCCCACGCCGAGAGCTTCAGGATCGCAGGTCCGCTCAGGCCCCAATGGGTGATGAGCAGCGGGCCGCCTTCCTTGAGCTTCGTACCGGGCACGGTCACGCCGACGTTCTCGATGGCGATGCCCGACAGGCCCTCGAGACGCTTGTCGTCGATGTGGAAGGTGAACAGCGACGGCACCGTGGGCTCGATCGCGTGCCCGAGGCCCGCCGCGATCGTGAGGCCGGCGGAGGCGCGGTTGCCGCCGGTGGCGAGGAGGACGCGTTCGCAGCGGAATTCGGTGTTGTCGGTCAGCGTGACCCAGAAGGCGCGCTCCGCGTCGCGGCCCACGCGCTCGATCTTGCGGACGCCGAGGGCCGTCCGCACCTCGACCCCGGCCTTGGTCGCGGCCTGCGTCAGGCAGTCGACGATGGTGGCGGAATCGTCGGTGACGGGAAACATGCGGCCGTCGGCCTCGGTCTTGAGTCCCACCCCGCGCTCCGCGAACCAAGCGATCGTGTCGCGGGGCGCCCAGCGGTGGAAAGCGCCCAGCAGTTCGCGACCGCCGCGCGGATAGCGTTTCACCAGCTCGCGCGGCTCGAAACAGGCGTGGGTGACATTGCAGCGCCCGCCGCCGGAGATGCGCACCTTGGCCAACGGATGCGCCGTGGCCTCGTAAAGCGTGACCGCCGCGGCCGGATTCTTCTCCGCGCAGGCAATCGCGGCAAAAAACCCCGCCGCGCCGCCACCGACGACAGCCACACGGAGATCACTCATCCCCGCAGCGTGCGATGGCCCGGCGGGGGCGTCGAAACCAAAAACCGCCACGGAGCCGACCTTGGGAACACTGATCTGCGCTGATCAACGCTCATCCGATCTCCAAACCTTTTTACAGGAGGCAACGGAGGAAACGGAGATCAAGGCCGGGGTTTTTGATCGGGCTCTCTGTTTTCTCTGTTACCTCCTGTAGAACAGATTGCCCGTTCGGATTATTCGCCCGGACGCGGGCGGCGGTAGTTGACGCCGAGGCGGTCGAGGCGGGCGAGGAGCCAGGGGAGGCGGCGCTGGAAATCGGCGTAATCGCGCTTTTCCTTTGGCGACCAGACGACCTCGCTCAAGGCCGTCAGCCGCGGGAAGCCGCGGCGCTCGATGACCGGGAGGCTGTAGATGCGCTCGCGCCAGAGCTGGCCCTGGGCGCCGAGGACGCGCGCGTGGTGCTCCGGCTCGAGCTCGGCCGGGATGGGCTCGAAACCGTAAACCTTGGCGAGAGTGTTCTGCGCCCCGATCGGGACGCCCTCCTCCTCGCCGCTGCCCTCGGTGTAGTCGAAGTAGGTGTGGGAGGTGGGCGCGATGACGACGTCGTGGCCGTGGCGCGCGGCCTCGACGGCCCACTTGACGTCGCGCCAGGCCATCATCGTGGCGCCCGGCGCGAGGCCACCCTCCTGAATCTCGTCCCAGCCCACGAGCCGGCGGCCGCGGGCGGCGAGGAAACGCTCGGTGCGGCGGACGAACCAGCTCTGCAGTTCATGGCCGTCCTTGAGGCCGTTGGCCGCCATGAAGGCGCACGTGGACGGTGAGGCCTCCCACTGCGTCTTCATGGCCTCGTCGCCGCCGATGTGGATGAATGGGCTCGGGAATATATCGAGAATCTCGCCCAGCACATCGTCGAGGAATTGCAGCGTCGCGGGCTTCGGCGCATAGGTCTCCGGGAAAATGCCCCAGCCCGTCTGCACCTGCGGATTGTAGCCGGGGGCGTCCGTGCAGCCGAGGTCCGGGTAGGAGGCGAGCGCGGCCGAGCTGTGGCCGGGCAGCTCGATCTCGGGCACGACGGTGATCGCGCGCGCGGCGGCGTAGGCGACGACCTCGCGCAGCTCGGCCTGCGTGTAGAACCCGCCATGCGGGACGCCGTCGTCGCCCGTCTCGTGCAACTGGCGAAGGGTGGCCGGCCGCCAGGCGCCGACCTCCGTGAGTTTCGGGTATTGCTTGATCTCGACGCGCCAACCCTGGTCGTCGACGAGGTGCCAGTGGAAGACGCTGAATTTGTGCAGGGCGAGCAGGTCGATGAATTTCTTCACCTCGGCGACCGGCGAGAAGTGCCGGCTCACGTCGAGCATGGCACCGCGCCAGCCGAAGCGCGGCCGGTCCTCGATCGCGACCGCCGGCACCGTCACGCGCCCGCCGTCGGCGCGCCAGCCAAACCGCTCGAGGTCGGGCGGGAGGAGTTGCCGAAGGGACTGAACGCCGTGAAACACGCCCGCAGCGCCACCGCCGGCGATGGTGACGGCCTGCGCGGTGACGGTCAGCCGGTAGCCCTCGGCGCCGAGCGCGGCGGTCACCGCGGGATCGATCGTCAGCGTCACGGCATTGCCACCCGCCGGCGCGCGGTCGGCCACGGCCACGCCCAGCAGGCGGGCTGTTTCGGCCGCGGCAAACTGCAGGGCCGCATCGGCCGGAGCGACCACGGCGGTGCGAGCCGTCAGGGCAAAGGCCGCGCCGCCGGTGGCGACACAGGACACGGGGACGGGGATGATGCTGATCGGATTAGGCATGGGGAAAGGACTTGGTCGCGGCGTTCACAGCCCCAGCAGGCTGCCGTTGCGTTTGAGCCAGCGCTCGGCGTCGCGCCAGTGGGGGCAGACTTCCTCGACGCGGGTCCAGAAGCGGTTGGAGTGATTCATCTCCTTCAGGTGCATGAGCTCGTGGTAGATGATGTAGTCGCGCACGAAATCGGGCGTCTGCACGAGGCGCCAATTGAGCGAGATGGTGCCGCCAGCGGAGCAAGAGCCCCAGCGGGAGCGCTGGTTGCGCACGGTCACGAGCTTCACCTCCACGCCGGTGAGGGCGGAGAGTTCCCAGGTGCGCGCGGGCAGCTCGACCTTGGCGCGACGCGCGAAATGCGCCTCGAGGGTCGGTCGCAGGTCGCCGTCGAAGGAAGGCACGCGGAAAACGTCGGCCGCGAGGCAGACCTGCGGGCGTTCGGCATCCGGCAACGTCGCGCGGCGGATCTCAGTCATCTCACCCCGCCAGAGCACGTGCGTGCCGATGACCCACACGGCGGCGCTGCGCGGGCGCTTGGCCTGGCGGGCGCGGGCGCGCTCGAGCCATTCCTGGTGCTGCTCGACAAAGCGCCGCGCCTCGCGCTCGGATCCGCGCCACGGGATCGTCGCCACGGCGGTGCCGTCGCGGCGGAGGGTCAGGCGGTAATTGCGCGCCGTGGCGCTGCGCTGGAACACGATGGCGCCCTCCCCCGCGGGCGCGGCCGGAGCCGCGACCGCCGGAGCCAGCAACCCCAGGAGTTCCTGCTGCCCGCCTGCGTCCATGGCCGATGGTTTAACCACGAACGGAGACGAAAAGACACGAAGGAAATGCGCCAAACATTTTAGCCACGGATCTCAGTTATCCGTGCGCCGGCTGGCCTGCCGCAGACGCCAGGCATGCCAGATCGTGGGCATTTCGCCGCGGTGCTGGGGGATGAGGAGGGCGATGGCGATTTCCTCGATGCCGGCGAGGACCTGCAGCGCGATGGCGGCGTGGAAGGGCGCGGCGGTCCACCCGGCGAGAAGCGGGATGAGCGAAAGCGCGCAGGCCACGGCGAAGGCCTTCGAGGCCCACGTGTGATAACACAGCGCCCGGCCGAGGCGCACGAAGCCATAGACGATGACCGCGAAGAACGCCGCCAGCGCGGCAAAGACCCACGGCAGCTCGCGTCGCATGATGTCGGGCCAGAGGAGCGCGATGCCGGCGATGCCGATCAGCATGGTCACGTAGTCGGCGACACTGTCGAGCTTGCGCCCGAAATCGCTCTCCGCCTTCAGCCGCCGCGCCAGGTAACCGTCCAAGGCGTCGGTCAGGAGTCCCGCCGCGAGCAGCCCGGCGAACCACGGGCGCGATCCCGCCAGGGCCGCGACCAGCGAGGCCGGCGCGAGGAGCATGCGCAGGGCGCTGAGGGCGTTGGGCAGGCGGGATTTTGGCATGGCCTTACAGGGCGATCCACTCCCAGCCGAGCGGTTCGCCGCGGCGCACGTCGAGCCAGGCGAAGCCGGCGGCGGATCCGCCGCGCGGACGCGTGATGCATCCGGGGTTCAGCCAACGCACGCCGTCCACGAACTCGTCGCGCGGCACGTGGGTGTGGCCGTGCAGCAGGGCGTCGACCCCCGGCGGGGCGTGCGGCGGCGGGATGTGGCCGAGGAGGAAACGCACGCCCTCGCGCTCGAGGTGGCGCGTCAGCGGCCAGCGGGGGTGGTCGTCGCAATTGCCGCGCACGACGAAGAGCGGCCGCCCGAGCCGTTCAATCTCGGCCAGAGTCGCGGGATCGCAGACGTCGCCCAGATGCCAGATCTCGTCCGCCCCCGCGAGCCGCGCCGGCAAATCGGCGGGGATCCGGTCATGGGTGTCGGCCAGGACGGCGATGCGCATGGAGGAAACGTGGAGGGGGATTCCGCGGTTGGCAAACCGGAGGGTGTAGGCGCATTGCATCCTTGGGTAGCGGCCGGCCTCCGGATGGCCGGATTGGCGTGCGCACGCCGCTTCGGCCGTCCGGAGGCCGGCCGCTACCCAGACTCGGAATCGTTGGTTCGGTCATTTGACAGCGGATACCCCGTCGGGAAAATCACACCCTGTGCTCCGGGCCCTTGCCATCGACTTCAATTCGTTCTTCGCCTCCGTCGAGCAGGAGGAGCGGCCCGAGTTGCGCGGACAGCCGGTGATCGTGGTGCCCGTCGTGGCCGAGACGACCGGGGCCATCGCCGTCAGCCTCGAGGCCAAGGCCCGCGGGATGAAGCGCAATTGCCGGCTCGCGGAGGCGCGCCGGATCTGCCCGGACGTGCAGGTGGTCGAGTCGCGCCCCGACGTCTATATCCGCTACCACCGCCGGCTGCGGGAGGTTGTCGAGACCCTCGCGCCGGTGAAGAAGGTGCAGTCGATCGACGAGCTGGAGTGCGAGCTCTCCGGCGTCCTGGCCGAGCCGGCGCGAGCCTTGGCCCTCGCGGAGGAAATGCGGCAGAAGATCTACCGCGAGGTCGGCCCGCGGTTGCGCTGCTCGATCGGCATCGGCCCGAACTGGTTCATCGCCAAACTCGCCTCCGACCTGGAGAAACCCGACGGCCTGGTGCTGTTCGACGACGGCGACATCCCGGGAAAATTGATCGAACGGAACGTGCAACTGGGTGACTTCACCGGGATCGGGCCCAACCTGCTGAAGCGGCTGCACGCGGCGGGGATCAAGGACGTCGCCGCGCTCTACGCCGCGGACAGCGCCCGCCTGCGTGCCGTCTGGGGCAGCGTCGAGGGCGCACGATTCCACGACTGGCTCCACGGCGGCCTGCAGGAGCGCGAACCGGTGAAACACAGCACCATCGGCCACAGCCAGGTGCTGCCGCCCGAGAAGCGCAACGCCACCGACGCCCTCGCCGTGCTGCACCGCCTGCTGCAGAAGGCGGCGATGCGCCTGCGGCACGAGGGTTTCTACGCGGGCGGGCTGCAGCTGCACGTGGACTACCGGGACAAGACCGAGTGGCGCGACGACCTGCAGTTCAACGAGACGCAGGACACGCTGCACTTCACCCATGCGTTGAACCAGCTCTGGGCCCGGCGCCCGCGCGCGCATGGCGGCAAGGCCCCGCAGCAGGTCGGCGTCATTCTGCACCGGCTGCTCGCGGCCGACCAGCACACGACCGACCTGTTCGAGGGCGAGCGCGAGGCCTCGCGGACCAAGCTCCTCGCCGCGGTGGACACGCTCAACAAGGCCCTCGGCAAGAACTCGGTCTACTTCGGCGGCGCCCACGGCGCGACGGGCTACACCCCGATGCGCATCGCCTTCACGCGCATCCCGGAGCCCGAGATCGAGGAAATCGACCCGAGCCTCGGGCGACGCGTGAAGCCGAAAAAGGCCGAGGGGAAAACCACGGAGGGAGCGGATATCTTCCCGCCGGATGAACCGCAGTGAGGGACCAAGGCATTTTACAGGAGGTAACAGAGGGAACGGAGGTTGTTGATCGGGCTCTCTGTTTCCTCTGTTACCTCCTGTAAAGTGGATTGGATTCTTTTGCGCTTCTTGTGCCTTATGTGGCCATTGCCTTGGATCCCATCCGTGTCATCCGTGCCTGCCCTCCGTAGCCTTGGCAAAGGAGGGAAATCCGTGGTTAAAATTCCTTCCCCATGAAAACCCGCCGCAAGGCTCCCCCTGTTTCCACGCTCGTGCCCAAGCGCGAGGGATTTTTCCTCGACGGGCAGCCGTTCCAGATCCGCTCCGGCGAGATGCACTTCGCGCGCATCCCGCGGCCGTACTGGCGGCACCGCCTGCAGATGGCACGGGCCATGGGGCTCAACACGGTCAGCGCCTACCTCTTCTGGAACCTGCACGAGCCGCGCCCGGGCGAGTTTGTCTTCACCGGTCAGGCCGACGCCGCCGAGTACGTGCGGCTCGCCGCCGCGGAGGGATTGAAGGTCATCCTGCGGCCGGGTCCGTACGCCTGCGCCGAGTGGGACTTCGGCGGGCTGCCGTCATGGCTGCTGGCGACGCCAGACATCCGCGTGCGCTGCATGGACGAGCGTTTCACCGCGGCGGCGCGGCGTTACCTCCTTGCCGTGGGCAAGGAGCTCGCGAAGTTCCAGATCACGCGCGGCGGCCCGATTCTGCTCGTGCAGGTGGAGAACGAGTACGGCAGCTACGGCGACGACAAGGCGTACATGGCCTTCATCCGCGACACGCTGGTCGAGGCCGGCTTCGAGGTGCCGCTCTTCACGTGCGACGGACCCGGAGCCTTCCGTCGCGGCACGGTCGCGAAGACGATCCCCGTGGCGAACTTCCCCGAGGGCCCGGAGGAAAACCTCAAGGAACTGCGCGCCTTCAGCCCCGACACGCCGCTGGCCTGCGGTGAGTTCTACCCGGGCTGGTTCGATCACTGGGGCGAACGCAACGCCCCGGTGAGTGCCGAGCGCTCGCAGCGCGTGCTCGGCTGGATGCACGAGCGGAAGATTTCCTTCAGCATCTACATGTTCCACGGCGGCACGTCGTTCGGCTACAGCGCCGGGGCCAACACCGGGCCCAACGACGAGTACCAGCCGACGACGAGCAGCTACGACTACGGTTCGCCGCTGACCGAGGCCGGCTGGCCGAATGAGAAGTTCGCCGCGCTGCGGGAGATCTTCGGCCAGGACGCCAACCCGCCGCTGCCGCCCGTGCCGGCCACGCTGCCGGTGATCGCGATCCCGCGGTTCACGCTCACGGAGTCCGCGGCGCTGTTCGACCACCTGCCCAAGCCGGTCCGCGACGTGCAGCCGCGCCCGATGGAAGCCTACGGGCAGGATTACGGGCTGATTCTCTACCGGGCAAAGCTGGATGCCGGCGCCGCGGCGAAGCTGACCATCCGCGAGCTGCACGACTACGGCCATGTCTACCTCGACGGTCAGCGGCACGCGATCCTCGACCGGCGCCTCGGGCAGAACGCGACGCCGATCCCGGAGCGGAAGGCCGACGTGAAACTCGACATCCTCGTCGAGGGCATGGGGCGGGTGAACTACGGACCCTTCATGCTCGACCGCAAGGGCATCACCGAGCACGTCGCCTTCCCCGTCCCCTACCCGGCCGGCGTCGTCATGGGCTGGCAGGTGTACAACCTGCCGTGCGACGCGGCCTACCTGAAGAAGTTGAAGTTCGGCCGGAAGCCGCGGCCGGGTCCGGCGTTCCACCGCGGGTTTTTCAGCCTGAAGGCGACCGGCGACACGTTCCTCGACCTGCGCGGCTGGCAGAAGGGCCACGTCTGGGTCAATGGCCGCCACCTCGGCCGCTTCTGGCACATCGGCCCGCAGCAGACGCTGTATGTGCCCGGTTGCTGGCTAAAGCAGGGCCGCAACGAGGTGATCGTGCTCGACCTGGAAAGCACCGGCCGCGGCTCGCTCGCGGGTTTGGCGAAGCCCGTGCACCAGCAGGCGGCGGCGAAGTGAGATCCGAACGCCGGCGATAGCAGCCCGGGCAATCATGGGGCGGGCTTTCAGCCCTCGGATGATCACCGACGATCATACCTGGGGCGTTGCCCCAGGCTGTGATGGCGGCGCGCCGTTGGCGCTGACGGGATGCAACCGGCGATCGGGGGCGGGGCGCGTTTGGTTCCTGGGGCCATGCCCCAGGCTATTATGGCGGTGGGCCTTTCGGCCCGTTTCATGAGGTTGCCTCAGGCAATTTGGGTGGTGGCCATCGGCCCGGTGGCAACCGAGCGCCAAGGGCGCGCCGCCATAATAGCCTAGGGCAACGCCCTAGGATAATTGGGTTCGCAAGCCTCGCCGAGCGCCGAAGGTGCGCCCCATCGATCGCGGCGTTTTCGCGAGATTGCGCCCTGCCTGACGCCCTGTTTTCATCCGCGCGTGTCCGACGCCCCTGATCCCACCGACCTGCCCGAGCCGCCGCCCCTGGGGTCGGCGCTGGCGGCGGATGCGGCCGGGGCGCAGGTGAGCGAGGCGGCCGGTCACGGCCATCCGCGGCGCGAGCGCTGCCAGAACTGCGACACGCCGCTGCAGGGACCCTACTGCCACCAGTGCGGGCAGCACGACTTCGACATCAACCAGTCGTTCGGGCACACCTTCCTCGAGGCGCTCGAGAACTTTTTCCACTTCGACACGAAACTCTTCCGCAACGTCGTCACCCTGCTCTTCCGGCCGGGTCGGCTGACGGCGGCGTTCAACGCCGGCAAGCGCGCGGCGCAGATGCCGCCGTTCCGGTTGTACGTGTTCGTGAGCTTCCTGTTCTTCTTCCTCGCCTTCCTCGGCGAGGACCAGGCCGGGCGCATGGTCAAGACCACGACCCGGCAGGAGGGCCAAGCCGCCCTGCTGGTGGACGGCAAGCCGGTGAGCCTGTCGGACGTCTTCACGGCGGCGGGCCGGGACCTGCCGGCGGACAGCGACGAGAAGCGCGCGGTGGATGAGGTGCGCGCGGCGGCGGAGAAGTTCCAGGCCGGGCAGGAGGGCAAACTCGACGCCGACCATGAACTCGGGCCGTTCCGGCAGAAACTGCAGCGCCTGATGACACCCGAGGGGCAGCGGCAGATCCTGCACGGTTTCCTGGTCGCGATCCCGAAGATCCTGCTGCTCTGCCTGCCGCTGTTCGCGCTCTATACGCGGTTCCTGTTCCGCAAGTCCGGCCGGCTCTACCTCCAGCACCTCGTGATGGCGCTGCACTTCCACACGTTCTTCTACCTGTGGTTCATGGTGCGCGACGGCTGGGTGTTCCTCGTCGGTTTCGCGAGCGAGTGGCTGGCCGGCTGGCTGCAGGTCGGGTGCAACCTGTGGTTCCTGATCTACCCGGTGTTCATGCTGCGACACCTGTTCGCCAATTCCTGGCCCCGCACCCTGGTGAAGAGCGCGGTGCTGACCGCGGCGTACGCGGTCACGATCGGCATCGCGTTCCTCGCGACGATGGCCCTGATCGTGTTCGTGTTCTGACCGGCGGGCCGTGCGTTGATGGTGAGGCATTTGGCGCGGGCATCGGTCATTTCGGGTAGCTACGAGCGTGAGCGAGTGGCGGTCTTGCGTCCGCCGCGCTTGCACCACTCGCTCACGCTCGTGACTACACGAAAAGATGCCAGGCTTGGGGCGCTTGGGAACGCCTGCCGGCCACCCCGGGAAACCGCCCTTGACACTCCCCAACCCGTCCGGCACTCCTGACCCTCTTTTTCGTCAAAAGTCATGAAGCCTACATTCCGTCCACACCGCAAGAAGCGCGCCCGCAAGATCGGTTTTCGCGCCCGCAAGGCCACCCGTGGTGGTCGCAAGGTCCTGTCCTCGCGTCGTCGCAAGGGTCGCAAGCGCCTGACCGTCGTCTGATTGCCGCGCCCCGCAACGCCGGCCGCCCCATGCGTTTCCGACCTGAGCAGCATCTGCGCCGGCCGGGCGATTTTCGCACGCTGCGGGAACTGGGTCGGCGGATCGACTGCGGGGCGTTCACCCTGTGGTGGCGGGTCCGCGACGAGGCGGCCGCCACGCCCGCGCGCGTGGGCTTTGTCGCCTCCAGCGCCCAGGTCGGCGGCGCCGTCGCCCGGGCCCGCGCCAAGCGCCGGCTGCGCGAGGTCTTCCGCCAGCAGCAGGCCCAGGTCCCGGCCGGTCTCGACCTGATGCTCGTCGCCCGCGCCGCCGCCAATCGCTGGGAGTTCCCCGAACTCACCGAGAAATTTGCCACCGCGTGCCGCAGGCTTTCCGTCATTCCGCATGCCTGAAGCAGGATCGAGCCTCCTCCACCGCGTGACGCGGCTGCCCGCCCAAGCGTTGCTCGCCGCGGTCTGGCTTTACCAGCGCACCGTTTCGCCCGTGCTGCCGGCGATCTTCGGGCCCAACTGCGGGTGCCGGTTCTCCCCCACCTGCTCGCACTACGCTGCCGAGGCCGTGCGCACGCACGGGGCGCTGGCCGGAACGTGGCTGGCCCTCTGGCGCCTGCTGCGCTGCACGCCGCTGAGCGCCGGCGGCATCGATCCCGTTCCGCCTTCGCCGAGCCTACGGCGGACGAAGCCCTCCCACCGGCCCACGTGCACCCGCGCCGGTGCGACACTCGCCTGAAGCACCCATCCCCTTTTTCGAAATGGATAAAAAGAATCTCACCATCGGCGTCGTCCTGATGCTGGCCGCCTTCGCCAGTCTCTACTTCAGCCAGAAGCTCACCCCGGCCCCCACCGCGCCGGCGACGCCGCCGACCCAGGCCCCGGCCGCGACCCCGGCCGGCACGACCGCGACGCCCCCGGCCGCGCCGGTGGTCAACCCGCTGAACGCCAGCGTCGCGGCCACCGTGGTCAAGGACGCCGCCGGCACCAGCCTCACGCTGCTCGCCAACAACCACGTGGAGGTGCGCCTCACCAACTTCGGCGGCGCCATCCGCGAGATCGCCTTCCGCAAGCGCGACGCCAAGGACCGCCTGATCTATCCCGAGCTGCGCAAGGGCACGGAACCCTTCGTCTTCAACCAGCTGCATGCCGACCCGATGCTGGCGTTCACCGACCTGCCCGGGCTCGACCGCAACGTCGCCTTCGAGCTCGTCTCCCGCAGCGCCACCGAGGCGGTGTACCGCGCGGTGTTCGAGAACCGCGTCGAGGTCACCCGCCGTTACTCCCTGCCGGATCCCGCCGACCCGAAGAGCGACCCCTACCAGCTCCGCCACGAGACGACCTTCCGCAACCTCACCGACCAGACGATCCCGCTGCCGCGCCTCGCCCTGAGCCTGGGCACGACGGCGCCGATCAGCTCGCACGACTACGGCCTGCAGCTCGCCACGGGCTACTCCGACGGCAAGGACCAGCACTTCGTCGAGCGCTCCAAGCTCGAGGGCGGCGGCTTCCTGAGCTGGATCGGGTTCGGCTCGCGCGACCCGCTCCCCTTCATCGCCTCGGCCGGCCCGGTCAAGTGGGCCTCGGTCAGCAACCAGTTCTTCACCGCGATCCTGACGCCCGACGCCCCGGCCGCCGGGCTCGTCACCCGCCGCGTCGAACTGCCCGCCTTCATCGACGCCCCCGGCAAGCCCACCTACGGCATCACCGGCGTCACCCAGTTCGACATCCCCGCCCTGGCCCCGAACACCGAGGCGAAGATCGCGATGAGCATGTATGTCGGGCCGAAGGAATACAGCCGCCTGGCCAACGCCGACGTCTTCGCGGCCGACCAGGACAAGGTGATGAATTTCGGCATGTTCCGCTTCTTCAGCCAGCTGCTCCTCACCATCATGACGTGGGTGCACGGCTGGGTCGTCGACCTCTCGCCCACCTGGGCCTGGGGCTGGGCCATCGTCATCACGACCCTCATCCTGAAGATCGTCTTCCTCTGGCCGACGCTCGCCGCCTCCAAGTCGGCCAAGCGCATGGCCAAGATTCAGCCCGAGATGCAGGCCGTCCGCGAGAAGTACAAGGACAACCCCCAGAAGATGCAGCAGGCCACGATGGAGCTCTTCAAGAAGCACCGTGTGAACCCGATGGGCGGCTGCCTCCCGATCCTGATCACGCTGCCCTTCTTCTTCGGCTTCTTCCAGATGCTGCAGAGCACCGCGGAGCTGCGCTACGCGCCGTTCCTGTGGTCGGCCGACCTCTCCGCGCCCGACACCGTCGCGCACGTCTTCGGCTTCCCGATCAACATCCTGCCCCTGCTGATGGGCGCCACGATGATCATCCAGATGCGGCTCACGCCCACGCCGACCACGGACAACGTGCAGGCGAAGATCTTCAAGTTCATGCCGTGGATCTTCACCGCCTTCTGCTACTGGTTCTCCGGCGCCCTCGCGCTGTACTCGACCGTCAACGGCATCTTCACCATCGGCCAGCAGCTCGTGGTCAACCGCATGAAGGACGACCCCCTCCCGCCCGTCCCCGCTCCCGTCGGCGGCAAGCCGGTGAAGAATGTGACACCGAAGAAGAAGTAACTCCCCCCTCCCATGGCTGGTCACAACAAGTGGTCCAAGGTCAAGCGCGCCAAGGCGATCACCGACGCGCGCAAGGGCAAGGTCTTCTCCCGGCTCTCGCGCGACATCACTCTCGCCGCCAAGTCCGGCGGCGGCGACCCGGATGCCAACGCCCGCCTGCGCACCCTGCTCCTGAAGGCCCGCGAGGCCAACATGCCGGTCGATAACGTCGACCGCGCCATCAAGAAGGGCACCGGCGAACTGCCCGGTGTCGTGTACGAGGAAGTCAATTACGAGGGCTACGGCCCCGGCGGCGTCGCCTTCATCGTGAAGTGCACGACCGACAACAAACAGCGCATCGCCCAGGAAATCCGCTCCGCCTTCGCCCGCTGGGGCGGCAACCTCGCGCAGAACGGCGCCGTCACCTTCCAGTTCCTCCACGCCGGCCAGTTCCTCGTCGCCCGCGAAACGACGACCGAGGACAAGCTGATGGAGATCGCCCTCGAGGCCGGCGCCGACGACGTGATCGCCAGCGACCAGGGCTTCGAGGTCCGCTGCGACCTCCACCTTTTCGACAAGGTCAGCCATGCCCTCGAGCAGGCCCGCATCAAGACGGAGAGCGCCGAGATCGCCTACATCCCGACGAACACCGTCCCGGTCACCGAGGTTGAGGCCGCGCGCTCGCTGCTCAAGCTGCACGACGCCCTCGAGGAGCTCGACGACGTCCAGCAGGTCTTCTCCAACGAGGAGATGGACGATGCCGTCAGCGCCGCCGCGCAGGGCTGAGCGCCCCCGGCGCGTATGACCTTCGCCCCCCTTGCCTTGGGGGCCCGTTCGGTGTCACATCTCCCAAATGCCTGACTTGGATGATGTCTCCGCTGCTGCCGGCACCGTCCCCGCCACCGGTGGCGTGGGGATCGTGACGCCGCGGGATTTTGTCCATGACCAGCCCTTCACCTTTCAAAGCGGCCAATCGCTGCCCGGCTTCACTCTGCGGTACGAGACCTACGGGCGGCTGAACGAGACGCGCGACAACGTCATCGTCATCTGCCACGCCCTGAGCGGCGACCACCATTGCGCCGGCCGGCACTCGCCCGATGACCGCAAGCCCGGCTGGTGGGACAACCTCATCGGCCCCGGGCGCGCGGTGGACACCGACAAGTTCTTCGTCGTCTGCGCCAACTGCCTCGGCGGCTGCGTCGGCTCCACCGGCCCCTCGTCCCTCAACCCCGCGACCGGACGCCCCTACGGCATCAGCTTCCCCTTCGTCACCATCCGCGACATGGTGCGCTCGCAGAAGCTCCTGCTCGACCACCTCGGCGTCGCCGCCCTGCACGCCGTCATCGGCGGCTCGATGGGCGGCATGCAGGTCCTGCAGTGGGGCATCGAGTACCCGGGCTTTGTCCGCCGCCTCCTCGCCATGGCCACGACCTCCCGCGAGGGCGCGCAGGCCATCGCCTTCAACGAGGTCGGCCGCCAGGCCATCATGCAGGACCCGGCCTGGAACCACGGCGACTACCCGAAGGACGGCGGCCCGCGCACCGGCCTCGCGATCGCGCGCATGATGGCGCACATCACGTATGTCTCGGACGCGTCCATGGACCGCAAGTTCGGCCGCCGCAAGAAGGCCGACGCCAACCGCGACGCCTACACCTTCGACGTGCAGTTCGAGGTCGAGAGCTACCTGCGCCACCAGGGCCAGAGCTTCATCAACCGCTTCGACGCCAACTCGTACCTCTACATCACCCGCGCCCTCGACCAGTTCGACCTCGCGCAGGCCTACGGCTCGCTCGAGGCCGCCTTCGCGCCCGTGCAGGCCGAGACCCTCGTGGTCGGCTTCACCAGCGACTGGCTCTTCCCGCCCGAGCAGAACCGCACCATCGCCCTGGCCCTGCTCCGCTGCGGCAAGCGCGCCACCTACGCCGAGCTCGAGACCGACCTCGGCCACGACTCCTTCCTGCTCGAATCAGAAGACCTCTACACCCTCGTCCGCAGCTTCCTCGAGCGGCCCACCGCCGTGGAGGTGGATTTCAATATATAGGAACCCTGAAGGATGAATGTGGAAATCAGGAACGCAGGAAACCGATCCGGAATGTATTTTCCGGCTTTCCTGATTTCCACATTACCCATCTCCGACCTTTCCTCATGACGCGCCTCGTCGAAAAACGCACGGTGGACATGCAGATCATCGGGGACTGGGTCGAGCCCCACACCCGGGTGCTCGACCTCGGCTGCGGCAAGGGCGCGTTGCTCGGCTACCTGATGCAGAGCAAGCAGGTCACGGCCATCGGCGTGGACTTGGATTTCCACCGCATCACCGCCTGCGTACAGCGCGGGGTCACCGCCTACCAGGGCGACATGCTCGGGTTCATGCGCGAGTTTCCCGACCGGTTCTTCGACCGGGTCATCTGCTCACGCACCGTGCAGGAGCTCGACCAACCCGCCGCCGTCATCCTCGAGGCCCTGCGCGTCGGCCGCACCGTCACGGTCGGCTTCGTCAACCACGGCTTCTGGAAGAACCGGCTCGCCGCCCTCGTGCGCGGCCGCAAGGTGCGCAACGAGATCTACACCACCGAGTGGTTCGAGAGCCGGCCGGCGAATCCGCTGACGATCGCCGACTTCGAGCACTTCTGCCGGGCCAAGCAGATCCGCATCGCCCGCCGCGCCCTCCTCGCCGGCAACTGGCGCACCCCCCGCCGCGTGCTGCCCAACCTCCTCGCGGGCTACGCGCTCTACGACCTCACGCGCTGAGGGTTCGTCTCAACCCGTCGCCGCAAACGTCGCGGCCTGGCGGGCCAGCTGCTTCTCGATTGCGCCGCAGACCACGTCGCACAGGCGCGGGATCGTGGGGTCGGCGATCTTGTAATAGACCTGCAGCCCCTCCTTGCGCCGCGCCAGGATGTGCGCCGCGGTCAGGGTCTGCAGATGCCGCGACACGTTGGCCTGCGTGCCCCCGGTCAGCGTCACGAGCTCGCCGACATTCTTCTCCCCGTCGAACAGCGACTGGATCAGCCGCAGCCGCATCGGCTCCGCTAGCACGGCAAAGCGCTGCGCCACGAGCAGGAGGGCCTCTTCGTTCAGGGGGCGGTGCTTGGACATGACGCGGAAAAAACAGGGACTTGACATGATTGCAACTATATGCGTATATGCTCATATAAAGTCAAATCCTTTCGCTTTCCACCCATGCACATCCACGACCTCATCCGCCTCCTCGCCGGCACCGTGACGCTGATCGGCGTCGCCCTCACGCACTTCGTCAACCCCTGGTGGCTGCTCCTGCCCACCTTTGTCGGGCTCAACCTGATCCAGTCGGTCTTCACCGGCTTCTGCCCGCCCTCGCTGATCCTCCGCAAGCTCGGCTGGCTCGGCGACGACGGCATCATCCACTGGGGCGGCCGCTGATCCGGGTTGCCGGCCTGACCGCTCGCGACTATGGCTCATCCCGCCGTGCGCTTCACCCTCATGGTTCTCGGCGGCGCCGTCCTCGGCGCGCTGCTCGGCTACTTCGGCCAGTGCACCTCCGGAACCTGCCCCCTCACCTCGACCTGGTGGCGCGGGGCGCTGTACGGGGCGACCATGGGCCTGCTCCTGGCCCTGTCGGTCCGCAGCAGCTGATGCCCCTGCAAACTTCCTCCCTACCCATGCGTCTTCCTCGCCTTCCCTTGCTGGCCGCACTGCTGCTCCCGCACTTGCTGCCGGCTGAAACCTGGACTCTCGATCGCGCGGTCGCCACGGCGCTGGAACAGAACCCCGACGCCCGCGCCGCCAAGGCCCGCGTCGAGGGCGCCCAGGCGATGATCCAGCAGGCCCAGTCCGCCTGGCGGCCGCAGTTCATCGTCTCGGGCCGCTACACCGAGACGAACAGCCCGATGATGGCCTTCGGCTCCATCCTGAACCAGCGGGCCTTCAACTTCGGCCTCGATTTCAATCAACCGGGGCGAATCGACAACCTCAACGCCACCGGCACCCTCGCCTACAACCTGTACGCCGGCGGCCGCGCCACGGCGGGCCGCAATGCCGCCCGCGCCGGCGCCGAGGCCGCCAACCTGGACCTGCGCGCCGCGCACCACCGCCTCGCCGCCGAGGTCGTGCGCGCCGCCCTCAACCTGCGCAAGGCCCGCGAGGCCGTCATCACCGTCGAGGGCGGCGTCCGCGCCTACGAGGCCGCCGTCCATGCCGCCCGCGCCCGCTTCGAGGCCGGTCAGCTGCTCAAGGCCGACTTGCTGAGCCTCGAGGTCCAGCTCGCGCAGACCCGCGAGGCCCTGACTTCCGCCCGCCACGGCGCGGCGCTGGCGGCCCGAGCCTTTCACTTCGTCCTCGGCCAGGAACCCTCCGCCGAGCCGATCGAGCTGGATGCCGCCGATCCGGCCCTCGCCCGCCTCACCCTGCCGGACACGACCGATTTCTCGGCGCGCCCCGAGCTGCTTGGCCTGCAGGCGCGGGTGCGGGCCGCCGAGTCCATGGTCGCCGCCGCCCGCGGCGCCCGCCGGCCCACGGTGAACGCCTTTGCCAGCTACCAGTATGACCAGGGTTGGCAGACCGACCGCCATGGCGACAGCTGGCTGGCCGGCGTCGCCTTCGACCTCAACGTCTTCGACGGCGGCACCACCGCCGGTGAGATCCGCCGCCGCAACGCCGACCTCGCCGAGGTGAAGGAGATGCTCCGCAAGGCCACGCTCGGCATCGGCCTCGAGGTCGAGCAGGCCCGCCTCGCCCACGCCAGCGCCGTCGAGCGCCTCGCCGTCTCGGCCGACGCCGTCGCCCAGGCCGAGGAAAGCGCCGCCCTGAGCCGCGCCCGTTTCGAGAAGGAGGCCCTCCTCACCGCCGAGCTCATCGGCGCCGAGGGTCGCCTCCTCGAGGCCCGCCTCCGTCGCACGGTGGCCGCGGCCGACGAGCGCCTGGCGCTCGTCGAGCTCCGGCTCGCCCTCGGTCTCTTCCCCCTCCCGCAATCCTGAGCCCACCTTCCGCCATGCATTCGCTCCGCTTCATCCTTCCCGCCGCCCTCGTCCTGCTCGCCGGCTGCAGCAAACCCGCCGCCCCGGCCGACGCCACCGCCCTGCCCCCGGCCAAGGTCCGCCTCGCGCCCGCCGTGGCCGAGGACCTCCTCGCCCTGACCGACATCACCGGCACCGTGCGCCCGGTCCAGCGCGCCCAACTGGCCGCCAAGGTCATGGGCACGATCGAGGAAATGCCCGTCACCCTCGGCCAGCGCGTCGCCGCCGGCGACCTGCTCGTGAAGATCTCCGTCGGCGAGATCACCGCCCGGCTCGCCCAGGCGCAGGCCCAGTTCAACGTCGCCCAGCGCGACCTCGCCCGCGAGCGCGACCTCCTCGGCAAGGGCGCCAGCACCGCCGACATGGTGCGCGGCCTCGAGGACCGCTACGCCATGACCCAGGCCATGGTGCGCGAGGCCGAGGTGATGCTCGGCTACGCCGCCGTCCGCGCACCCTTTGCCGGCGTGATCGCCCGCAAGCTCGCCAACGTCGGCGATCTCGCGGCCCCCGGCTATCCGCTGGTCGAGATCGAGGGCACCGACGCCTTCCAGGTCGAGGCCGCCCTGCCCGACTCGCTCGCCGCCAATCTGGCCACGGGCAGCACCCTCACGGTCGATGCCGGCGGCGCGACCTTCACCGCCCCGCTCGCCGAGCTCTCCTCCGCCGCCGACCCGAGCGCCCGCAGCGTGCTCGCCAAGCTCACCGTGCCCGCCGGTGTCCCGGTGCGGTCCGGCCAGTTTGTGCGCGTGCAGGTGCCCGGCGCCCCGGCCCGCGTCATCCACATCCCGGCCGCCGCCCTGACCCCGCTCGGCCAGATGGAGCGCGTCTTCGTGGCCGGCGAGGGCAACCGCGCCGTCCTGCGCCTCGTGAAGTCCGGGGCCCGCGCCGGTGACCGCATCGAGATCCTCTCCGGCCTCGACGCCGGCGAACGCGTCGTCATCAACCCGCCCGCCGGCCTGCGTGAAGGCCAGCCCCTGGAGATCCTCCCGTGAGCGCCCCGTCCGCCTTTCCCGACCCGGCGAAGTACGGCTTCGCCGGCCGCATGGCGTCGCTGTTCATCGACTCCAAGCTGACGCCCATCGCCGTCGCCGCCTCGCTGCTGCTCGGCCTGTTCTCGATCCTCATGCTCCCCCGCGAGGAGGAGCCGCAGATCAAGGTGCCCATGATCGACGTCATGGTCGCCATGCCCGGCGCCACCGCCGCCGAGGTCGAGAACCGCGCCATCCGCCCGATGGAGAAGCTGCTCTGGGAAATCTCCGATGTGGAGTACATCTACTCCACCGTCAGCCCGGGCGGCAGCCTGACGATCGTGCGCTTCAAGGTTGGCACCGACCTCGAGGCCGCCCTCATCCGCCTGAACCAGAAACTGCAGGCCAACTTTGACCGCATCCCGATCGGGGTCAGTCCGCCGCTCGTGAAGCCGCGCACGATCGACGATGTGCCGATCCTCGCCCTCACGTTCCACAGCGCGCGGTACGATCACGCCACGCTCCGCCGCATCGCCGCCCAGGTGGACGACGCGGTCAAGGTGCTGCCGGCGATCGCCGAGACCACGCTCATCGGCGGCCAGCGGCGCCAGGTGCGCGTACAGCTCGATCCCGCCCGCCTCGCCTCGCGCAACCTGAGCGCGGGATACCTCGTGCCCATGCTCCAGCAGGCCAACGCCCAGGCGCACACGGGCAGCCAGGCCTCGGCCAACCAGGAAACCCTGCTGCAGACCGGCACGTTCTTCCGGCACGCCGATGACGTCGGCGCCGTCGTGGTCGGCGTCTTCGACGGCCGGCCCGTTTACCTGCGCGACGTCGCCACGATCACCGACGGACCCGCCGAACCCGCCGATTACGTGCTCTTTGGCCAGGGCGGCACCGGCGCGGTCGAGGAGGAGGCCGCCGTCACCCTGAGCCTCGCCAAGCGCCCCGGCGCCAACGCCGTGGATGTGGTCTCCGCCGTCCTCGCCAAGGTCGAGGGCCTCAAGGGCACGCTCATCCCCACCGACATCTCCGTCTCGGTCACCCGCGACTACGGCGCCACCGCCTCCGAGAAATCCAACGAGCTCCTCCTCCACATGGGCCTCGCGGTCTTCGGCGTCGCGATCCTGATCCTCATGTTCCTCGGCTGGCGGGAGTCGGTCGTCGTCCTCCTGGCCATCCCCGTCACGCTCGGCCTGACCCTGCTGGTGTTCTATCTCTACGGGTACACGCTCAACCGCATCACGCTCTTCGCGCTGATCTTCTCGATCGGCATCCTCGTCGACGACGCGATCGTGGTGGTGGAGAACATCGTCCGCCACATGGCCCTGCCGAGCTGCCGCCGCAAGCGCCTGCTCCAGATCGCCGTCGAGGCGGTCGACGAGGTCGGCAACCCGACGATCCTCGCCACCTGGGCCGTCATCGCCGCGGTGCTGCCCATGGCCTTCGTCAGCGGCCTGATGGGCCCGTACATGCGCCCGATCCCGATCGGCTCGAGCGCGGCCATGATCTTCTCCCTCCTCGTCGCCTTTGCGGTCACGCCGTGGGCCGCCCTCAAGATCCTGCGCGGGCACCACAAGCCGACGCCGGACGCCGCGGCATTCGTAGACGCCCCGCCCACCGACGAGACCGAGGCGGCCGACGAGGCCATCCCCGAGAACACGTTCACCCGCCTTTACCAGCGGTTCATGAACCCGCTGCTCGAGCACCGCAGCTGGCGCTGGGCCTTCCTCGCGATCGTGGCAGCCGCAACGGTCGGATCGATGGCCCTCGTCGGCATCGGCGCCGTGAAGGTCAAGATGCTGCCCTTCGACAACAAGTCGGAGTTCCAGGTCATCATCAACCTCCCCGAGGGCAGCACCCTCGAGCAGTCCGCCCGCGTCGCCCGCGAGATGGCCGCCGCCATCCGCGTCGAGCCCGAGGTGCGCGATTACCAGGTGTACGCCGGCACCGCCTCGCCCTTCAACTTCAACGGCCTCGTGCGCCACTATTTCATGCGCCGCGGCAGCAATGTCGCCGACCTGCAGGTCAACCTCCTGCCCAAGCACGAGCGCAGCGCCCAGAGCCACGACATCGCCAAGCGCGTGCGTCCGCGGCTGACCGCCATCGCCGAGAAATACGGCGCGGTCGTCGCCGTCGCCGAGGTCCCGCCCGGCCCGCCGGTCCTGCAGACGCTCGTCGCCGAAATCTACGGTCCCACCGAGGAGGCGCGGCTCAAGCTCGCGGAGAAGGTGCGCGAGATCTACCGCGCCACCCCGGGCGTCGTGGACATCGACTGGTACGTCGAGGAGCAGCAGCCCAAGACCGTCTTCCGCGTCGACAAGGCCAAGGCCGCGCTCCACGGCATCACCGAGGCCGCCATCGCCCGCACCGTGCAGCTGGCCGTGCAGGGTTACCCGGTGACCCTGCTGCACTCACCGGCCGACCGCGAGGACGTGAACGTCGTCATCGAGCTGCCGCGCGCCCTGCGCACCCGGCCCGACGACATCCTCGCCCTCTCCGTCCGCTCCGAGCAGAACCCCGCCGCGCCCCTCGTGCCGCTGCGCGAGCTCGTCACCGTCGAGCAGACACGCGGCGAACGAAACATCTACCGCAAGAACCTGCAGAACGTCACCTACGTCACGGCCGACGTCGCCGGCGTGGTCGAGAGTCCGGTCTACGCGATCCTCGCGATGAACAAGGAGCTGGCGAAGCTCGACGGCCGCGACTTCGGTGGCACGCAGCCCAACGTGAAGCTCTACAACGCCAGCATGCCGACCGATGACCGCGAGCCCGCGATGAAGTGGGACGGCGAGTGGCAGGTCACCCTCGAGGTCTTCCGCGACCTGGGCCTGGCCTTTGGCGCGGTGTGCATTTTGATCTACATGCTGATGGTCGGCTGGTTCAAAAACTACTCCACGCCGCTCATCGTCATGACCGTCATCCCGTTCTCGCTCGTCGGCATCATGCCGGCGCATGCGGCGATGGGCGCTTTCTTCACCGCCACGTCGATGATCGGCTTCATGGCCGGCGCCGGCATCGTGGTGCGCAACTCGATCATCCTCGTGGATTTCATCGAGCTGCGCCTGAGCCACGGCCGCACGCTGCGTGAGGCCTGCCTCGAGTCGGGCGCCGTCCGCTTCCGCCCGATGATGCTCACCGCGCTCGCGGTGGTCGTGGGCGGCCTCGTGATCCTGGCCGACCCGATCTTCCAGGGCCTGGCGATCTCGTTGCTCTTCGGTGCCATCGCCTCCCTCATCATCAGCCCGCTGGCCGTGCCGCTCATCTATTACATGACCCACGCCGACCGCCCGGCCCATCCCGCCGCGGTCGCCGCCGAAACGCGCAATCTCAACGCATGAGCCTGTTCCGCATGTTCAAAACCCTGTTCCAATCCGCGCCCCGCGCCACGCCCCTCGAGTGCGCCCACCGGGTTCGCGCCGGCGAGGCGTACCTCGTCGACGTGCGCGAGCCCGGCGAGTGGGCCGACGGAGTCGCCCGCTCCGCGCGGCTGCTGTCGCTCAGCGACCTGACGAACGGCCGCGCCCAGTGGCAGCCCTTCCTACAGGAGGTCGGCAGCCGCGAGATCCTGCTCTATTGCGCCTCCGGCGCCCGCTCCGGCATGGCGGCCAAGATTTTGGTCGGCGAGGGCTTCCGGGCCACCAATACCGGCGGCCTCGGCGACTGGGCCGCCGCCGGTTGGCCGATCGTGAAGCCCAAGAAATGAAGCGATGAGCGCGGCCGCGTCCACGCTCTGCGGCACGCCCGCCACGCCGCCGGCATCGCCGATGGGACGCTGGCTGCTGCCCGCGGGGGCGCTCGCCGCGCTGCTGCCGGGCACGCCGCCGTGGGCCGCGCTGCTGGCCGGCACCGTGCTGGCCTTCGCCTTGGGCAATCCCTGGGCGGGCGCGACGGCGCGCCTCTCGCGCCTCACCCTGCCGTTGGCCGTCACCAGTCTCGGCGCCGGGGTCAACCTGGCGGTCGTGACCCGGGTCGGCCTGCAGGGTCTCGGCTACACGCTGATCGGGCTCCTCGCCACCTTTGCGATCGGCGCGTGGCTGGCGCGACGATTCGGCACCAGCGCCCGCCTCGGGGCCCTGATCTGCGCCGGCACCGGGATCTGCGGTGGCAGCGCGATCGCCGCCGCGGCCCCGGCCGTCGGGGCCCGCGACGAGGAGACCTCGGCCGCGCTGGCTACCGTCTTCGCCCTCAACGCGGTCGCCCTGCTGGTCTTTCCCCCGCTTGGGGCCTGGCTGCACCTCGACGCCCACGCCTTTGGCCTGTGGTGCGCCCTGGCGATCCACGACACCAGCTCGGTCACGGGCGCCGCCCTGGCCCACAGTGCCGACGCGCTCGCCATCGCGACCACGGTCAAGCTGGCCCGCGCCCTCTGGATCGTACCCGTGGCCCTGGCCCTTGGCGCCTGGTTCGCCCGGCGCGACCACACAACGCACCGCGCCGGGGTGCAGCTGCCTTGGTTCATCGCCGGCTTTCTCGCGCTTTCCGCGCTATTCAGCTTCGCCCCGGGACTGGCCGGCGTCGCCCCGGTCGTGACCGGGAGCGCGCGAGCGCTGCTCACGCTGACGCTCTTCCTCATCGGCGCCGGGCTCGACCGTGCCGCCCTGGCCGCCATCGGCCTGCGTCCATTGCTGCTCGGCGTGGTCCTCTGGCTCGTGGTGATGGCCGGCAGCCTCGCTGGCATCCGTCTCGGCTGGATCGATTGAGGGCCGGCCGGCTTGGCCGGCTCCCGGCATCAGGTCTTCATCGCGGCCAGCGGCAGATCCACCGTCACGCCCAGGCCGGACCGGTCCGGGCGATTCTCCGCCCGGATTGTGCCGCCGTGCAATTCGACGATGCTGCGGCAAATGGCGAGGCCCAGGCCATGACCGCCGCCCGCGGTGGGCTCGTGCCGCACGAAGCGCTCGAAGACGCGATCAAGCTGCTCGGGCGGCAGGCCGGGACCCTCGTCGGTCAGGCGCAGCCGCCAGCGGCCGTCGGCGCAGATCGACTCGAGGCGCACCGTGCCACCGGCGGGGGACACCTTGAGCGCATTGGTCAGGAGGTTCATGAGCAATTGGCGCAGCAGGGTCGGCTCGAACCGCGCGCACCCGGCGTCATTGCGGACCAGCGCAAAGCGCAGCCCGCGATCCTCGGCCAGCGCGGCGGCGTCTTCCGCCAGGCCGGCCAGCGCCGTCTGCGGGTTGCCCTCCTGCATGGCCGGGTTCAGCACGCCCGCGTCGGCCTTCGCGAGGAACAGCAGGGCCTCGATGATGCGGTGCAGGTGATCCGCCTGGGCCAGCAGCTCATCAGCCGCGGCGGCGGCCTCGGAATCGTCGGCCACGCGCGAGCGCAGCCGCTCGGCGTTGAGGCGCAGGAGCGCCAGCGGCGTCTTGAGCTCGTGCGAGGCGTCGGCCGTGAAGCGCCGGACCTGGTTGAACGACACTTCGAGGCGATCGAACATGCGGTTGAGCAGTTCCGCCAGCGCCGCGATCTCGTCGCGGGCGCGCGGCACCGGGATGCGCTCGCCGAGGTTGTCGGCGCGGATGCGGCTGGCCGTCTGCTCGATCGTGCGCACCGGGCTCAGGGCAAACCGGGTGAACGCGTAGCCCAAGCCGGCGCCGGCCACCAGGGCCAGCACCAGGAGAAGCAGGCCGATCTTGAGGAAGCTGGCGAGGAGCCGCTCGTTCATCGCCAGCGGGCTGGCAATCTGCACGCGCCAGGGGCCGGCCCGGAACTCGGACACCAGCAACCGCCCGTGCGGCGCAACGTTGACCACCCGGTGCGCGTCACCGTTGGCGCTGGCGGGCGGCAACAGGGTGTCGCCCAGGTTCAGCGACCGGAAGACGACCGTGCCGTCGGGCGTGCAGACCTGGAAAAAAAACAGGGCCGCATCGATCTCGGTGTGCCGGCGCAGCCGCTCGCCCAGCTCCGCGGTGGTGAGCCGGCCCGGATCCGGCGCGAGCCGGCCCTCGACCTCCTCGAACTCCGCCTCGTGCAGGAGGCGGATGCCGTCGCCCAACTGGTGCACCAGCAGCCAGCCGCCCAGCGCCAGCAGCAGGGCCGTGGTCGCCGTGACGATCACGGCAAAGGCCACGGTGAGGCGGGTCGTGATGGAGCTCATGCGAGCTGGTAGCCCGTGCCCCGCACCGTGCGGATCAGAGGCGGACCCCCGGGGCGCTCCAGCTTGCGTCGCAGCCGGCGCACGTAGACGTCGATCAGGTTGGTCTCCACGTCGTACGGCGACTCCCAGATCTTCTCCGCGATCATCGTGCGCGTGAGCACGCGCCCGGCGTGCAGCAGGAAAAGCTCGAGCAGCGCGAACTCGCGGTTGGTCAGCTCCACGGCCGCGCCCTGCAGCGTCGCCTGGCGCGCCAGCAGGTCGAGGCGGATTCCGCCGTGCGTCAGCACGGTGACCTTGGCGCCGGCCTGGCGGCGGAGCAGCGACCGCACGCGGGCGACCACTTCGTCCACGCTGAAGGGCTTCGGCAGGTAGTCGTCGGCGCCGAGGTTCAACCCCCGGATGCGGTCCGCCACGGCGTCGCGCGCGCTGAGAATGAGCACCGGCTCGGTGTGCCCCGCCGACCGCCAGGCCTTGAGCAAATCAAGCCCATCGCCATCCGGCAGGCCCAGGTCGAGGATGATCACATCGAAGGCCGACTCCGCGAGCGCGTCGTGCGCCTGCGCACAGGTCCGGGCCACGTGCACGGTGTAGCTTTGCTCGGCCATCGCCCTTTCCAGGAACTGGCCAACCTTGCGCTCGTCCTCGACGATCAGGATCTTCATGGCACTGCCGACGCAGCATGCAGGCCCCGGACGTGGCGCGCGAGCGAAACCACGGCCTCGTCCCCGAGATATTCATGGCCGGCCATCGCGGTCCCGGGGACGCCGAACTTGATGAGCCGGGCGAGCGCCCGCTCCGGATCCGGTTCACCCGGCGGCAACCGCCGCCAAGCCGGTTGCCGGAAGTCCGGCGGCGGCCCGCTCAACCGCCCGGCCAAAGGTCCGTCTCCCCGCCCCTCGGGTCCGTGGCATCCGGCGCACAACCGGAGAAACAGTCGCGGACCCTCGGCAACCACCCCGCTCCCGGATTCCGGCCGCCAATCCGCCTGCGCCGCCCGCAGCTCCGCGGCTCGCTCGGCCCCGAGCGAACCCAGGTAGGCGACCAAGGCCTCGCCCGCGGCAGCGTCCCCGGCGAACAAGTGCGCGTAGGACGGCATGCGCGAACCTGGGTTGACCGCCTGCGGGTCCTGCAGATGCAGCCGGTTCCACTCCGCCGAGCGCCGCGCACCGACATTGGTCAGGTCAGGGCCTTGCCGACGGTTGCCCGGGAGCGGCGGCGATTCGCGGCGCAGTTCATCCATCGGCACGGCCGGCCCCCAGCGCACCCCATCGGTCGTGCCCGGGCGCACGTACTGGGAATGACAATGGATGCAGCCCTCGCTCACATAGACCTCCCGGCCGAGCGCCACCGGGTCGGATTGAGCCCGGGCCTCGTCCGCGAACAGCAACCCCATCAGCGCCAGCCCGGCCGCGGCCCCGGAGCCACGCGGACCGCGCCGGTACACCCAGGCCCCAAGGAACACCACGACGGCCACCGCGAGAAACCAGGACGGAATCCGCTGGAGGTCCTGGGCCATGCCGATGCCCAGCGCCGAGCCGCCCCAGCCGGCAATCGCGAACACGCCCGCCGCCAGCCACGGTCGGGCACCATGGGCCGGATAGTGGACGAGCAGCGTGGAGTACAACGACACGGCGGCCGTGTATACGACGGCAACGCCCGTGGTTTCGCCGCCGACGAGCAGGCCACAGGCCGCCACGAGCAGGGCGAAGGCCGCGAGGGCCACGCTCGCCGCCCGGCCCCGGTCCGCCCACGCGCCGGCCGCGAGCGCGACGAAGAAATGTACGAGCGCGTTGCTCGCGAGCAGCCCGGGCCCGCCCCAGGTGCCACCGCGCAGGTCCGGCGTATGCTGGATGACGTAAAACGCCGCGGAATCCAGCCACACCAGCGCCAACAGCCAGACGATCCATGTCGTCTTTCCCCGCCCCGCATAGTCAACCCCGGTTGCGGGCGCGACCGGCAAGATCCGCCAGCGCCAGGTCAGCACCGCGCCCAGCAGCGCGAGCGCGACCGCCACCAGCGTCTGCCGACGGGGAGACGCCGCAAACAGCCACGGCAGATTGCAAAACGCATACGCGGTGCCGGTGCCCGCCCCGATCCAAAAGCCCAGCCTCGCCGGTTCGAGCAGCCCGCGCAGGCTCGCGGCCAGCGTGACAGTGAGTCCGCCGAGGCCCAGCCCGGCCACCGCCGCCGCGCCGAACAATCCGGCCGGCGGCACGACCAAAGCCAATCCCGCGCCCGCAGCGCACAACCCGAAGGCTACCGCCAGCGCCCGGCCCGCCTTGACCGCAGCGAAGCGCCAGGCCGCCACGAGACTGCCCGCCACGCCAGCCGCAGCCAGCGCGGCCATCACCGGGCGCACCGCACCAGCCGCTGTCTGCACGAGTTCGAGGAAGGCAAACTCCGCGAAGATCAGGAAGAAGGCATAGGTCGCGGCAATCACCGCGGCGACCAGCATGGGATGCGGCCTAGGCATGATCACCCGCTCCCTTGGCCAGCAGGAGAACCTGCACGCCCACGAGCGCCAGGTCGGTCACCGGCACGCTCAGCCACGCCGGCGTCAGCCAGCCGCGCGCGATCGCGACCGCGCTGAAGACACCCGCGGCCAGGCGAAAGATCACGGTCAGTTCCAGGACCGGACGCAGCAGGCGCCGCGCATGCAGCCAACCCCAAAGATAGGTCGCCCCGACCGCACCCACAAACGCTCCGACCCAGCGCAAAAACACCAAAGCCTCACCGCCCGGCGGCACCACGCCCATCAGCGCCAGCGTCGCCGCAGGGGCCAACGACAGGCCCAGGCCCGTCGCCGCATCCATCGTGCCGGCGCCCAGCAACAGCCACCGCGCGAGACGCGTCGGGGTCATGCCCCACTCTCCTTCCACCACTGCACCGAGGCCAGCAACATTGCGCCGCCAGCCCCCAGGCGAAGTGCGTAGGCCGCCTGCGAAAAGCCATCGCCGAGAAACAGCGCCGCCGGATCCTCAGCCTCCCGCCATCCCAGCACCGCCAGCACGGCCACGTGCACCGCGCAGCCCGACTGCCAGAGCCAGAAACCGCGACAACTGCCGCCGCCGCGCAGTTGCCGGAGGATCGTGAGGTTCAGGCTGGTGACCAGTCCGGCCATCGCGAGGTGGGCATGCGCGACCAAGGCATTGGTGAACTTCAGCCGCTCGGACCATCCGGGCAGAAACGTGAGGAACCCCGTGACCACGAGCACCGCCCACCAAACGAAACTCGCGTGCAGCCACGGCCGCGCCGAGGCGTGCCAGGCAAAACCGCGCAGGTAAGCCGGCAGCAGCCCCAGCCACGGCAACAGCGCCGCCAGGGCCACGATCTGGCCGGTCGCATGGTGCGATGCATCGCCGTGGTCAGCCGCCATGAAGACCCCCGCCCCGACCGCCAGCGCGGCCCAATACCACCAGGCCGCGCGGCCCGGCACGCGCAGGAACGCCGGCAGCGCGCCGAAGACCACGAGGATCGCCAGCGTCGAGCCGAGCAGGCTGGCGCCGGTCGCCCCGCCGCTGTGCGGATTGACGGCCGGATAGACCTCCCGCCCCTCCGCCCAGAACAGCAGGCTCGGCACCGCCAGGAGCACAAGGAGGAGCCCGCCGCGGATGGCTCGACCCATCGGCCCGTGCTCGCCACGGCGCAGCCACGCGTGCAGCGCCAGCACCGACCAGAGCACCAGCATCGCCAGCGGGAGGAGCGGACGCGCCCAGCCGTGCCAGTCGAGGAAAAGCTTGCCGCTGGTCACGCCGGCGAGCCATGAGACGCCGCCGAGAGCGAGGGCCGCCGACCAGGCGCCGAGGGCGAGGCGCAGGTGCCACCGGCCCGCGGCATCCGGGGTCACGAGCCAGGCGGCCAGCGCACCCGCCAGCGGCAGCGCACACCAGCCATAGAGCTGCCAGTTGAGATGCAGCGGCATCCAGCGCCCGTAGCCGAACGGACCGGCGAGGCCGCCAAGCGCCGGCCACAGGAGCAACGCGGCCAGCCACACACCAACGGCGTTGGCCGCCACCAGCCAGCCGAAGGCATGGCGCTCGAGCGTGCGCGAAAACACCGCCGTCACGTTCACACCTCCGCCAGTCGCCCCTCGCGCACGCGCAGCACGCGGTGGCAGGCCTCGGCAAACCGCCGCTCGTGCGTGGCGAGGACGACCGCGATGCGATCGCGCACGGCCAGCTCCTTGAGCAGGCCGAAGACCGCCTCACCCGTGCGCTCGTCGAGCGACCCGGTCGGCTCGTCGGCGAGCAGCAGCCGCGGGCGGTTCATCAGCGCCCGGCAGATCGCGGTGCGTTGGCGCTCGCCGCCCGAGAGGTCCTGGATGCGGTGGCCGAGGCGATGCGCGATGCCGACCTGCGCGGCAAGCTCGGCCGTGCGCGCGGCGGTGCGGGCCGGCGGCTCGCCGGTCGCGAGGCCGGGCACGCGAAGGTTCTCCGCGACCGTCAGGTCGGGGATGAGGTTGTGCAGTTGAAAGACAAAGCCGAGGTGCCGGCGGCGCAGCACGAGCCGGTCGGCCTCGGCCACCGGGTCCAGGCCGCAGACGCGCAACGTGCCGCGGTCCGGGGCGTCGAGCCCGCCGAGCAGGTGCAGCAGCGTGCTCTTGCCCGAGCCCGAGGCGCCCCAGAGCGCGACCATCTCGCCGGCGGCGACGTCGAGGTTCACGCCCTCGAGGACGGCGATGCGGCCGCCGTCGTAGGCTTTCCACACGTCGCGCACGGCGACCAGCCGATCGACGGGATTACTCATAGCGCAACGCCTCCGCCGGCTGGATGCGCGCGGCGAACCGCGCGGGATGGATCGCGCCCGCCACGGCCGTGACCAGCGCCGTGACGATGATGCCGGCGACGATGTCGGGCCGGACGTGCGCCTGCACGTAGCCGTGGAATTGCGGCACCCGCTCGAACACCGCCAGCACCCCGAAGCCGAGGGCAAACCCCAGCACGAGGCCGCCGGCGGCCACGGCGGCGGCCTCGCCGAAGATCAGGAACGCCACCTGACGTTCCGAGAAGCCGCAGACCCGCAGGACCGCGATCTCGCGGATGCGGCTGAAGACCGAGAGCAGCATCGTGTTGGCCACGCCGAGCCCGCCGAGCCCGAAGGCACAGAGACCCACGGCCCACGCGGTGAAATGAAGGATGCGGAAGGAATTGTAGTTCTGGCTGAACTCGCGGTTCTCCAGGGCGATCAGGCCGGGGTGCGCCGCCTCGGCTGCGGCCTTGAAGGCGGGGCCGTCGCGCCGGTCGTGCAGGCGCACGGCGACGACCGAGGCCACCCCTTCGCGGTGAAAGAAGGCCTGCGCGGCCGGCAACGGCAGGAACACGCCGCCGTCCTCAAAGCCGTTCTCAAGCTTGAAGATGCCGCCGACGCGGAACCGACCGCGCCCGATCTCGATCTCCTCCCCGGCCCGGGCGCCGAGGAACTCGGCGGCGCGCACGCCGAGATAGATTTCATCCTCCCGCCGGCCAAAGTCGGCCGCCCGGCCGGCGCGCCATTCGGCCCGCGCCAGCCGCGGGTCGTCCGCGCCGACCCCGAAGCAGGTGATCACCGGATGCCCGGGCGACGAGACGATGCCGAACAGGAGCGGATGCGCCGCGGCCACCTGAGATTGCGCCCGCAGGCCCTGCACCTGGGCCTCGGTGACGGAGCTGAAGAAGAGGTCGGAGACATTGCGCTCGAAGACCAGATAGTGGCTGTCTTCCCCGAGGATGCGCTCGAACATCCCGATTGCCCCCGTAACGATGGCGAGGATCGTGAGCATTGCCGCGACGCCGAAGCCGATGCCGGCCACGCCGATGAGGGCCCGCAGCCGGTGGCGGCGGAGATTCGTGAGGACCAGCGAGAGGATGCGCATGGCAACTCAGGCGGCCAGGCCGGGCAGTCTCCGGCCGACCTTGCCGGCAACGGCGGCGAAGACCGTGCGCTGAAACTCTGCCAGGTAGCGCCACCGCTCCTGATGCGCCTCGAGCCGCCCGAGCGCCCGCGCGGCCTGGCGCAGGAGCCGCCCCAGCCGGTGCTGCGCGGCCTCGACCCCCACGGCGAGCGCGAGGTTCGGCCGGCGCAGCGGGCCGTCGCGGTTGCTGGTCTTGCCTGATTCGCCGGTCGACTCGGTCACGTCGGCCAGGTCGTCCGCCACCTGGTAAGCCAGGCCCCAATAGACACAAAGCGCCTTGAGCTGCCGCCATTCGGCCGCGGTCGGCGCCGATGCCAGCGCCGGCAGGCAGACCGACAGCCAGAGCAGGGCCCCCGTCTTGCCCTGCGCCACGGCACCGATCTCGCGGGCGGTGCGCGCCGACTCCGCAAACCGCAGATCCTGCGCCTGCCCGCCCACCAAGCCCGCCGGGCCCAGGCAGCCATCCACGCCCGCCAACACCTGCAGGCGCACGACCGCCGGCTGCGCGGCGAAGGCGCAGCCAATGAGGGCGTTGGCCCGGTTGATGAGCGCGAGCGCGGCGAGGATCGCCGTCGCCTCGCCATGGACGCGATGGGCGCACGGTCGACCGCGCCGCAGCGCGGCATCGTCCATGCACGGCAAATCGTCCAAGAGGAGCGAAGCCGCGTGGTAGTACTCGACCGCGCAGGCCAGCTGTTCGGCCGCGGCGGGGCCGAGACCATGCACCTCGCCCGCGACCAGCGCGAGGCGGGCGCGGATCAGGCGCCCCGGGTGGCCGGTCGTGTCCATGAGCACGGCCCGCAGGTGCGGCTCCATGCGCGCGGTGACCGGACAGTTGTCCCGGAGGGCGCTCCGCAGCCGGGAGTCCCAGTCGGCCGGCAGGGATTGCACCTCTTTCATCGGGCGGCAAGGTTGCCCTGCAGGTGGAAGCGGACCGCCACGCGCGGATCGACCTTCAGCAGGCCCAGCAGGCGGATGACGGGAAGCGAGAAGTCGCGGGTATCCACGATCGCCTCGCCATCGATGGCGAGGAGGGAACCGTCACTCGTGACGGCGATCGGCACGTCCAGCGGCCGCTCGATGTCGTGGAAGCGCAGGCGGCCGTGCGCCAGCCACCGTCCGTCGGCCGCGCGTTCGAGGGCGCGGAGCACGAACTCGCCGTCGGGATGATGCGCCGTGTCCTGCCATTGGTGCATCTTCTCGTCGCGTTTCGCCTTGCCGGTGAGGACATCGGCGAAATGGAAGCCGAAGCGGGCCTGGGTGATCATCCCGGCATCATCGACGCGGACAGCCGCCGTAAAATGGGTGAGCGTGCCGACGAAGGAGTCCACCGTGGCCTTGACGTCGATCTCGACGCGCGAATGCGCCTCGTCGACGGCCAGGGTGCGCTCGGCGGCCAGCGCCGGCAGCGCCGCGGTGCCGATGAGGAGGATCAGAATGCGCCAGTGCATGGTCAGACTATGCGGGGTCCGGATGAAGCGTGGGTGAATCGAGGATGAATTTCCGTTCATGCAGCCGGATCGCGGCGCGCCGCCACAGCCGACGCCAGGCCAGGACCACGAGCCACGCGAGGAGCATCGTCACCAGCGTGTGGCTCAGGAAGTGCGCCCCGCGGAGCATCTGGTAACCGCCCATCCACCAGCCGGCGGCCAGGCCAAGGGCCACCCCGCCCACCCGCCACCGGGTCGATCGCCGCAGCCAGGCCAGGCCCAGCAGGGCAAAGCCTCCGCTGGCGTGGGCGGCCGGGAAGCACCGGCCCCGCCGCTCGCCGCCGTTGTGGATCGACAGGTGCAGGTGCTCGTAGGGCGAGTCGCCGCCGTAGCGCGCGACTTCCCCCGGGCAATGCATGCCGGTGTAGCGCTTGCCCAGGCCCGTCAGCAACGGCAGCGTGACCAGGGTCAGAATCGCGATCCAGAGATCGGGCCGGGCCCAGCCGAGTCGGCGCCGCCACCGGGACGGGCCCAGGGCCAGCGCCAGCAGGCCAAGGCCAATCGCGGCGATCACGACCTTCGGGCCCTGATAGAACCACAGCCGCCCGACGGGGTCGTGTCCGTCCATGAGCCAGTGCGCCGTGGCGAAGTCGTAGAACCGGTCCTGCACGGCCAGATCGAGGTCGGTGCCGGCGAAGACCGCGCACACGGCGCCCAACAGGAACAACCCCGGCCACAAGGTGTGGTCGAGGCGGGAAGGCCGGGGCAGCGCCGCCGGCCGGGACGGGGTTTCAGGACATGGGGGCATGTTCCATCATCGCCGCCCGGGATGTATGGGCGGTGAATCGCAGATGAATTTCCCTTCATCTGCGCCCGCGGGCACCGGTGCTTATATCACCGGTTCCTGCCGCTGTTAACTGACCTCGCAGCTTGCGGACCGGCCCGCGGCGTTGCAGGCTGGGGCATGTGGAGCAGGGCTGTGCACAGTGCCGGCCACACCGAGCGCCCCGCCGGATCGGCTGCGGGGATGAGGCGCGGCTGCGCCGGTGCAGGACCACGCGACCGCGCTTGCCCATGAGATTCCCTTTTTTCCGCCCCCGGCATGATGCCCAGGTCTGGCCCTGCGGGCCCGACTGCATCTACGCCCGGCCACATCACACGGTGGCGGGCGACTGGATCTGGTGCGAGCGGCCCGAGGCCCGCGAGCGCATGCGCCACGCGGGCGGCGAATGCGCTGAGTTTCGCTCGACGGGCGGACAACCGGGCCCGATCGCGGAGCCGACCGGCTCCCACCCTGGAAATCTCACCCCATCATGAAACGAAACTACCCCCCTCGCCTCCTCGTCACCCTCCTGTCCCTCCCCCTGCTGGCCATCGCCGGCGCCGACGACGGTGCGGTCAAGGCCCGGCTCGTCACGGACGACAGCCCCGAGACCGCCGATATCCGCAAGCTCGGTGAGGACGCCATCAACCGGCTCGCCACGACGCTCGTGCGCGAGGTGACCGCCGCCATGGCCAAGGAAGGCCCGGCCGCGGCCGTGGATTCATGCCACCTCAAGGCGGTGCCCTTGACCAACGGGACCGTGGCCGGCCTGCCCCGCATCGTCGCGATGAAGCGCACGAGCCTGAAGCTCCGCAGCCCGGCCAACGCCCCCGACGCGGCCGAGAAGCTCGTCCTCGACCATATCCAGCAGCTGCTCGACTACGGCGACCCGCCGCCGCCCCTGCTGGTGCAACGGGTCGAGACCCCGGGCGCCACGCCGGAATGGCGCGTTTACAAGCCGATCGGCATGATGCCGAAATGCCTCGCCTGCCACGGCGATCCCGAGGGCCAGCCGGATGCCCTGCGCGCCAAGCTCGCCGAGCGTTACCCCGGCGACCAGGCCACCGGCTACAACACCGGCGAGTGGCGCGGGCTCATCCGCGTGACGGTCGCCGACGCCCCCAGCAAGTGACTCCCGGCGCCACGGCCCCCTACCGCCAGCATCCCGGCCGGAGCCGGCCGGTTGGTGCGCCCGCCTTTGTATGAATCCGCAATTCTGGGACAACCGCTACGCCACGGAGGACTTTGTCTACGGCACGGCGCCGAACGATTTCCTGCGGCAATGCGCCAACTACATACCCGACGGCCCGGTGCTTTGCCTCGGCGAGGGCGAGGGCCGCAACGCGGTCTACCTGGCCACCCGCGGGTATAACGTGACCGCGCTGGACCAGTCGGCGGTCGGCCTCGCCAAGGCGGAGAAGCTGGCGGCCGAGCACGGCGTGAGCATCACGACGGTCGCGACCCGGCTCGAGGAGTATCCCATCGATCCCGAGGCGTGGTCGGCGATCGTGGCGATTTTCCTGCACCTGCCGCCCTTCCTGCGCCGCGAGGTGCACGCCGCGGCGGCGGCCGGCCTGCACTCCGGCGGCGTCTTCATCCTCGAGGCCTACGCGCCCGGACAGGTGCAGCACCGGACCGGCGGCCCGGTCACGAATCCCGAGATGCTCATGAGCCTCGACCAACTGCATGGCGACCTGATCGGCCTCGAGATGGAGATCGGCCGCGAGGTCGAGCGCGACGTCATCGAGGGCAAGGGCCACACCGGCCGCGCCGCCGTGGTGCAGGTGCTGGCCCGCCGCGGTTGAAGCGGCCGCGCCAACCTCCCTGATCCGGCTTACCGGTTTCCTGCAGCGCGCCCCGACCCTCGATCCCAGCGCGTTTCCGCGATTATCGGGTCCAGGATAACCTCACCCCTTCGCGGAATACCCGCCGTCTTTGTGCGCGCGGCGTTTGCGCCCGCCGGGAGCCTGACCACGGTTCGCCCATGAAGTTACTCCTGATTGCCATCTGCGTCCTCGCCGCGCTGTTCGTGTTCAGCCAGCTCTCGCGCGGCAAGACGATCGCGCCCGCCGAGGCCGTCAAGCGGCTGGAGGGCGGCAACGCCGTGCTGGTCGACGTGCGCGAACCCGGCGAATGGGCCGCCAGCGGCGTCGCGGCACCCGCGGTGCTTCTTTCGCTCAGCGACCTGCAGGGCGCGCGCAAGGACTGGAAACCCTTTCTCGAGGAAAGTCAGGGCAAGGAGCTCATCCTCTACTGCCGCTCCGGCAACCGTTCCGGCATCGCCGCGCGCCTGCTCGCCAAGGAGGGATGGTCCACGGTCAACGCCGGGGCCTTCAAGGATTGGGCCGGCGCGGGGTTACCCGTGCGGCAGGTATCAGCCCGGTAGGAGCGCCTTCAGTCGCGCGGCGTGGATCACGCAGACGCAGTCGCTGCCGTCCTGCGTGTGCAGCCAGTGCGGCTCGAGCGCGGCGAACTCGCGGTCCATCGCGGCGCGCAGGCCGCCGACCTCGATGAGGACGATCCCGTGCGGCTTGAGGCGGGTGCGGGCCTGACGCAGGAGCTTGCGGATGATGTCGAGACCGTCGGTGCCGCCATCGAGCGCCAAACGCGGCTCGCGGTTGAACTCGACCGGCAGCCGGTCGCAATGCGCACTCGGTTCGTACGGCGGATTGCTGAGAATCACATCGTACTTCGCTGCCGGCACGGCGTCGAAGACATCACTGCGGTGCAGGTGCACGCGGCGGCCGAGACGGTGCGACGCGACGTTGATCTTCGCGACTTCGAGCGCGTCGGCCGAAAGGTCGATCCCATCCACCTGGGCCGACGGGAAATGCTGCGCGAGCAAGATGGCGAGGCAGCCCGAGCCGGTGCAGACGTCGGTGACCCGGGTGACCTTCGCCGGATTGGGCAGCCACGCGTCGAGCTGCTCCGGGATGATCTCGAGGAAGTAGCTCCGCGGGATGAGCACGCGCTCGTCGACGTAGAACCGCTGGTCGCCCAGCCAGGCCTCGCGCGTGAGGTAGGCCGCGGGCGTGCGGTCCACGATGCGGCGGCGAAAGACGTCGGCGAGCTGGCGCCGCTCGGCCGCGGTCAGCTTGCGCGCCAGCACCTCGGGACCGCTGTCGAGCGGCAGGTCGAGCGTGCGCAATATCAGGTAGAGCGCCTCGTCGTGAGCCTCGGTCGCGATCTGCCCGAGCGCCAGGCGATGCTTGGCGTAGAGCGCGGTGGCCGCGGTGAGCCAGCGGCCCGGGGTCGGCAGGGACGCGAGCGGCGCAAGCGGATCCGGTCGACCGGTGGGCATGGCGGAAGGCTCAGCCGGCGATGAGCCGGTAGAGGAACAGGTACGGCGCCGCCACGAGACTCATCACCGCACCGAGCACCAGGCGGAAGGCGGGAATGTTGATGGCGATCAGAATGATGAGGAAACTCCACCGCGCGATGTTGTGGAAGGTCTCCTCGGTCATGCCGGCGATGTGGCGCATCACGCGGCCGCCGTCGAGCGGGGGCAGCGGGATCAAATTGAAGACGGCGAGCAGGACGTTGATGCCAATGAGCTGGACGAAGAGTTCAGCCGTGCGTGGTTCGAACCGGAAAAGGATGCCGCCGACGATGGCGGCGATGAGGGCCAGCGCGAGGTTCGACCCCGGGCCGGCCAGCGTGGTGAGGATCTCGTCGCGGCGGCGGTGGCGGAAGTTGCTGATGTCGATGTTGACGGGCTTGCCCCAGCCGAAGAGCAGGCCGCCGGGGAGGACGAAGATGCACAGCAGGGGAAAGATCACCGAGCCGAGCAGGTCCATGTGGACGATCGGGTTGAGCGTGACGCGGCCCTCGCGGTCGGGCGTGTCGTCACCGAGCTTGTGCGCGGTGATGGCGTGCGCCCACTCGTGGATGCACAGGCTCGCGATGAGGACGATGTAGAAGATGAGCCCCCGGCGGAGGGTCTCGGGATCGATGCCGAAATCCATGTCGCCCTACTTGTCGTCCGATGCGGGAAGCTGCGCAACCAGCTTTTGCTTCTGGGCCTGCAGTTCCGGCTCCGTGACCAGCGCGAGGGCGAGGCGGGCGTGATCGATCTTGCCCTGCCGGATCAGGATGTTGGCGGCGTGCAGGCGCATGGTCTCGCGCTCGATGGGCGTCTCGGCCTTCGCCTCGAGCGCGGACCAGAGCTTGAGCGCGGCGTCCCAGTCCGGATTGGCGAGATCGTAGAACGACTCGGCGTAGCGGTAGGCGAATTCGAAGCGGTCAGGCGCAAGGGTGTGGGCCTGCCGGAAAGCCTCGTGCATGCTGTGCTCGATGCTGTCGCGGGTCCACTCGCCCGACTGGAGGAAATCATCGCGCGCCTCGGCGAGGAGCGTGCCGAGCTGGTAATGGTAGAGCGGCTCCTTGGGCGCGAGGCGGATGGCGGCGATGTAGTAGGAGACGGCCTCGAGTGGTTTGCCCGCCTCGGCGAGAAGGTTGCCGAGCTGGTTCTTCACCAGCGGGATTTCGGAATTGAGGCGGTTCGCCTTCATCAGCATGACGAGGGCCTCACGGCGCATGTCGACCTTGCCGAGCAGGTAGCCGTAGGCCGCGTAGGCATCGGCGCTGTTGGGGTTGCCGCGCAGGTAGATCTCGTAATCGCGCACGAGCTCCTGGAGGCGGTTCTGAAAATTGTCGCGGTCGAGCTTCTCCCCCTGCTCGCGGGCCTCGGCGAACAGCGCCTGCTGGCGCTCGAGCAGCAGGCGCAGGCCGCGGTCGGCGAGCGACTCGCTGGCGGGAGGCTCGGCGGCGGCGAGGGCGGTGACAAGCAGGAGGAAGGCGGCGAAGACTCTCATGGGTGCGCAGGCTGCGACACCATCAACCGGCGAGGGTGCCGGCGTAAACATTCATCCGCTCGCCGCGGAGGAAGCCGACGAGGACCTGGCCGCTCGCGCGGGCGAACTCGACGGCCGCGCTGGTGGGCGCCGAGATCGCGGCCACCGCCGGAATCCCCACCGCCAGAGCCTTTTGCATGATCTCGAACGACACGCGGCCGCTGACGAGGAGGATGTGGCCAGCGAGCGGCAACTCGCCTGCGAGGAGCGCGTGACCGGCGACCTTGTCGAGGGCGTTGTGCCGACCGACGTCCTCGCGCACGACGCGCAGGTTGCCCGCGGCGTCGAATAGCGCGCTGGCATGCAGGCCGCCCGTGCGCTCAAAGGTCGGCTGTGCCGCGCGCAGGCGATCGGGCAGCGAGACCAGAACCGCGCGTTCCGGCCGCAGCGGCGCGGGGATCGGCGGGAACTGCGCCTGCACCGCCTCGATGCTGGCCTTGCTGCAGATACCGCAGCTGGAGGAGGTGAAGACATGGCGCGTGAGGCGCTCGAGATCGAGGCTCACGCCGGGCGCGAGGATGACGTCGAGAATGTTCTCCTCGGGCGGCCGGCCGTCGGGGCGGCAGTAGACCATATCGAGGATCTCCTCGCGCCGGCGCAAAATGCCCTCGGTGGCGAGAAAGCCGGCGACGAGTTCGCGATCGTGCCCCGGCGTGCGCATGACGACGGCGACGCCGCGACCGCCGACGCGGATCTCAAGCGGCTCCTCGGCGGCGAGGTGGTCATCGCGCGCCTCGGCCGACCGCGTGCCGTCGCGGCGCTCGATGGCGAAGGTACGGACGGCCTTGGCGGGGGTGGTCACTTCGCCAGCGGCTTGAGCAGGGCGAACTTCCCGCTCGCGGCGGGGGTGATGAACTTGCGGCGAAACGCGTTCACGCGCACGCCCTCGCCGAGCATCGCGGCGATGCGTTCGGCCACGGACGGCGGCGCGGTGTGCTCGGCGACGTAGTGGAAATCCCAGCGGTTGTCCGCGGTCTGCACGAGGCTGTAGTGCCAGCAGGCGAAGTTGTCGGGCAGGACGGCGTCGACCTCGGTCGGCGAGACGACCGAGCCGTCGGGCCGGAAGTAAAGCCCGCCCTCGCGCCCGAGGATGCGGTAGCCGGTCGGCAGCTTTCGCACGATGTCACCCGTGTGGTAACGCAGGAGCGGCATGGCCTCGCGGCCGCGCGTGGTGACGTAGATCTGGTAGACATCGGGCAGGTTCGACCGCCAGGGGACGAGCTCGATGAAGGCGTTGTCGTCGATGACCTGGGAGTTGTCCTTGAAGGCCTCGCCCACGAAGAGATAGCCGGCCTCGGTGGAGCCGTAGAGGTCGACCTGCGGCGCCGGGAAGGCCTCGGCGATGCGGCGGCTGTGCTGGAGGCTGGCCTTGCCGTAGGTGAGGATGACGGCGCGGATGCTCGGCACCTGCACGCCGCGGCGCTGCACGGCGCGCGCGAGGAGCGAGAGGTAGATGGGCTCGCCCTCGATGACCTCGGGCTTGGTGGCCTGGAGCTCGACGACGATGCGGTCCCACTCGGCCTCGGGAAACGCGAAGGGATCGCTCGAGAGATTGAGATAGACCGTGCCGTTGAAATAGCGGTGCGGGAACGGATGGTCCTCGTACGGGCAGAGGTTGCTCGAGCAGCCGACGGGCGCGAGGACGCACTTGCGGTAGGGCCGGCCGACGAACTCGCGCAGGATCGGCGAGGCGCGGTAGGCGCGCTCGGTCTGCGCGTCCCACCAGCCCTGCTCCATGATGACCGTCATCGGGCCCTGCGTGGTGCCGGAGGTGGATTCGTACTCGAAGCGCTTCTCGGCCATGCCGCGCTCGATCTCGCGGTAATCCGCGAAGAACGCCTGGTGGCCGTGCGTCACGATATCCTTCTTCGAGAGGGCCGGGATCTCGCGGAAACAGGCCCACTCGAGCGGGTTGTCGTGCAGCGGAAAGCGCCGGCCGTAGAGCGGGCTGCGGGCGTAGATGCGGCGCACCTCCTCCTCCAGCGGTCCCGGGACGCGGTCCGGCGCAAGGGGGCCGAGCACGGCGGGATGGTTGGCGAAGACGGGCACGGACATGGTGTGGGTCTCGGCAGGAAACCCCGGTCGCCGGTGAAGTCAAACGCCGCGGACGCGAGCCCGCCAATGCGGCTCGAAGAGAAACAGGGCGTTCAGGACGAGGCTGTGGTTGATGCCGCCGTTGCGCGCGAGTGCGAGCACCTCGTCGACGGGCCGCGTGAGGATCTCGATCTCCTCGTCGTGGTCCCAGGCCGTGGCCGTGGCGGGCGCCGCCTGCTCGACGAGGACGACGTGGCAGGTGTTGCTGAGGATGGCGGGATTGGGCCGCACCGTGCCGAGGAGGCGCGCGGGGGCGCCGGTGTAGCCGGTTTCCTCACGCAGCTCGCGCGGGCCGGCGGCGAGGGGATCCTCGCCGCGGTCGATGACGCCGCCGGGGATCTCGAGCGCGAAGTCGTCGACGCCGAAGCGGAACTGGCGCACGAGCACGAGCTGGTGATCCGGCGTGAGCGCGATCACGTTCACCCAGTCGGGCGGGTGCGCGACGACGAAGTCGCGCTCGGTGCCGCGGCGCGGGTGCCGATACCGCACGTGGTGCAGGTCGAACACGCGCGTGCTCGCGACGGGCTGGTGGCCGAGCTTTTCCCAGCGGGACGGTTGGCCGGCGGCGCTGCTCATGATGGTTCCAAAAAAAATGCCTCCTGACTTGCGTCGAGGAGGCATCGGGAGAGTTACGAACCGATTACTTCTTCGGCAGCTTGATCTTCTGGCCGATCCGCAGCTTGCTGGAGTCAACGCCCGGGTTGACCTGCTGCATGGCGTCGATCGTGGTGCCCTGGGCACGGGCGATCTTGGCGAACGTGTCGCCCGCCTTGATGATGTACTCATCCGGGCCGGCCACGGCGGGGGCGCCGCCCTTGGCGGAACGCGCGGGGGCCTTGGCGGCCTCCTCGAGCTTGGTGATGCCGGCGCGCAGGTTGCCGAGCTCGGCGCCGACCTGGTTGAAGGCATCCTGGGTCGAGCGCGTCAGGGCCGCGAGATCGCGGGAGGCCTTGTCAGCCGTGGCCGCGGTCGAGCTGACCTGGGATTCGAGGGAGTCCACTTTCGCGAGCTTTTCCTCGTGCGCCGCGAGAGCCTTGCCGACGCTCGAGAGTTTGATGGCGGAATAACCGCCAAGCAGCAACGCGATCACGCCGACAATGATGCCGCCGACCGGAAGCATGCTGTTATTTTCGCGAGAAATGGTGTCCATGGGTGTAAAGTACGAGGAACAAGGCCTAACCGATGCGCACCCTGACGCAAGCAGAGATTATTAACAATGCCCGGATGGAACCGGCCCCGGGCATCGGCCAACTGCCGGACCGTGGCAGCTTTAGCCATCGGGGCTCCCTGGGCGCCGCGCCGGCGGGGCCGCGGTGGCGGACAGACCGACGTTGACAGCGGCGCGACCGCGGCGTCCCATCGC
>JAHCAZ010000050.1 GCA_019634615.1 Opitutaceae bacterium
GCGTCCTCACGGTGCTCGCCGTCCTCACCGGCCCCTTCCTCTACCTGTGGGTCATGGTCAGCGAGCCGGCCCATCCCGGCAGCCTCATCGCCCTGCTGGTCGCGGTTGCCGGCGCCGTCGGTTACCGTTGGCTCGCCCAAGGGCGGGGCCGGACCTGGGGCGTGCTCGTCGGCGCCTGCGCCGGAGCGCTCGTGCTGACGAAAATCAACGTCGGAGGCTTCTTCGTGCTGGCCGCGCTGGCCTGGATCGCGCTCCACCACGCGTCCGCCGGGGTGAGGCGATGGGCCCCGTACCTGGTGGCCGCGGGTGGCTCGCTGCTGCCCGTCGCGTTGATGCATGCCAAACTGGGGAGCGGCTGGGGGCAGTCCTATGCCCTGATCTTCGCCGCCACGGCCATCGCCGCCGCCGTGGCGACGGCCCGCGGCGCGGCGGCGGCTTCCGGGCGCGCCCTCGGCTGGGCGCTGGCCGGAGGAATCGCGGCCGGCCTTGCCATCCTCGGAGCGGTGCTGCTCCGGCAGACGTCGCTCGCCGACATCGTGGCTGGCGTGGTGCTCAACCCGCTCCGGCATCCCACGGCTTTCAGCCTCGGCTACGCCTGGCCGGCCGGGAGCGTCGCCTGGGCGCTGCTCTCTGTGCTGCTGCTGGTGGGGGCGGTGATCACCGCCCGCCTGTCGCCAAGGCTCGTGGTCACCGCGATCGCCGGCCTGCGCTTGGTGGCGGCGCTCGGCCTGGCCTTTGCCCTGCTGAGTTTTCCGACGGCCAGTCCCGACCGGCTGGTCTTCGGGTTTGGCGCGCCGTGCCTGTGGTTTTTCCTCTGGCCCCTGCCCGGCGCCCACGCGGCCCACCGGCCAGCGTATGCCTGGCTGGCCTGGTTGTGGCTCGGGCAATACCTGCACGCGTATCCAGTCGCCGGCAGCCAGGTCGCCTGGGGCACATTCCTCGCCCTGCCCATCGTCGCCATCGGTTCCCACGAGGCGGTGGTCTGGCTCATCAAGCAGTACCGGTCGCCGTCCGCCCTCTTCCCCCGCGCGGCCTTCGTGGCGGGGCAATGCCTCCTCGCCGCGCTAACGCTGGCCCTGGGCGCCCGCTTCGCGTCATTCGGCCAACGCTACCTCGAGGGCAGTGATCTCGGGCTGCCCGGCGCCGAGATCATCCGCCTGCCCAGCGAGGCCTCGGCGCTCTTCCGGATCCTGGCCGTCAATGCCGGCGCGCATGGCGACCTGCTTTTCTCCGAGCCCGGGATGTTCAGCCTGAACCTGTGGAGCGAGCTCCCGACGCCAACCCTTGCCAACACGACGCATTGGTTTTCCCTGCTAGATCAGACCCAGCAACAACGGATCGTGGCCAGGCTGGAGGCGCATCCGCAGGCCTGCGTGATCGTGCAGCGCGAGCACATCGAATACCTCACCCGGCGCCGGATCGCGCCCACCGGGCCCCTGCACGACTACCTCGCCGCGCACTATCCGGTTGCTTTTCGTCTCGATGATTTCGAGTTCCGCGTGCGCCAGGGCCGGCAGATCCATGCGCTGCACCTCGGGCGGATCGACTTGGTCTCGGACACGCCCGGCCAGCCCAACACAGTACTGCACCTGCGCTTATTCGCACGGCGCGAAATCGCGGTGGCTCGCATCGAGCTAAGCGCTCCCCGCGTGCCGGGGAGCGGGGCACTCGCGTTCACCGCCGCCAACGCGCGGCTGGCATTTTCCCGGATCAGCCCCGACGGCACACCCACCGAGCCGAGGGCAGCCGCGCACTGGCCGTTTCATTTCACGGGCACAGTCGATCTGGCCGTGTCCTATGACCGCTTTACCCAGCCGCATCCGTACGCCGGCGGCCTGATCCGGTTGTTCGACGCGGAGCGTGCCGAGGTGGCCCTGGCGCGTCTCGCCGAGCGGTAGCGGACCCGCGACGGTCAGCCACACTTACGCGCGACGAGGAGCAGACTCACGCCGAAGGGCAACGGCACCCGCCAAAAGGCCGGGGCCACGAATAGCCGGCGCAGCATCGCGTTGATCACGGGCGAAGGCTGCCGGTCCTCCGCCCGGGGCCCGCCGGCGCGAGCCGGGAACCAGCGGCGCCATTTCCGCAGGAGCCACACCCCCGGGTACACCGCGACGTTGGTGTAGTTGAGGTGCCGCACCTCCCACTGGGGCGAAGGAAACAAGGCGCGAAGGTCCGGCCGAGAATAGCGCCGGAAATGGTGCAGGGCCTCGTCCCAGTCGCTCCATAGAGCCATGCTGGCGGGAACGGTGACCAGCGCCCAGCCCCCCGGCTTGAGGAGGCGATGAAAACCGTCCACCACAGCGCGGTCGTCCGGCGTGTGCTCGAGCACATCGAGGGCCGTGACGAAATCGAGGGAGGCCGCGGGCAACGGGATGCCGGCCGCGGTCAGGCTGAGCACCTGCTCCGGGCGAAACCTCGCGCGCAGGCGCCGCAGGGCCTCCTCGTGGTCATCGAGCACCAGCACCCGGCATTGCGCCTCCATCTCCTTGGCGAATCGTCCCGTGCCCGCCCCGCAGTCCAAGAGGACTTGATCCGGTCGCGGCGGCCCGATCCGCCGGAGCCAGCCGCCGACGATCTCGCGCTTGCCCGCGTAATACCAGTGCGCCGCCTCCATCTGTTCCATGTTGGCGTATTCTTCGTCGTTCATGCGGATCCAGCGGGAGGTTGTGTGCCGCGGCGGGAGCTGTCCATACTGCTTCTCACAACCTCCAGCCCAGCTTGTCTCCACCCCATCCACGATCCCGATCCGCCTGGCTGACCTGCACCATCCTGCTCTTCGCGCTCGCGCACGCGGGCTGGGCGGTGCACGCGATGCGCGGCAAGTCCACGACCGCCGACGAGCTGGCGCATGTAACCGGCGGATATGTGTTCAATCGGTGGCACGATTACCGGATGCACCCGGAAAACGGCAACCTGACCCAGCGGCTGCAGGCCCTCCCCGCCTTGCTCGGCGGCTATACGTTCCCCGGGCTGGACGGCCCTGACTGGCGCGAGGCCAATGTGTGGCAGACCGGCCACCAGTTCTTCTTCGAGCTCGGCAACGACGCGGGGCGGCTCCTGGGCGGCGCGCGCCAGGTCAACGCCCTCTTCGGGGCGGCCGTCATTCTGTTGGTCGGCGGCTGGGCCTGGCGGCTGTTCGGTCCGGCGGGCGCGCTGGTCGCCGCCGCCTTCGGCGCGTTCAGCCCCACGCTGCTGGCGCACGGCGGGCTGGCCACGTCGGACATGGCGATGGCGTTCTTCCTGCTGGCGGCAGCCTCGGCGTGGTGGTGGCATCTGCATGATGGCCGGTGGCGGATCTGGCTGCTCAGCGCGGTCACGCTCGGCCTGGCCATGGTGACGAAGTTCACCGCGGTGCTGCTGGCCCCCATCCTCGCGGTCCTGCTGGTCATCCGCTGGCTGGCGCCAGCCCCCTTCGCGCTCGGGCGTCGGACCTTCCATTCCCGCCCCGCGAAGCTGGGGGCGCTGGCGGCTTCCGCGGTGGGCCAGGGATTCATCGCCGGGTTCATCATCTGGGCCTTTTTTGGTTTTCGCTTCAGCGCGTTCAACCCGAGCCTGCCGCCGGGCGAGTTTGGGTTGAGTTGGGATTTTCTGCTCACGGTGGGCGGGCTGAAGGCGGCCGTGGTGCAGGCGCTGCGCGACTGGCACCTCCTGCCGGAGGGCTGGCTCTACGGCCTGGCGTTCGTGTTCAAGCACGCCGAAGCGCGGGGCGCCTTCCTCGACGGCGAGCACAGCCTGACCGGCTGGGTGAGTTTTTTCCCCAAGGCTTTCCTCTACAAGACCACCCCCGCGCTGCTCCTGGCCCTCGGCGCCGGGGCGCTGCTGGTGCTGGCGCGCCTGCGTGCCGACGGCTGGAGCCACCTGCGTCCGCTTCTTTACCGCGCCGCGCCGCTGCTGGTGCTGTTCACGGCCTACTGGGCCGTCTCGCTGCCGAGCAAACTCAACATCGGCCACCGCCACATCCTGCCGACCTACCCGGTGCTCTTCATCTTCTGCGGCGTGCTCGGCTGGGCGGCGGCGCGGGCCTGGCGCCGGTCGCGGCCGGCGGGTGTGACGCTGGCCGCCATCGTGGCGCTCCTGCTCGGCGGGCAGGCGGTGAGTGCCGTCGGCATTCATCCGCATTACCTCGCGTACTTCAGCCCGATCGCCGGCGGGCCGGCCCAGGGCTACAAGCACCTGGTCGACAGCTCGCTCGACTGGGGTCAGGACCTGCCGGGGCTCAAGCGCTGGCTGGACCATAACCGCCGTCCCGGTGAACCCGTGTATCTTTCCTACTTCGGCACCGGCGAGCCGGACTATTACGGCATCGAGGCCGTGCGGCTGCCCGGCCTCTTCAGCTTCCGCCGCGTGCATCCGTGGTATTGGCCGGAGCCGGGCCTCTATGCGGTGAGCGCGACGATGCTCGCCCATGTCTACAGCCCGTACCGCGGCCCATGGACCGAGGCGCGGGAACATCGCTATCAGGCGCTGCGCGCGCTCGAGGCCGCGTTCCGGGCCTTGAAGGCCGCCCCCCACGGCCACCCTGAGCTCATGCGCGAAACCACGCCAGCGGAATGGGCGGCCCGTTGGGACGAATACAACCAGCTTCGCTTCGCCCGCCTTTGCCATTACCTGCGCGTGCGCCCGCCGGACGGCAACGTCGGCTATTCGATCCTGCTGTTCCGGCTTTCCGCGGCCGAGATCGAGGCGGCCACCGGGGATTCGCTGGCCGCCTGGTCGGCGCTGATCGAGCGCACCGTCACCGCGCCGCGGTGAGGCGAAGGTCGGCCCGGTAGTCCTGCCACCGGCGATGACCCAGCGCGACCAGCAGCCGGCTGAGGCAGCAAGCCCAACCCCAGGAGAGGCCGTGGACAATCCAGCCCGCGCCGCGGACAATTTCGGCCGCGGTCGCTCCCGGCCACGGCAACCAGCCTAGATTGAGCGCCAGGCTGGTGAGACCGTCCAGCCAGACGAGGACCAGGCTCAGGCCGAGCGCCGCCGTCGCCCACCGGCGGTTCTCCCCTCCCTCCGCGGTGCGCCCCCAGCGCCACAGGAGCGGCAGCATCAGCACCACAAACGCGAGCCGGTAGAGGTAACTGACGCCCAGCCAGAAACACCCCAGCAACACCGAGGCCCCCAGGACAAAGGCGATGACCTCCCGCTCCGGAAACGCCGCCGGGGCCGGGGCGCTCCGCCAGGCCGCGCCCGCGAACACCACCGCGCCCAGGCTGGCTGTGGCGACCGCCACTGCTGCCGGCGGGCAATCCAGCAACCGCAGCAACTGCCCGCCACCAAACGTGAACACGCCCAGCTCGTGCTCGAGCAGGGGCGCGACCCGCAGGAAATCATCGGCCACACTCGCGCCGACCAGGCCGCCGAGCGCAACCATGTACGCCAGGCTGCCGATGACCTCCCGCGCCGGCCGCCGCACGAACACCAACGCGGCGCAACCCGCGAGCGGGTAGAACTTCATCCCGGCCAAGAGCGCGATCACGGGCGGACCCAGCAGCCACAGGGGCCGGTGCCGGCTGGCCAGCAATCCCGCCGTCAGGGCAAACAGCGCGACGATCACGAGATCGGGGTTGGCCCGGTTGAACCCGAGCAGCACTGCCGGCGAAGCGACCAGCAGCCAGCCAACCAGAATCTCCCCGCCGCCGGCCGGGCGCAGCAGCACGACGGTGGCGGCCAGGAAGAGCAGGTTGCCGGTCAGGCCCAGCCACGAGGCGTCGCCGCGCGTGAGACCGATGTCGTGCAGCCAGAACCACCAATCCGTGTACCAATGCGGCGCGTGGAGCGGGTCGAGGGGATTGGGCCGGTACGGATCCAGCCCCAAGGCGAACGCGTCGCTGGTCGCGAGCAACGAATACAGGTCGGCAAACCAGCGGCCCTGGGCCAATGGGATTCCGAGCCAGGCCATCGTCACCGGCCAAACGGCCACCGTCAGCAGCGTCGCCATCAGCAGCAGCGGCAGGCCGGCGGTGAGAAATCCCGGGATTCGGAGCCGCCTCATCGCGCACCTCCCCCATCGGCCCGCCGCGTCTGGCCGCCGATGAGCAACGCGCCCGCCGGGCGCAGGAACTGGACCAGGAACACGAGCAGGCAGAAAAAGAATCCCCAGGCCACCGGTTGGAGACAGTGGAACACCACCCGGCCAACCGCCGCGACATCGGCGAAGGGGGCCGACCGATGCAGGCCGTTGAGGATGAGCATCGCCATCGGATCGAGCCAGAGCACCACATACAGGAGCACCGCGGTCACCCGGAGCCAGCCACGCATCGTGCTCCCGGTGGACCGGTCGGCCAAGCCACGCCAAAGCCAAGGCAGAAGCCACAGGCTGAAGATCCAACGGTAGCCGTAATTGACGCCGGTCCAGAAGCAGCCGCTCAGCAGGACCGCCCCCAGGATGAAGGCGAGGTGCTCCCGGCGGTGGTCAGCCGGCAGCGCCCAGCCGGGACGTCCCGTGATCCACCACGCGCCCGCGACCGCGGCGCCCAGCAGGATCGAAAGGCTGAGGCCCAAGGTGAGGTCTCCCAGCGAGAGCGGGTCGAGGAGGAAGCGCGCGCCGAATGTCAGGAACCCGTCGGCGCGCGGCACGAGGGCCGCAGCCGCCCGCAGGTCTTGGTTGATGCTGATCGCCACCAGCCCCAGCGCGGCCGCGGCGACCAGCCAGCGGCGCACGAGTTCCCGACGGTCCACCCCGCCCGCCAGGACCAGCACTGCGGCCGCCGGGTAATACTTAAGGCCTGCAGCCAGGACGATGGCCCCAAGGGCCAGCCAATGCCAGGCGCGGCTCCTTGCCATGAGGCACGGCACGACGACGGCCAGCACCACGAAGACGACCAGGTCGTTGTTGGCCCGGTTGAAGGCAAGCAGGACCGGGGCCGAGCCAAACACCGCCAGCGCGCCCAGGACCTCCTGCCACCGGCGCGGCCGCAGCCCGGCAAGGGCGGCGATGACGAACCCGGCCACCCAGGTCGCGCCGAACCACAGGTTGTCGGATCGATCCAGGTCGAACACCCCCAGCCAAAGCCACCAATGCGAGTAGACATGCGGGCGGCCGAAAACATCCAGGGCATTGGGCAGATGCGGGTCCGCGCCCTGCGCGACGGCCTCCAGCGCCGCGAGGATGGCATAGGAATCAAGAAACCACGCCCCGAAGTGCTCGATGCCGAGCCAGGCGAAAAGCTGCGGCCACGCGATGAACGCGCCGAAAATCCCCCAGACTCCGCCCGCCAGCCAGGCGGTCGGGCCCAGCGGGAACCGGCCGCCGGAGTCTTCAGGACCCGCCTTCATGGCCGAGCCGCCGCGGCCAGCGCCACCGGCCCGCGCGGCGATGGGTCGATCGCCACGACCCGGCTGATGCGCACGAGCTTGGTGCCGAAACGCTTCTCGGCCACCGTCTCGAGGTGGAAGGTCCCCGGCATCACGTCCTCGGGGATGATCTGGTGCTGCCCCAGCGCGCTCGTTGGGCGGAGCTCCTGGGTGAGCAGAATCTCCCGGAAGTTGCCCTCGGTCAGTTGCCGGCGCAGCCGGTCGGGCGCGAGGCGGGCCCGCTGGATGAGCACCGAGGGCGTCTTCTGCAGGAGCCACACGATGCTGGTCTTGTTGGTGATGACCAGCCGCGGGACCTCGCCGCGGGCGGCCACGGTGCGCAGCACCCAGGCATGTTCCTGGATGCCGAGGTTGGAATAGGCATGGCGCGCCAGCCGCGGGACGGTGACCCCGAGCGTGAAGACCAGCGTCGCGGCCAGGGCAACGTGCGCGAGGCGGCCCCGCGGCTCGAGCCGCGCCAACGCCACCGCCGCCAGGATCGCGAGCATCACGCAGAACGGCAGGGCGAAACGGGAGGCCATTGGGTCGTTCAGCCCGGCCCAGTAGTAGGCCATGACGAGGGCGAGGTTGCCGACGATGCCGGCAATGAACGGCGCGACCGCCAGCGCCGCCGCCGGCCACGTGTCGAGCGTCTGGCGCCGGTGCCGGACGAGCTGCCGGACGAGCCAGGCAAGCCCAACTACGCCAAGGAGCGACAGGAGCCAGGAACTGGACTGGTCGGGATCGGTGCTGAAAAAGTAGGCCGCGGCATGGCGGAGGTTCTCCGGCACGTAATCCAGGCTGAACCGCGTCGTGCGCTCCTCGGTCAGCTCCCACAGCACGGGCGTGTTGGCGAGCACCTTGTGCTGCAGGGCGAAGGGCACGAGGAGCAGCGGCGCGAGCACCGCGGGCCAGGAGAGCACGGGCCGGCGGCAGCGCCACCAGCCGAGCGCCACGACCGCGGCGCCGGCCGCCACATACACGGCCGACTCGTACCGCGCCTGGCAGAGGAGCACGAGGGCCAGGGCCAGGGCCGACACCCGGGGGGCATCGGGGCGCCCGAGATAAACGATCGCGAGCGCGGCCGCGGCCAGGAGCAGGGTCGCATTCGCCAGCTCCATGCCCGAGCCCGTGGCATTCTGCGCCAGCAGCGGCAGGCTGCCGAGCAGCGCGACGGCCAGCAACCCCGCCCGCGCCCCGGCGAAATGCCGGGCCAGCCACCAGGCCAGGGCCAGGAGGAGCGGGTGCAGGGCGACATTGACGAGGAAGGCGTTGAGCACCCGGTATCCCGTGACGTCATGGACCAGCGCGACGAGGAAGGGGTACAGGATCGGGCGCTTGTCGATGTAGTTGTCGAGGGAGAGAAAGACGCCGCCGATGTCGTAGCCGCGCACCATCGTCGCGGCCTCGCGGAAGAAATGCAGGTTGAAGGCCGTGGACTGGAGGACGAACTCGTCGTTGAGGATCTTCGGGCGCAGCGGCTCGGCGTTGAAGGCGAGCCACGAAGACACCGCGATGACGAGCGCGGCGGTCCACGCCTCCCGGCGGCTCGGCGGCTGGATCGCCGGCGCGCGCGTTCGCCACACCTGCCACAGGGCCCCGGCAAAGAGCGCCAGCGTCACGGCCATGACGGGATAGGCCCCGGCGCGCACGAGACGCTCGGCCTGCGCGACGGACGGTCCGATAAACCCGGCCCACACGGCCAGCGGGGCGGTCAGCGCCAGGGCGGGCAGGCGCCAGTCGACCCGCCCCCGGCGATCTTCGCTGCTCATCCCGTTGCTCACGGCAGGTTCTTCACGAACGTCTCGAAATAGGCCCGCCGGACCTTCTCGCGCTCCTCCTTCGAGAGTTTCTCCAGCGGCGCCGGGGCGGGCGGCGGCGCCGGCGCGGCCAGCGGGCGGACCGCCGTGACCCGCGAGATGCGCGAGAGGCGCAGGGGCGCGAACCGCTTCTCGTCGACCAGCTCGAGCGTGTAGGCGGGCCCGAGCTCGTCGTCCCGGGTGACCACGACCGCGCCCGTCGCCGGGTCGACCTCGCAGCGCTGATAGACGAGGATGTCGGAGAAACTGCGGTTGCGCAGGTTGAACTCGATCACCTCCGCCCGGTGGCGGGCCTGGAGCACCGGGGTGGATGAAACCCCGTGGGTGATCCAGATGACGGTGTCCTGGTCGATGACGAGGTAATCACGTTCCGGGTGGGCCGCAATGAACTCCCGCCGCCAGTCTACCTCGATGCCGGGATTGTAGGCCATCGTGTAGGCATGCCGCGCCATTACCGGGACCGACCGCGCCACGAGCGCCACCAGCAGCAGGCCGAGCACCCAGCGCCAGGACCGCCCGGCGCGATCGAACTGCGCGATGACCACCGGCACCGCCAGCGCCATCAGCAGGTGCAGCGGCAGGCTCAGGCGGCGAATGACGGGATCGTCGAACCGGCCCCAGAAGTAGCAAAGCATGAGGCCCAGCCAGAGCGCGAACCCCACGGCGAAGACCGCCAGGGCCACCGCCGCTGGGGACTCGGCCCGGGCCCGCCGCATGACCTTCACCACCCAGAGCACCAGGAAGGGCAGCGCCAGCGCGCCCAGGATCGAGAGGACGAGCGAGTTGGAGACATCGCCCGTGGGGTCGAAAAGGAAGCCGAGCGCGTGGCCGAAATTGGCCGGGATATACTCGGGCGAAAACACCCTCGTGTAGCCCGGCTGGCTGGCGAGCTCCCAGGCCGAATCGCGCACCGTGAAGACCCGGTGCTGCAGCGGATAGGGCACGAGCAGCAGGGGCACGAACACGACCGGCCAGCTGAGCACGACGCGCCGCTCGAGCCACCAGCCCCACAGGACCAGCAGGCCCACGGGCAGCAGGAAGATCACCGATTCGTACCGGACCTGCGCCAGCAGGGCGGCCGCGTAGCAGAAGGCGCTCAGGGTATCGGCATCGCGCCGCTCGAGCCAGCGGATGCCCAGCCACAGCGTCGCGGCCAGCATCGTGAGGTTGAGCAGCTCAAAACCGGCGCCGGTCGCATTCTGCGCGAGCAGCGGCAGGCCGGCCAGCAGCACGACCGCCGCCAAGCCGCCGAGGTCGCGCCCGGTGAGACGGCGACCGAGCACGTACACGAGCCCCATGAAGACAAACGCGAGCAGGGTGTTCAGCACCCAGGGGTTCTCCGGCCGGTAGCCGGTCGCGTCATGCAGGAGCGAGACCAGGAAGGGGAAGAACAGCGGCCGCTTGTCGAGCTGGCCGTCCAGCAGCTGGAAATGCCCCACGATGTCGTGCGCCCGCATCGGCACGAGGGCCTTCTTCTCGAGGTGCATCGTCATCGAGGTGCCGAGGAGCATGGCCTCGTCCATGAGCACCTTGAACCCGTACCGCTCGTGCACGAGGAGCAGCAGGGCGCCGGCCGCAACGCCGGCCCACACCCAGCGCTCCCGCGCCGTCGCCGGCCACCACCCGCCCCCCGGGCGCAGGCTGCGCCAGAGCGACCAGGCCAGCAGCCCGGCGGTGACGAGCAGGAACCAGTAACCGCCGTAGATGACCAGCCTCAGGCCGGCCTCGTCGGGGATGACCACGAAACCGAGCAGCGTCGCCAGCAGGGCGGCGGCGACAAAGGCCGCGAGTTTCGGATCCTTCAGCACGTCACGGGGGAAAGGCATGGGCGGAAGATGGTTTCCCAAGGCATGGCTCGGGGGTCGCCCGGAATACAGCGCAAAAAAAGCCGCCCATGCAATGCACGGGCGGCTCGAAACTCAAACTTCAGGCTGAATCAGGGAGCGTACGTGATCGTGCGCGCACCAGCCACGCCGTCGATCGTGATCGCCTGGCCCTGGGTGAAGCCCGCGGGATAGGTCTCGCCAGCGACCGTGTTGACGGCCTTGACGTACTTGTCGGCGCCAACGAGGTCAGCCGAGGCCACCGAGGAAACACCGTTCTCGAGGAAATACTGGTCAGCACCAGCGGAGAGCTGACGAGCATTGTTGAGCACGGCCTTGTCCTGGGAGGACTGACGAACCTTCTGGAACGCCGGAATCGCCATGGCGGCCAGGAGGCCGATGATGACGACGACGATCATGATTTCGACGAGGGTGAAGCCCTTGGAGGTATTCTTTTTCATGGATGATCTGATATGATTAACGTTTGCTCAGGAGCGAGCAGTGGTGCAAATAAGCCTCATTAGGATCGAAGGGACAAGGTCAAAAAACTTTAAATACCCAGCCGATTCCTACTGTCCGATGAAACTTTGCCATCGCGGCCATGACACACCGACGCAGATTTTCACTCGCGATCCGGCCAAGGCGACGGCATTTCCCTCCGCAGGGACTGAACCGGGAGCGGCGCATTGCGGCCGATCTCGATCAATTTAAACCTAAAGCATCGTTAATCATTGTTAAATAGATATTTGTCATTCTTGTTTGCGATCAGCCTGGTCGCTTCCCTGTCGGCTGCCGAGCTGCATCTGTCCAACGGCGACCGTATCACCGGCGAGCTCATCCGTCGCGAAGACGGCAAGATCCACTTCCGCTCCCCGATCCTGGGCGACCTGATTATTGCCGAGACTGACGCCGCGGTCATCGAGACCCCGGAGACTCCCGTCGAGAGCCTCGCCGGCCTCCCGCCCGCCATCGAGCAGGTCAACCTGAGGGATGCCGAGTCGGTCAGACCCGCCGCCAAGCCCGCTCGGACGCCCTGGAAAGGGAAGTTCGAGTTCGGCTTCCAGAACCAAGGCGGCCGCCACGACGCGCTGAACTATTCGATGCGCGCGGAGCTGGAACGGAAGTCGGTCCGCAACCAGTATCGGTTCTCCGCCCGCTACCTGTACGGCGAGAGCAGCCAGGTCGTGAGCGGCGACCGGCAGGATGCGAGCTTCCGCTGGCGGCACGAGATCTCCAAGCGCGTCTTCGGCCAGACGGTCACCAGTTACTCCAGCGACCGGATCACCGACATCGACCTGAATGCCGAGCAGAACGCGGGCTTCGGTTACGAGGTGTTCCAGAGCGAAAAGCAGACCGGCTCCATCGGCGCCGGCCTCACGGCGCAGTACCGCAAGGCCGCGGGCGCCGATCCGGGCACCACCTACCTGGGCGAGGTGTTCCAGGACTACACCTTCAAGGTCAACGGCCGGCTCACTTTCCTGCAGAACCTCAACGTGCTCTACTCGCCCGAGGGCCGCACCCGGACCCTCATCAACGCCGCGACCAGCTCGCTGTACCGCGACGAAGCCGAGAACTACAAGTTTCGCTTCAACAGCACCCTCCAGGGCAAGCTCAGCGAGCGGATCTCGATCAACCTGCGCTACGAGTACGAGTACGACAACGCGATCCTCGACCAGAACGGCCGCACCGACAAGCGGGTGACGAGCTCGGTGGGGTACTCGTTTTAGGATACCGGATTGGGGATACCGGATACCGGACAGATAGGGTGACTGACGCCTTGGCTATCCGGTTTCCGCAATCCGCATTCCGGCATCGCGTCAGTTTTTCCGCCTTTTCGCCGCGGGCTTCCGGGCCGGCTTGGCCGCCTTCATTTTGGGCGCAGCCTTTTTCTTTGCCGGCTTCCTGGGCTCGGCCAGCAGCGATGGCACCGACACCTCGACCGCGTCTTTCCAGAGGCGCTCGAGCTGGTACTTCTCGCGCAGGTCCGGGAGGAAGAGATGCACCATCACGTCAAAGGCATCGATCACGAGCCAGCCGCTTTCCTGGGCCAGCTCCATGCCGACGATCCGCGTGCCGGAAGCGTCGATGACCTTCTCCAGCTCGACACGCAGGGCCCGGAGGTGGGGCTCGGAGGTGCCGGTGGCCAGCACGAGGAAGTCGGTGATCGACGACTGGGCGCTCACGTCGAGCACCCGCAGATCGCCCGCCTTTTTTTCGTCCAGCGCCTTGGCGCAGAGTCTGACCAGATCGAGCGCGGCCGGGGAGCGGGGGGAGGCGTGGGATTTCATCCGTTGTTTTCCAGATAGAGGCGCTTTTCCTTGATATAGACAATCGCCTTGTGCGGCACGAAATAGTCGAGCGACAGCCCGTGGCGGACGCGGTCGCGCAGCTCCGTCGAGTTGATCGCGAGCAGGTGGCCGTCGCACCGCAGCAGGCGCAACCCCGGGATGTCGGGGTGCTCGCGCACCGGGTGCCCGGGGCGCTCGAGGAAGATGAACTCGATCAGCTGCGCCAGCTCCTTGATGTCCTTCCAGAGCTGCAGCTTCGGCAGCTGGTCGCCGCCGATGATCCAGTACAGGTGGTCGTCGGGGTAGAGCCGCTTGAAGTGCCGCACCGAGTCGATGGTGTAGCTGATGCCGCCCCGGCGGAGCTCGTAGTCGGAGATCTCGAAGCGGTGGTCCCACTCCACGGCCGCGCGGAGCATGGCGAGGCGGTCCTCGGACGTCGACTGCACGTCGTTGGGCTTGAGCGGCGCCTGGGCAGCCGGCACGAGGATGACCTTGTCGAGCTTGTGCTGTTCAAAGGCATCCTGCGCGGCCATGAGGTGACCGAAGTGCACGGGATCGAAACTCCCGCCGAGAAAACCGATTTTCACTGCGGCGCACCGTGGTCCCCGCGCCCCTCGCCCGCAAGGATCATTTGTGTCCTGCAATCCGACGCGGGATTGACGCTCCCGCCACCCGCCCCGACAGTGCCCGCCGCGCGCCCGGGTGGCGAAATGGCAGACGCTGGGGACTTAAAATCCCCTTTCCGCAAGGAAGTGTGGGTTCGATCCCCACCCCGGGCACCAGTCCCGCGCGGGCTCGCGTGAAATCGCTCGACTCAGGTCGACTCCGAAACTTGCCTGCGCACGCATGCTCGCCGATCGCCAGCCGGCCCTGTGGACCAGCGTGATGGTCATCGCCCTGCTGGTGGCCATCGGGATCACGTTCGGCGCGGCCCGCGATGGCGGGTTCGTCAGCCTCGACGACGGCAACAACATCTTCCTGCACCCGCAGCTCGGCACGCTCACCTGGGACCGTGTGCTCTGGGCCTGGAGCGACTTCTCCTCGGCCCGTCGTTACCTGCCCCTGGGCTGGCTTGGTTTCTCGGCGGTCGTCAGCGCGCAGGGTTATCATCCGGCCGGCTTTCACCTCGCTTGCATCGGTTGGCATGCGCTTGCCGCGGTGGCCCTCCTCGGGGCGAGCCGCCAGATCCTGCGCCGATTCGCCGCGCCGGCCGCGCAGGGTTGGGCCGATGCGCTCGCCTGGCTCGCCACGGCCGCGTGGGCACTCCATCCCCTGCGCGCAGAGGTCACGGCCTGGGCCTCCGGCCTGCTCTACGCCCAGGCAAGCGCGCTTGCCCTGGTGGCGCTCTGGCTCTGGACCCTGCGCTGGTCTGCTTCGCGCGGGCCCAACTGGCTGGCCACCGGTTCGCTCATCGCCTTCCTGGGCTCGCTCCTCACCTACCCGATCGCGCTGGGCCTGCCGGTGGTCTGCTGGATCCTGGACCGATCACCAGGCAACGGTCGCGCAGAAACGACCCCTGCCTCCATCCGTTCGGTCCGGCAAACGGGCGGCATCTGGGTCCTGCTCTTCGTCGCGGCCTCAGGTCTTGTCCTGGCGGCAAATCTTGCGGCCCGCGGGCAAAAGCCGGAGGAGTTCGCGCGCATGGCGCCCTGGTCGGATTTCGGGATCGCCGACCGGCTACTCCAAGCACTCTACGTCTGGGGTCGGTACCTCCAGCAATGGATCTGGCCCGCGCAGCCGAGCCCGGTCTACACGGACCTCTTCGACCTGTCGGCTCCGTCAGCGAAGGTCGTCGCCACGGCGTGGGCCGCGGCGGCGCTGCTCGCGGCCGGCCTCTGGATAGCGCGCCGGCATCGCCTGATCCTGGGTTCACTGTTGGCTTACTCCGCCATGGCCCTGCCCTTTCTGGGGCTGCTCGAGCATCCCTGGGTCGCCCATGATCGCTACGCCTCGCTCCTCTCGCCCGTCCTGGGGATCGCGGTCGCGGCCGGGCTGCTTCGGGTCAGGACAGCGGCGTGGCGGGTGACGGTCGTGGTGGCGGCGGGTGGCCTGATCATCATCGGTGCCGCGCACGCCCGTAGCTTGGCTGGCCATTGGCGGGACGAGCAGGCGTTCGACGCCCGCCTGAGGGCCACCCTGCCGCGTCAGGCGGCGGCGGGTTACTACCTTGGGTACCTGCCGTCGAGCGCACATTTCCTGGCCGGTCGATTCGATGCCATCATGCCGACGTTGGCCCAGGCCGAACGCGACGCCCCCGGGTGGTCGGCCGACTCCACTAGAGATGAATTTCGCCGCTTGGTGCAGCAGCACGAGGAGTTCGTGGCCCGGAATTGGCCGGGAACGACCGTGCCACCGCGGGCCGTCCTGCATCTGCTCCACGGGCTCGCGGCCATGGATCGAGGCGACACGCAGACGGCTCGCGCCCACTGGGAGGCCGCGCTGGCCGTCGCACCGGGCTTCACGCCGGCCGCTCAGGCACTCGCCAGCTCCGACGGCACGACGACCCGCCGTCGTTAGGCCGGCTTCCGGCCAAACTCAGGCGATATCGCCGGGACGCGCCGGCAGCAGGCCGACATGGTCGACCACCCGATTCGGGCGAATCGCACTGCCGCGCAGCGCCGAGCGGGTCGTGCTGCCGCTCAGCACGAGGACCGTCCGCAGGCCCAGGCGTCCCGCGCCGAGGATATCGGTGTCGAGCCGGTCACCCACCATCGTGAGACGCGCTGGCAGGAGGCCGAGCGTAGCGGCGCCAATCTGGAAAAGATGCGGCGACGGCTTGCCGATGATGAGAGGGGCCTGCCCGGTCATGCGCTCCAGCGCGGCGAGGTAGAAGCCGCACTCCGGGGCCGGGCCGGCCTCCGTCGGGTAGGAAGGATCGGGGTTGGTCCCCACGAAAACCGCCCCGCGCACGATGTGCCGTGCTGCGACCGCGAGGCGCTCGTAGGTCACGCGGCGATCCAGCGCGACGACGACATGGGTCGGTCGCGCGCTGTCGCCCTCGATCCCAGTCGCAGCTAGGGCGGCGCGAAACGGTGGCTCTCCGATGGCAAAGACCCGCTTTGCCCCCTGCCCGCGCAGCCACGCCGCCGTGGCCAGCCCGGACGTGAGGATGCGCGAGGCCGGCACCGCGACGCCCATGGTGGCGAGGCGGCCGGCCAGGGCCCGCGGCGAGTAGCAGGCATGGTTCGTGATGCAGAGATACGGCGTCCCCGCGGCGTTCACCCGCCGGATGAAATCCGCCGCCCCGGGCACGGCCCGCCGGCCGTGGTAGAGCACGCCGTCCATATCGAGCAGGTAGCCGGCGGATCGGGAAACCGTCTGACCAGCCACGGATCAATACCCCAGTTCCACCATCTGGTGGGCGGTGAACCCAGGCACGGTGAACTCGACGCCGTCGGCGTGGGCCGTGAACGGGAGCGCGCCGCCGTCGGGGACGAGGCGGACGGACTTCACCGTGCGCGGGAGGCGCAGGCGCACGCGGGTGTCGCGGAGCGGGACGAGATCCTCGATGATCTCGACGTTCTGGCCGCGGAACATGCCGCGGTTGCTTGTGACGGCGAAGAGGAGATGCGCCACGTAACGGCGCTCGGCCTTCTGCTCGAGGACGTTGATGCGGCCCGTGGACGGCAGGTTGGTCTCGACCGGCAGCGCGCCACCCAGGAGGTGACGCAGCGCGGCGGCGAAGAAGTCGCGGTAAAGCGGCTGGCCGTAGGTCCGGTAGGCGCTGAAGAGGTTGTGCGCGAAGTACGCGATCTGCTTCCCGAGGACCGCGGCCGGCGACACGCGGCGGGGCGCGTCGGGCGCGTGCTGGTGCGAGCAGTAGTGCTCCCAAGTGCGGTTGAAGTAGGAGGCGCGGCGCTCGGCGAGGACGCGGGCGGTGGTCGGCTCGATCTCGTAGCAGCCGCCGGGGATCACGATCGCCGACTGCACCGCCACCTCCGGCGTGAGCGCGGTGGCCATCAGGTAGTCGGGATCGTTGGTCGAGCGGCCGAGCAGCTTCGCGCCGGGATCGACGGCGAATTTCTCCCCCGACTCGTCGAGCAGGGCCGAGCCGGCGGCGATGATGCGGCCGCCGGCGGCGAGGAACGTTTTCGCCTTCGCGAGGTTGGCGGGCGTCATCACGTAGCTGTCGGGCAGGACCACGAGGTCGAGGCCGGTCCACGCCGCGTGCTCGTCGAGGACGACGAAGGGCTGGTGCAGCTCGAGCAGCATGCGGCCGACGCCCTCGTCGGCGACGACCGAGTGCGCGTGGCCGCCGCGCCAGCGATCCTGGTTCTGCTCGCAGCTCACGAGCGCGATGCGCGCGACGGGCTTCACGTGGTCGCACCACGGCTCCTTGCGCTCGACCTCGGCGTAGGCCGCGCCGATGAGGCGGTAGGTATCGAGGTTCATCTCGCCGTTGGGGTGCAGCTGGTCGCCCACGCTGCACTTGGCGCCGTAGGCCAGCATGGCGCCGCACTCGTAGCGCAGCGCGGCGGGGCGCTTGAAGCCGCCGAACTCGCCCCACGTGTTGTGGAACTTGCCGGTCATGCCCATGAAGTCCCACTTCTGCGTGATCGCATAGCGGGCCGACATCGGGAAATGGTCGTAACCCCAGCCGCCGGTGGGCAGCGACTCGAGCTCGAGGTGGGTGTTGAACGCGAGCGCCTTCCGCGCGCCCATCGAGATGTGGCCGGAGTTGTGGAAGACCGGCGTGTCCTTCCGCACCGACTGCGCCGCGGCGGTCGTGGCGCGGAAGTAGCGGTAGAGCACGGCCTCGGCGTAGCGCTGCACGTCGGCGTCGTTCTCGGGGTTGTACCCGAGCTTCTTCATCTCCTTCAGCGCGTCGTCGCTGTAGTCGCGGTGCGCGCCGATGATGTCGAGGAAGATGCCGTCGTTGTCCGGCCAGCGCTCGACCACCTCACGGATCTGGTCGCAGAGGTAGTCGAGGTACGGCGAGTTGAAGCGCAGGATGCGCACGAACCACTCGACCTCGAGCGGCTTGTAGGTGGTGCCGTCCTTCTTCTTCACGACCCAGGTGGGGTTCGCGAACGCCGCGAGCTCGTCGAGGCCCGCGCTGAGGTAGATCGGGCAGCGCACGCCGATCTCGCGGCAGGCGTCGATCTGGCGCGCGAGCAGGTCGAACTTCAGGTGCGGGTGCATCCGGCCGATCTTGGTCGGGTGGTAGCTGTAGCCGTGGTGGCACTTCGAGAAGATCGTGATCGAGTTCACGTGCCCCACCTTGAGCGCCTCCTGGAACTGGCGCTTGTTGAAGCTCGTCCCGATGCCCGGGATGAGGCCGCTCGTGTGGAAGTCGAGGTGAACCTGGCGGAATCTGAGGTGATGCATGGGGGAAGGACAAGGAATGCGCATTAGCGCGCAGGGCACCGTGGGATAAGCGAGGGTTTTTCAGCGAGGCGCGAGGCAAAATTGGCTCGCTCGCACCCCCCGTCGCCGCCAGAAAAAGCGCCTGCTCTTACAAACCACAACTACCTATGATCACCCCTAAAACGTGGCAACTGAGCGTGGCAACCGCATTGGCTGCCGCGCTGGCTCCATCCCTGCAGGCCGGCGAGGCGGACATCAAGATCCCCGACCTCTCGCAAGTAAGCTTCGACGCCCTCGGGGGCGTCACCGGCGTCACCCTCATGTACGTGGGCATCGCCCTCTGCATCATCGGCGCGATCTTCGGCCTCGTGCAGTACCGCCAGACCAAGGCGCTGCCGGTCCATTCGTCGATGGGCAGCGTGTCCCACACGATCTGGGAAACCTGCAAGACCTACCTCTTCACGCAGGGCAAGTTCCTCGCGATCCTCTGGATGCTCATCGGCGCGTGCATGATCTACTACTTCGGCGTGCTCTCGCACATGGGCGCCGGCCACGTGATCGTCATCTTGCTCGCCTCGATCCTCGGCATCCTCGGCTCCTACGGCGTCGCCTGGTTCGGCATCCGCATCAACACCGTCGCCAACTCGCGCGCCGCGTTCTCCGCGCTGCAGGGCAACCCCCTCGCCACCCTCTTCATCCCGCTGCGCTCCGGCATGAGCGTCGGCCTGCTCCTCGTCTGCGTGGAGCTGTTCTTCATGATCTGCATCTTGGTGTTCCTGCCGCGCGACCTGGTCGGGCCCTGCTTCATCGGCTTCGCCATCGGCGAGTCCCTCGGCGCCTCGGTGCTCCGCATCTGCGGCGGCATCTTCACGAAGATCGCCGACATCGGCTCGGACCTCATGAAGATCGTCTTCAAGCTGCCCGAGGACGACCCGAAGAACCCCGGCGTGATCGCCGACTGCACCGGTGACAACGCCGGCGACTCCGTCGGGCCGACGGCCGACGGCTTCGAGACCTACGGCGTGACCGGCGTCGCGCTCATCGCCTTC
>JAHCAZ010000051.1 GCA_019634615.1 Opitutaceae bacterium
CAGGTGGCCAAGGGCACGGTCCAGCTGTTCGCCCAGCGCGAGATGCTCGACATGGTCGTCATCGACGGCAAGGCACGCGGCATCATCGTGCGCAACCTCGTGACGGGACAGCTGGAACGGTATGTGGCCGATGCCGTCTGTCTGGCGACCGGCGGGTACGGCACGGCGTATTACCTCTCGACCAACGCCGTGAACTCGAACGTGACGGCGGCATGGCGTGCGCACAAACGCGGTGCCTTCTTCGCCAATCCCTGCTACACGCAGATTCACCCCACGTGTATACCCGTCAACGGCGACGACCAGTCGAAGTTGACGCTGATGTCCGAATCGTTGCGCAACGACGGCCGAGTCTGGGTGCCGAAGGCGGCCGGAGACAAGCGTCATCCGAACGACATCCCTGAGTCGGAGCGCGACTACTACCTGGAGCGGCGGTATCCGAGCTTCGGTAATCTTGTGCCCCGCGACGTGGCCTCGCGCAACGCCAAGTTCGTCTGTGACGAAGGCCGCGGCGTCGGCGACTCGGGCCTGGCGGTCTATCTCGACTTCCGGAATGCCATCGAACGCCTCGGCGAGTCGGTGGTGGCGGGTCGGTACGGCAACCTGTTCGAGATGTATCAGAAGATCACCGACGAAAATCCGTACAAGGAACCGATGCGGATGTACCCGGCGATCCATTACACGATGGGCGGCCTCTGGGTGGACTACAACCTGATGTCCAACATCCCGGGCCTCTTCGTGCTCGGCGAGGCCAACTTCTCCGACCACGGCGCCAACCGCCTGGGCGCCTCCGCGCTCATGCAGGGCCTGGCTGACGGCTACTTCGTCATCCCGTACACCATCGGCGACTACCTCGCGTCGCAGAAGCCCGGCTCGCGCCCGAAGACGGACGCCGCCGCGTTCGCCGAGGCCGAGCAGAACATCACGGGCATGACCCGCCGCTTCCTCGGCATCAACGGCAAGGAGCCGGTCAGCCACTTCCACAAGCGCCTCGGCCAGATCATGTGGAAGAACTGCGGCATGGCCCGCACCAAGCAGAGCCTCGAGACGGCGCTCAGGGAAATCCCCGCCCTGCGCGCGGAGTTCTGGGCCAACGTCAAGGTCCCGGGCTCGGCCGACACCCTCAACCAGTCCCTCGAGCAGGCCGGCCGCGTGGCCGACTTCCTCGAGCTCGGCGAGCTGCTGTGCCTCGACGCGCTCACGCGCGAGGAGAGCTGCGGCGGCCATTTCCGCGAGGAGTACCAGTACCCCGACGGCGAGTGCAAACGCGACGACGAGAAGTTCGGCCACGTCGCCGCCTGGGAATATCAGGGTGAGGGGAAGGCCCCGCTGCGCAACGTTGAGCCGCTGAACTACGAATTCGTGAAGATGAGCGTCCGCTCCTACAAATGAGCGGGAATTACGAATTACGATTTACGAATTACGTGCCTATTCGGTTTTCTCGTCATGGATAAGCGTGAGTTGCTCAATCGGACCAAGGCGTTTGCCTTGCGCGTGGTCAGGGCGGTCCAGGCGCTGCCCAGTGACGCTGTCTCGGGTGTCCTTGGGCGGCAGTTGCTGCGCGCTGCCACGTCCGTGGGTGCCAACTACCGTGCGGCCTGCCGTGCCAAGTCCTCGGCCGACTTTCTCAATAAGCTCAAGATCGTCGAGGAGGAATGCGACGAATCTCTCTATTGGATGGAGCTGCTCGTCGAATCCGGTGCCATTCGTGTCAGCCGCCTCAAAGCTCTCATGCAGGAAGCCGACGAACTCGTCGCCATCTTCGTCTCAGCCATCAAATCCACCCGCAGCCTTAGGGCAGCGTAAATCGTAATTCGTAAATCGTAAATTTCTCCCGTCATGGTTGCTGCCAACACCTCCAAGAAACTCTTCAACGTCACCCTTCGCGTCTGGCGCCAGGCCGGGCCCTCCGCCCCGGGCAGGTTCGTCGACTACCCGGCGAAGGACGTGAACCCGGACATGTCGTTCCTCGAGCTGCTCGACGTCGTCAACGACGACCTCACCCGCAGCGGCGGCGAGCCGATCGCGTTCGCGCACGACTGCCGCGAGGGCATCTGCGGCACGTGCTCGTGCACGATCAACGGCAAGCCCCACGGCCCCGGCCAGGGCATCGCCACCTGCCAGCTCTACATGCGCACGTTCAAGGAAGGCGACGTCATCATCGTCGAGCCCTTCCGCGCCCGCGCCTTCCCGCTGGTCAAGGACCTCGTCATCGACCGCAGCGCCTTCGACAAGATCCAGCAGGCCGGCGGCTTCATCAGCGTCCGCACCGGCGCGGCGCCCGACGCCAACTCGATCCCGGTGCCGAAGGCCGACGCCGACCTCGCGATGGACGCCGCCGCGTGCATCGGTTGCGGCGCCTGCGTGGCCGCCTGCAAGAACTCCAGCGCCATGCTCTTCGTCGCCGCCAAGGTCTCGCAGCTCGGTCTGCTCCCGCAGGGCCAGCCCGAGCGCTACTCGCGCGTGCTCAACATGGTGGCCAAGATGGACGAGCTCGGCTTCGGCAACTGCACCAACCAGTACGAGTGCAGCGCCGTCTGCCCGAAGCTGATCAGCCACGACTTCATTGCCCGGATGAACCGCGACTACCTCGTCGCCAGCGTGAAGTCGGCCTTCGCCCCGGTGTCCAACGCCAGCGGCGGCGGCGCCGGCTAGGCTGGGGCCAATGGTGATCTCTGCCGGGAACGCACGTTGTCGCCGGGGTCGCTGACCCCGGTCCGTGAGCGTACGAACCGCCCCGGGGTCAGCGACCCCGGCTGCAGCGGCGGAAGTGGATCCTGCCTACCGCAGGTCCTGCAGCGTCTTCAGGTCGAGGCGATCCTCGGTCCGGGTCGGCAGTTTCACCGTCAGGTCGCCTTCCTTCGTGAGGATGACCGTCTCGAGACGATAGGCGATCTCGCTCTCGCCCCGCAGCGCCAGCACCTGGCGCAGGAGGGCGGTGTTCTCGAGCATCAGCGTCACTTCGCGCGTGGCCGTGTTGAGCGGCGGGATGCCGAAGGCCTGGTCGTTGACCGCCTTGCCGACATAGTTGCCGTTCAGGTAGAGCTTGTGGGTCGTGCCGGTGATGCCGAAGGGCATGACGTTCTCGTTGATGAACCGCAGCGTGAGGACGGCCTGGGACTCGAAAATCGTGCCGCCGGCGGGGCGGATATCCACGACGGTCACGGTGATCTCGCCGTACTTGGCGGTGTTGCTCACGCAGCCCGGAAGGAACAGGAGGCTGGCGCACAGCAGGGGTAGCAGGCGGAGGAATTTCATGGCGGAACAGATGAACGCCCGGCGCGGCGACCGCAAGGCCGCGGGTGAATCATTTTGCCAGGTACAGGCCGGCCCCGGGCCCCATCGGCAGGCCGAGGGCGATCCAGGCCATGAGCATGAGCGACCACGAGATCAGGAACGTGATCGAGTAGGGCGTCATCAGGGCGATGAGTGTGCCGATGCCGGTCTTCGGCACGTAGCGCACGGCGAAGCTGAGGATCAGCGGGAAATACACCATCAGCGGCGTGACGATGTTGGTGCAGCTGTCGCCCACGCGGTAAGCGCCCTGGACCAACTCGGGCGAGTAGCCGAGCAGCATGAACATCGGCACGAAGATCGGCGCCAGCAGGGTCCACTTGGCCGAGGCGCTGCCGATGACGAGGTTGATCGAGGTCGTGAGCAGCACGAGCGCGATCATGAGGAGGATCGGGTTGTCCTGCAGGTGGAAGACCGTGATCAGGCCCGCACCCTTGACGGCGAGGATCGTGCCGAGGTTGGTCCAGTTGAAGAAGGCGAGGAACTGGGCGGCGAAGAACGACATCACGATGTACGACGCCATCGTGGCGATCGAGGCGTCCATGCCGCGGACGACGTCGTGGTCGCTGCGGATCGTGCGCGCCCCGAGCCCGTAGGCGAGGCCGGCGACGAGGCCGTAGAGGAAGATGAAGAAGATCAGCCCGCGGATGAAGTAGGAGGCGAGGATCGAGGGATTCTTCGGGTCGAGCAGGAAGCCGCCCTCGGTCAGCGTGCCCCAGGCGATCACGGCGGTGAGGGCGAGCGTGGCGGCCACGGCCCACCCCAGGCCGCGTTTCTCCGCGGCGTCGAGGGGATGGATGGGCTCCCGCGGGGCGTCGCCCGTGTAGGCGCCGAGGCGCGGCTCGACGATGCGCTCGGTCACCCAGGTGCCGGCGACCGTGATGAGCACGGTGGCGGCGATGAGGAAATACCAGTTGGCCGTGGCGTGGACCGTGATGTCCGGCTGCACCACCGTGGCCGCGGCCTGGGTGATGCCCGCGAGGAGCACGTCGATCGTGCCGAGGATGAGGTTGGCGCTGAAGCCGCCCGAGACGCCGGCGAAGGCCGCCGCGAGCCCGGCGAGCGGGTGGCGGCCGACGGCGTGGAACACCGCGGCGCCGAGCGGGATGAAGAGCACGTAGCCGACGTCGGCGCCCGAGTGCGAGAGCACGCCGCCGAGCACGACGATGGGCGCGAGCCAGCGGCGCGGCGCCGCCAGCACGATCAGCCGGAGCCCGGCGCCGATCAGGCCGGTGCGCTCGGCCACCGCGATGCCGACGAGGCAGGCGAGCACCGTGCCGAGCGGCGGGAAACCGACGAAATTCGGCACGAGGTTGACGAGCATCCGGTGCAGGCCGTCGACGTTCAGCAGATTGACGGCGGCCACGGTCTGGCCGGTCACTGGATGGATGACCGCCACACCGAGCCGGCTGCAGACCCAGGAGAGCAGCACGATCGCGACCGCGAGGCCGGCGAACAGGGTGGTGGGGTTGGGAAGCGCGTTGCCGACGCGCTCGATGCCGTTCAACAGGCGCTGGAACAACGAGGTCGGTCGCGGCGCGGCGGCGGCAGGGGATTCACTCATGCCGCGAAAGCAGGGCCACAGATTCCCCGCATGGCAACATCGTCCCACCGATCCATTTTACCGCAAAGCAGCGGTGTTAGTGAGCAAGGGTAAAAGTGGGGTCAGCGAGGAGGCGGTTGAGGACGAGGAGCATTTTGCGCATGACGGCGACGAGGCAGACTTTGGCCGGTTTACCGTGGGCATGGAGGCGTTGGTAGAAGGGAGCCAGCACGGGATTGCTGCGAGCTGCGGTGACGGCAGCCATGTAGAGGACGCGTCGCACGGCCTTGCGGCCCCCGCGGATATGCCGGGGCTTGGGGCTGGTGCCGGTATCCCTGGGATGAGGCGCCACGCCGACCAAGGCGCAGATCTGCGGGTCGGACAGCGTGCCGAGTTCTGGCAGGTATGCCAGCAGCGTGGCAGCGAGCACGGGTCCGGCACCCTGGAGTTCCTGGAGGCGCATCGCCTTGTGGCGGAGCGTGGGCACTTGCGCGATGGCGGCGGCGATGGCCGCATCCAGTGCGGGTAGTTCCAGACGCAGGAAGTCCTGCTCGTGTTGGAGCCAGGCCGCGAGTGTAGGCTGGGCGGTTTGGCGTTGCGCGTCGACGACGGCTTTGCGCTCCAGCAGATCGCGGCGGCGATCGAGCAGGTCGCGCAGGACGACCAGGCCGGGATCCGGCGCGAGGCTGGGCCGCAGGTCAATATGGTGACCGAAGCGCCGCAACAGCCGTGCATCGATGCGGTCAGTCTTGGCCAGCAGCCCTTCGGCATACGCGAAGGCCCGGACCCGGCCCGGATGGACCAGGCAAACTTCCAGTCCGGCGGCCAGCAATGCGGTGACGACCGGCCGTTCGTAGCCGCCGGACGCTTCGCAGATGACCCGGCACCCGGGCAGAGTCCGCAGGAGTTGGATCAGAGTGGCGTGTCCCTCGGGGGTGCTTGGGACGTGACCGAGGTGGGTTTCGTCCAGAGCGTAATCGAGTTGAGCCTTCGCAATATCGAGGCCAACGTAGGTGCGTTCCGTTATGGCAGGCATGGGTTCACTCCTTCTTGCAATGCGAGCTCTACGGGCTCCTTCAGCGGTTCGAGTTGACCTAGGGGCAGGACCGCGGCCCTTGCTTTGCGACGAGGTCAAGCCTCCGGACGCAGATCGGCCTGTCGGTCCTGCGGTGCAGGCGACCGCCTAGTCGCCTGCACTTCCTGGTGGTCGCCGGCGGGCGCCGACCCGCCGGCGACCAAATCGAACCTAGCTCAGCCGGCTTCCTGCGACGAGCTGATTGCCCATTCTCGGAAGCCGGCCAGGCAACTTGCCTCCAGCTCCTTTGCATGGGATTGGACATACAAGAACGCAGAGAACGCAAAGAGACAGACCCACAAAACCAAGAACCACTAATTCACACTAATGAAAAAGGAATATCCGGAATTCCTGATTCCGATCATTCCCGTACCATCAGTGAACATTAGTGGTTCTCGAAGGGTCGTCTCTTTGCGCCCTTTGCGGTTAACCCGCTCGGAAATCAGAACGTCGAGATCGCCTTCGCGCTCTCGAGCACCACCCAGGCGCAACCGGCGCCGATCAGCACGTACAAGGCCTGGCGGGCCAGGCGGCGGCCGCGGAGCACCGTGTCGTGGAAATCCGTGTCGAGCGTCTTGCGGTTGTTCTGCGCCAGGAAACTCACGAACCGCGGATTGCGGATCTGGCCCTGCGGACCGCGCGCCAGTCCGGAGCGGACGGCGGGGCGATGCAGGAGGTTGAGCAGGACGCGAAACACGGTTCGGGCTGTATCGCATTTTTGAGGTGGTTTTTTCAAGGGGAAACTCGCTACGTAGCCAGGATTCACAGAATATTCGCCACCCCGGACATGCACCAATTCCACTACTCGGGCCCGGACCTGCACTGCGAGTCGGTTGACCTCGCCGCCGTCGCGAAGCTCTACGGCACGCCGACGTATGTCTACAGTGCCGGGACGATGGCGGACAATTACCGCCGCCTGCGCCAGGGGTTCGCCGCGCTCGACCCGCAGGTCTGCTACGCGGTCAAGGCCAACTCCAACCTGGCCGTGCTCCGCCACTTCGCCAACCTCGGCGCCGGCTTCGACCTGGTCAGCGGCGGCGAGATCCGCCGCGTGCTCGCCGCCGGCGCGAACCTGCGGACCAGCGTGTTCGCCGGCGTCGGCAAGACCGAGGAGGAGATCCGCCTCGCCCTGGAGAACGGCATCTTCGCCCTGCACGTCGAGAGCGAGCCGGAACTCGCGCGCATCAACCACGTGGCCGGCCAGCTGGGCGTGCAGGCGCCGATCGCCTTCCGCATCAACCCCGACGTGGACGCCGGCACGCACGCCAAGATCACGACCGGGAAGGCCGACAACAAGTTCGGCATCCCGCTGCGCCAGGCAACCGCCGCCTACGAGGCGGCCGCCAAGCTCAAGCATATCGCGATCCGCGGCGTGCAGATGCATATCGGATCGCAGCTGACCGAGGCCGGGCCGTTCGCCGCCGCCACCGAGAAGGTCGGCGCGCTCGCGGCGCAGCTGAAGGCCAACCACGGCATCACCTACTTCTCCATCGGTGGCGGACTTGGCATCGTCTATCAGGACGCGCTCGCCAGCGGTGCCGCGGCCTGGTGGGAGGCCCTGCCGCCGGAGCGCCGGCCGCTGACGCCCGAGGCCTACGGCGCGGCCCTGACCCCGTTTCTCGCCCCGCTGGGGCTCAAGGTCCTGCTCGAGCCGGGACGTTTCCTCACCGGCAACGCCGGCGTGCTGCTCGCCCGTGTCGAGCACCTCAAGCGCGGGGCCGGCCGCAACTTCCTCATCGTCGACGCCGCGATGAACGACCTCGTGCGCCCGGCGATGTACGACAGCTACCACGAGATCGTCCCGCTGCACCGCGATTCGTCGCGTCGCGCGCTCGTCGCCGACATCGTCGGCCCCGTCTGCGAGACCGGCGACTGCTTCGCCCGCGACCGCTCGATCCAGGAGGTCGGCGAGGGCGAGCTTGTCGCCCTTCTCAGCGCCGGCGCCTACGGTTTCGCGATGGCCAGCCGCTACAACACCCGCGCCCTCCCCGCCGAGGTCCTCGTGCAGGGCAGCATGTTCGAGCTCGTGAACGCCCGCGAGACCTTCGACCGCGTCATCGCCCTGGAAAAAATCCCGGCCTTTTTGAAATAGGGAATCCCGGTCGGTTTCGGAGCGGAGGTAATGTGGAAATCAGGAAGGCAGGAATTCGAACCCAGCCTGGTCTTGGATCCTGCTTTCCCGCTTTCCACATTTGTCATTTCGGCATTCGGCAGATTTTCCGTGCCGAGACCCGCAAAGGCCGTTAACACGATCCCATGAATTTTGTGGTCATCGGCGCCGGCGCCTGGGGTACCGCGTTTGCGGTGCACCTCGCCCGCATTGGGCGGGTGGTCACGCTCGTGCCGCGGCGGGCCGAGCAGGCCGAGGCCCTGGCGGCGAGCCGGGAGAATGCCGAATATCTGCCCGGGATCGCCCTGCCGCCCAATCTGGGCATCGCGGCTGACCTCGCCGGCGCCTTGGCGGATGCCGAGGTTGTCCTGCTCGCCTGTCCGTCCCACGCCCTCCGCGAGACCTGCGGCCGGATGCGGGCCGCCCTGCCGGCCGTTTCGCGCGTGTCGTTTGTCGTCAGCCTCGCCAAGGGCCTCGAGCTGGGCACGCACCTGCGTCCGTCGCAGGTGATGGCCGAGGCGCTGCCGGGCCAGCTCGTCGGCTCGATCACCGGACCGACCAATGCCGCCGAGGTCGCCCGCGGCCTGCCCGCCGCGATGGTGCTCGCGGCGACGCGCGAGGATCCGTGCGTGGCCCGCGTGCAGGCGGCGCTCAGCGGCCGGACCCTGCGTGTGTACACGAGCACCGACCTCGCCGGCGTCGAGATCGCCGGCTGCCTGAAGAACGTCTACGCGATCGCCGCCGGCTGCTGCGACGGCCTGAAGCTCGGCGACAACACCAAGGCCGCGCTCCTCACGCGGGCGCTGACCGAGATGGTGCGGGTTGGCTCGGCGCTCGGGGCGCGGGTGGACACCTTTTACGGTCTGAGCGGGTTCGGTGACCTGGTCGCCACGTGTCACGGCGGCTGGAGCCGCAACCGCGAGTTCGGCCAGCGCCTGGGCGAGGGGGCCAACGCGGCCGACCTCATCGCGCACCGCAAGACCGTCGTCGAGGGCTACAAGACGGCCGAGGCCTTCGCCGACCTCTGCGTGCAGCGCGGCATCGACGCCCCGATCCTGCGCGAGGTGCAAGCCATCCTCTTCGAGGGCAAGTCCCCCAAGGCCGCCCTGACCGACCTCATGAACCGCGGCCTGAAGAGCGAAACCGCCCCGGCCCACGCGCGCTGAGGCGTTTTCGCGCTTAATCCGTCAGTCCGCGAAGTTGTGGGCGTGGCCGTGGCCGTGGCGCTTTTCCTTGATCAGGATGCCGCCGATGGCCGCGGTCGCGAGGGCGATGGCGATGGGGTACATCAGGCCGGCGTAGATGTTGCCGGTCTTGGCCACGAGGGCGGTGGCGATGAAGGGCACGAGGCCGCCGAAGACGCCGTTGCCGATGTGGTAGGGGAGCGACATCGACGTGTAGCGGATGCGCGTCGGGAAGAGCTCGACGAGGAAGGCCGCGATCGGGCCGTAGACCATCGTCACGAACAGCACCTGGGCCAGGACGAGCGCGACCAGCATGGGCGCGTTGAGCGGGTTGGCGAAGTGCATCATCCCCTGGTAAATCGGGTAATAGAGCAGGGCGGCGAGCAGGCAGCCGCTGAGGATGATCGGCTTGCGCCCGATGCGGTCGGAGAGGCTGCCGAAGAACACGAAGAACGGCGTGCCGAGCACGAGCGCCACGGCGATGATGACGTTGGCGGTGACGAATTCCACCTGCGCGATCTTCTGCAGGAAGAACAGCGCGTAGAACTGCCCCGTGTACCACACCACGCCCTGGCCCATCGTCGCGCCGAGCAGCGCGAGGATCACGAGCCGGCGGTTCTCGGGGTGGGCGAAGCTCTCCTTGATCGGGTGCTTCGACAGCTTGCCCTCGGCCTTCGCCTTCGCGAAGAGCGGCGACTCGGCCATCTTCACGCGGATGTAGTACGAGAGCAGCACGAGGAAGATCGAGAGCAGGAACGGCAGGCGCCAGCCCCAGTCCTCGAAGCTCGCCTGGCCCAGCAGGTGCCGCGTGAGCAGAATCACGCCGAGCGAGACGAACAGCCCGAGCGTCGCCGTCGTCTGGATGAAGCTCGTGTAGAACCCGCGCTTCCCGTCCGGCGCGTGCTCCGCCACGTAGGTCGCGGCGCCGCCGTACTCGCCGCCGAGGGCGAGGCCCTGGATCAGGCGCAGCAGCACGAGGAGCGCCGTGGCCGCGACGCCCCAGCTCTCATAGGTCGGCAGCAGGCCGATGGCGAAGGTCGAGCCGCCCATGAGGAGCAGCGTGAGCAGGAACGTGTACTTGCGCCCGACGAGGTCGCCGATGTGCCCGAACACCACGGCGCCGAACGGGCGCACGATGAAGCCGGTGGCGAACACCGCCAGCGTCGAGAGGAACGCGACCGTCGGGTTGCCCTTCGGGAAGAACTGCGTCGAGATGATCGTCGCGAGCGAGCCGAAGATGTAGAAGTCGTACCACTCGATGAGGGTGCCGGCGGAGGACGCGCCGATGACTTTCCAGATGCCGCGGGGCGCGGCGTGGCCGTGGTGGGGTTTCATGGGGGCGCATTGATGTGGAATAATCAGCGCGGCAGGGCAAGGACCGGTTTGCAAAAAATGCGCAGGGAAAGCCCCGAGTCCCCGCTTGACTTGCCGGGCCGGAGGACCGGCATTGCTCCTTCCGCCTGTTTCCCGGCGGGTTCCTCCTCCTCCGTTACCCATGAGCTTCTTCGGCCTGCACTGGATCGATGCCTCCATCCTCTTTGCCTACATCATCGCGGTTCTCGTGATCGGCAAGGTCCTCGCCCACCAGGTGAAGGGCGAGAGCGACTTCTTCCTCGGCGGGCGGTCGCTCGGCAAGTGGTTCCAGTTCTTCCTCAGCTTCGGCAACATGACCGACCCCGGTCAGGCCACGACCACGTCGAGCTCGGTCTATCGCCAGGGCGCCGGCGGCGCCTGGCTCGCGCTCATCACGCTTTTCCTCACGCCCTACTACTGGTTCAGCAACGTCTGGTTCCGCCGCGTGCGCCTCACGACGATGGCCGACCTCTTCGAGGACCGCTTCGGCCGGCGCTTCCTCGCGACGCTCTACGCGATCACCACGATCCTCATGGCGGTGGTCGGCATCGCCGGCGGCAATGTCGTCGCCCTGAAGACGCTGCAGCCGATGATGGTGAAGGAGGAGGCCATCTGGAGCCCGACCGAAAAACAGATGGTCGCCGACTACCACGAGTTCGCCGGCCTGCGGAAGCAGCGCCAGGCCGCCCCGCTCGCGCCCGCGGCCGCCGCGCGCTACGAGGTCCTCAAGGGTTACTACGACCAGGGCCGGCTCCAGCCCTACGTCACCCACCTCAAGCCGATCCAGTTCTACATCGTCTCGTCCGCCCTCGTCGCCGTCTTCGTCATGCTCGGCGGCCTCAAAGCCTCGGCGGTCGTCGACGCCGTGCAGGCCATCCTCGTGATCCTGATCTCGGTGATGCTGATCCCCTTCGGCCTCGCGAAGATCGGCGGCTTCAAGGGCCTGCACGAGAAGGTGCCGGACGCCATGTTCAACCTCTTCGGCGGCGACATCGCCAGCGAGTACACGTGGTACTCGATCGGCGCCCTGCTCCTCGTCCAGCTCGTCGGCATCGTCGGCTCGCAGGCGAGCATGACGATCGCCGGCTCGGCCAAGAACGAGCTCGCCGCGCGCCTCGGCTCCGTGACCGGCGGCTTCAGCAAGCGCTTCGTCACGATCGCCTGGGCCTTCTGCGGCCTCATCGCCCTCGCGCTCTTCGGCCCCAACCTCTCCGACCCCGACCAGACCTGGGGCCTCCTCACCCACGCCCTCCTCCCCGTCGGCCTCATCGGCGTGATGATCATCGGCATCCTCGGCGGCAAGCTGGCCGTCCTCGGCGCCGGCTCCGTCGTCCTCTCCGGCCTCGTGGTCAAGAACCTCTACGAGCCGCTCTTCCCCGGGAAGACCGAGAAGCACTACATGTTCGTCGCCCGCGCCACGGTCCCCGCCGTCCTCATCGCCGGCATCTGCATCGGCCTCTACCTCAACAGCGTCATCGCCCTCCTCAAGTTCGCCATCGTGTTGCTCGTGATCTGGGGCGCGCCCATCACGCTCATCTTCCTCTGGCGCCGCCTGACCGAGACGGCCGTGCGCGTGCAGGTGCTCGCGACGCTCGTCCTCGTGGTCGTCATCCCCTGGGGCGTGCCGCTCATCCCGTCACTCGCGCAGTCCGAGGCCCTCACGGTGATGACCCGCGAGCGCGTCGTCACCGGCAAGGTCCGCGCCACGGTCGACGACGTCGCCGCCGGCCTCGCCGCGCAGCCCGGCGAGAAGATCGTGAAGACCAAGCGCATCGAGCCCGTCTCGGTCTACTTCGAGGAGGGCGTCGTCCGCACCAACCTCCACGACCTCAATTCACCCAAGACCGGCAAGGGCCTCTTCCGCATCGAGGTGTACCTGCTGAAGCTGCTCGGCTTCGACGTCCAGGCCTTCACCCCGGCGCAGCTCCTCACCACGCGCTACGTCGTCGATACGGTCCTGCCCCTGCTCATCCTGATCGGCGTGAGCCTCGTGACCCCGCCGACGGATCCGCAGCGTGTCGCCCGGTTCTACGTTCGCCTGAAGACGCCGGTCGGCCCGACCCTCCCCGAGGACGCCGTCATGGTGGAGGAGAGCTACCGCAACCCGACGCGTTTCGACCACCTGAAGCTGTTCCCGCGCTCGAACTGGGAGTTCACGAAGTGGAACCGCCAGGACGCGCTCGGCTTCCTCGGCTGCTGCGCCCTGGTGGGCTTCATTCTGGTCTTCTTCAAGGCTGTGCTCGTGATCGGCAGCTGAGGCACATCAGGGTCAAACAGCCTCTCGCGGAGGCGCGGAGGCCGCGGAGTCTCGTGCCTGTCGCTCCGCGCTCTCCGCGCCTCCGCGTGAGAAAGGTAACGTCGCCTCAGTCTTTCGCCTGCTCGATCACGGCGACCTTGCCGTCCCGGAAGGTGATGCGGATGCGCTCGTCGATGCGGCCGCGGTAGACGTCCACCACCGCCGGTTCCCAGTACACGTAGTTGCGCTTTCGCACTGGGTCATAGGCGATCAGCCGGCGGTAGCCCACCATGGCGGTGCCGCGGTAGTCCTCATGGTAGCTGTGGTAGATCCACGTGAGCTCGCGGCCCGCGGCGGTGACGCGCTCACGCTTGTCGTCGGCCTTGCCGAGGGCGATGTAGACTTGGTCAGGCGTGTAGCCGATTTCCACGATGCCCTTGCGCAGGTTCTCCTGCGTCTCGGCCGGGTACGTCGCGAAGGCGGCGGATTTTTCCTCGATGCGCTTGTCGATCGTGCTGCAGCCGGCGAGGCCCAGCGCGGCCACGGACAGAATCAGAAGAAGGTGGGGTTTCATGGGACTTATGACGCCTCGAACGTCACCTTGTTTCCTGCGATTGGCAAATCACGGCTTGGCGGCTCCCGTCGCATCCGGCACCGTGGCGGGCATGATCCTGCCCGGCCTCGTGTCCGTCACGTTCCGCCAGCTGTCCCCGGCCGCCATCGTCGGTCTCGTGCGCCAGGCCGGGCTGTCGGGCATCGAATGGGGCGGTGACATCCACGTGCCGCATGGCGACCTCGCCCGGGCCCGCGAGGTGCGGGCGCTCACCGCCGGGGCCGGACTGGCCGTTGCGGCCTACGGCAGCTATTACAAGGCGGCGCACAGCGAAGGCGCGGGCCTGTCCTTCGGCCGCGTGCTCGAGACCGCAGTGACGCTCGGCGCGCCGGTGATCCGCGTATGGGCGGGGCCGGCGGGCTCCGCCGAGACGGATGCCGCCACGCGGACGCGCGTCGTCGCTGATCTCGAGCGCATCGCCGGGCTCTCCGCCGCCGCCGGTGTGCGGATCGCCGCCGAGTTCCACGGGGGCACGCTGACCGATACCAATGAATCCGCGGCCCGGCTTCTCGCCGAGGTGACGCACCCCAATTTCCATGCCTATTGGCAGCCCTCCGTGAACTACGACGACGCCGCCTGCCTGGCCGGGATCGACCTGATCGGCCCGCGGCTGTCGCACGTGCATGTCTTCCATTGGGAAACGGTGCGCAACCGCCGGCCGCTCGCCGAGGGCGCGGAGCGGTGGGCGAAGTTCCTGGGCCGGATCTCCGCCGTTCCAGGCGACCGCCACGCGATGCTGGAATTCGTCGAGGCCGACACCCCTGAGAGCTTCCTCCGCGACGCCGCCACGCTCACGGAATGGCTGAGGCGTCGGGGGTAAACCGCGATGGGCGCGAAGGAACGCGAAGGGATTCCCTACCCTTGTATCGCGGAAGCGCGGAAGGGCGGAAACCCGGAAAATACAGGGATTGATTCCGTGTCTCCGTCCTTCCGCGTTTCCGCGATGGGATCGGAAACCTCGCGTCCCTTCGCGCTCTTCGCGGTACCCTTATTTTTCCCCGTCCCGCGCCGGCTCGGTCGCGGCCACGGCCTGGCGCGGGGTCACCGCGAGCTGGCGGCGGTTCTTCTGGCTCGTGATGATCGCGACGCCGGCGATGATGATCGCCGAGGCCACAATCAGGCGCGGGCCGATGGGCTCGTCGAGGATGAGCCAGCCGAGGAACACCGCGACGATCGGGTTCACGTACGCATAGGTCGAGACGCGCGCCGGCGTGCTGTGCTTCATCAGCCAGACGAACGTGGTGAAGCCCACCAGTGAGCCGACAAACACCAGGTACAGCCAAGCGAACACCGACTGCGCCGTGATGGCCCCGGCATCGAACCGCCCCGGCTCGCCCAGCGCGGTGGCGGTGAGCGCGAGCCATAGTCCGCCCGTCAGCATCTGGATGGACGCCGCCGTCAGCGGCTCGGCCGGCGAGCGGGCGTAGCGCGTGTAGATCGAGCCGGCCGACCAGGTCACGCAGGCGAACAGGATGCCGCCGACGCGCCAGGGATCCAGCGGCACGGCGGCCGCGGCGGACAGCGAAGGGGCGACGAGGAGCACGAGGCCGACGACCCCGAGGGCGATGCCCGCCAGCGTGGGCAGCGTCGGCCGCGCGCCCCGGGTGTGGTCGCGGCCGACCACCAGCACGAGCCAGTCGCCGAGGACGATGAAGAGCGGCCCGACCGAGATCAGCAGCGTCGCGATGCCGGAGGGCACGGTCTGCTCGGCCCAGGAGACGAGGCCGTTGCCCCCGAGCAGCAGGAGGGCGCCGACGACGGCGTTGTCAAACCACTGGCGCGGCGTCGGCCGGATGCGGCGGGTGAACCACAGCCATGCATAGAGGATCGAACCGGCGACGAGGAAGCGCGCTCCCGCCATCAGGAAGGGCGGGAGGGTTTCGACCGCGACGCGGATGGCGAGGTAGGTGCTGCCCCAGACGAGGTAGATCGTCGCGAAGCCCAGCCACAGGGCGGAGCGGGAAGCGGGCGCCGGGTGGTCCATCGGTCAGGGTGCGCCGGCCTCGCGGTATTCCATGTAGGCCACCGTGGCGCGCGCGGCCTCGGGACCGAGGAGGCGGCGGACGACATGAAGTGAGCAGTCGATGCCGGCGGATATGCCGGCGGCGGTGAGGATGCGCCCGTTGTCGTGGAAGCGGGCGGAGGGATCGACGGTCGCCCGCGGGGCCAGCTCCGCGAGCATGCCCAGCAGCTCGTGGTGCGTGGTGACGCGCAGCCCGTCGAGCAGACCGCACTGGGCGAGCACCAGGGCGCCGGTGCAGACGCTCATCGTGATCTCGGCCGAGGCGGCCCGGGTCCTGACCCACTCGAGCAGGGCCGGCCGGCGCAGCAGCGCGCGCGTGCCGAAGCCGCCGGGGATCACCAGCACGTGCGGGGTGGGGCAGCTCTCCAGCGTGTGGGTTGGCGAGAGCTTCAGGCCGTGGCGGGTCCGCACCGTGCCGGGCGTCTCGGCCACGGTGAACACGTTGAAGGCCTGTTCGCCGTTCAGTTCGTCGCTCACGCCGAACACCTCGAACGGCCCGGCGAAGTCGAGCACCTCGACCTCATCGAACACGAGTATGGCGACGTTGCGGCGCATGGGGGGAGAAAAACGCGTTTTCGTCCGGACGGAAGCCGGGAGTTTCGGGAACCGCGCAGGGCGCGAGGGACCCCAAGAACCCTTCATCGCGGTAGCGCGGAAGGACGGAAACGCGGAATCAGTCCGGTTTTCTTTCCGTGCTTCCGCCCTTCCGCGCTTGCGCGATTTGATCGCATGCCTGGCGGTTCCACATGATTGACTCCCTTCGCGAATCGACTGGTCTCTCGCGGCATGGCTGACCCCGCCCGCTCGTTTGCCGACCTCGTTCGTCCCGTGCTGGAACGGGCGTTGCGGCAGTCCGGCCACGCCGTGCCGACCGCGGCGCAGGCGCTGCTGGTTGAACGGCTTTGGGCGCTGGTTGCCGCCCGCGGCGTGCCGCCGCCATTGCCCCCCGGAGAAAAAGGCGAACCTGGCGAGATGCCGGCCGCCGTCGTCGCGGAATGGGTCGAGCCGCTCCTCGCCGGCTTCGCTGCCGCCGACCGCGATGCGCTCGCCACGCCGGCGCGCCAACTGGTCAAGGCCTGCTTCCAGGGCGACTTCAAGGCGTGCCGTGAATCCTACCACGAGCTTTCGCCGGACGGCTCGTGCCGGCGGCAGGAGCTCCCACGGGTGCGCGAGCGCATCAGCGGGTCGCATTGCGTGGATTGCCCTTATTGGCTGAACCTGACGCCGATGCAGCACGAGCGATTGCTGACGAAGGCGTGGCACGGCGGAGCGGCGGCGCTGGCCGCGCACCGCGACGTCTTCCTGCCCGGGGATTTTCGGGCGCTACGTCAATTTATCCGCACCGTCGTAGGCCGGAATAGGTCTTGAACGCGGACAACCTCAGTCCAAAACTCCGACTTCGTGCCCGCTAAAACCGTCATCATCGAGGACGAGACCGTCTTCCGGCAGATGCTCAGCCTGGCGCTGAGCCGGGTGAAGGGTTTGGTCCTCGCGGGTGAATTCGGCGACGGCAAGGAGGGCTTGGATTACTGCCTGCGCGAGAAGCCGGACCTGCTGGTCGTCGACCTCTTCCTGCCGGGCCTCCACGGGCTCGAAATCATCAAGCAGGTGCGGCGCGCGCATCCGAACACGCGCATTCTGGTGCTGACCGGCCGGCCGGATGCGGAGCTGCCGGCGCGGCTCATCGCCGAGGGTGTGAATGGCTTCGTCGACAAGACCCAGCCGCTTAACTACGTGCTGCAGGCGGTCGACGCGGTGATGCGGGGCGGCATGTTCTTCGCGGCTCATCTCCAGCCCAAGGCCGGCACGGTGGCGGCGCCGGCCGTGGCGGGCGTCACGCCGGGCGGGCCGGCCCTCGCGGCGATCAAGAATCTTTCCCCCCGCGAAATCGAGGTCGCGCGCCTGGTCTCGGAGGGCCTCTCGTCCAAGGAGGTCGCGAGCCGCCTCAACCTGAGCGTGCGCACGGTGGAGAAGCACCGCGCCAACATCATGGACAAGCTCGGCGTGCGCGAAGTCGCCAGCCTCGTGCGCTACTGCGTGCAGGCCGGGATCGTGCCGAACTGAGCCGGCTCAGCTGGTCGCGTGCTTCGCGACGAACGCCCGCAGCGTCTCGGCGGTGGTCTCGAAATCGACGAGAATCTCGGCCGCCTCGGCCGGGCTGACCTCGGCCCCGCCGGCGGGCAGGCGTTTCTCGATCGCCGCCATCCGCTGGGAAAGGGCCAGGGCGCCCATCTGCGCGGAGCTGCTCTTGAGGCTGTGGGCGATCCGTTGCTGCGTCACGCGATCAGCCGCCGCGATGCGCCGCAGCTCGCGGTCGAATTCGCGGAGATAGGTCTGGATCACCTGGCAGGTGTCATCGAGGTCCAGCGCGCTGATCAGGTGGGCGATCGCCTCGTTGGGCGGGATCACCTCGGGCGAATCGGCGGACGGCGAGCTCATGCGATGCGGCCATCCTAGGGAAGCCGCGCCCGCATGAAAGCGCAAAGATGGCCCGGCTCAGAACCGGCCCTGCACGGCGAGGCGGAGGAAGAACGGCGTCTCGCCCTTGAGCTCGTAACCGCGGTCGAAGTAATCGAAGCGCTGGTCCACGGCCACGCCCGCGTCGGCGACGAGCGTCACGCCCGCCCCCAGCCTGACCTCCGCCCCGACGCCCGCGCGGATCTCGCGGTACTCGAGCCAGGTCTTGCTGAGGCGACCCAGGCCGGGCGCCGGGGCGCCGAAACCTTCCGACACGTAGTAGTCGCCGCCCTGCACGGTCGCGCCGAGGTTCCACGAGACGGTCTCGCTCGCCTTCCAGGTGAAACCCGCGCGCGGGAAGCCGATGTTCAGCGTCCAGTCAGGCGCGAACTGCCAGCGCACGCCGGCGATCGGGATGAACGGGTTGTCCGAGGCCGCGTTGGCCGAGAAGCCCAGGATCCAGGTGAGCTCGCGGCTCGCATGATACAGCGCGGTCGCGAGGAGCGGGGCGTTGAAGCTGTCGGCCTCCGCGTCGAGCGAGTCGCCATAAAACCCGGGCCGCAGGTAGGCGCCCAAGGTCCACTGCGGCGAGGCGCGGTGCTGCAGGCCGAGCGACAGCGTGAGCTCGTCGAGGCGGTCGGGCAGCAGGACCGGGCCGGTCAGGTCGAGGCGGGTGCTGGACCAGGCCAACCCGTGCAGCAGCATCGTGGCCTCGCTGAGGGCCGTGCGGCCCGTGAAACTGAAGTCATAGCGGGCCACTTCCACGCTGCCGACCGTGCCACCCCGCTCGAGGTCGCTCTCGGCGGTGGTGCCGAAACCGATGGCATACGATTCGAGGAGCGCCGGCCGGAAGGTGGCCGAGGCCGGTTGGGCGGCGAGCGGGCCGGCGGCCAGCAGGCTGAGCGAGAGGGCAAGGGTGAAGCGGATGGGCAGGGCAGGCATGAAGGAGGTAGGGATTGGAGGTGGTGGCTTTGGGCGGTTGCCGGCTTGGCGCCAGCGGTAGGTATTACGGCCGGCAGTGAGTTCGGGATGCACCCGATTTCAAGCGTAACGCGCCAAGGCATCGGCGGTTAGCCGGCAGATCTGCCATTCTCTGAGGCGCCGGGCGCCCAAGCGCTCGTAGAACTCGATCGCCGGCTGGTTCCAGTCGAGGACCGACCACTCCATCCGGCCGCAGCCGCGGGCGTGGGCCAGGCCGGCGACATGAAGCAGCAGGGCCTTGCCGACGCCTTGGCCGCGGTGCCCGGGCCGCACGAACAAGTCCTCCAGCCAGAGGCCGGGCTTCGCCAGGAAGGTCGAATAGGTCGGGAAAAACACCGCGAACCCCGCCGGCGCGCCATCGGCGGCAAACGCCAGGACGCACTCAGCCGCGGGTTTGGCGCCAAACAGCGTGGCGCGCAGGTTTTCCTCCGTGGCGGCAACCTGGTCGGACAGCTTCTCATACGCCGCAAGCTCGCGGATGAACGCGAGG
>JAHCAZ010000052.1 GCA_019634615.1 Opitutaceae bacterium
GTGGCCGAAGATGTGCCGGTCGATGACCGGCCCGGGCTCGGCGGCGTGGATCGTGAGTTGGGTGGGCATGGGGAAAGCGTGAGGCTTAGGGAATGTCGATCGCTCGAATATCTTTTATGTGGAAATCAGGAAAACAGGAACCGGATCGGACCGTTGGCGATTTTCCAGCCTTCCTGATTTCCACATTTCTCCCGGCTTGGGGTTCTCTACTTCGTGACTTGGTCGGTGATCGTCAGGGTGTTGAAGTCGAGGATGCGCTTCAGGTGGCCGTGGGTGATCGTCATCTTGCGACCGCCGACCTCGGCGTTGAGGTACGGGCCCTCGAAGAGCTTCCACTTGGAGTAGTCGAGGGGCTGGCCGTCGATCACCGGGGTTTGACCGTAGGTGAAGGTCACTTGCTTGCCGCGGAGCGTCTGCATCGTGACGGTGGGCACCGGGTCGAGCGCGAACCGGAGCGGCAGGGCCTTGATCGCGGCCTGGAAGGCGGCGAAATCGGCGAACTCGTCCACGCTCGCGGCCTGGACGATCGTGCCGTTCTTCAGGTGCGGGCTGACGAGCAGCTTGCCGCCGAGGGGCAACTTCTCCTTGGCCCAGCCGCCGTTGTAGTGGAGGTAGGGAATCCAGTGGTAGGGGGCGAGCGGCCGGTAGGCCAGATAGGCGCGGCCGCCCTGGGCGAAGATCCAGCCGGAGGAGTCCTCGGTGACGTTGACGAGGTCCTTCGAAAAGAAGCCGTTGATGTGCTCGAAGCGCTCGCCGGGCTCGATGTCGTAGAGGGCGATGACGGTGTCGAGGTCTTGGAAGACCTTCTCGTAGGGCGAGGCGCCAAGGATCTTGTCGGGCGAATCGTAGGACGGTTTGCCCTCGAAGGTGACGGCGGTGATCATGGCCTCAGGATAGGTGGCGAACTGCGATTGCATCCACTTGGGCGACGAGTGCGGGTGCAGGGAGAACATCGTGTTGTGCTTCCCGCGCGGGTCGGGCTCGGCCCAGGTGACGTCCCAGACGTGCGACTGGATGGCGTCGTTGACGATGCCTTGCGTCGAGCCGACGGCATAGTCGCGGCGCAGGTAGTTTGTCTTGTAGACCGGCGGCGAGAGCACGTCGCTGTAGCGCCAGTAGCGGCGGGTGCGGGCGCGGTCCCGCTGGAGGTAGTCGCCACTGCGGTCGGTGGCGATACGGTAGATGACCTCGGGCAGCTGGTAGTTATGCGCGACGGGCGCGAAATAGACGCCCCAGCCACCGTAGCCGGAGGGCGTGGGGGTGTTGCCGAAGAGCAGCCAGCTGAAATAGGACGACAGGGCGTTCCAGCGTTCGATGGCCGAGCCCTCGTCGGTGCGGGAGTTGGGTCCGCGCAGCACGCCGTTGAGCGTGTTGGCGGCGAGTTCGGCGAAGAGCCAGTCGAGCATCATCTTGCCGCGAATCCGCATCTCCGGGTCCTTGGCCCAGGTGGCCATGAACAGCATGGGGATGGCGTACTCGCCGATGTAATGGCTCGGGTTGTACTCACCCTGGCCGACCGAGGTGGTCAGCTCGTCCATCCAATGCACCAGATACTCGCGGGACTCGGCGAGGTTCTCCGCGGAGGACTTGCCGCTGTACCAGGTCTCGGCGGGCTCGTTGGGATAGAGTTCCGCCATGAGGTAGAGCGACGCGTAGTACATCAGCCAGTGGTTCTCGGTGTCGCCGCGCAGCTGGCGCGTGGTGCGCCAGGCCTCGCGGATGGCCTTTTGCGCCTCGGGCGTGAGCTTGTCGCGGCCGGTGTAGGCGACACAGACGGCGGGGAACATCCAAAACGGGCCGGTGCCCGGGTCCTTCATCAGCTCGATCACGCGCTGGCTGCAGACGTCATAGTGTTCGCCGCGCGTGAGCAGCACGGCGATAGCGGCCATGTCGAGGTGCTTCTCGGGCTGGGTGATGTCGATGCGGCCGGCGCGCCAGTCGAGGACCTCCTGCACGCGCTTGAGATACTCGTCGTGGCGTTTGCCGGCGTCCTGCACGGGTGCGGTGGGCGGCGGTGGGGCCTCGAACGACGGCTGGGCGGAGAGGGTGACCGTGGCGGCGAGGGCCAGGAGGAAAAGGGGAAGACGATTCATGGCGGAAAAGAATAGGGGGGTTACTGGGCGGCCCGGGGCAGGAGGAGGAAGCTGTTCACGAGCGAGCCCTCGAGGGCGTCGCGGCGCCAGGTGCGGCCGAAGTCGTCGGAGACGTAGAGCGTCTCCTTCACGACGCTGGCGTAGAGCCGGCCCTCGGGATCGACGCCGACGCGCCAGACGCAGTGACCTTCGGGCAGGCCGGCGTTGCGGGCGGTCCAGGTGGCGCCGCCGTCCTCGGAGGTGAGGACGCCGTGCGCCCAGCTGCCGATGGCGAAGCGCTGCGGGTTGGTGACGTCGAAGGTGATGTTGTAGAGGGCGCGGTCGGAGGGGACGCCGGGGAGATTCTGCCAAGTGACGCCGCTGTCGCGGGAGATGAAGGCGCCGGCGCTCTGGGTAGCAGCGAGCCAAACGGCAGGATCATGCGGCGACTGCTGGATGTCGGTGACGGTTTCCTTGGTCGCGAGGACCTGGCGCCAGTTGTTCGCGCCGTCCTCGGTGAGGTAGATGCCGATCTCGCAGGCGGCGAGCACGCGGCCGGCCTGGGTGCGGTCGACCTTGATGGCCTGGGTGTATTTGCCGCGGGCGGGGAGGCCGTTCTCCTTGCGGACGAGGGTCTGGGCGCGGTCGGTGGAAACGGCCACGCCGTCGGTGATGGCGAGGTAGACGTGGTCGGGGGCGTTGGGGTCCACGGCGACGTCGCGGCCCTCGGTCATGTCCCAGCTGTTGCACATGCGCCAGGTCTTGCCGCCGTCGAGGCTGCGCCAGAGGCCGTTCATGGCGGAGGTGTACACGACATTGCGGTCGCGCGGGTCGAAGGCGACGGCGGTGATGCCGGTGTCGTTGTAGCCGTGATGGGTCCACGCGCCGGCGTCATCGCGGATGTAGACGCCGTTGAGCGTCGTGATCTTGGAGCCGATCACGTAGTTGCGGTTGATGTTGGCGCAGATGATGAAGTCGTACACGGGCGCGGCGGCCTGGGCCGCGGCGGCGAGGAAGAGGGAGGCGAAGAGGGTTTTTATGCGCATGAGGGGGCTTATTCGTTGATCTGGTCGGTGATGGTGAGGGTGTTGAAGTCCAGCGTGCGCTGGAGCTTGCCGTGGGTGATGGTGAGGATGCTGGAGCCCTTCTCGGCGTTGAGGTGCGGGCCCTCGAAGAGCTTCCACTTCGAGTAGTCGATCGGCTGGCCGTCGACGACGGGAGCCTGGCCGTAGGTGAAGGTGACCTGCTTGCCGCGAAGGGTCTTCAGAGTGACGGTGGGCACGGGCTCGAGGCTGAACGTGAGCGGCAGCGCATTGATGGCGGCGCGGAAGGCGTCGAAGCTCGCGAACTCGCTCGCACTCGCGGCCTGCACGATGGTGCCGTTGTGGCGGTGCGGGCTGAAGAGGAGCTTGTCGCCCTTGTCGCCGTGGTCGACGCGCTCCCAGCGGTAGCCGCCGCCCTGCGAGGGGAGCTGGCGGTAGCCGAGGAGGTGCTGCCACTCGTAGCCGGCGAGCGGACGGTAGGCGAGGTAGGCGTTGCCGCCCTGGGCGAAGATCCAGCCGGACTTGTCCTCGGTGACGTTGACGAGGTCGCGCGAGAAGTAGCCGTTGATGTGCGGGAAGCGCACGCCCTCAGGGATGGCGTAGAGGGCGATGACGGTGTCGAGGTCCTGGAAGACCTGCTCGTAGGGCGAGCTGCCAAGGATCTTGTCGGGCACGTCGTAGGACGGTTTTCCCTGGCTCGCGAGGCCGTCGATCATGGCATCGGGCAACTCGGTGAAATAGGTCTGCATGACCTGTGCCGACGACAGCGGGTGGGCGGAGAACATCGTGGTGTGCTTCCCGCGCGGGTCGGGCACGGCCCAGGTGACGTCCCAGACGTGGGCCTGGATGGGGTCGGAGAGGCCGCCCTGGTACGAGCCGACGGCGTAGTCGCGGCGGAGATAGTTCGTCTTGTAGATCGGGGCCATCTCGACGTCGCTGTAACGCCAGCGGCGGCGCGAGCGCTTGAGGTCGCGCTGCACGAAATCGCTGCCGCGGTCGACGGCGATGCGGCGGATGACCTCGGGCAGTTCGTACTGGTCGGCGAGGATGGCGAAGTAGATGCCCCAACCACCGTAGCCGGAGGGCGGGGGCGTGTTGCCGAACATCTGCCAGCTGAAATAGGACGACAGGGCGTTCCAGCGCTCGATGACCGAGGTGTCATCGGTGCGGGCATTGGGGCCGCGGAGCACGCCGTTGAGCGTGTTGGCGGCGAGGTCGGCCATGAGCCAGTCGAGCTTCATCTGGCCGCGCTGGCGCATGGCAGGATCCTGCGCCCACGCGGCGAGGTAGATCATCGGGATCGCGTACTCGCCGATGTAGTGCGTGGGGTTGAACTCGCCCTGCCCGATCGTCGTGGAGATATCCAGCCAGTGGATGAGGTATTCGCGGGACTCGGCGAGGTTCTCCGCCGAGCTCTTGCCAGTGAACCACGAGGTGCCGGGCTCGTTGGGGTAGAGCTCGGACATCAGGTAGAGCGACGCGTAATACATCGCCCAGTGGTTCTCGGTGTCGCCGCGCATCGGGAAATAGGTGCGCCACGCGTCGCGGATCGCGGCGCGGGCCTCGGGCGAGAGCTGGTCGCGGCCGGCGAAGGCGACCGCGGTCCACGGGAACATCCAGAACATGTCGCCCGACTGCGGCTCAGCCATGAGCTCGAGCACGCGTTGCGAGACCTGGGCGTCGCCTTGCTTGCGGATCAGCTTCACGAGGATCTGCTCGCGGGTGAGGGGTTTTTCCGAGGTGATGGCGCTTTGATACCAGTCGAGGGTCTCGGTCACGCGCGCGAGGTAGTCGCGTCGAAGCACGTCGGGCCGGGCGTCAGCGGGCGGCACCGGCACGGGGCCGGTGAACGAGGGTTGGGCGGTCGCGACCGCGGTGCCGAGGGTGGCGAGGGAGAGAAGGAGGAGGGAAAGGCGGTGCATGGCGGGGAGCGCGAGGGTTTACGGTTGGGCCTTGGGCACGAAGGCGAAGCCGGAGATGCGGGAGTTGGGCAGGCCGGCGGACTGCCAGGTGCGGCCGAAGTCGGCGGAGACGTACAGCGAATCGTAGACGACGGCGGCGTAGAGGTGGCCGTTGTCCGGATCGATGGCGGTGCGCCAGACGCGGTGCTTCGCCGGCAGGCCGTCGTTGCGGGCGGTCCACGTGGCGCCGCCGTCCTCGCTCGTCAGCAGGCCGTAGGTCCAGCCGCCGATGGCGATGCGCTGCGGGTTCGTGGGGTCGAAGGCGATGTTGTAGTGGGCTTTTTCCGTCGCGAGGCCGGCGACGGGTGCCCACGTGAGCCCGCCGTCGCGCGAGGCGAGGACGCCGGCGCTTTGGGTGGCGGCGAGCCAGAACTTCGGGTCGTGCGGGGATTGCTGGAGGTCGTTGACGGTTTCCTTCGTCGGGTGCACGGCGCGCCACGACTGGGCGGCGTCTTCGGTGAGGTAGATCCCGGTCTCGCAGCCGGCGAGCACACGGCCGACGCGGGTGCGGTCGACAGTGACGACCTGCGTGTACTTGCCGCGGGCGGGGAGACCGTTTTCGCGCCGGGTCCAGGTCAGGCCGCGGTCGGTCGAGACGCCGAGACCGTCGGGCAGGGCGGCGTAGATGGTGTCGGGGGCGTTGGGGTCGACCCTCACGTCCTTGGGCTCGGTCATGTCCCAGCTCGTGCCGATGCGCCAGGTCTGGCCGCCGTCGCGCGTGAACAGCACGCCGTTGATCGTGGCGACGTAGAACACGCGGGGATCGCGCGGGTCGAACGAGCCGGTCAGCATGGCCGGGTAGTTGATCCCGATGTGTTGGAAGGAGCCGTCGGCCTGCCGCCGGTACACGCCGTTCAGGGATGCGTCGCGCGAGCCGGCGACGCGGCCCTGGATGTTGACGGCACCGAACAGGTAAAGGTCATGGCCGGCGGTGGCGCAGCCCGCGTTCAGGGCGGGAAGAACGGCCAGCGCCAGCAGGGCGAGGAGGCGGGATGTCGGTTTCATGAAAGTGGGGAGAGGGAGGATGGGAAAGGTGGAAACCAGGAATTCAGGAACCGATCCAAGTCCCTGCTTGCCTGATTTCCACATTCACAAAGTGCCGGGTTTCCGTATCAGGAGAGGCATGAGCCTTCATGTTGTTCCTGTCCTGCGTCGCATTCTGGTGGTGTTGCTGGCCGCGAGCGCGGTCGGTGGCTTGGGGGCGGCGACGCCGGAGGAAAAGCTGCAGGAGTTGGGCATCACGCTGCCGGCGGTGCCGGCGGCGATCGCCAACTACGTGCCGGCGGTCCGCAGCGGGAAGCAGGTGTTCCTCGCCGGGCAGATCGCCAAGGGACCCGACGGCAAGTTCGTCACGGGCAAGGTCGGCCGCGATCTCACCATCGAACAGGGCGCCGACGTGGCGCGCACCTGCGCGATCCAGCTCATCGCGGTTTTGAAGGCGGAGGTCGGCGACCTGTCCAAGGTGAAGCGCATCGTGCGCGTCGGCGGCTTCGTGAACTGCACGGACGACTTCACCAACCAGCCCAAGGTCATCAACGGCGCCTCGGACCTGCTCGTGGCGGTCTTCGGCGACGCGGGCCGGCATGCGCGCGCCGCCGTCGGCGTCAACTCCCTGCCCGCCGGCGCGCCGGTGGAAGTGGAGCTGATCGCCGAGCTGGCGGAGTGAGCGCGCCGGCATGATTCACAGGTCGCGGGTCGAAGCCCGCACGCCGGCGATGACGCGTTCGCACTCGGCGGGCGAGTTGAACACGTGGGTCGAGATGCGCACGGCCTGCAGGCCCTGCTCGGTGACGGGGCGGCAGCGCAGCGCGTGCTTCTCGCGCAGGTAGCCGAAGAGCTTCCCGGCGTTGGCGCGGGCGTGGGTGATCGTGGTCATGGAACCGCGCATCTCCGCCGGGCGCGGCGTGAGGACGGTGATGCCGGGGATCTTGTCCAGTTCCTCGAGCAGGTGGCTCGCCATGGCCTTGCCGTAGGCGGCGATGCGATCGCGGCCGATGGCTTCCTGCAGGCGCACGGCCTCGGCGAGGCCGGCGATGAGACCGGCGTTGCGCGTGCCGTATTCATGGCGCGAGGCGCCGCCGTCGAGCTGGATCTCGCCGGGGAGGGACTCGAGCGCGCCGGAGTGGGCGCCGATGCCGGTGGCGGCGACCGCCTCCAGCTTGGAATGGCGGATGTAGAGGACGCCCGACTCGTGGGGCCCGCCGAGCCATTTGTGACCGCTGAAGGCGTACGAGTCGCAGCCCATCGTGTCGAAGTTGACCGGGATCATGCCGACGGACTGGGCGCCATCGAGGTGGAACCAGATGCCGTGCTGCTGGGCGAGGTCGGCGATGGCGCGCACGGGAAAGAGGAGGCCGGTCGTGCAGGTGAGGTGGCTCACCTGGATCACCTTCGTGCGCGGGGTGATGAGGGCGCGGATGGCGGCGACGTTGGCCTCGGGGCTGGCGGGATCGGGATCGAAGACCTTCACCTTCACGCCGCGGAGCTTCTCCTGGTTGGCCCAGGGATAGGAACCACCGGGATGCGCGTGCGACTCGAAGATCACCTCGTCGCCGGGCGCGAGCGCGAGGCCGGCGGCGATGATGGAGTTGCCCTCGGTGGCGTTGCGCGTGAAGCAGATCTCGCGGGACCGCACGCCAAGGAAGCGGGCCATGGACTTGCGGGCGGGCTGGAACAGGTCGTGGCCCGTCTCGGAGTGCTCCTGCAGTTTCGTCATCGTGTTGAACACGGTGTCGAGCACCGACTGCGCCGCGGGCCCGAGGCCGCCGGTGTTGAGGTAGACCGGGTCGTCGAGCAGTGGATACTGTGCGCGGACGGCGCGCCAGAACGCCTCATCCGGCACGCTGCCGAAGGCCGGCAACGCGGGAATGGGCCGCACGGCGGCGGGGGCGGTCGGGGTGTTGCAGCCGGCGAGGGCGCCGAGGGCGCCGACGCTCAGGCCCTGGAGGAAGGTCCGGCGATCAAGACTCATGATTGGGCGGTGAAGGTGAGGGTGTGGTCGATGGCGAGGTCCGCCCCGGCGGCGACCTCGAGGTTGCGGTCGAACTGCACCGGCAGCGCAGCGAGGGGGTAATTGCGCCGCACGAACCAGTGGAGGGGACCGGCGTTGTTCTCGAAGCGGATGATAACGCGGTTCAGCGTCGTATCAAGCTGGCCATGCCATTCCATCCAGCGCGCGGCGGCGCCGTGGACGGCGGGGATGCCCTCGAGGCCGCCCTCGGCGACGATCTTGATCGTCGGGTCGAGGTGGTCGTCGAGCAGCTCGCGCGCGCCGCGGAACTCGAGGCCCGTGTAATGCGAGCCGGCGAGGCCGCCGTTGGAGGCGGGGTTGCCGAGCGAGAGGGTGCGGCCGCTGACGTTCGTCAGCTTGGCGCGCCAGTGCAGCGACCAGGCGTGCGCCGCGGCGTCGAGCGAGATGACGAGCGTGCGGACCTCGCGGAACAGCACCTCGCCGAGGCGGCGCCACTCGAGCTCGTGCTCGAGCGTGGTCTTGGTGCCGATGGTCTTCAACTTGTGCCAGGCAACGTGCTGCTGCACGCCGTGGTCGTCGCGCCACTTGTAGCCGTCAGGCTGGAGGCAGGTGGGGCCGCCCCAGAAGTTGGCGCCGGAAACGTTGTTCAGCGTGAAGCACAGGCCGTGGTGCCAGGGGTGGTCGTTGGGGCGGAAATTCGTCAGCGTGTCGCCGGCGAGGGAGTTCACCGGATGCATATACGGCTTGGGCGATTCCTTGAGGTCGACCGCCGAGGCGTAGACATAGCGGCAGAGCAGCTGCTTGCCGGCGAAGACGGAGACGGCCTGGCCGGTCTCGTGGTGAATGCGGAGCGATGATTTCATGACAGGTCGTAGCTTTCGTTGATGACGCGGCCGGAGTACTCGCGGGTGCGGCCGTCGGGGACGACGACGGTGGTCGGAAGATCGGTCGGCAGGTTGACGGTGAGATGGAACTTCCCGTCCGCGACGCGCCAGGCGACGCGGATGAGGCCATGCGGCGTGCAGACGCTGCCGGAGGCGTGCGCGAGGCCGCAGCGGCGGGGCTGGATGCGGACGCGGGCGAAGCCGGGCTCGGCCGGCGTGACGCCGAGGATGCGCTGCTGGAACTCGAGCACCGGGTGCGCGGACCATGCATGGCAGAGCGAGCGCCAGTAGCTGTTCTCCTCGACGAACGTGGACAGGCCGTAGCCGATGGACTCGTGCCAGGGGCCGAGGTGCTTGGGCATGTCGTCGTAGCAGCCGCCCTTGTCGAGCGCGGTGAAGCCCGTGTGCATCCAGAAGAACGAGCCGGGCGCGAGCTTCGGGTCGGTCGGAAAGCGGCGCATGATGATCGCGCGTTCGCGCTCGCCGGCGAAACCGGCGACGATCGCCCAGGCGTTGCCGTACTGGCTGACCTCGGGACCGCCGGGGCGGTCGAAGTACAGGCCCTCGCTCTCGGACCAGAACAGCGCGTGCGCTTTCGGCCGCAGCGCGGCGGCCTCGGCGGCGAACGCATCGGCGCGGGCGTCCTGCCCGAGCTGGCGGTGCAGCCACGCGGCCTCGTCGAGCGCGTTGATGTACTGGGCGGCGTGGATGCAGGTCGGGCCGGTGTCGGCGCCGGGCACGACGCCGCGCGGCCACCACGGGCACCAGTCGGTGATGTTCCAGAAAGGCATCTTCGCCGGCAGGCCGCTGGCGTCGGTATGGCGCTGGTACCAGTCGAGGACGCTGCGCACGCCCGGCACGAGATCGGCGGCGGTGGCGCGGTCGCCGGTGCAGGCGACGTAGTCCTTGAGGTTGGTGATCCAGTGGATGCTCCACGCGGGGATGACCTGGACGAGGCGCGACGGGTAGCGGGCCTGGGTGAGGCCGTCGGAAAGGCGCGACCAATCGAAGTGGTACAGCGCCTGCCGGCTGAGGCGGTAGTCACCGGTGGTGTACATCGCCAGCTTCGACGTGATCATCGTGTCGCCGGCGTACTGCATCTGCTCGTAGTGCGGGCAGTCCTCGAACGTCTCGTGCGAGCACATGCGCATCGTGTGCAGGCCGACGGTCCAGATCTTGTTCAACGCGGGATCGGAGGACTTGAACTGCGCCTTGACGCGGTAGGGGTAAGCGGTGAAGCGCTGCTGCACGGCGCGGAGCGTGAGCGGTTTCTTGCCGACCGTGATCTGCAGGCCGACGTAGCGGAACGCGCGCCAGTGGAGGGGCTCGAAGGTTTCGTCGCGGCCGGAGGGTTCCCAAATATCGCACCAGCCGGTCACCTTGCCGCGGCGATCGAAGGTCCAGCCGGTGCTCTCGTCGGCGAAGTGCGAGGCGAGGTTGGCCAGCGACTGCTTCTTGCCGAGGAGCTTGGCGCCCGGGGTGTCCCACGGAAGGCGCAGGGCCTCGGCGTAGGTGAGGCGGACGGTGCTGCCGGCGCCGCCGGAGACGACGAGGTGCGGGAACGCGGTCGTGAGCTGGCCCATGTCGAGCACGAGGTCGACTTTGGTGCCGGCGGGGAGCGTGAGGGCGCGGTTTTTCGCGAGGAGATTCTTCCAGGCGGGCGTGATCTCGCCGCCGCCGTTGACGTACGCGTCGGGGAACGGCGCGGGCTCGCCCTCCTCGAGCATGGGGATCATGCGCGGGATGAGGCCGTAGGGGCTGGCGGGGTCGCGGCGGTTCGCGAGGAGCTCGGCCTTGAAGAGTACATGAGCCGGCGACCACTTCGCATCGTCGAAGGTCACCGACTGCCAGTCCTCGGGGATGAGGTTGGAGACGCGGTGCTCGAAGTAACCGAGGTAGCCCTCGAAGGTGGTGTTCTCGTTCTGGAAGCGGTGGGCCTTGTCTACGGCGACGCGCCAGGTGGCGTCGGTGCGGAGGTCCTCGATGACTTTCCCGCCGCGGGTGGTGAGCGCGCCTTCGAGCACGAAGCCGCCGGTGTAGGTCATGACCGAGCACGGCGGCCCGAGCAGGGCGGGACGGTGGGCGACACGCGACATGTCGAGCACGAGCGCGGCGAGGACGTTGCGGCCCTTGCGCAGGTGCGGGGTCAGGTCGAAGGAATCGTAGAAGTGGTGGTTGACGTCACCCTTGGCCGGGCCGCGGCCGATGAAGGTTCCGTTGCACCAGAAGAGATAGCGGCTGTCGGCGGAGAGGGCGACGGTGAGTTTCGCCTTGGCGGGATCGGCGACGCGGAAGGTGCGACGGAACATGCGCACCTGATAGTGCGACGGGGAGGCATCGCGGGGTGCCGGCGCGCTGTGGGAACCCTCGGCGGACCAGATCCACGAGGCGGAATTGACGAAGGGGGAGGAGGACACGGGAGATGGGGGAATCAGGGAGCGGGGATGAAGATGTAATCGAAACCGTAGGCGCCGTAGAGGCCGCCGTCCTGCCAGGTCTGGCCGCGGTCGTCGGAGAAGAACGTGCCTTCCTCGAAGGTCGAGGCCCAGAGGCGGCCGGGCGTGTTGGGATCGAAGGCGAGGACGAAGACGTGCTTCACCGGCAGGCCGGCGCTGCGATCGGTCCAAGTCGCGCCGCCGTCGGTGGAGAGACGCACGCCGGTGTTCCAGCCGCCGACGGCCATGACCTTGGCGTCGTGAGGGTCGAGCGCGGCGGCGTATAGGTTGGCACTGGCGGAGGCGGGATCGACCTGAGCCCACGTTTTACCGCCGTCGCGTGACAGCCAGACGCCGTGGTGCTGCGTGCCGGCGAGCCACAACGAGGCGTCGGCGCCGCTCTGCGCGAGGCGCAGGATCGTGGCGGCGGGGGAGGAGGCGACATGGGTCCACGTGCGGGCGGCATCGGTCGAGAGGTAGATCCCGTCCTCGGTGCCGATCAGCACGCGGCCGGATTGGGTGCGGTCGGCGACGACGGTTTGGGAATAGAGCTTGGCGAGCCCGGCATGCGCCGGCGCCCAGGTGGCCCCGGCGTCGTCGGAGCGGATGGGGCCCCATTGCGTGGCCGCGTAGACCTGGGCGGGGTTGAGCGGATCGAAGGCGATGCTCCGCACGTCGACAACTTCCCAGCCGGTGGCCTTGCGCCAGGTGCGGCCGGCATCGGTGCTGCGCACCACGCCGTCGGCGCTGGCGATGAGGAGCACGGCGGGATTGCCGGGTTGGGCGGCGACGCTGCCGATGCCGAGGATGCGCGGACCGAAGTGTGTCCAGCGTCCGTCGGCCTCGCGGCGGTAGAGGCCGGAATCGGTCGGCGTGGAGGAGTTCTTCTGCGCCTTGGTCATGGCGACCGCGGCATAGAACTGCGCGGGTGCGCCGGCCGCGGCGGCCGAGAGGACGGTGGCGATCCAGAGCGCGGGCAGGCGGAGGCGGGCGATCATGGCTGGGCGACGGATTGCGTGATGGCGTTGGCGTCGAAATCGAGCCGGTAGCGCTCGGTGTTGAAACGGAGTTCGAGTTCGCGCCGGCCGCGGGCGGCCTGGCCGTAGGGACTGTCGAATAATGGCCACGTCGCGTAATCGACGGGCACGCCATTGACGCTTGGCACCGCACCGTAACGGGCGCGGAGAACGCTGCCGTCGAGGGTGGTGAAGACCACCTCGGCCTGCGGGTCGGTGCTCACCTGGAGGGGCAGGGCGCGCACGGCGGCCTGGAAGGCGGCGTAGGAAGCGAAGTCGCGGGCGGGCGCGACCTGGACGACGTAGCCGTTGTGGCGGGCGCCGCTCACGTAGCAGCGGTGGCCGGTGCCCCATTCCTTGAAGCCGGCGCTGATGAAACCGCCGGCGCCGCCGGCGAGGTGGCCGGTCCAGTCGTTCGGTTTCCATTCACCGGGTGCGAGCGGACGGTAGGCGATGTAGACCGGGCCGCCCTGGGCGAAGATCCAGCCGGAGGCGTCCTCGACGACCTCGCGGACGTCGCGGGAGAACAGCGTGATGATATGCGGGAAACGGGTGTCGGGCGGGATGTCGTACAATCCGATCAGGGCGGGGCCGTGCTGGAACACCTGCTCGTGGGGGGAGCCGCTCGCGAGCTTGTCGGGGGAGTCGTAGTCGGCCTTCGAGCGCGCGATGAGGTCCGTGACCGTGTCCCAGTCACCGCCGAAATACATCGTGCCCTCGAACGGCGAGGAGTAGGGCTGCACGGCGAAGAACGTGTTGGCGGCGTCGAGCGGGCGGTCGACGCGCCAGCGGAGGTTCCAGGTTTGCTGCTGGATGGGCTGGAGGAGGCCGCCCTGGGAGGAGCCGAGCACGAAGTCCTGGTCGACGTAGCTGTATTTGTACACGGGCACGGTCTGGCGGTCGCCGACGGTGATGGCGTCGGGTCCGGCGTTCCGCATGCGCCAACGGGTGCGCTTGAGTTCGCGTTCGACGTAGGGCCGCGGGGCGGCGCGGGCGATGCGCTCGAGGATGGGCGGGGGCGTGTAGCCGCTGAGTGCCATGAGGAGCGATTGGCCGCCGGCCTGGCGGTCGCCGAGGCCGAAGGCGAGCCAGCCGATGGTGGACGACGTCACGCGGCCGGGCTGTAGCACCTGGCGCGGATAGACGCGGCTGTGGGCACCGGCGTACTGGCCGTTCATCTGCTCGATGGCGTAGTCGTAGAGCACGTAGTCGAGCAGCATGCGGGCGCGCAGGCGGAAGGCGGGGTCGGCGGCCCAGCCGGCGAGGAGGCTGAGGGGGGCGACATATTCGCCGATGTAGTTGGGCGAGTCGTATTCGCCCTGACCGTGCGCGGTGGTGACATTCATCCAGTGCTCGAGGTAGCCGCGGGCCTCGGCCATGTTTTCCGCGGCGGAGCGGCCGTTGAACCAGGCCTCGGGACCGGTGTCGGGGCGGCATTGGGCAGCGATGTAGAGCCCGGCGTAGTAGAGGACCCAGTGGTTCTCGGTGTCGCCGCGGCTGGGCCAGTAGGTGCGCCACAACTCCGCGAGGCGGGCGCGGTTGGCCTCGTCCAGGCGGTCGCCGCCGGCGGCCATGAGGGCCGCCACGGGATAGACCCAGAACATGTTGCCGGTGGGGGGCGCCTCGTTGAGGCGGGTCAGGCGGGCGAGGGCGGCCGGGATGTTTTCGCCCCGCTGCAGGGCGGCGGCCACGTCGAGATAGGAGCCTTTGGCCGGATCGAGGCTGCCGATGGCTGAGCCGATCAGGTCGGCCCGGCGTGCCTGGTAGCGCTGGTTGATGGCGGCGTCGGTCAGGTCGGCCGGTGCACCGGCGGTGCTCCCGGAAAGACTCCCGGTCGACAGGCAAACCGAGGCGGTCAGGAGCAGGATAACCAAGGGCAACCGGGGAGTCTTCATCACGGGTACGTCGGAGGCGAACTGGTATTATGCGGGGGCGATTCGCAGCATATCAACCCGCATTTTTCCTGAAAATTCAATGGGGCGCTCGAGGCCCGCCAACCCCGGTCGGTCTCGTGGTCCCCGCAGCGGAATGACGCCGCCAGCGCGGGAGCGGAGCGGGTGCCGTAACCTGAAAATGACTTGACGGCGTTCAGCGCGTTTCATTTCTCAATTCTGAAATATTCACGGCATACCCCCTATGCTCATTGCCGACATCGCCCGTAAGGCCAAGGTTTCCCCAGCGACCGTTTCGCGGGTGATCAACCAACCCCATCTGGTTGCGTCCGACCGCCTGGCGCGGGTGCAGGCGGTGATGTCCGCCGTCAACTACAAGCCCACGCCGCTGAACCGGCGCCGCGGGCCGAAATCGCGGATGGCGGCGCCCAAGAAGATCGCCGTGTGGTTTGTCGGTGCGCGCAAGAGTTCCAACTTCAACTGGTTTCAGGAGCAGCTGCTGCAGGTCCAGGAGGCCAACGAGAAACAGCGGATCGACCTTTCGGTGATCTACACCGAGTCGGCCGACGAGTTGCCCCGGGCGTTGGCGGAAAACCAGGTCGACGGCGTCATCATCCAGGGCATGGAGCCCAGCGCCCAGGTCCTGCAGCGCCTGGCGGGCCTGCCGCACGTGTGGTTCATGACGCGGCGCACGCTCACCTATCCCGGTGACTACGTGGAGCCCGACAACGCGCTGAACGGCCGGATGGCGGCCGACTATCTGCACAGCCGCGGCCACAAGGTGGTGGCGGTGGTCTCGACCGACTCGGCCTACACGGCCGTCGCCTGGCGGGCGGAGGCATTCGGCCTCCGGGCGCGCGAGCATGGGCTGACGGTCATCAACATATTGGGCAAGCCGAAGCCGGGGGTCAGTTATCTGATCGAGAACTCGGCCCACGAGGAATGCGAGTCGCTGGCCCGCCGCCTGGCCCAGACGAATCCCCGGCCGACCGGGCTCTACCTGCCCGTCGATCATTTCTGCGGTTCCTTCTTCCGGGCCCTGCGGCAGGCCGAATTCAAGCCGGGGCGCGACTTCGAGGCGATCCTGGGCAATTATAACCCCGTCATCTACCACAACCTAGACCACCTGCCCCCGGTACTGGACATCAACCTTTCGACCCTGGTCCGCAAGGTGGTGGATCATCTCGTCTGGCGCTGTGAAAACCTCCCGGCCAACGGACGGATCGGCATCACGGTTTCCCCCACGCTTATCCCCGGCGGCGCCAACCGAACCCCTTTTAGCGCCTGAATATACATAACCGGAGGGCTTGCTTTCAGACGTCACATTCATTTTACACTTTCTCGCTCTTGGTCGGACCTCGGTCCGGCCGGGAACCGGAAACTACAAACCACCCCCCAACATAAACATAATGAAATCAGAAATCAGCTACCCAGCATCGGTGGCCAAGCGAAGCTTGGTCGCCTGTTTGGCCGCTCTGATTGGTCTGTCTGCCGCTCCCCTTTGGGCGCAGACGGTTCCGATCACGACGGACGATGACGAAGAAGTGACGAAACTCACCCCCTTCGAAGTCTCCGAAGAGAAGGACTACGGCTACCTGAAGACCAATGCCGCCACGGCCACCCGTATCGGCATGGAGATTCAGAAAGTGCCGATCAACATCTCGGTTATCTCCCGCGAGTTCCTCGATGACACCAACGCCCGCTCCCTGACGGATCTGTTCCGTTACTCGGCCGCGGCTGCTGGTGACACCCGCTTCAAGATGCGCGTGCCCGCCAACGAGGCCACCCCCCAGGGCGGCTTCACGATGCGTGGCTTCCAGGTCAACACGCTCATGCGT
>JAHCAZ010000053.1 GCA_019634615.1 Opitutaceae bacterium
GAGCACATCGAACACGTCGCACAGCGAGTTCGGGAATTGAATGCTCTCGGCAGGCAACTCAAGGCGCTGCGTGGCCTTTGCCTTGAATCCAGGGATTCCAGCGACTGCGGAATACTCAAGGGTCTGGCCCAGTCGGCTCAAGTTGCTTCACCGCCGGACGTGAATACGGTGTCACACCTCGCAGGCGTCCATACCCGGCCGAAGCGCGGTGAGCGCCGCAGCTAGCCCGATTGCTCGGTAGCCGTCGCTTCGACTTGCCACGCGTGGCGCTGAATTGCGGTCGCCCGCCCACCGGATGGCTGGACCACTGCCGACGCAGGCGAGGAGAAGACAGTTGTCAGCGTGCCGTCACTTCCGGCGACGGTCGGCAATGGGTCATTGCAGGACGCGCCCCGCCGCCCTCCAAGCTGAGGATGCGGCGGACTTCACCAGTTTCCGGCTGCGGATTATCGACTCGAACCTCCTCGGCTTCCTTGAATGCGGGTGCGAGCGGCGAATTGTCGCTCACCGGTCCAGCGCAAAGTGATCCAGCGATTCCTCGCGCCGGTTACGGTAGGCATCGACAGACTGTCTATACGCTTCGAGTTGGAGACGGTCGGTCGGATGGCATTGAACATGCTGATTTCGATGCAACCCGACGGCAGTCAAGCCTCCTGACCAAATAGACGAATGCCATGTCTGGCGACGATCAGAAATGCCGGCAAATGTCGTTGGCGCCAGACACCATGCGAATTCAGGAAGTTGGCGGCCTCGGTTTGAGCCACGGGCAGGATCTTGTCTGCAACTTTCCCCAAAAACGGCTCAGTTGAAGGCGCGATGGCCTCGCTAACACCCGGCCAGAAATGTCATTCGTCGCAGAGATCTATCGGCTCAAGCCTGAACGACCGATCAGAAGGTATGCCCGGTCGAGCGTCGCACGGCACTCCATTCTTGTGCGCGCAAGCTCTTCCAGCGCGCACAACAGGTGTTCGGCAACTCCCGCCTGCCGGTGACGAATAGCATGTTCGAAGACCACCAGCACCATGTCGCCAAGTTCCGTGCTGGCGCGCTTGCACTCTCGGTTCACTTCGGTCCCTTCGTCGCGGCAGTGTCGCCGCTGCACTCAGTACCCTAATCCCTGCCCTCGTGGGAAGGTCAATGGGCTTTGCTTGTCAATCGGCGCGCAATTTTGACCACCTTTCGGCGGCCAATTCTGACCAGGGCCTGAACTTCAGTTGCGGTGCTTGAAACGGTAGCTTTCGTTGCCGGTCTCGACGATGTCGCAGTGGTGGGTCAGGCGGTCGAGGAGCGCCGTGGTCATCTTGGCATCGCCGAAGATGGTCCCCCATTCGCTGAAGGAGAGGTTGGTCGTCACGATCAGCGAAGTTCTCTCGTAGAGGCGGCTGATCAGGTGGAAGAGCAGCGCCGCGCCGTCTGGCGAGAACGGCAGGTAGCCCAGTTCGTCCAGGACCACGGCGTCACGGTGGGCGAGCTTCTCGGCAATCGAGGCGGTGCGCCCTGTAGGAGGCGAGCGCTTCTCGGCTTCGAGCCGGTTCACCAGGTCCACCACGCTCCAGAAGCGCACGCTCTTGCCCTGGCGCACGGCGTTCATGCCGATCGCGGTAGCGAGGTGGCTCTTGCCGGAGCCCGGACCGCCCACGAAGACCACGTTGCGAGCCGCCTCCATGAAGTGCCCTTCGTGCAGGTCCCGCACGAGTTGCTCGTTGACCGGGGAGCTCTTGAAGTCGAAGCCGGCCAGGTCCTTGGCAAGCGGGAACTTGGCGGTGGCCATCTGGTAGCGGATCGAGCGCACCTTGCGCTCAGCGGCCTCGGCAGTGACGAGCTCGGCCAGCACCTCCCACGGGCTGCGGTTGCGCTTGATGCCGGTGGAGACGGCCTCTTCGAGAGCGGAGGCCATGCCGTAGAGGCGAAGGTTCTTCAAGGCTGCGAGCACCTCATGCCGTTCCACGGGTGGCCTCCGTGACGAACCCGGGGGCCATCATCGCGGCAACCAGCACCAGCTTGCCCAGGAGCTTGTCGTAGCGGCCGAGGTCGGCCTGCGGCTCCTCCTTGAGCTTGAGTGTTTCGGGGGTGGCGATCTCGGCCGACCGGGGCGGCGCCTTCAGGCGGCTGATCGCGTTGAGCACGTAGTCGCTGCTGACGGCGCCCGCCTCAAGCGCCAGCTCGCAGGCCACCGCCACCGTCTCCAGCCCGTCGGTCGCGGCGGCGGCAAGGATCTCCACGAACTGCCGGTCACCGCCAGCGATCTTCGAGAGACGGGAACGCATCTGGGCGAGCGGCGCGGGCAGGTCCCAATCCCGGAACGGCGCTCCGTTCCTGAGCGCACCCGGCTTCCTCGCCAGCGCCGGCACGTAGTGCCAGGCGTTGTAGACGACCTTGTCGCGGCCGAACTCGCGGGCGTGCTCCGCAACCACACGACCCTCGGCCACCACGACGATGCGATCGGCGTAGGCGCGTACAGCGGCCACCTTGCCGGCAACGCTGCACTCCACGCTGTAGCGGTTGCGGTCGTAGTTCACCAGCGCCGAGGAGTTCACCCGGCACTCGCGCTCGGCGAAGCCGTCGAAGGCAGCGGCGAGCGGCACCAATGCTGCCCGTTCCGCCGCCTCGAACACCTGCCAGCAGGTCGATTGGGGCTGCTCGGGATGGGGACGCTCCGCCCCGATTTCCCGGCAGCGCCGCTCAAGCCACACGTTCAGGTCCGCCAGCGTCTTGAACCGCGGCTTGGGCGTGAAGAGCCATTCGCGCACGTTGCCCACTTGGTTCTCGACTCGCCCCTTCTCCCAGCCCGCCGCCGGCGTGCACGCCACCGGCTCGACCAGGTAGTGCGAGGCCATCTGCAGGAAGCGCCGGTTGAAGCGCCGCTCTCGCCCGGTGAAGACGAGATCCACCGCCGTCTTCATGTTGTCGTAGATGCCGCGCCGGGCCACGCCCCCGAAGAACCGGAAGGCCCGCTCGTGGGCATCGAAGAGCATCTCCTGGGATTCCCGCGGGTAGGCGATCGCCAGAAACACCCGGCTGTGGCAGAGGAGCACATGGGCGACCTTCACCATCTGCGGCAGGCCCCCGATCTCCACCACCTCGTGGCTCCAGTCGAACTGGTAGGCCTCGCCCGGGGCGAAGTACAGCGGAATGAACACCCCAGCACCCACCCCGCGCTCCCGACTCCTGTGCCAGCCCTTCACGAAGCGGCGCACGCTGTCGTAGGCGCCGGCATAACCCTCCCGGCGCAGCGCCTCGAAGAGCCGTTGGGCGGTGCGTCGCTCCCGCGAAGGACGGCGCTCATCCTCCTCGAGCAGCGCCTGCAGCCTCGCAATGAACGTCCCGAGCTTGGGCTGCACCTGGCGCAGCCGCGGGCTGTAGTGGGGTTCGAGGACCGCGTTGCGCAGGTAGCGCTTCACGGTGTTGCGCGACAGCCCCGTCTCCCGCGCGATCCTGCTGATGCTCTCGCCCTTGACGAAGTGCCGCCGCCGGATCTTGCCGACCGTTTCCACCGTGATCACCCCAGGTTCTCCTCAACGCCGCAAAGCGCCGAGGTCTAGCACACCGGGGGTGGTCAGAATTGCACGCCGATCACCCCCAAAACCTGGTCAGTTTTCCACGCCGGTTTGCAGAAAGCCCAGCGCGACTGCGACGAGCGCTGTGACCACCCCGAAGAGCGCCTTGTAGGCGCGGTTGACCTGGGGGATCGCGCACACCTGCCCGGGCTCGCATGCCGCCGCGGGCCGCCAGATGCGCCGCCAGGCAAGGAGGAGCGCAATCACCGCCGCTCCGGCGAAGTAGGGCTGGTAGGGCTCCAGCACCGTCAGGTTGCTGATCCATGCGCCGGAAACACCCACCGTGATCAGCACGAGGGGCCCGAGGCAGCAGGTCGAGGCGAGGATCGCCGCGATCCCTCCGGCCAGCAGGGCGCCGCCGCCGGAAGCGGGCTTGCGGGTTGGGGAATCGGTATTCATGGCGCAAACTTAAGTCCGTACCTGAGTACGGAGTCAAGGGCCATGAAAACCGTATCGCCTCTCCTCCCCGTGGGTCTTCTGGCCAAGAGCGCCGGGGTCAACGTCGAGACCATCCGCTTCTACCAGCGCAAGGGGCTTCTTCCGGAGCCGGGCAAGCCGCCCGGCGGCATCCGCCGCTATGACCGCTCGGCTCTTGCCCGGCTTCGGTTCATCAAGGCGGCCCAGCGGCTGGGATTCAGCCTCGAGGAGGTCGGGGACCTGCTCAAGCTAGGCGATGGAACGAACTGCCGGGAAGCGCGGGAGCAAGCGGAGCGAAAGCTCGCGGATGTGCGCGGGAAAATTGCGGAACTCTCGCGCATCGAGGGTGTTCTCGCGGACCTTGTCGAACGATGTTGCGACGCGCGCGGGCGGATACGATGCCCGCTGATCGCCGCCCTTCAAAAGGGGTGACGTCCTCGATTGGACCAAAGTCCTACGCCACAGGACTTGTGACCTGCATCAACGGACATACCCCCCTCGCCCACGATCATTGCAGCATCTTGATCGTCGATGGACGGGAGGGGTCATGGCTGCTCGGTATGCATTGCTGGTGGACCTGCGCCGTTGCGTGGGCTGCACGTCCTGCCAGGTAACCTGCAAGATGGAAAACGGGGCACCGGTAGGCAGTTTCCGGACGCGGGTGGAGTTCGCGGACGTAGGCGCCTTTCCCGACGCAAAGCGGTTCTTCCTGCCCCTTTTCTGCAATCACTGCGAGTCCGCACCCTGCCTGAAACCTTGTCCGGTCCCGGGTGCGACCTGGCGGGCTGAGGATGGCACCGTCAAGGTCAACCGGGACCTGTGCATTGGCTGCGGTAAATGCGTCGATTCCTGCCCGTTCGGTGCGCGCTTCATGCACCCCTACATCCCGATCAAGAACGATCCGAAGCCGTACTACAAGGCCATTCCGGGACTGAAGGACAAGCCGGTCGCCTCGCTACGGGTCGTGGACAAGTGCGACTGGTGCTCCGATCGCCGCGCCCAGGGTGAGGAACCCGCCTGCGCCCGCAACTGCTTCGGCAAGGCGATCGTCTTCGGCGATACCAACGATTCCAACAGCCGCATCTCGAAGCTTCTCGCATCGGAGAAGACCCGGTTCGTAAACGACGGGGACAGGACGAAGTCCCGCGTCTTCTACGTGCCGCTGAATCCAGCGGTTTTCGATGCGGCCGATGCGCCGGTAAACCCTGAAATTCCGAAGGCGTGAGGGAGCGACCATGGAACTGACCGTTTCTCGCAGAACTTTCCTGAAGACCGCAGGTGCCGCCGCCGGCGCGAGTGCGCTGGGACAGGGCGGACTCCTCTCGCTCACAGCCCTTACGCCGGAACAGGCTGCGGCAATGCAGACCGCTTCCGGGTCATACCAGGTCCGTTACACGGCCGACGTGATGTGCCCCTCCGAGTGCGGCATGGAGATGTGGGTGCGTAACGGCCAGCTGGCCAAGATCTACGGCAACAAGGCCGTGCCCTTCAACGACGGCGCGTGCTGCGCCAAGGGTGCCTCGGGACAGCAACTCGTCTATTCGCCCTACCGGCTAAAGTACCCGATGATCCGGGTTGGTGCCCGGGGGGAAGGCAAGTTCCGCCGCGCCACTTGGGATGAGGCGCTCGACTACATCGCACGCGGCCTGACCGACATCAAGAAGAAGTACGGCGCCGAATCCGTGATCATGGATTGCGGCGACGTCACGGACAGGGACCACTACTACCGGCTCTTCTTCGCCTACGGGACGCCGAACTGCACGGAACACGGTTCCATCTGCGATACGCCGCGGCGCCACGGGCCTAAGCTCATGTTGGGCGGCAAGCGCATCGAACCGGACGTCATGCGTCCGCAACTGGTGCGTCAGGACGACGGCTCGCTCAAGTGGGACATGACCCAGCGCATCAAGCTGATCATCTACAACGGCTGGAACCCCTTCGTGGCCACGCGGATAGCCTATGAAAGTCGTGGTACGGTCGCCGCACAGGTCGAGAACGGCTGCAAGGTGGTCGTCATCGATCCGTCGCTGTCCAACACGGCCGCCCGCGCCGACCAGTGGCTCGCTCCCCGGGCCGGAACGGACGGGGACCTCTTCGGCGCAATGCTTCGGTTCATCCTCGAGAACGACAACCCGAACGACGCCAACCGGCGCTATATCGACTGGTCGTTCAAGAAGTGCTCCGTGGGTTGGGAGGATTTCGAGGCCGCCTTCAAGTCCTGGTGGACGAAGTCGGACCCCATCAACGGCATGCCCTACTTCAGCCTGGAGTGGGCCGCCAATCGCACCGGACTCACCAAGGAGCAGATCTCGGACCTGTCGCACACCTTCGGCATCACGAAGCCCGCCGCGCTCGTCTGGGGCATGCAGTCGCCAGGCCATCACTTCAACGGCTACTGCTGCTCGATCATCGGGACGGCGCTCAATGTCATCACCGGCAACTTCGATGCGCCAGGTGGTGCCATCGACACGGAGATCGTGAAGGCGTCCAAGGGGGGCAGCGCTACGGGCAGGCAGTTCACCAAGCGCAAGGTGAAGCGCGTCATCGACGGCAAGGAAGTCGAGGGCGAGGTCGAAAACCTGCACATGGACCTCTTCGGAAGCAAGTTCCCTGCTGCGTGGGACGACGTCGTGGCGGATTACCCGAACGCCATCCAACAGGGCGTGCAGATCCGCTATGGCCCGTTCCGTGGGCACAAGTACCCGATCAAGGCCTACATCCTTCGCACCGGCAACTCGGTGATTACCGGATCGACCCCGGCGAAATGGATCGAGGCGCTCACGGCGAAGGACGCGGCCGGCAAGTACAAGCTCGAACTCTCGGTATTCATCGACACGCTGAACCTCGAGAGCGCCCTCTACGCGGACGTGATCCTCCCTGAAGCCAGCTACGTCGAGCGCCAGAGTGTCAGCGACATCTACCCGTCGCACCCGATGATCTACAACCGCGACGCGGTGATCGCTCCCCTGCACGAGTGCAAGAAGCCGACCGAGATCATGAATCTCCTCGCGCGCCGGCTGAACGAGCTTGGCGACCCGGATCTCAAGGGCGCCGACTTCTGGGAGAAGTACCGGACGGAAGAGGACTTCGTGAACGAGATGCTGGCGCCGGCGCCCGGTCGCGCCAACATCGGCACGCCGCTGCCCTATCCGAAGCTCCCGGAAGGCTACACCCTCATCGGCACGCCGGATTCGCTCGAGCGCGGGGATGTGAAGATCGACAATGAGCGCAAGCGGGTGGAAGGCAAGCCGGTCACGGTCGAGTGGCTTCGCGCCAACAAGGGCGTGGCTGTGTGGCCGATGAGCTGGAAGCGCCACCTCAAGGTGGGAACCGACGAACCGAACAAGGCCTTCCCCAACACGTCCACGAAACTCATCGAGTTCAAGTTCGACTGGACCGAGGGCGGCAAGCGGTATGGCGGGTACAACTCGTACAACCAGAAGATCGAGAAGGCCGGTGGCGAAGTGCCGGCCGGCTTGAAGAGGATCGGCCTCTCGAAGTTCCCGTCGACGTTCTTCTGGTTCGAGACGGTCTGGAACCCGTACACGAATCCCGAGTACGCGAAGTACGCCAAGGAATATCCGTTCCAGCTCATTTGCGGGCGAGTCCACCAGTCGATGAGCGGCACGCAGATGATCGCGTGGCTGGGCGAGAACAAAGCCGAGGGCACCTGGCAGCCGCTCAACAACGCCTTCGAGTGCGAGGTGCCTGACGCCCAGCCGCTCGGCACCGAAGCGATGAAGGTGGTGAAGCGCAAGTTCCCTGCCGGAACCTATGCGGTCGGGACCGTATGGTTGAACGACGGCGACGCCAAGTCTCTCGGGGTGAAGACGGGTGATCTGGTAGAAGTCTCGAATCCGATCGGCGGAAAGACGCGCGGCAAGATCTTCGCCTCTGGCGGCATGAGACCGGGCGTCATCAAGATCGGCTTCGCCACAGGCGGGCGCTTCTCGCCCGGAATGGGGCCCGCGTACCTGTCGCGCGCGTACACGCCCTCCCACAATGACCTTGTCGACCCAGACGCGCTGAGCCCGATCATGGGGTTCCCGGCCTACGCGGACATGGTCGTGAAAGTGAAGAAGGTCTGACGCCCATGGACGCACGCGTGGAGCGATTGTCGGAGCTGGAGTCGCAGGCGGTCGTGCTGGATCTGCTCCGGCAATTGTTCCTTGCGGGACCAACTTTGGGGCTCGTCGAGGGGGTCGCGGCGCTTCAGCCCGACTCCCTCCGGCTTTCGCCCGAGGGGCATGCCGCCCTCGAGACGATCGCGTCCCTTGCGGGCGAGAACAGCTCCCGGCAGCGGGAATGGGTCGAGGCTTTGCAGGTCGAGTACACGCGCCTCTTCATCGGTCCCCTGGATCCCCGCGTGCAGCCGTATGCATCGTTTCACCTGTCGTCGAATCGCTCGGTCGTGAGCGAGGAGACCCTTGCGGTACGCGAGGCCTATGCGAGGTCCGGATTGGTCGTCGAGCGACTCAACAGCCTCCCCGACGATCACCTCGGGGTCGAGCTCGAGTTCCTTTTTGCCCTGACGCGGGCTGCCGCGGATGCCGACGACGCTGCGGAATCATCGAGGCTGCTGGCGGAACGGCGCGAGTTCGTCCGACTACACTGCGCAACGTGGTTCGAGCAGGTGGCCGATGAGATGGCGAAGGAGAGCTCGGAATCGTTCTATCTGGCTATCGGAACGCTATTGCGGAGCTGTGTGCGAGCCTAGTCAGCTCGACCCGATGCCATTCGTTCGTCCCGGTGCAACGAAGTCCATTGCGGAATCGATGGAGGGCAATTCGTGCTCACAGATCGACACATGGCGACGTACAAGGCGTTCTACGATTCGACCATCGACAACGAGTTCCTCGATGCGAAAACGGAGCTTCTCGTCGGCTTGGCTGCAGCCATGGCGCTCAATTGCATCCCCTGCCAGCGCTATTACCTGGACCGGGCGAAATCCGCGGGAATCACGAAGGGCGAAATTTCCGAAGTGCTCGCAAAAGTGATGGCCGTATCGGCCGGCCAGAAGAGGCTGCAGTTCGAGGAAACCTGCACGAGGTACAACATCACCTTCTGACGGTTCTTGTCAGCCAGGCAGTGCCGGCGAGTCGCCTGCTCGATACGGAGCCATTGGTAGCGCATGACGGCCATCAAGCTGCCCGTCGCAAGGGGGTGATAGCGTTCTCGCGAATTCGCACCTTGCGAACAATTGAGCCCGTCAATTTCAGAACATGACCCTGGCCATCGGATTTGCCGGGTGGTCCGGAAGCGGCAAGACCACGCTGATCGAAAACGTAATTCCGCGGCTCGCCGCCGGCGGCCTTCGCGTTTCATTGATCAAGCAGGCGCGCGAAGACTTCGACGTGGACCAGCCAGGCAAGGACTCCCACCGGCATCGGCAAGCCGGCGCTCGCGAGGTACTGGTGACTTCATCTCGCCGCTGGGTGCTGATGCATGAACTGCGCGATGCCGACGAGCCGCCCTTCGAGGAACAGCTCGAACGCCTCTCGCCTTGCGATGTGGTCATCGTGGAAGGCGTCAGGGATGCTCCCATCCCGAAAATTGAGGTGTGGCGTCCGGAAACCGGCAAGCCACTCCGACACGCGGCCGACCCCTACATCGTTGCAATCGCCACTGATGTACCTTTGGATACCCATATTCCTGTCCTCGACGTGAACAACGCGGAGGCAGTGGCCCGATTTATTCGCGCTCGACTCAGTTTGCTAGCGGAAGGGTAAACAATGGCGCTGGTGCTTGTCCGCGGGGCGGGGGATATCGGTTCTGCGGTGGCCCACAGGGCATTTCAATTGGGACATCGGGTCGCATTGCACGACGCCCCGCGTCCGGCGCACACGCGACGAGGAATGGCCTTCACCGACGTGTTCTTTGATGGACGCTGCGAGCTCGACGCCGTCGTGGCAAAGCGTGCGCGGGACCTCGAAGGTCTTGCCAGGATGCTGGAATGCGGGCGCGCGATCCCCTGCAGCGATGCTGACTTCCATTCGGTAGTGAATAGTCTTCGCCCCGCCATCCTCGTCGATGCAAGGATGCGCAAACATATGGTCCCCGAGACGTTGCGTGGCCTTGCGCCCCTGACGATCGGGTTGGGGCCAAATTTCGAGGCAGGCGCGAATGCGGATATCGTGGTGGAGACTGCATGGGGCAACGAGCTCGGGCGTGTGATCTCCAAAGGGCGTGCAAAGGATCTTTCAGGAGAACCGCGGGAAATTATGGGGCACGCCCGAGATCGCTACATCTACGCACCCGAAGACGGAGCTTTCGAAACGACTTACGGTATCGGCAACTCGGTCAGTGCAGGGGAGAGTGTCGCTCGTATTGGCGAAATCGCCATTCACGCCCCGCTCGCCGGGGTAGTTCGCGGAATCGTTCACGACCGCGTTTTGGTTGGAGTCGGGAAGAAAGTGCTCGAAATCGATCCGCGAGGCCGCCCCGATGCGGTGTTTGGAATCGGGGAACGGCCCGCCGGAATCGCCGTTGGGGTATTGAAGGCGATTGCCCAGTTTGACGCCGCGCGTGTGGCCGGCTAATCGGTGTCTAACTCATTGATTGGCAAGTAGATGCTCATCAACGCTGACGGTCGATTATCGGGGCATTCCCGCGTCAAGGTGCGTCGCCACCCCGCCACCACTATTCCAAGGCCAGACTCACCCTCTGGCCTTTTTTTCGTCCGGAGTTTCCCAGTGAATCCGGGCCCTTGGCGAAGCGTGCGAAGAGTGGCCCCAGGGTGGTTGGCCACGATTCCGTCGGATTTGCCCGCTATTCCCTCTCTGTTCCCTGTTTCAGCGAGGAGCACTCTTCGCACGGGACCCGATATTTTCAGGATGTTGGCGTGTCGACCGGCACGCAAGGACGGCAAGGAAGAGCTGTTCGGAGTGATTGAAAAGTGGGGTGAGTCGACCGGTCTCGAGCGCTTCCTTTGGAATGCGTTTTGTCGTGGCGAATGCCGAAGGAGCAGCTTGGCGTTGAGTCCGGCATGCGCCGTGAACAGGCCGGGATCGTGAACAGCGCTCGGCAACGCGGGCAATCCCAGCCTTGAAGGGGCTGCTGTTCGCGTTGTCGGAAGCCCTTGACAGCGTGGAAGAACCATCACCTTTTGGCGCGATATGGGCTTTTCGCGCCAATTATATGGCGCATATTTTGACATTTCGCGCCAATAAGTTTACTGTGTTGGCGCAAATGACGGAATACGCGCCAATACAAAGGTGATACATGCCAAAAAAACTCCCCGAGGACCTGACGAACAAAATCGAGGACGAGATTGCCCGTCATCCCGACGGCGTGGGCATGGACGACCTGCATGCCGCGCTGGCTGACATTGTCAGCCGCCGCACGTTGCAGCGTCGATTGGGCGAGCTGGTCGAGCAAAAGCACGTCGATACAGAAGGCCGGGGGCGGGGTCTGCGCTATCGCCGTCGCCCCAAGAACATCGCAGTCGAAATTACCGAGCAGGCCCACGCGACCGATGAAATCGGAGGCGAGACGTACTTCCCTGTCTCATCTGCGGGCCGGGAGGTCCTCGACTACGTTCGCCAACCTGTTCAAGGCCGCAAGCCGGTGGGCTACAACCGCGAATTTCTGGAGGGATATCGCCCCAACGAGACCCGCTACCTGCCGCCCGACGTCCGCGATCACCTGCACAACATCGGACGCTCACCAGTCGGCGAGCGCCCGGCAGGCACCTATGCGCGCGACATCCTGGGGCGGCTGCTCATCGATCTCTCGTGGGCATCGAGCCGACTCGAAGGCAACACCTACACCCGCCTCGACACCCGGAACCTGATCGAGCTGGGCCAGGCGGCCGAAGGCAAGGATCGTCGAGAGGCGCAGATGATCCTGAATCACAAGGCCGCCATCGAGCTGCTGGTGGAGCAGGCGGAGGACATCGGCTTCAACCCCTTCACCTTTTTCAACCTGCATGCGCTCCTGTCGGAGAACCTGCTTGCCGATCCCAGTGAAAGCGGGCGGCTGCGCCAGCGCATTGTCGAGGTGAGTGGCACGGTGTTCCACCCGCTGGGCATGCCCCAGCAGGTCGAGGCCTGCTTCCGCATGGTCCTGGACAAGGCCCAAGCGATCGAGGACCCGTTCGAGCAGGCCTTCTTCATCATGGTTCACATCCCCTACCTGCAACCGTTCGTCGACGTGAACAAGCGGGTATCCAGGCTCGGCGCCAATATCCCGCTCATCCAGCGCAACCTCTGTCCCCTTTCCTTCATCGACGTCCCGGAACGGGCCTATGTGGAAGGCACCCTCGGCGTGTATGAGCTCACGAAAGTGGATCTGCTGCGCGACGTATTCGTGTGGGCCTACGAGCGCTCCTGCCAGCGCTACATGGCGATCCGCGAGACGATCGCCGATCCCGATCCAATGCGCCTGCGCTACAGGGAGGTGCTGATTGCCGTGGTGGCAGAGATCGTCAAAGGGCGCCAATCTCCAGGCGAAGCAGCCGTGCGCGCCGCGGCAGCGAATCTGGTGCCGCCCGTGGATCTGGACCGCATCGTTGAACTTGCCCTGGCCGATCTTCGCGATCTGCATGAGGGCAACGTCAGCCGCTACCGATTGCGCCTGTCCGAGTACCGCAACTGGCAGCCGCTGCAACAGGCAGGCACGCCCTGAAAGTTGACCCGGACCGCAGACGTGCTCTTTCGACCCAAGCGCCGCTTTCGGCCTGGTCAACCATCCGCCACCACTTTTCGAAGGCCAGACATCGCGCTTGCCTCTTTTGCGCCCCGCGTGACGCTCAGCCGCCCCATGCCCGGATGCGGAAAGCCTCCACGAGGAAGTCGATCAGCACGCGCACCTTCGGCGTGACGTGCTTTCGGCTCGCGTAGACCGCGTACACCCCCAGCTCGATCGAGCGGTACTGCGGAAGCACCTCCACCAGCGCGCCCGAGCGCAGGTGACCCGCGACCATGAACGAGGGCTGCAGCACGATGCCCTGGTGCTGCAGCGCCGCCGCGCAGCAGGTGTCGCCGCTGTTGCTGCGCATGCGCGGCGTGACCTTCACGCTGACCGGCCCCTCGGGCCCCTCGAAGCTCCACTGCTCGCCCGTGGAAAGCAGCGTGTAGGTGAACACGGCGTGCCGCGCGATCTCGGCCGGGTTCGCCGGCGTGCCATGGCGGCGCAGGTACTCGGGCGAGGCGCACAGCACCAGCCGCGTCGAGGCGAGCTTGCGGCTCACAAGCGAGGAGGCCGGCAACCGCGCGATGCGCACCGCGAGATCGTAGCCCTCGTCCACGAGGTCGACGATGCGGTCCGAAAGCGTCACTTCCATCGTGATGCCGGGGTGCAGCTGGAGGAACGCCGGCCATAGCGGCGCCAGGTGCAGCAGCCCGAAGCTCACCGGCACGTTCAGCCGCAGCAGGCCGATCGCGTCGTCGGCGCGCGCCGTTGCCTCCGCTTCGGCCTCTTCGACGCCGGCCAGCAGCTCCTTGCAGCGGGCGTGGAAGACCTCGCCTTCGACCGTGAGCGAGAGCCTGCGCGTCGTGCGGTGCAGCAACCGGACTCCCAGCCGGGCCTCGAGGTCGCCAACCAGCCGCGAGACGGCCGTCTTCGACACGTGCAGTGCGTCGGCTGCCCGCACGAAGCTGCCGGCATCGACCACGGCGGCGAAGGCGCGCATCTCCTCGAATCGGTCCATGGAGGCTGATTATCCTTGTTTTCAGGATAAATAATTGAGAAATGCATTATTTATCTCGATCGGCGGAACTCCTACAGTTCATCCATCGCAGCCGACGTGCTGCCCGAACCCCAGGAGAACCCTCATGAAGATCACCGTCATCGGCGCCGGCAACATGGGCGCAGCCTTCGTCAAGCAGCTCACCCGCGCCGGCCACCAGGTCAGCGTCACGGCGCGCGATTCCGCCAAGGCGGCCCAGGTCGCCGCCGCCAACCCCGGCGCCAAGGCCGTTCCCGCCGCCGGCTCCGTTGAGGGCGCCGACGCGATCGTGCTCGCCACCGGTTACGCCGACGCGGCGGGCGCGCTGCGCGGCGCCGGCGACGTGGCCGGCAAGGTCGTGATCGACATCACCAACCCGCTCACGGCGGACTACATGGGCCTCACCCTCGGCCACGCCACCTCGGCCGCGGAGGAGATCGCCAAGGCCGTGCCCGGCGCGGAGGTCGTGAAGGCCTTCAACACCGTGTTCGCGCAGGTGCTGGGCGAAGGCGCCGACTTCGGAGGCGGGCGCAAGGTCGAGGTGTTCGTCGCGAGCGACAGCGAGCGCGCGAAGAGCGCCGCGCGCGCGATCGCCGAGAGCATGGGCTTCGCCGTGGTCGACGCGGGCCCCCTGAAGAACGCGCGCTACCTCGAGCCCGTGGCGGGACTCAACATCTACCTCGGCTACGGCGCCGGACTCGGCACCGCCATCGCGCCGGTGTGGATCCGCAAGGCCTGAGCCTCTCACCCGACATCAAGGAGAACCCCATGAGCGACAACTTCCCCAACCGCGTGCTCGCCACCGACGCGGGCCTCGGCCCCCTCGCGCTGCGCGTGCCCGTGGGCATCATCTTCGCCGCGCACGGCGCGCAGAAACTCTTCGGCTGGTTCGGCGGCTACGGCCTCGAGGGCACGGGCCAGTTCTTCGGCTCGATCGGCCTGAACCCGGGCTACCTGATGGCGCTGCTCGCGGGCGCTGCCGAGTTCTTCGGCGGCCTCGCCCTGGTGCTCGGGCTGCTGGTGCGCCCGGCCGCCGCGGCGCTCGCCTTCGCGATGCTGGTCGCCCTGTTCGCGGTGCACTGGAGCAAGGGCTTCTTCCTGAGCAAGGGCGGCTACGAGTACGCGCTCGCGCTCTTCGCGGCCTCGGCTTCGCTGCTCTTCAGCGGTGGCGGCCGCTACTCGGCCGATGCCGCGCTGGCCACCCGCCGCGACGGGGAAGCGTGATGTCGCGCCTGCCCAGCCTGTTCGTCTCGCACGGCGCGCCGACCTTCGCGCTCGAGCCCGGCGAGGCTGGGCCGCGGCTCGCGGCGCTCGGGCGCAGCCTGCCCCGCCCCGAGGCCGTGCTCGTCGTCTCGCCGCACTGGATGACGCCGGGTCCGCGCGTGGGCACCGCGGCGCGGCCGCAGACGATCCACGACTTCGGCGGCTTCGATACTGCGCTCTACCGCATCGGCTACCCGGCGCCCGGTCACCCCGGCCTCGCGCGGCGGGCCGTCGAGGCGCTCGCGGCCGCCGGCTGGGACGCGCGCGCCGACGAGCGCCGGGGCCTCGACCACGGCGCGTGGGTGCCGCTGCTGCACCTCTTCCCGAAGGCCGACGTTCCCGTGTTCCAGGTGTCGCTGCCGTCGCGGCTCGATGCGGCGTCCGCGTGGGCCCTCGGCGAGGCGCTCGCGCCGCTGGCCGACGAGGGCGTGCTCGTCACCGGCTCGGGGAGCCTCACGCACAACCTCGCGGACTTCCGCATCCGCCACGGCGGCGACGAGCCCTACGCGGGCGAGTTCGCCGCGTGGGTGCGCGATGCCGTGCGGGCCGGCGATGGCGAGCGCCTGCGCCGGACGCTCTCCGACGCGCCGCATGCCGCGCGCGCCCACCCGACTCCCGAGCATTTCTGGCCGCTTCTCGTGGCCGCCGGCGCCGCACCGGGCCGGGGCAAGTGGGAGGTGCTCGACGGCGGCATCACCCACGGCGTGCTGGCGATGGACGCGTTCGTCTTCGCGGCCGGGACCGCCTGATGGGGGCCGCGGCCATGCGCGAAGACCTCATCATCCAGAAACCTGCCGGGACCGCGGCGGCGCCGCAGTTGCTGCTGCTGTTCCATGGCGTGGGCGCGGACGCCGCGAGCATGCGCCCGCTCGGCGAGGCGCTTTCCGCCCTGCGGCCCCAAGCCTTCGTCGTGAGCGTACGCTCGCCCGATTCATCCGATCTCGGGCAGGGCTGGCAGTGGTTCCCGGTGCGGGGTGTCACGGAAGCCGACCGCCCGGCGCGCGTCGCCGCCGCGATGCCGCGCTTCATCGACACCGTTCGCGCCTGGCAGCGCGAGAGCGGCGTCGGCGCGGGCCACACCGCGCTGGTCGGCTTCTCGCAGGGCGCGATCATGGCCCTCGCCGGCATCATCGTCGTCGTCGGCATCCAGACCA
>JAHCAZ010000054.1 GCA_019634615.1 Opitutaceae bacterium
ACCGTCCGCCACCGGCATTTTCCCGCCTGGCGCTGCTGGCCGTGGGATATTGTTTCCGTACTCAGATATTTCCGCAAAAGCATTTTACTTCGCATACGCTAAACATGGCCGAAACTCTGCGCCAGCACCTGCAAAGGGCCGCCAACCGCCTGCTGAATCCCCTTGGCCTGCATTTGGCCCGGCAAGACCGGACATTCGAGATGGACGGAATGCTGGACCGCGCTCGAAGCCGTGGTCTGAGGCCGGCCACGGTGATCGATGTGGGCGCATCCGATGGGATTTGGTCGTTACGCGCGCGGCGGCACTTTCCGGACGCATCGTACCTGTTGTTCGAACCGTTGGAGGAGCACCGGTCCGCACTGGCCGGATTGCACCGCCGGCATGGCTTTCATCACATTGCCGCCATCGCCGGCGCCAGTCAGATTGATGCGGACCTCACCGTGGCGGCGGACCTTGACGGCAGCGCCGTCGCCGCACCCGGCGCAGCCAACACGCGGCGCGTTGCCCAAACCACGATCGACGCCGCCATGCAGTCGCACACCCTCCGCGGACCGTGCCTGCTCAAGCTCGACACGCACGGGTATGAAGTTCCCGTGCTTGAAGGCGCCGAGGCGACATTGGCCCAAACGGAATTCCTGATAGTTGAAGCCTACAACTTCACGCTTGCGCCGGGTTGCCTCAGGTTCCACGAGCTCTGCGCTTGGCTTGGGGCACGCGGCTTCCGCTGCTGCGATCTCGCCGACCCCATGCGCCGGCCAAGTGACGGTGCCTTCTGGCAAGTAGACCTGGCCTTTGCGCCAGCCAACAGCCCGATATTCTCCAAGGATCGCTACAGCTGAATCCTACTCCCCGCGTGCGAGCAGTTCGCCAAATCTGATGGGGCCGTGGCGGGCGATTCTTTCGAGATAGACTGGCAGGTTGAAAGCACGGAACACCAGTCGGGCCCAGCGGTGCTGTAGCGTGATACGCCGGGCAGGCAAGTCCAGCTTCGCATGCGCCCGGTTGCTCTCCGCCTGCATCAACGGAAGGTTCTTCGTGAGTTGACCGGGCCGCAACCGGAATGCCGCTACATTCCGCATGGTGGCGCATCTGAAAGGCAGCCCCGCGACGCAAGCGCGCGCCATATACTCCGTGTCACCACAGAAGCGAAAGCTCTCATCAAGAGGCCCCATCCTTTCATAGAGGTGACGCGAAAAGATCGTGCCGTGCTGATACACTGGCTCGACTCGCTGGGCATAGAGACGCCGGTTCAGGGAAGGCCAGGGAGAAATGGGAATCGACCCGAGAGAGTTTCCTTCGGCACCAATCAGCTTCACTCCGCCATAGACAGCCCCGGTCGGATTATGCCGCAGCCCCTCTATCACCTGGGAAAAACGGGGCAGCAGCAGGTCGTCATCGTTGATGTAGGTGAACCCGCTCCAATCCGTACCTTCCGCCAAGCCTGCGTTGATGGCTGCATACATACCGGTGCCAGCCTCCGGTTCCGGAACAACCCGAAGAGCAGGATATCTCCGTGACAATTCCTCGAGTCTTGCGACCGGGGCCACCAGGACGTGGGTGCAGGTTGGTCCGAATTGCGCCACGCTTGCCACGGTCGCATCGAGCCAAGGCGAGGTTCCCAGTGTGGGGGTGATGACCAGGATGCGCATCTTCACCCAGACTTCCGGGCCTCGATCAGTTGCCCTCGCAAGCGGCCGAGGTGAGGCAACACCCAGCGCGCCTTAAGCCGTTCCCACCGGTCACGCCAAGAAGCGCCAGCATTAAGCCTCTGGTGACGAAATAGGGGCGCGATGCCGAACTCCGATGTCAACCGACGCTGCACCCGGGTCAGATGCTGCAGGTATGGTTCGTAGACAAGCTTCCGCAAAGCCGGATTCAATGGAGTGCGGTATTGGCGAAGGCCCGGCTCGAACCAGCCTGGCGCCACCTCGCGAATGCCTTGAAAATGGTAAAAGAGCAGCGGTCGGCCGGCGACAGAAACGCCACCGCGGTCCTGAGTGACCGCTATGCCGGCCATGTTCCATGGAGCGGCATTGATTCCGGGGTGATCCAGTGCCTTTACGCCGCCGAACCTGCGCGGGAACTCATCAAGGTATCCTTGGTCGGCGAATCGGCCGCCTTCGACCCGGTCGTGGCACCACTCGAGACAGCGCTCACGCCACCAGGCCAGCGCCGCAAGGCCAGCCTGGTCCCTGCGGAACGAAACCCAAGCGACGTTATAAAAGCCGTATTGCTCTCTCTCCTTGAGATGCGCTGGGAATCGATGCGGAACGATCCCCGTGGAAGCATCACCCTGTTCCCGATAAACCGCCGATGCCGGACCAAAAAAATACAGATCTGCATCAAGGTAAGTCATGCGGTCTGCGTCGCTGTCCCGGCCAAGACAATGCAGCACCAGCACCGGCGTGGTCGTGAAAAGAAACTCAATCGGACTGCGCAGGGATCTCAGTGCCGCGTAGGCTGAATCCGCCCGCAGGAGTTCTCCCCACGGGATCGGCACCAGGCTGGGCCGCTTCTCGGCGCCTATGACCGCCGCCGTTTCCTCATCCAAGCACAACACGTTCAGCACGAACTCCTCCCCCTGCGCGACCAGCGACTCATGGAGGCACAGGAGACGTGCCACATAGCCCTTGTCACAATAGGAGCAAAATCGATGCAGGCTCATTCGCGCCTTGGGTCGCTGCGTTTCCGCGCCAACACGATGTTGTCCAGGAAGAGATCCGGATTGGCCGGCAAGATCCATCCGGCCAGAATGCCGGCCAGGCTAACCGGGGCCATAAGGAGCAGCGTGATCAAACGATTCACGCGGGGATGCCGCGTCAAAGTCACCTTGTAGAGGTAAGTGTTGATCAGCTGAAAAAGCACGCGGCCATCGGCGAGGGTCTTCCGCTGGGCCACGACTTCAAACCCGGCCGCTTCCAGGAGAGCCTTGAGCCCGAACGAGGAGTAGCGCGCGAAGTCGTGCGGCTGCTCATGCTCATCCCAGGCAAAAGGCACCGCCAGCACGAGGACACCGCCGGGCCGGAGGACCCGATTCAACTCGGCCAGGAAATGCGGCGGGTTGAAGACATGCTCGAAAACCTGTGAGCACAGCGCTCCGTCAAAACTCGCCTCCGGCCAGGGAAAATTCAGTCCATCGTAATAGACATCGGCCGAAAAGCTTGCCCGGGTGCGCGGGGTATCGATCTCCATGCCGACGTAGACCGTCGCCGGAATCAGTTCCCGGTAAGGCTGGCTGCCACAACCAACGTCAAGCACGCGACCCCGCAAATACGGTAGAAACTCCGCAAGGCCGGCCAACAGTCCCCGGCGAGCGAAATAAAACGGGTTCACCAGCCAGCCAATCGGACCGGGATGGAACTGCTGTCGGTTCAGCCAGCTCTTGATCATTTGGCTGCAGGATTTGGTGAAGCTGACGCGGTCGCGCGGAGTCGGAAATGCACCCCTCTATAGGTCACGCCTCCATCCGCTTGATCAAAGGGTACCGACCATTCCTCGGCCAACTCATAGTCGGCCTGAAACGCCGCGAACAACCGATCGCGGTTGAACAGATGACAGGGATAACGCCCGCCCCCGATTTCACGGGGTGCCGATTGGACGGCCAATCGGTCCCGCTTCCCCGCGATAAACGGTGTGCGATCCACGATCACATGCGGGATCCTCCCCTTCACCACCTCGCGCACCAATGCGTGCGGATCTTGCAGGTACGACAACACGCTGGACAACAGAATCACCTGCGTCGGCCCGACTGAAAGCGCTTCCACAAGTGTCGGATAGAAGGACAGCACGGCGTCACTGAACTCTCGGCGCCCAGCCTCGACGAGCTGCGGGCGTTCCACCACCCGCCATGAGACCCGGTATTCGCGCAACAGTGACCGGTGTTGCCACCAAGTGCTGCCCAGACCGCCGCCGAAATCCACGACGTCCAGGGCGCCGGCCTTATCCAACGCAACTCGACGCAGCGCGCTAACCAACGGTTCGTGCGTCATGGGCCTGGAGAACAACACCCCGTCCCGATCCCACAATGCGCGCCCTTCACGAACGCCGCGCGCCGCCGCGATCACACGGGCGGAGGCCCCGGGATCGTCATAGCCCCCGGCCACCGCGCAGGCTTCCGCCCATCCGAAATAGTCGCCTTGAAACACCCGCCGACGAAAAATCCGGCGCCACCACGTGCGCGCGGGTCGAGGCACCCACTGCCGCCAGCCGCTAGGCTGGCGCTCGCCGTCCTTAGCCGCGCTCATAGATCGCCGTAATGGACTGCCCCTTCGGCCGCAGTCTTTCGTCAGCCAACCCGCGCGCCAGGATCCTGCCAAGCCCCGCGGTAAGTCGCGCGAGGACGCGCGTGCCGAGGGAGTCATCAATGGGAGCTGGCGGGCGCAAGCCAAGCCAATCGACCAACGCGGCCCGCACCAAGGTATCAGCGTAGAACGAGAGGTGGACCGGCTCCAGCGGCTCCTCCACGATCTCGACGAGGCGCAACGGGAAATACTGCGGCAGGGCCAGCCAGAAGCGACGCGAGAACCAGGCGGTGTGGTGCGGCGGAAAATTGAGCACCAGATTGCAGGCCGCGTTGGCGAAACTGTCAGCGTTCGGCGTTGAGAAGACGATCTGGCCACCCGGCCGGCAAACGTCGATGCATGCGGTGATGAAAGCGCGCTGATCAGCCACGTGCTCAAGCACCTGGAACGCACAAACCATGTCGTGCGGCTCCGGTTTGGTGGCGGCATAGGCCTCAACGCCTTGCCGGCGCACGCTCAGGCCTCGCGCTTCGGCCATGGCAATGGCCTCCGCGGTGTACTCCAACCCGAGGTAATTCTCGACGGGATGGCCTTGCGCAAAGGCCCCGCTGCCGCAGCCCACATCCAGAATCCGGTGGTTCCGCCGCAGGTGACGTCGCGCCGTGGAAAATTCCGGCTTGTCAGCCAAGTAGTACCAGCCGCGCCCCTGGAGACCGCGGTAAAATCCCTCGGTACCAGTGATCGCCGGGACGAATGACACGAAATCACAGCACGGACAGCGGGCGATGCGCACCTCGCTCCGGCCACCAAACTCGGCTGCGACTTCCAGCTTCAGCTGTCGACGGTACTGCGCGACCAAGTCGACCACGGGGATCGTGTGGATCCACCGGCTTTCCGAGTGGCAGATCAGACAGCGGGGAGCCTCCATGGAACTGCTTGATACTTCGGCGTTGGCCAATGTCACACTCATTCCGGCTGACGCAGCCGGCCGTGAAACAGATGCCGGTTTTCCTCAAGCAACTCCTCGTGTCGCAGGTCGAACTGCTGCGAGAAGGCCTTGCGGAACCAGTCCAACGTATACCAATCCGGCACCGGCGGCGCCCGGCGTCCATCCCAAAGCCCGCGGGGCATGAACTCGATAAAAACATGCGCCCGCGAGAACGCCGCGACACTACGCAGCAGCCGATCGACTGGCACCCGCTGGGTCAGCAAAATGTGGTGAGTCACGGCGAGGGCAAGGACCGCGTCCGCCTTTAACCGGCAGGCCGGCGACTCGCCAAAGGGACTTGTCATCGGATTGATGAAGTCGAGCACCGCAGTGTGCAGCCGGCCGCCTTGCTGCCGCGTGCGGGTGTAGGCCCGATCTATGGCGCGTTCTTCCGCGTCCGTGCAGACCGCCTGACGCACCACCCCTTGGCGCAGGAGTTCGGCGGAGAGCCGACCCTGATTACCCCCCAGCTCGAGGACCGAGGCGACACCGGCCTGTCGAACCAGGTCGATCACCCGGCGCAGCCGAGGGGTTGCGGCAAACGCGGTATCGTTCTGGTAATCACTCCAGACCCCGCCCTCGCCATATCGCCTGCGCCTCAAGACCTTGCGCCTGAGGGACGGAAAACCTGCGTCCTGGGCGGGCAGCCAACCCTTGCGTTGCATGGTGCAGACCAGATTTCCCAGCGGCGAAGGAAGGCGCTCACGGATTTTCGACTCCGGGATGCGCGAGAGGCTACGGAAGCGAAACCACCGTTTCCGCCAAACCTGGTAGCTCTTGGCCCCACCCCACCGCAGCCAGGGCCAGCGATAGATGCCGTAGTCAGCATGGCTCATGAACTCGCTGGCCGCCACCAGGCGGCGAGCAATGAACTCGCTGCCGTCAGCCCAGATCCGCAACGGGTAATCGTAACTGCCGAGGAATTCCTCCAACGCAGGCCAGCCTCGTGCCCCGAGAGGCCGCGGCACCAAGCTCCCGAAATCCACGTATAGTGGTCGCGGCCCGTCGAAGACGACGTTGTAGGCGTGGCAATCCTGCAGTTCGTAACCCCGAGCGTTCGCCATCGCGTTGACCTCGAGCACCAATAATGCCGCGTCGCGAAGCATGCCGTAACTCCACTCGTACGGATAGGTCACCACGGGCAGCCGAGGGTGCTCGATCACCAGCGCACTCCCGGGCAGCACATAATCGCTGATCCGAGACGGCGGCATCAGTCCCGCGTCCGACAGCTCCTCTGGAAGGCCGCTGGCCATCAAGGCGCGCACCATGGCTGCAGCCGAGGGCGGCACAGCCCTTAGGACACGATCGGAAGTCAGGTAAACACGCCCGGCCCCGTCCATGTATGAAAGCGGTGACGGCACGGGTTCGTTGGCTTCAGGCAGCATGGCGTTGTTTGAGTAAGAAAGTCATCAACGTGCTGCAATTTCCAGCCCACACCACCGCCGCATGAATCTGGCCGATTCCGGCGAAAACCACGGCCATACCACCGCCGACATCGTCCATGCGAGCAGGCCCGACCACGCTGCTCCCATTGCGCCCCAGGTTGGAATCAGCCAAAGATTCCCCGCCACGTTCACTCCCGCGGTCACGGCGGAAATGGCAAGAATCCAGCGAGTCTTGCCTTCCACCACCCACAGTCGTGAGCGAATAGATACAATGGCGATGAACACCAGCGTCCAGACCTGCACCCGCCAGACCCCGACGGAAGCCCGAAAATCCTCGCCCAGCAGCGCCGGGATCAACCAGGGCGCGAGCAGGAAACACAGTCCGGCAATCACCCCGGTCATCGCGATTACGGTGATGCCGGTCTTCCTGGCCAGGCGCAGGTAGCTGGTGCGATCACCTGCATGGAACGCGGCCAGCCGCGGCAGAAGCGCCGCGCCCAGCGCAACCGGCAGCACATGCATCAACTCGGTCAGGCGCACTGCCGCCGCGTAAATGCCGACCTCGGTCTCGCCGGCGAACCGCACCAGGAGCAGGCGATCGCAATGCATTGTGATCACCACCAAGGCTCCGGAACCCAAAAGCGGCCATCCTTCCCTCAGCATCTGCCCCAGGGTAATTCGCAATTCGCCGCCTGGACCATCCGCAACGGGCCGCGGGTCGCCGAAAAACCACAGCAGCGTCAAACCTGTGGCCACGAGCGCCGCCTCCACAGCGGCCGCCGCCGCAAAACACCAGAGTGGCGCGCCTCCGGCCACAAGCCCCAGCCGCACGGCGGCGGATGCCACCATTGCGAGCTGCCTCGCCAGCGCCGGTGCCTTCATTCGCTCCCGCGCCTGATACCACAGCTCAACCAAATCAGATGGCGCGAAGAAAAAACCCGCCGCGACCCACGCCACCAGGCCCAACGCTGGCCAATCACCCGGCCGCCAGAGCCATCCCGCGGCGATCGCCAATGCGAAGGCCACTGCCGCGCCCATGAGCTTGATCCGCATGCCCATGGCCAGCAACGAGCGCGCGGCCTCCGGCTTCAGCACCAACTCACGGGCGACCACGTCCTCAATACCGAATCCCGCCACGGTACCAACTATGGCACACAGTGAAAACGCGTAGGCGAGCAGTCCCAGATTAGTCGGGCCAAGGTAGCGCGAGACAATCAGACTTACCGCCAGGCCCAGCAGCACCCGCCAGCCTCGCTCTGCGAGCAACCAGGAAAAGTTGGCCACAGGGGATGCTTTGGGGACGGCCGATGACATCGATTCGCTGACTGCCAGACCCACTCCTCAGCGTCAATCCGCCCTTCCTGGCCGCACACCATCACCGCACTCGCTCTGGCGATCAGGCGAAAATCCTTCCCCCGTCCGCCCCGCTCCCTAGGCTGGCTGGGCTCTCCCTGCATGAAGCTCTCCATCGTCATCCCCTGCTACAACGAGGCGCGCACCATCCGCGCGATCGTCGACGCCGTCCGCGCCGCGCCGGTCGCCAGCAAGGAGATCATCATCGTCGACGACTGCTCGCGTGATGGCACGCGCGACTTGCTGCGCACGCAGATCGCGCCGTTGGTCGACAAGGTCATCTACCACGAGGCGAACCGCGGCAAGGGCGCCGCGCTCCGCACCGGCTTCGCGGCCGCGACCGGCGATGTCGTCATCGTGCAGGACGCCGACCTCGAGTACGACCCGCAGGAATACCCCCGCCTCCTCAAGCCGGTGCTCGACGGCAAGGCCGACGTGGTCTTCGGCTCGCGCTTCATGGGCGGCGAGGCCCACCGCGTGGTCTATTTCTGGCACATGGTCGGCAACCGGTTCCTGACGCTGCTCTCGAACATGTTCACGAACCTCAATCTCACGGACATGGAGACCTGCTACAAACTCTTCCGCCGCGAGGTCCTGCAGCAGATCCCGCTCGAGGAGGACCGGTTCGGCTTCGAGCCCGAGATCACCGCCAAGGTCTCCCGCCTGCCGAACTGCCGCATCTACGAGGTCGGCATCAGCTACTACGGCCGCACCTACGCCGAGGGAAAGAAGATCGGCTGGCGCGACGGCTTCCGCGCCCTGTGGGCGATCCTGAAGTATAACCTGCTGCGCTGACCCGGCGCGTCGGCGCCGGCGGCTGACCGTACGTCTTGCCAACTCCCGCCACAGCCCCGGTTTCGCCCGGCCGCGATCTGCCGCTCGACGGCATGCGCGGGCTGTGCGCCGCGCTGGTCTTTTACGCACACGCCTTCGCCCCGACGACGGCGCTCGACCCGCGCTGGGCGCCGCCGGATTGCTTCTGGTGGCTCAACCTCGGTTACGCCGCCGTGATGATGTTTTTCGTCCTCTCCGGCTACGTGATCGGGTTGACGACGCCCGGGCCCGCCTCCGGCCCGGCAATCCGCCGCTATCTCCGCCGCCGCGCGCTGCGCCTGCTGCCCGTCAACACCGTCGCGGTCCTGCTTGCCTGGACGCTGCGACCCGCAAACGACGGTCACACGGTGCTCGCCAACCTGCTGTTCCTGCAGAACAGCGTGCCCTACCCCGGCGGGCTGGCGTTCGACCTCCTGCCCAACAACACGAATCTCTGGAGCCTCAATTACGAGGTCGTGTACTACCTCGCGTTCATCCCGCTCTGGCTCTGGATCGCACGCCCCGGCTGGGCCTGGCTCGGGCTGACCGCGCTCGCCTTGGCCGCCCCGGTCGGCGTCCCCGGCAGCGCGGCCCTGTCGCATTATGCCTGCGGCGGACTCTACTGGCTCGCCGGCTATGCCGTCGCGCGGGCGTTCCCACCGGTGCCATCCGTGACTGCGACTCGCGGCAACTGGCCGGCGGCCTTCCTCGGCGCCTACGCCCTGTGGACGCTCGCGCCAATGCGCCACGTCGTGATCGCGCTGGAATGGTACGAGTTGATGGGCCTGACGCCCGCCTCGCTTCATCGCATCGATTTCCTGCCGGCCTGCGTCTGGTGCCTGCTCGCCGTGAGCGGCCGCGCGCCGCGTTTGAGCTCCTGGCTCGGTCGGCTCACGCTCGGGCTCGCCGCCGCCGGCGTCGGGATCGCTGTCTGGCTCGGACCGGTCACGCCCGCGGAGTACCTGGCCACCCTTGCCCTGCTGGGCGCCTGGTGGCTGCGCGGGTGGAGTCCCTCGGCCACGTTTCTCGCCCGTCTGGCGCCGCTCGGCGACGTCTCGTTCGGACTCTACGCGTTCGCCCTGCCCGTCCAGTTTGCGGTGCAGGCCTCGTGGCCAGGATTCGCGGGCACGCCGCTCACCTTCGCCACCCGCTTGGTGATATTGGCCGCGGTCACCCTCGCCTTGGCGTGGCTCGTGGAGCGCCGGCTGACGCCGTGGCTGCGACGCAGGCTGCTCGGGTGAGTCGGGATCTTTCTCTTTCCTCTAAATCTTGATCTTTCTCCCGGTTCGGACCCTGACGAAAGAGAAAGAACTCATACCGGCCCGCCATAAGGGATTGTCAGTCGCTCCCGCCCCGGGTGTGATGCGGGCGCCCGGTCCTCGTCCCACGCCATGCTCCTCGAATTCCTGCGCTGCCTGCTCCTGACCGGGCTCCTGCTGCTCGGCCTCGGGTGGCCCCTGACCTCACGCCTGCCGCTCGCGCCGGCGGAAAAACTGGCCGCGACCCTGGCGGGTTCGCTGATCGTCTGCTGGGGCGTCGGCTGGCTGATCTACGCGGCCGGCCTGCCGTGGGACCTGCTCTGGCTGCTCCCCGTGCTGGCCGCCTGGGCGCTGGTCCGCGGGCACGCCGCCTTCACCGCCGTGCTGCGCGACCCGGTGGCGCGCGGCATCCTGGCCGCGCAGGGACTCGCCACTTTGTGGTGCGTCGGGTGGCTCGCCCTCGTCCAGAACTACTCGGGCGGCGGGTGGACGAGCGACTGGTTCGAGCACTGGGAGCGCGCCGTCTTTTTCCTCCAGCGTGGTGCCGCCGACCATCGTTTCCTCGACGTCTACGCGCTGACCGCCCGTCCGCCATTCGCCAACATCGTCACCGCCGCCTGGCTGCACCTCACGGCGGTGGACTTCCCCCACTACCAGCTGTTCTGCACCCTCCTCGGCAGCCTGGCGTTCCTGCCGGCCGCCGTGCTGCTGACCCGGTGGCGGGCCGATGCGGCGGCGACCGCGCTGCTCGCCGTGCTGTTCATGGTCAATCCGCTGTTCGTCCAGAACGCGGTCTTCTCGTGGACCAAATTGCCCACCGCGCTCCTGGTGCTGACGGCGCTCCATTTCTTCCTGCGCAGCCGCGAGGGCGGGGCGGCGTGGACGACCGCGCTCCTGTTTTCGACCTGCCTCGCGGCGGCGCTGCTTGCGCACTACTCGGCGGCGCCCTACGCCGTCGCCCTCGTCCTGGGTTGGCTGATCTGGCGGCCGGCGGGATGGAGCCCGTCGCTCTACCGGCAGGTGACGACCGGCGCCGCGGTGGTCGGGCTGGCGCTGCTCGCAACCTGGTTCGGCTGGGCGATCGCGACCTACGGCCTCGCCGGCACCCTGGGCACCAACACCAGCGTCACCACCGTCGCGCCCGACGCGGGGGGCCAGTTCATGCGCGTCCTGCTCAATCTGCGGGACACCCTCGTCCCTCATTTCCTGCGCTCTCCGGATCCCGCGCTGATCGCCCAGACCAGCCCCTGGGGTTACGCCCGCGACTGGTTCTTCCAGTGCTACCAGCTCAATCTCCCGCTCGCCTGCGGCAGCGTGGGCTGGGTGGTGATCCTGCGCGAGCTGGTCCGGCAGTGGCCGGACCCCGCCCCCGCGGTTCGCCGGTTCTGGGTGCTGTTCGTCGCCGTCGTGCTCGTCCTCGGCGTCGCCGCCCACGGCGCCCGCGACCTCTGGGGCCTGACCCACATCTGCCTGCAGGCATTGGTGCTCCTGGGCGTGGTGCTGCTGGCCGCGCGCTGGCCCGGGCTCGGGCGCGGCTGGCGACTCGCCGCCATCGGCGGGGCCACGCTCGACCTGATCGCCGGCATCGCCCTGCACTTTGCCGTGCAGAACCACGCCCTCGACCGCTGGCTCACCCCCGAGCGCACGGCCTTCGAGATCATGGCCAGCTACAACCCGCAGACGCTGAAGAACCTGATCGGGCTCATGGTGAACCGGCTCGACACCTTCCACAACGTGTTCGCCCCGTCCGGTCCCGTGACGGTCGGATTGCTGGGGGTCCTCCTCGCCACCGCGCTGTGGCGGGCCTGCTGCCGCCGATGAAGCCGCGCTCTCTGCCGGGGGAAGTCGCCCTTGGGCGCCAGCAAGGGTTTTCCATCCGTCACGACCCAAGGATCCCGCCGTGCTGAACGTCCTCTTGTTCCCCGTTCTCTTGGTCGCCGGATTATGGCTGCCGGGCTGGTTGCTCGGGCGGGCGCTTCGTCTTCCTGACACGACGGGGGGAGCGTTTCTCGGCTCCGCCGCGATCCTGCTCAACCTCCTCCTGATCCTCGATGCCGGCGGCATTGCCCTCACGCTCGCGAACATCGGCGGCGCCCTGGGCGCCCTCAGCGGACTGTTCGCCGGCATCATCTGGCGGCAAGGTCGGCAGCGAACGCCGGCCGCCCGGACCCCGGGCCCAGTTCGCCGCTGGGACCTGTTCTGGCTGCCCGCCGGCATCGGCCTGGCCGCGATCACGGTGCGCGCCAGCCTGGACCCGCTGTCGGGATTCGACACGCCGTTCCGCTGGGATTTCCTCGCTCAGCAAGTGTTCAGGACGGGGCGGATGGATTTTTACCCGGCCAGCGAATCCGGCGACTTCCTGAACTATGCGTGGTGCGACGGCATCGCGCCCCTCGTATCCGGGCTCTACCTTTGGGCGTACCTCAGCCTGGGAAAGATCGCTGCCTGGGCGACCATCCCGGTCGTCGTGGCGCAGGCCGTGCTGTTGTTCCAGGCGATGGGCAACCTCGCCGGGCCCCCCGCGCGCCCGCTGGCGTGGGCCCTGGCCGCGGGCAGCAGCGTCCTGCTGTGGGGCGTGGCCATGGGCCAGGAGACGGGCCTCACCGCCCTGTGCCTCTGCCTGATGCTGCTGTTCCTGGAACGCCACGGCGAGGCGCCGGGCGCCGGTTGGCTGACGTGGGCGGGGGTGGCGGCCGGCACCGGCGCCCTGGCGCGCGAATACGCCCTCGTCTATCCGGTCCTCGGCGTGCTCGCGCTGCGCTGGCAGGGCGCCCTCCGTGCCGATCACCGGCGTTTCATCGCCACGGCGGCGATAATCGCGCTGCCGTGGTACCTGCGGAACTGGTTCAAGACCGGGAACCCCCTGTGGCCCCATGAGCTTGGCGGCCTCCTGCCGGGGAATGCCGTGCAAACCTCGTATTACCGGAACGTGGGCGAGATCCATTCGTTCCTGGCGCGTCCCGAGCTGCTGGGCGCGCTGGTTTCGCTGCTCCTGGCCCTGACCCTCGTGCCGCTCGTGCCCGGCGTCGTCGCGGGATGGACGACCGGACTGAAGGCGCGGCCGAAAATCGCGGCGCTGGCGACGGTCTTCCTGCTGTGGCTCTGGTCCCTGCCGCACACGTCCGGCGGACCGGCTTACTCGCTGCGCGTGCTCACCCCGGCGCTTGCCCTGGGCGCGGCGCTCGGCGCGGGCTTCCTCGCCCCCCGCCTCCAGGGCGGGAAACGCCTGCTCCTGGCCGGACTCCTGACCGTGGCCGCGATCGACGCCGGCGTCCGCTCGCTCCACTTGCCGATCAATCCCTACGTGCCGTGGTGGCGCGAGCCGGCCCATTCCTGGCGCGATTTCAGCCGGCTGGCGGCACGCTGGCGGGACCAGCCCCAGTGGGCCGCCCTGGCCGCCGCCGCGGGGCCAAGGCTGATATTGGTCTCGGACCTGCTTTGCCACGCCAGCCTCGTCAGGCACGGCGCCCATGCGCTGCCGTTCTTCAGCCCGGAGGTGCATTTCCTTTTCCGCGGCGGTTCGGATTTTCCCGCCAGCCTCAACCAACTGCGCGCCCTGGGATTCCGCTTCGTGGTCCTCACGCGTCACAATACGTTTCAGGACCGGCAGCTCGCGGGTAACGACTTCTTCCAGGCCCTGGCCGCGTCGCCGCCGGTGCTGGAGGAGCCGCTGTACCGCGTCTACGACCTCTACTCCCCGGCCTTGCCGGCCGCCGCCCTCCCTCGTTGAGCGCGGCAGATTTTCACGCGGGCTTGACGACCCGGGATCAGCTTGTGCTCGCCCTGCCCGGCGCCCATGCCCTAGCCTGCGTCCGCTGCATGTCCGCCTCGCCCCCGCTCATCGCCGTCGTCATGCCCGTCTTCAACGAGGAGGCGGTCCTGCCCCAGACCTTTGCCCGGCTCACGGCGCTGTTCGCGGCGCAACCGCAATGCCGGTGGCAGGCGATATTGGTCAACGACGGCAGCCGCGATCGCAGCCTGGACCTGCTGCGCCGGCAGGAGGCGGCCGACCCGCGTTTCCGCACGGTCGAGCTCTCGCGCAATTTCGGGTTCCAGGCGGCGCTGGCCGCCGGCCTGGCCGAGGCCGCCGACGCGGCGGCGGTCGTGACGATGGATGCCGACCTGCAGGATCCGCCCGAGGTGATCCCCGCGCTGGTCGACGCCTGGCACCAGGGCGCCGAGGTCGTGCTGGCCGTGCGCCGCTCCCGGCAGGAGACCGGCCTGCGGCGGCTCGGCATGGACACGTTTCATGCGTGCTTCGGCCGGCTGACTGACACGCCGCTCATCGACTCCAATGCCGGGACCTTCTGCCTCCTCGACCGCGCGGCCGTCGCGGTGCTCCTCGGGCTGCCTGAGCGCCACCGTTACTTCCCCGGCCTGCGGGCGTGGGTCGGTTTCAACGTCGCCCAGGTCCCCTATGACCGCCAGGAGCGGGCGGCCGGGAAGCCGCAGCAGACCTTCGTCCGGCTGCTCCGCTACGCCCTCGACGGCCTTTTCAGCTTCTCGCGCCTGCCGCTGCGCCTGGTGACGTACGCCGGACTCTTCGTCTCGGGCGTCGGTTTCAGCCTGGGTGCCTTCTACGTGACCCGGCGCCTGCTTGGCATCGAGCACGCACAGACCGGGTTCACCACGCTCGCCGTGCTCATCCTCTTCCTCGGCGGCGTGCAGTTGATCGGCATCGGCGTGCTCGGCGAATACCTCGGCCGCATCTACGACGAGGTGAAGCAGCGCCCGCTCTACGTGGTGAAGCGCCGTCCGGCCGCCGGCTCCGACCGGCGGACCCCGCCCGCGCCGTGACCGCCCCCCGCGCTTCGTCCCCGGGTTGGTGGCGCGCCCCGGTCTTCGCGGTTTGCGCCGCCCTGCTCTGCTTCAGCGCGGCGCTGGCCATGTTCAGCGCGTTCATGTTCTACGACGACGAGGGGTACGTGCTGTTGTCGCTGCGCAATTACGCCGAGCACGGCGGCCTTTACCGCGAGGTGTACACGCAGTACGGGCCCTTCCCGTTCGTCCTCTACCACCTGCTCCATCTCGCCGGCTTGCCCTTCACGCACGTGGCAGGGCGGCTGGTGACGCTGGCCGCCTGGGCCGGGGTGGCGCTGGGGTGCGCGGCGGTGGTCTGGCAGGCCGCGCGCAGCTTCCTCACGACGCTCGCGGTCCTGGCCGGCGCGTTCCTCTACCTTTGGATCATGGTCAGCGAGCCCACCCACCCGGGCAGCCTCATCGCCCTCCTCGTGGCGCTTGCGGCCGTCCTCGGCTACCGGTGCCTGGCGCGGGGGCGCAACGAGGCCTGGGCCGCGCTGGTCGGCGCGATCGCCGGGGCGCTGGTGCTGACGAAGATCAATGTCGGCGGCTTTGTGGTGTTGGCGGCGCTCGCCTGGATCGCCCTGCACCACACCTCCGCCGGGCTCCGCCGCTGGGCGCCTTGGGGGGTCGCGGCGGGCGGGGTGCTGGTGCCGCTTGCGCTGATGCGACCGGTGCTGGGCCTGGACTGGGTGCAAACC
>JAHCAZ010000055.1 GCA_019634615.1 Opitutaceae bacterium
CCGCTTTCGCCTGCAGGGCGGGGCGGAAAGCCGGCGCTATCAGGCGGTCTTGTCAAAAGTTAAGATATGACCCCTTAGGTCGAGGGCGGCGTGCGTCTGCGTGCCCGCGATATCGCTCTCCCCAATTAAGGCATTGAGGCAAGGCCGCGGTGGTTGTTGACTGGTGCCCGGCCCTTTTCACCCCACCCCATCCATGCAAATCAAGGAAATCGCATTCAGCTGCTATCCCGTGACCGACATGACGCGCGCCCAGGGCTTTTACGAGGGCGTGCTCGGACTGAAAGCCACCGCCAACTATCAGGGCGATGGCATGCACTGGGTCGAGTACGACATCGGCGCCGGCACCCTCGCCCTCGGCGTCGCTCCCGGGATGAAACCGAGCGCCACGGGTTGCAGCGTCAGCCTCGAGGTGGCGGATTTCGACCAGGCCATCGCCGAGCTCAAGGCGGCCAACGTGAAGTTCACCTTCGGGCCCTTCGACACCGGCGTTTGCCAGATGGCCTTCGTGAGCGACCCCGACGGCAACTCGATCGGCATTCACAAGCGCAAGCGGTGAAGCACCGATGGCTCCCCTCGCCAAGGTCACCATCCGGGAGGTCGAACCAGCCGATCTCGACGCCTTTTACCTGCACCAGCTCGATCCCGTCGCGAACCGGATGGCCGCCTTCGTCGGCAAGGAGCCGCGGGACCGGCCGACCTTCGACGCGCACTGGCGAAAAATCCTGAGTGACGCCGCGATCACCCAACGCACGGTCCTCGCCGACGGCCAGGTTGCCGGTCACGTCGCGTGCTTCCCCCTGGAGGGCAACCTCGAGGTCACCTATTGGCTGGGCCGGGAATTCTGGGGCCGGGGCATCGCCACGGAGGCGCTCAAGCAGCTCCTCCGCCTGGTCGTGACACGCCCGATCCTCGCGCGCACAGCGACCGACAACCTCGGCTCCCTCCGCGTGCTGCAGAAGTGCGGCTTCGTCATCGTCGGCCAGGACAAGGGTTTCGCCCACGGCCGGGGCGAGGAGACCGAGGAATACGTCCTGCGCCTGGACCCGGCGAGCAGCGCAAACGGCGGTTGAACCGCACCGCGTGACCGCGCAGGCTGGCCGGCGATGCCTCGCAGCCGCCGCCCCCGCCGTCTCGCTTCGCCCGCCGCCTGGCGGTGGTGGACGCTCGGCCTCGCTCTCGCCGCAGCCCTCGCCGGCTGCGCGCCGCGTCCGCCGGAGAGCGCGCCCGCGACGCTGCGGATTGCGCAGCGCAACGAGCCGGGCGACCTCGACCCGGCCCGCGCCACGCTGCCGGACGATTTTTTCATCATCCGCGCGCTGGGCGAGGGTCTCGTCACGCCCGATCCGGCCGGCGGCGAACCCCAGCCGGCGGCGGCCGAACGGTGGGAGGTTTCGCCGGACGGTCTGGTCTACACGTTCCACCTCCGCTCCGGCGCCCGCTGGTCCAACGGCGAACCGGTGACCGCCCAGGATTTCGTCGATTCCTATCACCGCGCCCTCGATCCCGCCACGGCCGCGCCCAAGGCCGGCCTGTTCGACCTCGTGCGCGGGGCCGCGGCGTTTCGGCGCGGGGAGCTCAAGGACTTCGCCGGGGTGGGCTTCCGCGCCCGCGATGCCGCCACCCTCGAAGTCACGCTCGCGCGACCCGCGCCCCACTTCCTCGCCTACGCCGCCAGCGGACCCTGGATTCCGGTGAACCCGCGCGTCGTCGCCCGCCTCGGGCGCGACTGGACGCGGCCCGCGAACTACGTGGGCAACGGTCCGTTCACGCTCACGGAGTGGCGGCCGAATCAGCGCATCGTCGTCACGAAGCGCCCCGATTACAGGGACGCCGCCGCCGTCGGGCTGGATGCGATCCACTTCCTCGCCTTCGACAACGGCGACGCCGAGGAGCGCGCCTTCCGCGCCGGCCAGCTCGACGTCACCATGGCCGTGCCCTACACGAAGCTCCCCGGCTACACCACGCCCGGCTCCCCGCTGCAGCACGCGGATCTGCATGAGACGCGCTACCTCGCGTTCAACACCACCCGCGGTCCGCTGGCCGACCCACGTGTCCGCCGCGCGCTCGCGTTGGCGGTGGACCGCGCGGCGCTCGTCAACCGCGTGCTCCAGGGCGGGCTCACCGCCGCGTATCACTTCGTCCCGCCCGGACTCGGCGGCCACACGCCGACGGCGAGGTTGCGCGAGGACGCCGCCGAGGCCCGGCGCCTGCTCGCCGCGGCCGGGTTTCCCGGCGGCCAGGGGTTCCCTCGTCTGGAGCTCACCGGTTGGACGCAAACCATCGTGCTCGAGGCCGTGCAGGCCATGTGGAAAAAGGAGCTCGGCCTCGACGTCCGCATCGCGGTGCGCGAGGCCCGGGTGCACCTCGCGTCGCTGCGGCAGGGCACGTACGACATCGGTTTCATGACGGCCATCCCCGACGTGGCCGACCCCGCGAACCTGCTCGCCGAGCTGCGCAGCGACTCGGCCGCCAACCTGTCGCAGTGGCGCGACCCAACCTTCGACACGCTCCTCGCCGCGGCGGAGGCCGCCCCGACCGCCGCGGAGCGCCAGTCCCGCCTCGCCACCGCCGAGGCCCGCGTGACCGCGGAGTGCCCGGTGGCGCCGTTGTATTTCAACGCGCGCAACTACCTCGTGAGCCCGGCGGTGCAGGGGTGGCGCGAGGACGCGATTTGGACGCGGTACTACAAGGGAGTCACCCTGCGCCAGACGCCGCAGGGTGAACGTTGAAATCCGGAGTCAGGGCCGAAGGTCCGTCCGATAACAGCCTAGGGCGAAGCCCTAGGTTTAATCCGATAACCACGATGAGGGCTGAAGGCCCGATCCATAGGGCGGGCCTTCAGCCCTTGCGGTGGTTTCCGGATGGTACCTGGGGCGATGCCCCAGGCTATTATGGCGTTGGGCCTTCAGCCCGATGATAACAGAGCGCCAAAGGCGCGCCGCCAATATAGCCTAGGGCTTCGCCCTAGGCTGTTATCGGCCGGGCCTTTGGCCCTGAATCCGCCAGTTCGCCCGCGAGTTTGCGGCTCCGGCATTCCCTCGTACGGTTCCGCCCCGATGCGTCCCACCACCCTCGCCTGCTGCCTTGCGCTCGGTTTGATTGTCGGTCTCGCCGGCTGCGGGCGGTCCGAAAAACCCGCGGCACCTGCCGCCACGGGCGCCACGCCGGCCAAGGCGCCGATGATCTTCCGCGTCGGCAACGGTTCCGAGGTGCAGGACCTCGACCCGCAGACCGTCACCGGCGTGCCCGAGCACAAGGTCATCATGGCCCTGTTCGAGGGCCTCGTGACCGAGAACCCCAAGGACCTGAGCCCCATGCCCGGCCTCGCCGAGTCGTGGACGATCTCCGCCGACGGCCTCGTCTACACCTTCACGCTTCGCCCCAACCTGCGCTGGTCCAACGGCGACCCGATCACCGCCCCCGAGATCGTCGAGTCGTTCCGCCGCATCCTCTCGCCCTCACTCGCCTCCGAGTACGCCTACCTCGTGTACAACTTCGTCGCCGGGGCCCGCGACTACTACGAGGGGCGCCTCCCGGATTTCGCGCAGGTCGGCTTCAAGGCCCCCGACGCCCGAACCTTCGTCGTCACCCTCAACCACCCGACGCCCTACCTGCTCAAGATCATGGCCAGCCATTACTCGTGGTGGCCGGTGCCGACGCACATCATCGCGCAGCATGGCCCGCTCGACCGCAAGCGCCTGCCCTGGACCAAGCCCGGCAACCTCGTCGGCAGCGGCCCGTTCGTCCTCGAGTCGTGGGAACCCAACAAGCTCATCTCCGTCGTGCGCAACCCGCACTATTGGGACGCCGCGACCGTGAAGCTCGATGCGATCCACTTCTACCCGACCGAGGACCTCGCGACCGACGAGCGCATGTTCCGCACCGGCCAGGTGGACATGACCTACGAGCTGCCCAACACCAAGATCGACGCCTACCGCCGCGACTACCCCGAGTCGCTCCAGATCGATCCCTACCTCGGCGTCTATTTCTACCGCTGCAACACCGCCCGCCCGCCGCTCAACGACAAACGCGTGCGCCAGGCCCTCGCCCTCGCGATCGACCGCGAGGCCATCGTCAAGCACGTCACCCGCGGCGACGAGCAGCCCGCCTACGCCGTGAGCTACCCCGGCAACTCCGGCTACACCGCCCGCGCCCGCCTCACCGGCACCATCGCCGACGCCCAGCGCCTCCTCGCCGAGGCCGGCTACCCCGGCGGCAAGGGCTGCCCCACCATCGAACTCGTCTACAACACCTCGCAGAACCACCGCGCCATCGCCGAGGCCATCCAGCAGATGTGGCGCAAGCACCTCGGCGTGAACGTCGAGCTCCGCAACGAGGAGTGGAAGGTGTACATCGACATGCAGCAGACGAAGAACTTCATGATGCAGCGCGGCGGCTGGATCGCCGACTACTTGGATCCGCACGTCTTCTTCGAGATCTGGGAGTCCGACAGCGGCAACAACAACACCAACTGGTCCAGCCCTGAGTACGACCGCCTCCTCCACGCCGCCCTCGCCGCCAAGACCGACGCCGAGCGCTACGAACTCTACCAGCAGATGGACGCCATCCTCGTCGACGAGCTCCCGGTCATCCCGATCTACTACTACACCAAGGTCGCCGCCCGCAGTAAGCGGATCAAAGGCTTCTACCCCACGCTGCTGGACAATCACCCGTACAAGTACATCCACCTCGCGGACTGATTGAAAGTTGGCAAATCGCCGCCGTTCCCGCTGAATCCCCGCGATGCTTCGCTTTGTCCTTCGCCGCCTGCTGGAGATGATCCCCGTCCTGTGGGTCATCGTGACGGCGACGTTTTTCATGATCCGGTTCGTCCCCGGCGGGCCGTTCACGGCGGAGAAGGCGGTCACGCCCGAGGTCCTGCGCAACCTCGAGGCCCACTACGGCCTGGATAAGCCCCTCCACCGCCAATACCTCGACTACCTTGGCAACCTCCTGCAGGGCGACCTTGGGCCCTCGTTCAAGTACGCCAACCGCACCGTCAACGAGATCATCGCCGACAAGCTGCCGACCTCCCTCGAACTCGGCCTCTGGTCGCTCGCCGTCGCGCTCACGGTCGGCCTGACGCTCGGCGTCCTTGCCGCCATCCGGCGCAACACCTGGCTCGACTACCTGTGCTCGTCCGTCGCCATGACCGGCATCAGCGTGCCGACCTTCGTGCTCGGTCCGCTGCTGGTGCTGTTCTTCGCGATCCACCTCGGGTGGTTCAACGCCTCGGGCTGGTACGGCCCGGCTGACCGCGTGCTGCCGGCGGCCACCCTCGGCTGTGTGTATGCGGCCTACGTCGCCCGGCTCACGCGCGGCGGCATGCTCGAGGTGCTCGGGCAGGACTTCATCCGCACCGCCCGCGCCAAGGGCGCCTCGGAGGTGCGCGTCGTCTTCCGCCACGCGCTGCGCGGCGGACTCCTGCCGGTCGTGTCCTTCCTCGGGCCGGCGATCGCCGGCATCCTCACCGGCTCGTTCGTCATCGAGACCATCTTCCAGATCCCCGGCCTCGGCCGCGAGTTCGTGAACAGCGCGTTCAACCGCGACTACACCCTCGTGCTCGGCACGGTGATCCTCTACGCCGCGCTCATCATCGTCCTCAATCTCGTCGTGGACGTCGTGCAGGTCTGGCTCAACCCCAAGCTGAAGTTCGAGTGACGCCATGCTGAAGCCGACTTCGCTTCCCGCCGCCGCGCCCGTCGAACTCGAGGCAGGCCATTCGCCTTGGGGCGACGCCTGGCGTCGCCTGCGCAAGAACCGCCTCGCCGTGGCCGGGGCCATCGTGCTCCTGATCCTCGGCTTCCTCTGCGCCTTCGGCCCGCTCTTCGCGCAGTCGTACCAGGAGCAGAACCTCGACCTCGGCGCCACGCCGCCCTCGGCCGACCACTGGCTCGGGACCGACACCCTCGGCCGCGACCTCTTCGCCCGCATTCTCTACGGCGGCCGCATCTCGATTCTCGTCGGCCTCGTCGCCACGTTCGTCGCGCTCGCCATCGGCGTCGTCTATGGCGCGGTCGCCGGGTTCTTCGGCGGCAAGATCGACAGCGTGATGATGCGGCTCGTCGACATCATGTACGCCCTGCCCTTCACGATCTTCGTGATCTTGCTGATGGTGTTCTTCGGCCGGAACATCGTGCTGCTCTTCGTCGCGATCGGCGCGGTCGAGTGGCTGACGATGGCGCGGATCGTCCGCGGGCAGATCCTCACGATCAAGAAGATGGAGTTCATCGAGGCCGCGCGCTCCCTCGGCTTCGGCAAACGCCGCATCATTTTCCGCCACATGATCCCCAACGTGCTGGGCCCGATCATTGTTTACACCACGCTGACGATCCCGGCGGTCATGCTCCTCGAGGCCTTCCTCAGCTTCCTCGGCCTGGGCGTGCAGCCGCCGATGAGCTCGTGGGGCGTGTTGATCAAGGACGGCGCCGAGAAAATGGAGGAATTCTGGTGGCTCCTCGTCTTCCCCGGCACGGTCTTCTCGCTGTCGCTCTTCTCGCTCAACTTCGTCGGCGACGGCCTGCGCGACGCGTTGGATGTGAGGTCAGCGAAAGATTGAGTCGGAGTTTTGAACCACGGATTACACGGATTGCACGGATACAAACCGGATAAACCACTTATCTACACTGATCTTCACTGATCCCAATCAGTGTTCATAAGTGTTCATCAGTGGTTCCCTAAGATTGGATCCGTGTCATCCGTGAAATCCGTGGTTAAAAGCTCCAGCCCCATCCGCGGTTGATCCCCATTTCCCTCTGGCGTCCGACCACCGCCCTCTGTCATCTATAACTGTCCACGCACCATGACGCTTCGCCGCTTTCGCCCCTACTTCGCCTACCTGCGGCCGGTGCGCGGCTCGCTGGTCATGGCGATTGTCGCGGGTCTGCTCTACAGTGCGGCCACCGGCGCGGGGCTGCCGAGCATGATCAAGTACGTGTTCCCGGCGATCTTCGACGGCGCGCGCAGCGATCTCTCCCTTGGCGCCGTCGCCCTCATCGCGGCGTACATCCCGTTCATCTTCCTCCTTCGCGGCATCTTCGCCTACGTCAACGGCTACTACATCCAATACGCCGGCACGCGGGTGCTCGAGGCGCTGCGGGTGGACTATTTCTCGAAGCTGCAGGTGCTGCCCCTGTCGTTTGTGCAGAGCCGGCAGACCGGCGACCTGCTCTCGCGCGGGCTGGCCGACACCACCCAGCTCCAGAACACCCTCACGCTCCTCGCCAACGACGGCATCAAGCAACCCGGCACCCTCCTTGCCGCCCTCGGCTGGCTGGCCTTTGAGTCCTGGCGCGCCGAGGGCGTGGGCATGATGCTCGTCTGCCTGGGCATCGTCCCGCTGACCGTCCTCCCCATCCGTTACATCGGCCGCAAGATTCTCCGCCGCGCCGAGCAGCTCCAGCAGGAGGTCGGCACCCTCACCGGCCACTTCGCCGAGAACCTCGCCGCCGCCCGCGAGGTGCGCGCGTTCGGCCTCGAGGCCCGCGAGACCGGCCGCTTCGCGACCGGCAGCCACAACCTGCTCCGCCTCCAGCTCAAGATCGCCAAGTACGCCCAGGCCCTCAGCCCCGCGATCGAGATCGTCGCCTCCCTCGGCATCGCGGGCACCTTCCTCTACGCGTACTCCGCCGGCATCGACCGCGACTCCTTCCTCGCCGTCATCACCGCCCTCTACCTCTGCTACGAGCCGATCAAGAAACTCGGCGCGCTCAACAACGAGCTCAAGCGCGGCGAGGCCTCGCTGCAGCGGCTCGAGGTCGTGCTCAACGAACCGGTCGCCATCGCCGATCCCGCCGACCCGGTGACGGTGGGCCGCCTGCGCGGCGACATCGCCTTCGCCGATGTCTCCTTCGCCTACGGCGACAACCCCGCCCTCGCTGACGTCGCCGTCGCCATCCCCGCCGGCACCGTCTGCGCCCTCGTCGGCCCGAGCGGCGCCGGCAAGACCACCTTCGCCAACCTCGTGCCGCGCTTCTACGAGGCCGCGTCCGGGTTCGTCACGGTCGACGGCCTCGACGTCCGCCGCCTGCGCCTCGCCGACCTGCGCCGCAACATCGCCCTCGTCTCGCAGGAGCCGGTGCTCTTCAACGACACGATCTACCAGAACCTCCTCCTCGGCCGCCCCGAGGCCACGCGCGACGAGGTCATCGCGGCGGCGGTGGATGCCCACGCCGACGACTTCATCCGCACACTCCCGCAGAGCTACGACACGATCGTCGGCGAGCGCGGCGCCCTCCTCTCCGGCGGCCAGAAGCAGCGCATCGCCCTCGCCCGCGCCTTCCTGCGCAACGCCCCCATCCTCATCCTCGACGAGGCCACCAGCGCCCTCGACTCCGGCAGCGAGGCGGCGGTGCAGGACGCGCTCCGCAAGCTCGTCGTCGGCAAGACCGTCCTCATCATCGCCCACCGCTTCAGCACCATCCGCGACGCGTCGCTGATCCTCGTCTTCGAACAGGGCCGCATCACCGCCCGCGGCACCCACGCCGCGCTCTACGCCGGCAACGCGCTGTACCGCTCCCTGTACGACCGCCAACAAGGAACCGGATGAGGATGGCTTATTGGTTATGGCTTATTGGTTATGGGTTATGTCCGAACCTCGCAGGTGCGCAACTTGCCTGCGTTCTTGGGCAACAGGCGAAGATGCACCCAGAGGCCGCAAGCAGGTTGCATCCGAAGGCCAGCGCGCGAATGACCCCGAGCCTGGCTTGGCCATAAGCCTTAGGCCATAAGCAATAGCCAATAAGCCATCCTTTGTCCGCCGTTCCGCACATTCTTCTCATCCGCCGCCGCTATCTCGGTGACCTCGTTCTCCTCGGGAGCGTGTGCCGCAATCTGCGGCTGCACTGGCCGGAGGCGCGGATCACGCTGCTTGCGGAGCCGGCGTATGCGTCGATCGCGACGCTCAATCCCGACATCACCACCGTCCTGACTTTCCCGCGCCGCCTCGCGGAATGGCCGCGGCTCCTGCGCGCACTGCGGGCGGCGCGGTTCACGCACGTGCTGGATTTCGACAACACCGACAAGACCGCCTGGCTCACCCGCTGGACCGGCGCCGGCGTGCGCGCGACCTACGACCGCGAGACCAATCCCTTCCGTCACCGCTGGCTCTACACGCACGCGGCCGCCGTCACCAACGCCGACTACACGTCGAAGCACATCACCGAGACCTACCTCGCCCTCCCGGCCGCCCTCGGCGTGCCCATCGTCACGCGCGAGGTGCGCCTCGTGCCGAAGGCGACGGATATTGCCTTTGCCGAGAAACTCACCGGCGGACCGAAATCGTCCGCGCCCAACCGCGCGCGCAAGGTGCTCCTCCACCCCGGCAGCCGCAGTCCGTTCCGGCTCTGGCCGGCCGATCGGTTCGCGGCGGTGTGCGACCGGATGCAGGACGAACTCGGCGCCCAGGCCTTCGTCGTCGCCGGCCCGGCCGAGAGCGCACTCGTCCGCGAGATCCGCCGCCACGCGCAGATGCACCTCGTGGCCGTCGAGCAACGCCTCACCACGGGTCAGTTCGCGGCGTTGCTCGCGCAATTCGACCTGTTCCTCTGCCACGACAGCGGCCCCATGCACATCGCGGCCGCCGTGGGCGTGCCGGTCGTCGCGCTCTTCGGCTCCCAGAACACCGCGATCTGGCGTCCGCTGGGCGAGCGGCATACCGTCCTGCAAACCCCGCTCCCCTGCACCTGCCTGCCCGACACCCCCACGCCCTGCGTGAAGACCGACTCGTACCGCAGCTACTGCGTGCGCAAGCTCACGGTCGACGAGGTGTTCGCCGCCGTGAAGCGGAGTCTGTAACCGCCGCGCCCAACCATGCCTGACCTCCCCAGCGTCACCATCGCCATCCCGACCTACAATCGGGCGAAGCTGCTTGCGCAGACGCTCGATGGACTGACGCGGCAGGACTATCCGGCGGACCGGCTCGAGATCCTCATCATCGACAACAACTCGCCCGACGACACGCGCGGCACGGTCGCGCGCTACGCCGGGGCGCCGCACGTGCCGCGGCATGTGCTCGAGACCCAGCAGGGGGCCAACTACGCCCGCAACCGCGCCCTCGACGAGGCGCGCGGCGAGATCATCGTCTATGGCGACGACGACATCCTCATGGGCCCGGGCTGGCTGCGCGCGCTGATGGCGCCGTTCGCCGCCGATGCCGACGGCCGCATCGGCGCCGTGGCGGGCGAGGTCGAGCCGATCTTCCCGGACGGCGCGCCCGACTGGGTGCGTTCGTTCCACCGCCTGCAGGCGCTGCGCCCCGACGCCGGGCCGACGGCCGAGCACCAGGTACCGATGAGCGCCAACCTCGCTTTCCGCCGCGACGCGCTGCGGGCGACGGGCGGCTGGGACATCAACCTCGGCCGCAAGGGCGGCCGCGTCTTCGGCGGCGAGGAGAACGGCCCCATCCGCCGCCTGCGCAAGGCCGGCTACGCCGTCTGGTTCGCCCCGGCGGCGCGCGTGCAGCACCAGATGCCCGCCGCGCGCACGACGGTGCGCTATGTGAAACGCCACGCCTTCGACTCCGCCTGCTCGCGCGTCGTCGGCCGCGTCAACGTGGACCGCGAGGAAGGTCGTTCGTCCGTCGGCTACCTGCTGTCGCGGTTCGTCGGCAATGTCTTCAAGGCCGTCGGCTTCGGACTCGTGGCGCTGCTCAATTTCATCATCGCCCGGCCCAATGCGGGGAAAAAAGCCTTCGTGAGAGCCTGGAGGTCCTGCGGCTACCTGTACCAGATCCCGCGCTCGCTGTTCGGCAGGTGAGGAATGGTTTATGGCCTATTGGTTATGGCATATTGGTTATGGCCGGACCGTGAGTAGTCTTTCCACAAACGTGTTCCGTTTCGGATGTAGCTACGAGCGTGAGCGAGTGGTCGCTGGGTTAACGCAGCATGCCCCCACTCGCTCACGCTCGTGGCTACTGCGATCCCGATCAGTCCGGAAATAAGCCATACGCAATAGGCCATAACCAATAGGCCATAACCAATAGGCCATCCCTAGAATTGGATTCGCCCGGCCCCGATTCCTCCCCCTTACTATCCTCCCGTGGCCAATCCCCTACCCATCTCCGTCGTGATCGTCGCCCGCAATGAGGCGCAGACGCTGCCGCGGTGCCTGGCGAGCGTGCAGGGCTGGGTGGCGGATATCCTCGTGGTGCTCAACCACACGACCGACGACAGCGCGACCATCGCCCAGCGCCTCGGCGCGCGGGTGCTGCAGACGGAGTGGCGCGGCTTCCGCGACACCAAGAATTGGGCGCTCGACCAGGCGACACAGCCCTGGGCGCTGTGCCTCGATGCAGACGAGGAGGTCTCGCCCGCGCTGCGGGAGGCCATCGTCGCCTTCTTCGCGCGATCGGACCGCGACGCCTTCGCCGGGGCGCGCTTTCCGCGCAAGGTGTGGTTCATCGACCGGTGGATCACGCACGGCGACTGGTACCCTGACCTCAGCCTGCGCCTCATCCAGCGGTCGCGCGCCCGCTGGGGCGGTGATCAATTCGTGCACGAGAAAATGGATGCCGACGGCCCGGTGGCCGACCTGCGCGGCGACCTGCATCACTACTCCTTCCCGACGCTCGCGAGCCACGTGGCGAAGATCAACCCGTTCGCCGACCTCTTCGTCCGCCAGCAGCAGGCGCGCGGGGTGAAGTTCTCGCTCGCCGCGACCATCATCCGACCGGGCTGGCGCTTCCTCCGCGCGTACATTTTCAAGCTTGGGTTCCTCGACGGCTTCCCCGGTTTCTACATCGCCTGGGCCACGGCCTTCGGGGCCTTCGTCCGTTACAGCCGGCTGTACGAGGCGGAAAACCGCCGCGAGCCCCATGCCTGAGCAGCCGCATCAGTTCAGCAAGCTCGCCGAGGAACTGATCGGCGACCTGCGGCAAGTTCCGTACGGTGAACCCCGCCGCCAGGTCAAGCGACCCACCCAGCCACTGTCCGCGCTGGTCGAGGACATCCTGCAGAAGCACCACATCGGCCGCGACGCCCCCGAGCACACCATCCGCAACGAATGGCCCCGGCTCGTCGGCGCCGCCAACGCCAGTTATTCGCATCCCGTGACCATCGAGCGCGGCCGACTGACCGTGCTGGTCTCGCACGCCGTGGTGAAGAATGAGCTGTTCATGCACAAGGACGCCATCGTAGCCAAAATCAAGGCCCTGCCGGGATGCAAGGACGTGAAGAGCTTGAACTTACGTACAGGTTGAAGAGGGAAGCCTGGAAACCAGGAAGGAAGACTCTTGAATCCCCGGTTCGATTCCGGGCTTCCCGGCTTCCTCCTTACCCCCCCTCCGGCTCCCCCAACTTTTCGCTTGCGCCCACCCCGGTGGTTTCGGAGCCTTGTCTCTTGCGTCAGTGGATACCCGCCGGTTGCGGGTGGCCACCATGACTGGTCCCGCTTCGGCGGGATTGGAACGGTGACGCCGGCTCGGGGCCGCCTCAACGGCCCGGGGCGGGTGGCACGGAGCTCCCTCCGGAGTTCCCTACAGTCGTGCAAACCAACAACTAAACCAATGTCCACCACAGTCGTTAAGCCCTCGATCATCGCAGAATACAAAACCCACGAGAAGGATACCGGTTCGTCCGAAGTCCAGATCGCGCTGCTCACCGCCCGGATCAATCACCTGACCGAGCACCTGCGCACGCATCGCAAGGACTTCCACTCGCGCCGCGGCCTCCTCCAGATGGCCTCCCGCCGCCGCAAGCTGCTCGATTACCTGAAGAAGCACGATCTTCCGAAGTACAACGAGCTCCTGCAAAAGCTGAGCCTCCGCCGCTAAACCACTTTGTCACACGGGCGACCCGATCCGCGGGTCGCCCGTTGTCTTTACCGACACTCGCCGCTTCGATCGGGACATTTCCGTTTGCCGCCACGGCAAACCACCCCCACCCGGGGGCGCCAAACGGAAATCTCTCGTGTCAGGCACGAGGAGACCAAGGTGGGTTGTTACAACCCTCAATCCCAGGCGTCCGCCATCCCGGCGACGCCGCCTCCGCTTCCGGAGGCCCGGGCCCGTTCAGTCGTGTGTCGCTGACCGTACCCGTACCCATCCGAGACACTTATCCGCTAGCAATGAAACAGAAACATACCGTCGAAGTGCCCGGCCTGGGCATCAAGTTCTCCACGGGCACCTTTGCCCAGCTCGCCAATGGCGCCGTCAACGTCAACATCGGCGAGACCAACGTCTTCGTCTCCGCGTGCGTCGCCCAGACGATGCGCCCCGGCCAGGATTTCTTCCCCCTGACCGTCGACTACCGCGACAAGTACGCCGCGGCCGGCCGCTTCCCCGGCGGCTACTTCAAGCGCGAGGGTCGCCCGACCGAGCGTGAGATCCTCATCTCCCGCCTCTGCGACCGTCCCTGCCGCCCCCTCTTCCCCGAGGGCTTCCTCAATGAGGTCCAGATCATCGGCCAGCTCATGTCGGCCGACCTCGTCAACGACTCCGACATCGCGATGGTCAACGGCGCCAGCGCCGCCCTCGCCATCTCCGACATCCCGTGGGGCGGCCCCATCGCCGCCGTCCGCGTCGGCCTGATCGACGGCAAGTTCGTCGCCAACCCGACCATCGAGCAGATGTACGGCTCCTCGCTCGACCTCATCTACGTCGGCAACGCCAAGGACATGCTGATGATCGAGGGTTCCGCCGACCAGATTCCCGAGGAGGAATTCGTCAAGGCCCTCGAGTTCGGCCACCAGGCCATCCAGCCGATCATCACCGCGATCAACGAGCTCGTGTCCCTCGCCGGCAAGCCGAAGGCCACCTTCGCCCTCGTCGGCGCCACGCCCGAGGCCCGCGCCATCATCGAGCGCGTCGTCCCCGCCCAGCGCATCTCCGACGCCATCTTCGGCAAGGAGAAGGCCGCCCGCGGCGCCGCCGTGAAGCTCCTCAAGGAGGAGGCCAAGGCCGCCCTCACCGCCGAGCTCGGCGCCGACAAGTTCACCGATGTCGACCTCAACGTCGTCTTCGAGGACCTGCAGTACAAGGCCTACCGCCAGACCGTGCTCACCAAGGGCATCCGCTCCGACGGCCGCGGCCAGAAGGACCTCCGCCCGCTGCACGCCGAGGTCGGCGTGCTCCCGCGCGTGCACGGTTCCGCCACGTTCCAGCGCGGCGACACCCAGAACATCGCCATCACCACCCTCGGGCCCACCAAGGAAGCCCAGGACATGGACGGCCTGACGGGCGGCGCCACGTCGAAGTCCTTCATCCTCCACTACAACTTCCCGCCCTTCTCCGTCGGCGAGACCGGCCGCTTCACCGGCCCGGGCCGCCGCGAGGTCGGCCACGGCGCGCTCGCCGAGCGCTCCCTCGTCCCGGTGCTCCCGCCCGAGGACGTGTTCCCCTACTCCATCCGCGTCGTCTCCGAGATCATGGCCTCCAACGGCTCGACCTCGATGGCCTCGATCTGCGGCGGCTGCCTCTCCCTCATGGACGCGGGCGTGCCGATCATCGCTCCCGTCGCCGGCATCTCCTGCGGTCTCATGACCCAGAACAACGCCGAAGGCGGCATCGAGAAGTGGGTCACGATCACCGACATTCTCGGTGAGGAAGACCACTTCGGCGACATGGACTTCAAGCTCGCCGGCACG
>JAHCAZ010000056.1 GCA_019634615.1 Opitutaceae bacterium
TGACGTTCCACACCACCATGTAGCCGACGAAGCAGGCCAGCACGAAGACGGTGAAATGGCCGAGGAAGCTCTCCGGGGCATGGGCGCCGATGAGCCAGAACAGCGCGGCGGCGGCGCCGAACATGACGGCCGCGCTCGCGCCCGAGGCCGGCGCACCGGCGCCGTGGCCATGGCCCTTGGCGGCCGGGGCAGCGGCGGCCACCGGCTTGGCAGCGGCCGGGGGCGCGGCCGGCGCCTTGGGGGAAGGCGGCGGCCAGGTGACCTCGCCGTCCTTGACGACGGTCAGGCCGCGGAGGGCCTCGTCTTCCATATTGACGTCGAGGGTGCCGTCGCTTTTTACGCTTTGCGTCTTGCACAGCTCCTCGGCGAGGCGGAACAGGTTGGTCGCGTAGAGCGTCGACGACTGCTTGGACAGGCGCGAGGGCAGGTCGGTGTAGCCGACGAGGGTCACGCCGTGCTTCACCACCACCTGGCCCGGTTCGGTCAGCTCGCAGTTGCCGCCCTGCTCGGCCGCCATGTCGACGATCACGCTGCCCGGCTTCATGCTCTGCACCATCTCGGCGGTGATGAGCTTCGGCGCGGGCTTGCCCGGGATGAGCGCCGTGGTGATGATGATGTCAGCCTCCTTCGCCTGCTGGGCGTACATCTCGCGCTGGGCCTTCTGGAAGCCCTCGCTCATCACCTTGGCGTAGCCGCCGCCGCCCGAGCCCTCCTCTTCGTAGTCGACCTTGACGAACTCGCCGCCCAGCGACTTCACCTGGTCGGCCACCTCGGCGCGCGTGTCGTTGGCGCGAACGATCGCGCCGAGGTTCGCGGCCGTGCCGATGGCCGCGAGGCCCGCCACGCCCGCCCCGGCGATGAACACCTTGGCCGGCGGGACCTTGCCCGCGGCGGTGATCTGGCCGCTGAAGAACCGGCCGAAGGCGTTGGCCGCCTCGATGACGGCGCGGTAGCCGCTTATGCCGGCCATGGAGGTGAGCGCGTCCATCTTCTGCGCGCGCGACAGCTGCCGGGGCAGGCAGTCGATGGCGAGCACCGTGGCCTTCCGGGCCGCGAGCTGCTGCATCAACTCCGGATTCTGCGCGGGCCAGATGAAGCTCACCAGCGCCTGGCCCTCGCGCACCCTCGCCACCTCGTCGGCGTTGGGGCCGCGGACCTTGAAGACGATGTCCGCTCGGGACCAGAGCGTGGCCGCGTCGGGGACGACTTCCGCGCCGGCCGCCCGGTAGGCGTCGTCTCCGCAGTTGGCCGCCTCGCCCGCGCCGCTTTCGACGAGGACGCCGAATCCCAGCTTCCGGAGCTTCTCGACCACCTCCGGGACGGTGGCCACGCGTTTTTCGCCCGGGAAGACTTCCCGCGGCACCCCGATCAGCTGCGACATTGGTTCCCCCTGGGACTCTCGTTCTTGGGCAAACCGTAAGGATACCGAATTCACCCTTCCCGATCACCCGCGGGAGGGCCCTGCCGCCGGCCGTCGTGCGCGCCGCGGGTTGCCGGCCTAGAACCCCACCGTCACGCCCGCGTGCACCGAGCGTCCCATGCCGGGAACCGCCGTCCCCCAGCGCGGCACCGATCCCACCGGGCTCGCCGTCATCGTCGTGCCCTGTCCGAGATAGACGCCGCCCAGGGGGAGGGCGTAGAGGCGGTCGAAGAGGTTCTCGACGCCGAAGTCCAGCCGCACGTCGCGCCACGAGTGGCTCAGGCGCAGGTTCACGAGCGCGTAGCCCGCGGTGGGGACCTCGTTTCGAACCGCCGAGACGTCGTCCTTTGCGCCGGCCATCGCGACCTCGAGCGCGTTGCGCCAGCCGCGCAGCCGGTGCGTGAGCGTGAGCGTGCCGTGCGCCGGCAGGAGGTTGTAGAGGTTGCCGCCCGTGTCGAGGTTCTTGCCGCGGGCGAGGCTCGCCACCGCCGCCAGTCCCCAGTCGCCCCAGGCGGTGCTGCCCAGGGCCGCGCGTCCCGACAGGTCGACGCCGTGCAGCCTCGCCGCCTGGTTGGCGAACTGCAGGAAGACGAAGCTGCGCGTCGCGGCGAGGTTTGCCGCGGTGCAGGCCCCGCCCAGGCTCGCCGGGCAGCGCACCGCGTCGACGTAATCGGTGACGCGCGTGTAATAGGGCGTCGCCTTCAGCTCCCAGCGGCGATCCGGTGCGTGCCAGTCGATGGTGACGGATGCCGTGTGGGCCTTCTCCGGCTCGAGGCCGGGGTTGCCCAGGTAGCCGTTGCCGTCGCCGAACCAGTTCACCATGAGCATCTCCATGCCGCGGCTCTGCCAGGTGTAGCGCTCGTAGAGGCTGGGCGAGCGGACCTTCCGCGCGAGCCCCAGCTCCACGTCGAGGCCCGCGTCCGGGGTGTGGCGCGCGAGGAGCGTGAGGTCGACGTTGCCGTCCGCGCGCGCGCGGTCGGCCCCGTTGAACGCGGGCACGAGGACGGTCGCCGGCGCGACCCCGCCGTTGTAGGCCTGCACCGGGCCGGTGTCCGACGCCACCCGCTCGTAGCGGATCCCGGCGAGCGCCAGCCACCGCTCGCCCGCCCGTCCCTCCCACTCCGCGAAGAGCGCCTTGCGGTCGCGGCTGCCGTCGCGGACGTTCCAGAACGTGTCCGGCCACATGCCGCCGCCCGAAGGCGGCCACCAGTCGTCGAGCCGGTAGCCCTGGTACTCGCCGCCCGCTCGCACGGCCCCGCCCTCCCCGAGAGGGACGTCCGCCCTCGCCGAGAACCCCGTGGTGCGGCTCTCGGTGTGCATCGGCATCCCTGCCGCGCAGGAGGAGCCCACGGGCGCGCACTCCGCGCCGTTCTCCGCCGAGGCTCCGCCGGTGGCGGCCCCGTACCAGTAGCGCTTGTCGGCCCCGAAATCCATGAAGTGCTCGACGCGTTCGTGGTACGCGCGCGCCTCCAGCGTCCCCCAGCCGAAGCTCCCCACGAAGCGCAGGTTCGCGCGCTCCTGCGTGTTCTCCAGCAGGTCCATCCGCTGGTTGGGATAGAGCTGGTACGGCATGTCCTGGTGGCCGAGCTTCGCCTCCACGAGGTGGCGCTCGCCACGGTGCGCGATCGTGAGGAGGTGGTTGCGGGCCCTGTAGGCCGTCGAGCCGACCTCGTCGAGCGGCAGGGCGTGGCCCGGGCGGCCCGTGGCCGCGCCGGCCTTGAACTCGCCGCCGGCCTCGTGGTTGCCCGCCTCGGCCATCGCCCCGGCGTAGGAGAGGCTCACCGATTCGGTGAGGTAGTTCGCGGTCGCATTCACGCCGCGCGCGCGCCCGTTGCTGCGGAAGAAGGCGCCGGCTTCGCCCCGGGCGCGGCTGCCCGCGCCGGGATCCGCGAACGCGGGCTCCGGCGTGGCCGCGATGATCGTTCCGCCGATGCTGTCGCCGCCCACGCTCACCGGCGTGATGCCGGCGTAGACCCGCAGCTCGCCGACGGCGGACGGGTCGATGTAGGAGAGCGCCGGGTTCATGTGGTTGGGGCACGAGGCGATGGTGTCGATGCCATCCACCTTGATGCGCAGGCGATCATCGGCGAGGCCGCGGATCGACGGCAGGCTGGACACGCCGCCGGCTCCGTGAAGGCTCACGCCCGGGATGCCTTTCAGCAAGGAGGCCGAGTCGCTGGTCGCAGGCCGGCGCGCGCGAAGCTCCTCGTCGTCGACCGCGGCGGCATTGAGGGGCAGCTCGGCGAGCCGTGGCGCGGTCACGCGGACGCTGCCGACGTGCGGGGGCTGCTGCGCGGCCGCGGCGAGCGGAAGTGCCGCGGCCACGGCGAGGGGTAGAAGGCGGCGCGGGAGGCGCACGCCGGCCGGAAAGGGCGAAGCGGGGTGGGCTGCGGGATGCAGCGCCTGGAGGCGAGGCATGGAAGGCTCCTGGTCTCTCGAAGGGAGTCGGTCCCCGGCAAGGCCGGGGCGTGCGCAGGCGGCCGCGACGGCCGCGACGCGCGCTCGAACGACGGGTCAGGCGAGAGGAGCGGAGGGAGGATCGCGGGCGCGGGGCAGCCGACCCGGCGCCGGGGTCGGCGCGATGTCCGGCTGCGCCACGGGCGCTTCGGATCGCGCGGGGCAGGCAGGAATCGTGATCCGCGCGGGCAACGCGCCTGCGGTGAAGCGGTCCGCGCTGCCCGTGCAAAGGATGCACTTGCGGCAGTCGTGGCCCGGGCCCCGGTCCGCGGGCAGCTCGCCGGGCACCGCGAACCCGGCCGGTCCCGCCGCGCCGGCGGTCGTGCACACCGAGACCGGCAGCACGCGCCCGCCCTGCGACGCCAGCGGCCAGCCGGCCGGCGCGACGAGCGTCGCCAGCGCCAGGATCGCGGCGACCCCGCGGCGGAGCAGGGCAACCCTCATGCGTGACGACGGCGGTGGCGATCCATGCACGGAAGCCTACGGCAAGGGGGCGCCCCTGCCTTGAACCCGTTCAAGAATCCGCTACCTCGCCGGCAGCCGGGCGATCGCCGCGGCGACCTCGCGAACGACCGCATCCCAATCGCCGGGCGCGGGTTGCCGGAAGAGCCGCGCGGTGGGGTACCACGGGGTGCGCTCGCCGTCGCGGAACCAGCGCCAGTCGTGCGGGACGTGCGGCAACAGGATCCACACGGGCTTCCCCAGCGCGCCCGCCACGTGCGCCACGCTGGTGTCGACCGTGATGACCAGGTCGAGCAGCGACAGGGCGGCCGCCGTGTCCGCGAAATCGGCGAAGGCCGTCCCGAGATCGCGAAGGTCCGCCCGGGATGCCAGCAGCGCCTCGTCCCTCGCGGGCACGGCCTTCTGCAGGCTGTACCAGTCGGCGCCGGCATCGACCATCGGCAGCACGCGCGCGAGCGACAGGCTGCGCCGGTCGTTGCGAAGCCCCGCGCTGCCGCTCCACGCGAGCCCGATCCGCCTGCGCGTCCCCGGCCCCAGGCGCGAGCGCCACGCCGCCTCGCGGGCAGGATCCGCGTGCAGGTAGGGCACCGCCGCGGGCAGGGTCGCGAGATCCGTGCGGAAGGCGAAGGGCAGGCTCATGAGGGGGCAGTGGCCGTCGTGTGGCGGGATCGCCTCGCCCCTCGCGATGACGGCGGCGGGCCCCTCGAGGGTGCGCAGGAGCGGCACGAGCGGCGCCGGCGCCTCGAGGATGACGCGGGCGCCAAGGCGGGCGACCTGCGTGGCGAAGCGGCAGAACTGGAGCGTGTCGCCCATGCCCATCTCGCCGTGGAGCAGCAGCGTCCGCCCATCGAGTCCCTCCCCGCCCAACCACGCAGGCGCGGTGATGTCCGGTCGCGCGCCGCCCGGCGAGATCCGCCACCGCCCCGCGTAGGCCTCCCAGCCGCGGGCGAAGTCGCCGCAGAGCAGGAGGACGTCGGCGAGGTTGCGGTGGGCGGCGGCGTGCCGCGGATCGAGGGTGATGGCGCGCTCGTAGGCCGCGATCGCCTCCTCGAAGCGGGCGAGCTCGCGCAGCGCGTTGCCGCGGTGGTAGTGGGCGTTGGCCTCGCCGGGCCCGATCGCGACCGCGCGCTCGGCACTCTCCAGGGCCTCGGCCGGCCTGTCGAGTTCCAGCAGGACGAGGGCGCGGCAGTCCCAGGCTTCGCTCGCGCGCGGGTCCGCGGCGATCGCCCTGTCGCAACTGGCGAGCGCCTCGTCGAGCCGGCCGAGGTGGAATAGCGCTCCCGCGCGGCTCGCGAACGCGCGCGCGTACCGGGGATCGAGCGCGAGCGCCCGGTCGAAGGGGCCCAGCGCCTCGTCGAACCGGCGCAGGCTGGCGAGCGTCGTGCCGAGATTGTGGTGCGCCTGCGGATCGGCGGGCGCGAGCGCCACGGCGCGCCCGTAGGCGGCGAGCGCCTCCTCGGCGCGGCCCAGCGCCCCGAGCGCGGCGCCGCGGTTGAAATGGGCGTCGGCGAACCCGGCGCGCAGCGCGATCGCCCCGTCGTAGGCGGCGACGGCCTCGTCGAGGCGGCCGAGCCGCGCGAGCGCGACGCCGAGGTTGAAGCGGGTCTCCGGGTGCGCCGGGTTGAGGCGCGCCGCCTCGGAGAGGAGCGCCACGGCCTCGGCGGCCCGGCCCGTGCGCTCCGCGGCCAGCCCGAGGAGGTAGCGCACCTCGAAGCCGTCGCGCCCCGCCGCGGCGAGGGCGCGGCAGGCCGACTCGGTCTCGTGAAAGCGGCCCGCCTCGAAGGCGGCCACCGCGCGCTCGAGGAGCTGCGCCGGCGACGGGCGGTTCACGCGGGCATCCTTGCCCGGCACTGTGCGCGCATCGCGGTAGCCGGCCGCCGCCTATTCCCACTCAATCATCAACGGCTTCTGTAAGTCGTTGATGGGCTTGAAGAACAGCTCGAACCGCAGTTGTTTTACCGTCAGAAGTACCGTCACTTCGAGTGGGATCCCCGAGCGCAGCTTTCACCATCGATCGACATCTATCGAGAACAGTCGGCGCGTCCACGATGGCTAGCTTTCGAGATCTATCGGCATCTATCGACTCCCGCGACCGTTCCCGCCGCCGTTGATGCGGGTCCATGTTGGTCAGGGAGGCACCTGGGAAGGGTCGGCATCGAACGCCCTAAGCCATTGTCGCGAATCACATTTTCGCCATAAATTTTACCGTCACGACGCCGTCCGAGCGATACGGCGGAGAGTCACCATCTAGCCTTGTCCGCGCTCGCCCCCGTAAACCGCGCCGGCCCCTGGAGGAATCGCGCCTTGGTCACTCTTCGGCTCATCCTCGATCTCCTTCCACATGGTCAAGAAGTGGGACGCCGGAACACCACCACGCACGACGACATATCCTGTTCTGATTTCCTTGCGCCCCCACTTGGTCTGCCAGGGCGCCGTAAATGACCAAAGTTCATCGTCCGCTCCGACTTCTTCAACGAAGGTCTTCCAAGCTGCATTCAGGTGGCCGAATGGCAGATCCGGGACCGCACCCAACGGATCCGCGACCACCTCGCGGGCCTCGATCTGCAAAACGGTGAGACGCTCCTGCAGGTGAGTGCGCTCCACCGCAAACTCACGCTCTTCGTCCAGCGCCGACTCGCTCTTCCTCCCGATGATCTCCTTGCCCTTCATGTAGAGGGCAGCGGGCCAGACGACTACGACGGCAACGGCGGCAAGCACCGGAGCCACCACGTTGTTCAGGATGCGGTACGAGAGCTTCTTGCGGTCAGGGTTGACGGCATCGAGAAGGTCACGAAGGGACTCCGGCTCGTCCTTCTTTGTCAGCTGGCGCGCGCCGAAGACAACGGCAAGAACCGCGACGCCGATCCCCAGGTACCAATACAGGTAGATCACGCGCCCTCCGCATCGTCCTTCTTGGACCGAGGGAACACGGTCATGGCCCCAACGTCGTAGCCATCAGGTGCGCTCTCGGACTCTGCGGTTCCGTTGTGGCGTACCCGGGTGTTCTTCACGACACCACGCTCCACGTCCAGGAACAGGTCTCGTTCGAAGGTGCTGCCGTAGCCCATGTGAACGTACTCGAGCTGCTTGCCCTGCGGAATGCGAATCGTGCCGGAGTACCAGTGCGCGAAGACTCTGTCGGGGAAGTCCGGGAAGATGGTGGCAACGGACGCTTCGGTTCCGTCCTCCAGGGTCCCGTGCAGCTCGACCAGATAGAGCCTGCCATCGACGATCTCCCATCGCCCGACGTAACCGCGCCATAGGGCGGTGGAGTTCGACTCGAATCGCGGGTCGGACCCACCCATGGCGAAGAAGTCGCTCAGGGGGTTGGTGCACATCGCCACATCCTCCCCCTGATAGCGAAGCCTTTCGGCGATCTGAGCTGTCATGTCGTGGTTACCTGCTTCGTCGCTTCAGTCGCTGCCTCACTGCGGGTCGACGGGAGGCTGTGCAACGGGCACCGCCTGCGGCCACCGATGAGCCTCTCGGCCACCTGCGCAGTCACGGCCGCTCCTGTCCAGTGGGCGGCATCGGGCGGGCACTGATCGGCAACTCCAAACTCTCGGTGGGAATCGGGAGCCAGTGTCGCGCCCCACTGGCTCACAGCGTGAGCCACGGTAGCCCGATCCGGCGCTGAGGGCTGATAGTCGCGTAGGCAGCGGCGTGCAAACTATCCCGGTCAAACAGGCCCTCTGCAGCTGGACCTGGCCAGGAGCGGACAGTCGAGCGCGCCTCGCGACTCGGTTCTGCTTGGGTCCGGTCACGTTGCATCGCCCGCCTGCTTGCTAGCGGGCCACAACAGTGCCGACTCCTTGACGACGCGCGATCCGAACTGCAAGTCGAGCGTCTCGAGTAGTTCATCGGCGGCGGCCGCGGCGGCTTCGCGCCACTGTTTCAGCACGTCCGCCTCGACGGCTCCAACGGGGGGGTCGAGCTTCAGATTGCAGCGGTTCAGTAGACGCAGCACTTCCCAGTCGCGAAGCACATTGAAAGCTTCGGTCGTCCCCGTGACGCCCACGATGGCACGTCGCGAAGGCGTCGCCAAATCGGTGACTCTGCTCGAGACTTCAAGCACCATGAGTGGTGCATCCATACCGTCGACCACGCATACGGCACCCTGCAAGCGAGCCGACTGATGCAGGGCCTTTTCAAGTACGGGATGTCCAACACCCATCAAGTCCGCGGAGTTCGGAGCACTTCGGTCGAACATCAGGTTGTCGTACGACTTGCGTATCGCATGACTGGTCAACCAGTCATCCGGTGTCCTGAACGATACCGAGTGGCCTTCAATCTTTGGTCTTCGACGGTTGAGGGTCAGAGCGTTCTGAAAGAACGGCATCAGGTCCGGGAGATCCACCGGCGGTACATCCTTCAAGTCCGACAGGTCGAAGCTCGCCGCATGACCGACTAGGTCTCGCACGGTCTTGATCGCGGATTCGCCTCCGAGCGTGCCGGTCCTGCCGTCGAACCAGGCGTCGAGCTTCTCCCTCGGGACGTTGACTGCCTCCGAGAACAGCTGGTCGAACAGGCTGTCGCCGCTCATCCCAAGCACGAGTTGCATCAAGTCCTCGGGCTCGTCCATTGCCGATCCTATGGCCCGCATGATGCTGCTCAGCTTCTGCTCCAGCTTCTGCCAGATCATGGCCTCGACAGTGTCGGGATTACGAAGCGAAACCACCTGGACCGGACGCTGTTGCCCGTATCGGTTGAGTCGTCCCACGCGCTGGTGGAGTCGCATCGGGTTCCAAGGCAGATCGACGTGGATCAACGCACTGCAGCGCTCCTGAAGATCGATACCCTCTCCACCGGCCTCGGTGGAGACGAGGAAGCGAATGCGACCGGCGTTGAACGCATCACACACGTCTTCACGCCGACCCGCCATCTGGGTCACGCGGCCATCTGGAAGCCTGACGTCCTCCAGGCGATCATCTCCGTTCATGAACCCGACCGAGCCCTGACCGAACTCGGCCATCAACGCACTGACCACGAGCGATTGGGTCCGCTTGTACTCGGTGAACAGCAAGACCGGCTCTGTGGGGAAGCGATCCTTGATGACCTCGACGATCCGACCTATCCGGGTCTCGGCAGTCACCTGGCCCGCTGCGGCGATGAGATCGGCAAGATACCGTCCCTCGTCCTCCATCAGCCTGAGTCGAGCCTGCTTCTCGTCTCTGAGCCACCGCCGAAGCGCTTGATCGACCTCATCGCCGTCATCAACCTCCAAGGAGTCAAGCTCGGTTCTCGACTTGGCAGCCTCCGCGCTGAGTCGCTTCACCCTCGTGCGTAGCGCCGCTACCACAGCGGCGATGGAACTCGAAGCCAGCTTCTGTAGTGCGATCAAAACGAGCATCACCTGGCCGCCTTCCGTACGGCTCAGCGATGTCGCGTAAGCCTTGCCAGCCAGGATGAATTCAGACATCAGGTCATAGAAGCTCTCCTCCGCTGACGAGTAAGTGAAGGTTTCCGGGTGCTGAACGACGGGCTTGAACAGCAGTTGGCCCTTCATGTCGGTAGCCTTTTGCTTGGCGTTCCGGATCAAGAAGCGCGGCAGCGCCTGCAGCATTCCCGCTTCGTTCTTCCGTGGACCGAACTGCTCGGCATCCAGCAGGCTCATCAGAGACCAGAAGCCGAAGCTCTTGCCACGGTGAGGCGTACCCGTGAAGAGGACACAAGATGCGATCTTCCCCGCCATGTTCAGTCTCTCGACAAGCTCGAAGCCGAGCGTCTTGCCCGTCTCCTCGTCCGCGTAGAGATGGTGCGCCTCGTCGACCAGCACCATGTCCCATCCTGGTGCATCCAGGAGCCGCTCATGCCGACCGTTTCGATCCGCGCGCAGCGTCGGCAGGGACGCAACGACGATCTGGTGGATCCCCCAGAAGTCAGTCCGATCCGTATCCAGGTCGCTGTGATATGTGGCGGCACGGATGTCGAACATCCGCTTCAGCCGCATCTGCCACTGACTCACGAGCTTCGCCGGCGAGAGAATGAGGACTCGCTGCACCTTGCGATTGGCGAGCAAGGGCCACAGCAGCAGTCCAGCCTCGATGGTCTTACCCATCCCCACGTCGTCGGCGACCAGCAGACGAATAGGCCAGGTCCGAAGCGCCCGGTGGCATACCCACAGCTGATGAGGCAGCAGCGATATCCGCGATCTGGTGAACACCCCCCAGGCCTCGTTCACCGACGAGATCACGTCGCCCTGGATGCGCAGGGCAACTTCGATGGAGGGTGCGATCTGTCCCGTGGTTACGGCCTCGGAAACCGAGGCGACGGACGTCAGTTCGTTCGTCAGGACCTGCTCGATCCCGTGGGCAAACCGGACGACGGTTGTGTCGCGCTCCGTGAGCAAAACGGTGCCCTGTCCATGTCGAGGATGCAGCACCAGCGCACCAGACGGGCGTCCAGATCCAGATGTCGTCACAGCCCTGCCTCCCACTCCTCTGCGTCATCATCCGACTCACCGTCGGCCCATCGCTCAACATCCCGGACGGCAGCGGAGTCGGTTGCGAGGAGCTGAAGGGGAATGTCGTAGGCGCCCCCAAAGCAGGCACCCTCCTCGCCGAGCTCGTCAACCAGCACCCTGAAGATGCCGCTGCTGTTGTCGACATCGCTGTAGCCGAGACCACTCATGAGATTGATCACCGAACTCCTGGGCGCAAAGGCCATCTCTTTGGCGATCGGAGACGAGAGAACGTCCGCTCTCAGCAATTCGCGGATCACGAGGTGTTGCCCGAGACGGAGGATGCCACTGAGCGTCGGCGCATCGATTCCGGAACCGCTCAGGCTGGGATCGGATGCCGGAGACAGCAGGAACCTGGCGAAACCCGATTCGCGTCTGTCTAGGGTCTGGAAGAGATGGACGTACTCGTTCAGCCAACGCGCAACCCGGTAGAGCCTTGGAAAGCTGTCCATCCACAGCTCGAAGACCGTGTCCGTCTGCCGCTCCTCGCCGTAGGCCCGCAGGATGCCCAGCCAGGCCTCGGCTCCGAGCTCTGGATCGACTTCGCAGATCGTCTGCCACCACCCGCGGGTACTCAGGAAGTCCAGAAATCCACGATGCTGCTGGTCGGTCACTCGGCCGTACCTGCGGAACACCCCCAGGCTGAAGAGCGTCATCCAAGCCGTCCGATCGAACGGTTCCGCCTTGAGCGCGCTCCTGTCGACGCTGGCGGGCCACAGCCGCTCATCGAACTTCCTCAGCCACACTTCACCTCGCTCGGCCCACCAACCGTGAATCGCGTGCAAGTCGATGCTTGGCGTCAAAGGGGGTAATACATCTGGCGCGGATGCGGCGACGCCCAGCAGGCTCAGCAGGAGTCGACGCTCCTCGACCGCAAGATGCTGAAGGGAGCTGGAGTCCTCTTGCAGGTCGAACAGCCACCCGCCACGCTCGCGGTGCGAGCGCAGCACGTTGATGACCGGTCCGTACAGGTTGCGGATCAGCCAATCCGCGACGGCCGTACGCTGCTCGTTGGTCGTGGCGTTCACGCACCACCCCGCAACGCTACTGGCGTCGGGCGGACGATGCGGCAAGTACTCCTCCACGTAGTGGAAGTCCCGCCCTGCCGAAACGTAGTCGGGATGCAGCACCACCGAATCCGGCGCGAAGCGGGCGAGCAATTCGCCTTCCATTCCTAGGCGGCCGATCAGCGCCTTGGCCGGCACCCAGGCTCCGTTGCGGGCACGCAGCAGGAGGCCGGCGGCTTCTTCCCGCCAACGGCTGCTCTCGCCGAGGTTGCTCGGCCACAGGCGCAAGATGCTGGCCAAGGCCGACATCTCCGATGGCGGGAGACGGCCGCCCGGGAGACATCCGAGCACTTCAGCCATTCCGAGCGACGGAATCTGCCCATCCTGCAGGAGACCGACGCGCTCGATCCAATCGCGGACGGGCTCCGTGCACCAGCCATCGACGGGGTATCTCTCCAGGAACAAGGGCCATTGCAGTAGCGCAGCATACGCTGGACAAGTAGCCCGGATTTACGGACAGGTTCAACCCCGCGGAGTTGCACAAGATCGCCGCGCTCGTCCGCGAAGCCATTGGGAACCACGCCGGTGCGTTCGACGACATGCCGGAAGACCGCGCAGCCGAAGGTGTCCAAGAGGCGGACGTCCATTGCCGCGTCCTCGCCGGGCACCTCTCCGACGAGCTTCTCCCACAGACTGCGCCAGAACCCGGCGGCCGACAGGGAACTCGAAAGCCCAAGCCTCTCACCCAGTTGCGGCCAGTCCGATCGGGAATCAGCCAGAAGGTCAACCAGCAGCGGACCGACCTCGTCCGCGATCGCCTTGACGATCTTGGTATTGGTCGCTGTCGCGGCTTGTCCGAGAGCGAGAGTGGCGCGGCCCGTGTCGATCTGGAACGCGGCGTTCATCAGAACGCCACGAGCAGGAGTTCCCCGCGTCGGTGCCGTGACCCAAATGCCGGGGACAAGCGGTTTCGCCTTCCTGTCGAACTCCTCGATTCCGGCCTTCCCTGTGCGCATCACGACGCACCCCGATGGACCCCGAAACACCAGAACCCCCGAGTGGATCCTCCCCCCATCCACCGGGAGCGAGACCGCTCCGACCTCGATCACACGGCCATCTGAGAGCCGAACCGGCTGCGGTTGCCATCTGTGGGACTCCCTCTCGACATCCACGCAAACCAGCTTGCGTGCAAAAACCGGAAGCAATCCCGCCAGGCCGGCAAAACGCTCCACCACTTCCGCGGCCGATCCCTTGTCGTCGAGGGGCAACTCGATGAGCGTCGCTCGGAGTACCTTCTGGCTCTCGTCGCCCATGCTTTGATGAAGCCGCCTGCTCGTCGGACTTGCCCTCCACTTTCGAGGCAGGCAACCTGCGACAACCTCGAACGAGAGATCTGCGCTCGACACCCGCGGCAGGCTCGAAGCAAGCAGCAGGCTCTTGAAGCCCAGGCCGAACTTGCCGGTCACGCCCTCCTCTTCGTCCTTGGCGGACGCCCCGAGCATCAGCATTCGCTCCAGGTCGTTCCCGAACTCGGGCCTGTAACTCGTGTGACGACCGGCGTAGTTGATGGGTCGCCCCCAGTGCGCGAACCGGATCGTTGCCTCCGACAACTGAACCACGAAACGCCCGATGGCGTCGGCATCGAACTCTGGGCGCCCGTCGGCACGCTGTAGCAGTTGCATCTCGACGACTGCGTCGTCCGCGTTCTGGAACACCTCGAACGGGATGCTGGAGAACTCGTACTGGTTATGGGTGACGCGCGCCCGGATCCCCGCGAGGATGGTTGCTTGCACGCCCTCGTCGGACTCGACGAGGCCCGCAAGGTCGGCGAGCGCCTTCTCGAGCTCCTCCTCTGCGCTACCGCCCGCGCGCCTTGCTCTCTTCGCACTCGCTGCGGCCCGCCGGGCCAGATCTAACCTACCGAGCGCCTCCGCCAGCCTGCGGTTCTTGCCCACTCCCGGGAGCGACTTGAGCGACTGCGGAAGACCATCGAGGATCAATCCGCGAGCCACATCGAGCGTGACCTGGTCCGCCTCCTCCGCCAGCGCAAAGAATTCGGAAAGGTTTGCATGCTTCTGGTTGTACAGGCCCCGCAGCAGAGACTCG
>JAHCAZ010000057.1 GCA_019634615.1 Opitutaceae bacterium
GCGGGCGTCGGGGCCGTGCGGTGCTTCGCGTGGATGAACTCGACCGCGCCGCTGTCGGAGACGACGTAGCCGGCGAAACCCCATTCGGTGCGCAGGATATCGGTGAGGAAGCGGCGATTCGCCTCGATGGGCACGTTGTCGTAGTCGTTGTACGAGGCCATGACACCGAGCGCGCCCGCCTCGCGCACGGCGCGACGGAACGGCTCGAGGTGCAAGGTCTGAACCTCGCTCCACGACGCTTGCGGATCGGTGCGCGCATGGCCGTCGCGGCCGCCCTTGGGGAAGCTGTACACGGCGAAGTGCTTGAGCGTGGAGGCGACGCCAGACTCCTGCAGTCCGCGCACCTGCTCGACGCCGAGCGTGCCGGTGAGGAAAGGATCCTCGGAATAGCACTCGACCACGCGGCCCCAGCGCGGGTCGCGGGAGAGGTCGAGGACGGGCGAGTAGATGTTGGAGTAGCCGAGGGCGCGGGCCTCGCGGCCGGTGACGCGGCCGATCTCGCGCACGAGGGCGGCGTTCCACGTGCTGGCGACGCCGACCTGCGCCGGGAAACTCGTGGCCTGCGAGTGCATGAGGCCGCGGATGCCCTCATTGGTGAAGTCCGCGGGGATGCCGAGCCGCGTACGCTCGATGAACCAGCGCTGCACCTCGTTGATCGCCTGCGTGTGGCGCGACCAAGGCAGGTCGTGGTCGGGGTCGGCGAGGTTGTTGGTCCAACCGGTGTTGCCGTTGATGTGCTCGTCGATGTTGCCGATGCCGTCCTTCCAGACGGCGGCGTCCCAGGCGGGTGTCGGCAGCTCGTCCTTGAGGACACGCGGGTAGCCGTAAAGGGTCACGAGCTGCGCGGTCTTCTCCTCAAGCGTCATGCGCGCAAGCAGGTCGGTGATGCGATCCTCGATGGCGATGGACGGATCCTCGTAGGGATCGCGTGCGCCGTTTTTGTTCAAGTCGGTCCATCCCGCGTGGTAGATGTCAGCGGGCGGTTGGGGCCGGACGAAATACTCCGCCGGTGGGGGCCCGGCGTGGAGGCCAGTTGCAAGCAGGGTCGAGCCGATGAGCGATGCGAACCGGGAAGTTGTCATGGGTCGTCGGGTCGCGGCGTGCCGAAGTCAGGCGAGCCGTCGGAGCGCCAGGTGAAGGGTTGGATACGGGTGTGGCGGTTGGGGTCGGCGAGCGGATCGCCCACGATGTCGCGGTAGCTGCGGGCGTGGTAAACGAGGAGATCGGTGCCGTCGGGAGCGGTCGTGAATGAGTTGTGGCCGGGGCCGAAGACGCGGTGGGTCTCGTTCGTGGCGAAGACGGGCGTTGGAGATTTTTGCCAGGACTTGGGTTCGAGCAGGTCGGCGTCGGCGGGCGCGGAAAGCAGACCCAGGCAGTACTCCGCGCCGGTGCCGGCGGCGGAGTACGTGACCCAGACGCGGTCGTGACGGATAAGGACGGCGGGGCCTTCGTTGACGGCGAAGCGCACCTTTTCCCAAGGGTATTCGGGCTGGGAGATCCGCACGGGCGGGCCGGCGAGGGTGACCGCGTCCTGCAGCGGGGCGAGGTAGAGGCAGGTGTTGCCGCCAATGGCGGGATCGTGCTGGGCCCAAAGCAGGTAGCGACGTCCGGCGTGGACGAAGGTGGTGGCGTCGAGGGCGAACGTGTCGAGCGGCAGGCGCACCGGGCCGCGTTCGGTCCACGTGCCTTCGAGGGGATTCGCGGCGGAATTGGTGAGAACGTAGATGCGGATGCGCCAGATGTCCTCGGCGTCGCCGGCGGCAAAGTAGATATGCCACTGGCCGTCGCAATGATGCAGCTCCGGGGCCCAGATGTGCGCGCCCATCGGGCCGGTGGCGTGCTTGCGCCAGATCACCGTGGGTTCGGCGGTGGCGAGCCCGTTCAGGTTGGTCGCGCGGCGGAGCTCGATCCGGTCGTATTCGGGGACGGTGGCGGTGAAGTAGAAAAAGCCATCCGGGTGCCGCGAGAGATGCGGATCGGCCCGGTGGCGGATGAACGGGTTGGGGATCATCATCAATCGCTTGCGAGCGGGGTCAGCGTCAGCGTGTCGAGCACCACGCCGGCATCGACCATGAACAGTTTCAGACAGTGCGAGCCGGCGGGAAGGACAGGGAGGGCGATGTTGGTACGGAGGCGGTTGTCGAGCACGCCCAGGGCCCAGGCGGGGGAGCCGTCGGCGACCGCGATCACGAGTTCCTGCGGTGGTGCGTCGTCGACGGCGATGGCAACGCGGAGGCCACGGCCAGGGATCAGTGGGTGCGTGGGCAAGACGTCGAGTTGGAGCTGGCAGGCCGTGGGTGCGGCAAGGTCGAAGACGTAGCCCAGGTACGGGCCAGTCGCGAGAGGGACGGGCGTCGCGGCGTCGAAGGGCAAGATCGTCATCGCCCGACCGGAGCGGCCGAGGCCGGGCACGTGGGTCCAGGCGACACTGGGGCGGTTCTGCTTGATGCTGAAATCGGCGGCGCTCCACCGGCGGATCCATGCGGGCGCGGTGACGACCGGCTTGGGCGGGAACGTGCGGGGAATCCACGAGGCGATGCGCATGGACTTCCAGTCGTCGTCCGCCGGTTCAAGGCGCATGAAGCCACGCCACTTGCCGCCGGCGGACTCTTCGTTGAAGTGGCGGGAGAGCTCGCGGAGGTCGGCGTCGGCGGCCTGGGCCGTGGCGACATCACCCTCCTCGCCGGCGAAGTACCGCAGGTTGGCGAGGGCGGAACCGTGCACCGGGTAGGCGACCAGCTGGGTGAAGGCGTCCTGGCGGCTGGCGGGTAGGCGCGCGGCGATGCGGCGGGCGTCGGCGCGCAGCACGGCGAAGGCGGCGAGGCGGGCATCGATCTCGGCGGCGGTCAGGTCGCTGGCGCGCGGCTCCTCCTTGGGCAGCCACCATTGGAGGTGCTCGGGGCGGCGCTGGAAATTGAGCTGGTAGTAACGCGCCATCAGATCCGCTATGCCCTCGGCGTGGTCGGGGCCGAAATCGCGCGCGGCCCAATCGCGGAGGAAGGCGGGCTGGGCGTCGGGGCCCCAGGTGTCGATGTCCCAGGCGAGGCGGAGGAAGAACTCGGTGCCGAGCTCGGCGGGCTTCAGGTCGCCGACATTGACGATCCACACGCGGTCGGCGCCGTGGGCGTGGGCTTTTTTCATCTCCGCCCAGATGAGCGCGGGCGGGGTCGTGTTGAGCCACAGGTAGGCAAGCGGGCGACCGAGGTAGGAGATATGGTAGTAGACGCCGAAGCTGCCGGGGCGGCTGCGCTCGGCGGGGGCGGCGAAGTTGCGGACGTAGCCGAAATTGTCGTCGGGCCAGACGATCGTGACGTCGTCCGGGACGCGCAGGCCCTGGCGGTAGAGGTCGAGAACCTCCTTGTAGGCGCAGAAGACCTGGGGTGCGGCGGGCGCCAGCAACGCCCGCTGGTCGGCGAAGACCTGCTCGAGGACGGTGATGCGCTGGGTGTCGGACGTGGTGCCCTGGATGGCGCTGTCGTGGATGCCGCGCATGCCGATGGTGTAGAGGTTCTCGTAGCGGCCGTTGGTGCGCACGCGCTCGGCCCAGTAGGCGCGGACGCCCTCGCGGTTGGTGACATAGTTGTAGGCCTCGGGCGGGGCGGTCCATTCGCCGACGTTGTTGCGCAGCAGCGGCTCGGCGTGGGAGGAGCCCATGACGATGCCGTAGGCGTCGGCCAGCTGCGCGTGGCGCGGCTCGGCGTTGAACGGCCGCGTGCAGGCATGCATCGCGGGCCAGAGGGTGTTGGCCTTGAGGCGCAGGAGGAGCGCGAAGACCTTGGCGTAGGTCTTGGGTCCGATGTCGCCGTGCTCAGGCTCGAAGGTCTGCGCGGCCCAGGGCTGCAGGCCCCAGTCCTCGTCGTTGAGGAAGATGCCGCGGTACTTGACCGAGGGCGGGCCGAAGCGGCGCAGGCCGGTCGGGAGGATGAGTTCGGCCCTCGGTTCGGGCGTGACGTCCGCCCACCAATGCCAGGGCGAGACGCCGATCTGCTGTGAGACTTCGTAGACGCCGTACGCCGTGCCGCGACGGTCGCTGCCGACGATGACGAGGGCGGAGGGCACACCGGGATAGGGGGCGTCGAGCGTGGCGATGACAAAGCGCTCCCAGGCGCCGGCGAGGTTGCCGACGTCGAGGGCGCCCGTGGCGACGAGGGCGTCGATCAGCGGATGGCGGCCGAGGGTACCGATGAGGACGAGCGGTCCGCCTTGCTGAAATGGCGTGGCGGTGATGTCCGGCCGAACGCCGGTGATGCGGGTGATGTCGTCCGCGAGGTCAGCCGCGGCGATCGCCGCCACCTCATGATCGGCGGGCGACGTGACCAGCGTCGCGGCGTGATGATCGGCAACGAGCGGGAACGGGTTGGCCAGGACACTGGCGCCGGTGAGCAAACCCAGCGCCAGCGCGAGCAGGTTTCGCAGCTGGCCGACGGCGTTCAAAGCTCGAGCACGACCACGGATTTCGCGGGCAGCGTCACCGTGAGTTGGTCGCCGGTCAGCGTGGCGCCGGTAAAGGTGGCGGGCTTCACGGTTTCCGGCGCGGCGAACGTGTTGTGCGCGTCCATCGCGGCAGCGGTGAGCACGCGGCCGGTGACCTTGGCGGCGCGGTGGCCGGTGACGGTGCAGGCGACGGTGATCGCCGCGTGCGGATGCGCATTGGCCAGCGAGACGTGCACCTTGCCGGCGGCGTCGCGCGAGGCGGAGGCGCTGACGGCGGGGACTTTGCCCTCGCCGAACGCGTAGTCCGGCGTCGTGAGCGTGACGGGCAGCGCGGTGGCGTCGTGGTGGACGGTGAACATCTCGAACACGTGGTAGCTCGGCGTGAGCACCAGGCGCGGGCCGTCGGTGAGGACCATCGCCTGCAGGACGTTGATCGTCTGGGCGATGTTGGTCATGTGGATGCGGTCGGCGTGGCGGTGGAAGAGATGGAAGTTGATCGCGGCGACGATGGCGTCGCGGAGGGAGTTCTGCTGCTCGAGGAAGCCGGGGTTGGTGCCGGGGGTCGGGTCGTACCAGGTGCCCCACTCGTCGACGATGAGGCCGACCTTCTTCGCGGGATCGTGCCGGTCCATGATCGCGATGTGGCGCGCGAGGAGTTCCTCCATGCGCAGCGTCTGCTTCAGCGTGGAGAACCATTCGGCCTCGGGGAAACCGGTGGCGGCGCCCTTCTTCGGCCAGTCGCCGGTAGGCAGCGTGTAATAATGCAGCGAGAGGCCGTTCATGCGTTGGCCGACCTGCTGCATCAGCACTTCGGTCCAGTTGTAGTCGTCGCTGTTGGCGCCGCAGGCGATGCGGTAGAGCTGGTTGCCGGGGTAGTTCTTGGTGAACGTGGCGTAGCGACGGTACTCGTCGGCGTAGTACTCGGGCCGCATGTTGCCGCCGCAGCCCCAGCTCTCGTTGCCGACGCCGAAATATTTCACCTTCCAGGGCAGGTCGCGGCCGTTGGCGCGGCGGAGGTTGGCCATGGGGGATTGGGCGTCGGAGGTGAGGTACTCGACCCATTCCATCATCTCCTGGACGGTGCCGCTGCCGACGTTGCCGCAGATGTAGGGCTCGGCGCCGATGAGCTCGCAGAGGTCCATGAACTCGTGCGTGCCGAAGTGGTTGTTCTCCACGACGCCACCCCAGTGCGTGTTGATCATGCTCGGCCGCTTTTCGCGGGGACCGATGCCGTCCTTCCAGTGGTATTCGTCGGCGAAGCAGCCGCCCGGCCAGCGGAGAACCGGGACCTTGATCGCGCGCAGGGCGGCGATGACGTCGTTGCGGATGCCGCGGGTGTTGGGGATGGGCGAGTCGGGGCCGACCCAGATGCCGCCGTAGATGCAGCGGCCGAGGTGCTCGGCGAAATGGCCGTAGAGGTTGCGGTGGATGACCGGGCCGGATTGGTCGGCGCGGAGGACGAGGGAGGCGGATTCGGTGGCGGGCATGGCGAGGGCGGTGGACAGGAGGATGAGGATGAGTACGGGAAATTTCATTGGGGCGGACGGGGAGAGGAGACGACGTCGCCGGGGCCGGACCAGGCGTCCAAGGGCTCGAGCACAGGCGCGGCGGAGGCGTTCGCACCGGGGGCGAGGAGCACGGCGAAGCGCAGGGTGCCGTCGGCCGGGGCGGTCGCAGTGGCGACGAGCAGGCGGACGCCGGGGTTGGGGGCGTTGAAGCCGTCGGCGGGTGGCTCGCCGGAGACGGCGGTGAACGCGGCGTCGGGGGTGAGGACCGTGGCGTGCAGCGCGCGGCCGTCCTGGGTCAGGGTTGCGTTCGCCTGGTCCGTCGCGATTTCCGCGCGCGTGGCCATTTGCCAGCGAACCACGCTGCCGGGTTTGAGCCCCGTGAGCTCGTCCTGGATGAGGATGTGGCGGCCGGGCAGCAGGCGGTAGCCGCGGCGTGCGGTGGCGGCCTGGTTGGCATAGACTTCCGTCACGTCGACGATGGCGTGCGGGTTGGCGTCGGTGGCGGAGAAGTGGGTGATGCGGGCATGGCCGGCGACGCGGTGCGGCTGGTCGTCAATCGTGACGAGGTTGTGCGTGCGGTGGTTGAGCCGGTGCACCTGCCAGCGCTGCGAGTCCTGGGCGCGGTTCCAGAGGTCGACGTTCTTCGACTCGAGCGAATGGTAGTCCTGCATGCCGAGTTCGACCGCCCAGCGCACGCCGTCGGCCTCGAGGATGAAGGAGCCGGCGTCCATGTGGGCATGATTGAGTTCGGCGGCGCCGCCTTTCAGAGCGAGGTAGAGGGCGGCGGGATCGGTCCAGGACTCGCGGAAGACGGCGAGGGGGTTGGGTCCGCGGCCGAGCCAGCGCAGCGGAAGCGCGGGCGGCACGATGGTCGCGGGTTTGTCGGGCCACCAGAGCATCGTGAGCACGGCGAAGCGGTCGCGGAGGGCGTCGGCCAAGGCGGCGTCGGACGACTGGAGCAGCCGCAGCTCGGAGGCGAGGAGACCGCGGTCGCCGGTTTGGCGCGCGAACCAGAAGAGGGCGGGTTGAAACATCGGGCGCTCGACGCCGTCGGAGAAATTGTAGAACCGCCCGGACGGCCCGATCGTCTGCGCGAAGGCGCCGGCGCTGGCGAGGAAGCCGGGGGCGGCGTTGAGGTCCCAATCGGTGCCGAGCGCGGAGGCGAGGGCGGCGTTGAGGATGACCTGATAGGTGGTGCCGTAGGCCCAGTAGCCGGGGCCCTCGGGATAGACGCCGTCGGGCGCGTAGGGCTTGAGGCCGTAACCGATGAAATTCCGCGTGAGGTCGAGGACCTGCCGGGTGAGGGCGGGATCGTCGTCGGCGATGAGGAGGGCGCCGAGGCTGAGGCCGCCCCAGCAGACCTGATTCCAGTTGTGGTCGGCGACGTGCCACCAGTTGTTGGCGTCGGCGGGGTCGAGACCGGGGCGCAGGCCCTTGGTGATGATGGCCTGGCGGATCGCGGCGCGGGTTGCGGGCGTGAGGGCGTCGTCGAGCCAGTCGCAGCCGAGCGCGAGGGCGGCGGTCATCTCGCCGACGTCGAGGAAATGGGACGGGTTCCAGTCGGGAAACGCCGCGGCGGCGAGCATCTCGGCCTCGGCGCGGCGGGCGAACGCGGGGTCGTCAGTCGTGCGATACGCGTAGGCGAGACCGAGCACGCGGCCGACGATCTCGCGCGAGACGCCGAGCAGGCGGCGACCGCGCTTCTCGTAGCGTGAGGGGGGCTCGGCGAGGGTTTGGCGCGCCTGGGCGATCAGGCCGTCATGGAAGGTGCGGGCGAGGGGATCGGCGGCGACGCGCTGGCGGATCTGCGCCCAGTCGGTCGCGTGCACGAGCAGGCGTGGATGCTCAGGGCGCAAAGTGGCGAGGGGATCGGAGGAAGGCGCGGTTTCGGCGGACATGGAGAGCGCGGAACCCAGGCAAAGGGCCACGAGGATCAGCAGGGCAGACAGGTAACGGGGCGACACCGGGCAAGCTTGGCTCGGCGAGGGGGATGCGTCCATGTCGGAAGGTGCGGACCGTTTGATCCGATCCGGGGAACCACTCATGCACACTAATATAAGGGAATTATCCGGAATACGGATTCCCATCATTTCATTCCATGAGTGTGGATTAGTGGTTCATTGATTGCTTTGCCGGACCATCCGAAAACGGGGGGCTTTCGCCCGGTGGGGCGGGGTGGTTGGATGGGGGCTTCAACCTCGACCCCCGTTTTTCATGCCCAACCCCGATCTGACCAAAGGTGATTTCACCCTGCCCGGCGAAGCCGGCCATGAAGCCCTGACGCTGCGGCTCGCGCAGCAATGGGGTGCCGACACCATCCGCGATTCCGACGGCACCCAGCTCTCGCCCGAGATCGTGTCGTCCGGGTACGCGATCTACTCCACGATCTGCCTGCCCCGTTCCGTGCAGCCGTGGGCGCGGGAGCACCGCGGCCAACTGCAGCAGAATTTCCTGATGAGCTTCCCGGTCGTCGCGACCAAGCCGAAGACCGTCATCACGCTGCTCGCCGGTTTCTACACCGAGCAGTTCGCGGTGAACTTCAAGGCCAGCCCGAAGCGCTGGTGGCAGGTCTTCGACCGCACCACCGGCCAGGAGGTCCCGAAGGCCCGCTGGAGCGTCAACCCGCGCGCCGGCACCGTCACGATCACCGGCACCGTGCCGGGTCACCAGTACACCGTGAACTTCCTCGCCCTCCGGCTGTGGGAGGAGATCTCGATGTACAACCACCTCACCAACAACTGGGGTGACCGCGAGCATCTCGCGGCGGTGGACCCGATGCAGCCCGAGGTGCAGAAGGTCCTGCTGGCATTCCTGGAGACCTGGTTGCGCGAGCATCCGGCGACGCGCGTCGTGCGGTTCACGTCGATGTTCTACAACTTCTCGTGGTTTTGGGGCGCGGAGCACGCGAAGCTGCGCGACGTGTATTCGGACTGGGGCGACTACGCGATGACGGTGAGCCCGCGGGCGCTGCAGCTCTTCGAGAAAAAGTACGGCTACCGGCTGACGTCGGAGGACTTCGTCAACGGCGGCCTCTACAACTCGACCCACAACGCCCCGTCGCGACGCTACCGCGACTACGTGGCGTTCATCCACGACTTCGTGATTGCGTTCGGCCGGCAGTGCATCGACCTCGTGCACCGGCACGGCAAGCTCGCCTACGTCTTCTACGACGACCACTGGATCGGCGTGGAGCCGAGCAGCCCGCGGTTCCGCGAGTTCGGCTTCGACGGCCTGATCAAGTGCGTGTTCAACGCCTTCGAGGTGCGGCTCTGCGCCCATGCGACCGGCGTGAAGACGCACGAACTGCGCCTGCATCCGTACCTTTTCCCGACGGGCCTCAAGGGCGAGCCGACCTTCAAGGCCGGCGGCAATCCGACCCTCGACGCGAAGAACTTCTGGATCGACGCGCGGCGCGGCCTCGTGCGCGCGCCGATCGACCGCATCGGCCTCGGCGGCTACCTGTCGCTGGTCGAGCCGTTCCCGGACTTCCAGGACTACATCGCGGGGCTCGCGCGCGAGTTCCGCCTGCTCAAGTCCTTCCATGCCGGCGACAAGCCGTGGGCCGCGCCGTGCAAGGTCGCGATCCTCACCGCCTGGGGCGACCTGCGCGCGTGGACGTGCTCGGGTCACTTCACCAAGGGCGTGGCGCTGTACGACGTGCTCGAGGCGCTGGCGGGGCTGGCGGTGGATGTGGAGTTCCTCAGCTTCGACGACCTTGTCACGCGGGGCGTGACAAAGGGCGTGAAGGTCATCCTCAACTGCGGCCGCGCCGGCTCGGCGTGGAGCGGTGGTCACTGCTGGGACGAACCGCGCGTCGAGGCGGTTCTCACGCAGTTCGTGCAGCGGGGCGGCGGTCTCGTGGGCATCGGCGAGCCCAGCGCGCGGCCGCGGGCCGGCCAGTGCTTCAAGCTGGCGCAGGTCCTCGGGCTCGACCGCGACACGGGCGACCGCGTGGCCAACGGAAAATACAGGTACACGCCGCCGGCGGCGCCCGTGGCGGCGCATTTCATCACGGCCGATGTGACGGCGCCGCTCGACCTCGGGCCGGAGACCGACGGGATCTACGTCCTCGGGGGCGACACGCAGGTGCTGGCGGACAGCGAGGGTGCGCCGCGCCTGGCGGTGCATGCGTGCGGACGCGGGCGCAGCGTCTATCTCAGCGGCTTCAAGTTCTCGCCGGAAAACACCCGGCTCCTCCACCGCGCGCTGTTCTGGGCGGCGACGAAGGACGCGGCGTGGGGCGCCTGGCAGTCGGCGAACGTGCGGACCGAGGCGACCTGGTTTGCCAAGGCGGGCAAGCTTGTGGTTATCAACAACGCCGGTGAACCGCAGGAGACCGTGGTGACGCTGGGCGACGGCCGCGCGACGCGCACTGTGCGGCTGGAGGCGCACGGGATCGCGATCCTGGATGTGACTGGGTGAGCGGAGGCGCGGCCGGCTCATCGCCTGCAAGCAGGCTCCTACCCGGTATCAGGGTGCCTGTTTAACCACCCTGACCGTCCGGTCGCGGCGGGTTCGCGCTCGACCTCACCCGGCGGCATCAATCTGCTCCTTCCCCGTTCATGAATCCCCCCGCCCCTGCCGCCGCCCCGGCTGAGCCCCAGAAAAGCAAGATCTGGACCGCCGGTACGCTCAAATATACGACCGGCGCCCTCGTCGTCCTCTTCTGCTGGATGCTGTGGGGCGACTTCGCCTGGCAGCTCAAGGAGCGCGCGGCGCCGCCGGTCGTGCAGATCATGCTGCGGAAGTTCCAGGCGTCGGACTTCCTCACGGGCCTGTTCCTCCTTTCGCTCCCGGCCGCGGTCACCGTGCTGCTCGCCCCGATCATCAGCTACCGCAGCGACCGCCATCGCGGCCGCTGGGGCCGGCGCATCCCGTACCTGCTCATCACGTCGCCGATCGCGACCATCGCGATGTGCGGCCTCGCCTTCAGCCCGTGGATCGGCACGTGGATCCACAAGGAGATGGGCTGGGCGCCCGGCACGCTCAACCTGACCATCATCACGGTGCTGGGTTTGTCGTGGACGCTCTTTGAATTTGCGACCGTCGCGGCCAACGCGGTCTTCGGCGGCCTGATCAACGACGTCGTCCCGCGGGAGCTGATCGGCCGGTTCTTCGGCATGTTCCGCGCGGTGAGCCTGTTCACCGGGATGATCTTCAACTATTTCCTGATCGGCCACGCGAAGGAGTACTTCATGCCGATCCTCGTGGGCATCGGCCTGCTCTACGGCGTCGGCGTGATGCTCATGTGCTTCATGGTGAAGGAGGGCGACTATCCGCCGCCGGAGCCGGTGGAGGACGGCAAGGGCGGCCACCTGGTGGCGGCGATCAAGTCCTACGGCCGCGACTGCTTCTCGCACGCCTACTACTGGTGGGTCTTCGCCTCGATGGCGGTGTCGGCCATGTGCTTCGTGCCGATCAACCTGTTCAGCGTCTATGCCGCGGAAAGCTTCGGCATGACCATGACCACTTACGGGCGCTACATCGTGGTCACGTACGCCTGCTCGCTCGTGCTGGCCTATCCGCTGGGCTGGATGGCCGACCGTTTCCACGCCACGCGCATGGGCATCGGTGCCCTGGCGGTTTATGGCGTCATCATGGGCGCGGGCTACTTCTGGATCTCGGGTCCTGAGACCTTCGGCGCGGTCTTCTTCGCCCATGTGGTCCTGTCCGGCTGCTATTTCACCGGCACGGCGGCCCTGGGACAGATGCTGTTCCCCAAGCTGAAGTTCGCCCAGTTCGCCGCGGCAGGCGGCATCTTGCTGTCGGTCTGCAACGTGGCCTTCGGTCCCTTCCTCGGCATTTTGCTCGACCTGCTGGGCCACGATTACCGCTACACCTTCGGCATGAGCAGCCTCATGGCCTTCATCGCGCTGCTGCTGAGCCTCATCGTGTACTACCGCTTCATGAAGCTCGGTGGACCGAAGGGGTACACGGCGCCGGAGTGAGGGTTGTTTAGCTCTTTCTCCTTCCTCTTTCTCCTTATCTTTCTCCCGCCGGAGGCGCGCGCCGATGGACCCTGACGAAAGAGAACGATAAAGAGGAAAGAGAAAGAGGCGGAAGCTACGGCACCTCGTGCCAGGCGAAGCCCGCCCAGTTGAAGTTCACGTTGAAGCGGTTGAGCAGGCGCACGACGACCTCGTTCTTGCCGGCAGCGTAGGCGACCGGGAACTCCACGGTGGCGAACCCCGCCTGGCCCTCGCTGCGGTAGAGTTCCCGGCCGTTGACCTGCACGCGCACGGCGTCGTCGTGGCTGAAGCGCACCGTCACCGTGCGCGCCGTCGGGCTCACGACCACGCGCCGGGCGAGATAGGCGTGACCCATGCCGCCGAGTTCGGATTCGACCTTCACCCGCGTGCCGTGGCGCGCCAGGTAGGTGAGGTCGAGCATCGGGCCGAAGGTGAGCTGCTTCATCCAGCCGCGGGTGAACGACTCCTCGATGAGCTCGCAGCGGAAGGTGCGACCGGCGTCGAGATCGGCCACGGCCGGCAAGGCGGAGGCGAAGTCGCCCGCGATCTCATGGCCCGCATCGAGCGGCAGACGCACCGGGCCGAAGCAGTCCCACTCGACGTTGAGCGGGTTGTCGGCGTCGGGGATGGTCGTGTCGGCCGGCGTGTCCTGGTACCAGTAGGCCACGCTGCGCGTGACGAGGTTGGGGTACGTCCCCCAATAGAGGCTGAAGCTTTCGCGGAACGGGTAGGGATTCTCGAAGTGAAAGCGCACCCGGCCCTGGTCGTTCGGGTGGGCCACGGCGAAAGGGTGGTTCGCACCCTGACCGAACCAGGCGAAGGTGAAGTAATCCTCGCCATTGATGCCATGGAGAAAGGCCGGGCGGGCGCCCTCGCCGTCGATGACCGCGAAATCGCCGCCGCCGTGATCGTGGCCGGTGTTGTAGAGGGCCATGCCCAGCCAGTGGCCGCGGCCGCGCAGGTACAGCACGGGATGCTGGCGGTAACCGACGGTCGGCGCGGAGGACTGGCCGCGGGCGTGGAAATACCCGCGATCACCGGCCCAGTCCGGCAGATCCTCGCATTCGTAGTCCGCGGCGACCGTCACGGCCTGGCCGGTGCGGTTGTGCAGGCGGACCTGGATCGACCGGGCGAACGGCAGCGGCAGGAAGCAGGTGTGCGCGCCCGCCGCGGGATCGGTGTCGAGGGCGACGCTGCGGAAGGGTCCGAAGAAATCGCCGAGCGGGGCGGCGACGGCGTCGTCGGGCGAACCGTCGTAACGCACGGCGAGATCGAGTCGGCCACGCCGCGCGAGGGGAACGTCGGGCCGCAGCGTCCAGCGCCGGAGCACGGCCGGTCCGGCGAGCGCAAACACGGCGGCGGTCTCGCCCGCCGGGATCGTCACGGTCGCCGAGCCGCGGCGGACCGGCCCCGGGCGGCGGGCCGGCTTGCGGTCGGGCGGGGCGCAGCGCACCTCGGTGCGGTAGTCGATCTGGTAGAAGAGAATCCAGACCGGCTCGATCGTCTCGATCTCGATGCGGGCGCCGCGGGTGAAATCGATCGGCGCGAAAAGGTTGTAGGCGTAATTGCGCCCGACAAAGCCCGGCACAGGCACGGCGGCCTCTGCCTGCGCCCGCGCGATCAGCTCCGTCATCGTGCCGGAGCGCGTGGGCGTCGTCGCGCCGTCGAGGTAGAAATGGACGCGGTGGTCGCCTTTCCCCGGCTGGAACGTGCACCAGAGGTGCCGGATGCTGCCGGCGCCGGCGAGGTCGAGCAGGGTGAAGCGATAGCCGGGCGCCCCGAAGCAGCCGAGGCGCCGCTCGGGACTCTCGACGAAGCTGTTCTTGCCGGCCCGATAGTCGCGCAGGCGATCGATGT
>JAHCAZ010000058.1 GCA_019634615.1 Opitutaceae bacterium
AAAGCCGGGCAAGACCCTGATCGCCCTCGGCAGCTGGTGCAAAGAGGACGTGGCGCTCAAGCTGCAGATCGACTGGCGTGCACTCGGCCTCGATCCGGCGAAGGCGAAGTTCGTCGCGCCCGCGATCGAGGGCTTGCAGACCGCCGCGACCTACGCGGCCGATGCGGCAATCCCCGTCACGGCGAACCAGGGCTGGCTGATCGTGGTGAGCGAGTGATCGATCGTTGGTTAAGCCCCATGGAACTACGCTTACCGGCGTAATTTCGCCGCGCCTGCCATCACAGGCGTGTTTTCGGCGGTCGTTCTGTTCAACTTGGCTCGATCGCGTCCCAACATGGCAACGTTCGATCTGGCTGATACCGCCGCAAATGTCCTCACGCATGTCCTCAAGAACGCCAACTTCACCGGGGGAGTCGTCTTCGGCTCACTGCTGAGTGCGGGAGTTTTTTATGCTTCTGATCGTGCAGCTGGCAAAGAGCGTCGCCAACGCGCCGACCATGATCGCGAACGCGAGAAGGAGCTGCGCGAGCAGCTGAACATCAAGGACGAGCGTATCAACGCGCTGCACCTCAACCTGGAGAAAGTGATCAAACGCCAACACCCATGAATCCGAACCTGACCCTGGCGCTGGTGTTCCTCGCCATCTTGGCGTGGCCGGTCGCGCGCTGGCTCGAGGAGCGGCGCCGGCGCAAGTTGGCGTATCATCGTCTGATGATCGCGCGTGCCGTCACCGCCATGGAGCGCCTCATGCGCGACGGAAAGATCAGGCAGGGCGAGGCCTGCCACGACCGCGTCCACGCGGTCATGATCCGGGCCCAGTTCCTGGAGCGCTTCCCCGTGCGGGTGATGCCGCAGCGGCTCACCGCGGACGACCAGCGCTTTCGCGAGCAGTTGAGCCATGAGCTGGCCCGCGGCACGCCCGCGGCGGAGCCGATCCGGGTGTTTGTCGACAGCTTCATGGGTGCGTTCCGGGCGGAACGGCCGATCGCGGGCCGCTATTTTTCCGTCATGACCTTCCTGCAGTGGCTCGTTTACCGAGCCTTGCCACCGGCGCCCACCAACCGGACGCGGGAAGCGGGCTACTGGACGCGGGCAAAGGCGGAACTCGTGGTGCGGTCAACGCGCACACCGGAGTTCCAGGGCCAACCGTGCAGCGCGTAGGACTCAGTTCCCCCGCGGTGCGACGGTGCTGTGCTGGGGGCTGGCGGGGAGATTGAAGTCGTCGGGGTTGCCGGGGTGGGCCGGGTCGAAGGGCGGGAGGTCGCCGACGAGGTGCTGGGCGAGCGGGCAATGCTGGTCGCGCAGACTTTGGGCTACGGCTTGGGCGAGGAGGTAGGCGCCGAGGTTGTTGTGGTGCGTCGCGTCCTTGCCGCCGTTGGCGAAGAGGCGAGGGGACTGCGCCGGGCCGAGGGCCTCATAGAGCGCGCGGCTGGCGGCCTCGAGGTCGACGAGCGCCACGCCCTCCTCGGCGGCGACGGCGCGGACGGCTGCGGGATAGTCGCCGTGCGTGTTCCGGATGCGACCTTGGTCGTCGAAGCTGCGGCGCTGCGGCGACGTCACGAGCACGGGCGTGGCGCCGTGCCGACGCGCCTCGGCGATGAAGGCGCGGAGCCAGGCCTGGTACGTGGTGTTCGCCTCGGCGTAGGTCTGCGGCCATTGCTGCTTCTGGTCGTTGTGGCCGAACTGGATCAGGAACCAGTCGCCCGGGCGCATCCGCTCGAGGACCTTGGCCAGGCGCAATCCGGTCGTGAACGACTTGAGCGTCTCGCCAGATTCAGCGTGGTTTGCGATCGCGACGTCGGGCCCGAAGAACCGGGTGAGCATCTGGCCCCAGCTCGCGCCGTCTTCCCAGCGCTGGTCGGTGACGGTCGAATCGCCGGCGAGGTAAACCGTCGGCACGTCCGCCGCCTCTAGCGCGATCGTGCGCACCCGCGCGCCGGGCGAGAACTCGAGCGTGAGCTTGTCGTCCCAGGTGAACGAGCCCTCCTCGCGGTCGTTGGTCAGGACCCTCGTACCGCCCGGGGCGTTCTTCTCCGGCGGGACAAGGGCACGGTTGCGCACGTTGACGACGAAGGTGCGGGTCACGATCTCGCCCGGCGCCGTCGCGACCCGCTCGAGCATCAGTCGGCGCGACTCGGCCTTGACCGTGTTGACCGACGCCGTCGCGGGATCGCCAAGCGTGACGGTGACACGCCAGTTGCCCTCGGGGACGGTGACGGAAAAGAAAAACGTGCTCCTGCCGTCGTCGGGCGCGGTGCCCAGATCGAAGCCGTAACCGCGCTCGGCGGTGAAGGTGTCGGCGGCCGTGAGCTTGGTGAGGTCGAAGGTGCGGATCGAGGCGGGGAGGAGGTTGACCGCAAAGAACGCAAGGAGCGCAAAGATGAAGCGGGTCATGGGTCGGTGAGTCTTATGGCAAAGGTTGAGGGAAGGGATGGCCACAAAAGGCGCAGAAGGCTCAAGATCTGCATTCCTGGTGAAGGAAGGTTATGTGCCTTTTGCGCCTCTTGTGGCCATCCCTTCTCAACCAAATCCGTGCTATCCGTGTAATCCGTGGTTAAAGATCAGCGGCTGCGTAAGCCGGAGATCTTGAGGACGTTGGCATGGTCGCTGGGGCGCCACGGCGGAAGAGTGATGTGGAGGCCGGCGGCGTCACGGGTGAATTTCACCGGCTGCGGGCTGCCGAGGAGGGAGACGGCGGTGACGTCGCCGACAACCTCCGGGTCGGCCATCGACGTGATCGTGACGCGATTGTCGGCCGGCCAGGCGAAGAGCGTGGCGTACAGGGTGTACGTGCCATCGGCCTGCCGCTGCGTCGTGAAGCGCATGTCCTGCGGCGTGTAGACGACGAGCATGCCGTTGGTGATGCCGCGCTCGGGCGTGCGTTCGTTGACCGTCTCCTGGGTGGGTCCTTCGCCAAAGCGATGCCACGGGCGCGAGCCGTAGATGGCTTCGCCATTGATCCGCAGCCACTCGCCGATCTGGAGCAGGCGGAGCTGCTGGTCCTCGGGAATGGTGCCATCGGATCGCGGGGCGATGTTGAGGAGGTAACCGCCGTTCTTGGCCACACAGTCCACGAGCTCGCGGATCAGCTCACCGGCATTGCGGCAGTAGAAGTTCTCCACGTAGCCCCAGCTGTTGTGACCGATGGAGGTGTCGCACTGCCAGAAGCGCTCGCTGATGCCCGGGGGGCGGCCGCGCTCATAGTCGCGAATGCTGCCGGCGAGGTAGGCGTCGCGCTTGGTCGCCACGGTCGCCGCGACGCCCCATTCCGCCGCGCGGTTGTAGAGGTACGCGGCGAACCGCAGCTTGATGGGGTCGAGGGCGCGGGCGTTGACTCCGTTGTCGAAGTACACGAGCTGCGGCTTGTATTTATCCACCAGCTCCTGGTTGCGGCGCAGCCACTCCTCCAGGAACGCCGGGCTCTGCGGGGCCGCGCGGCCCTCGAAGACCTCGCCGGGTTGCGCATGCTCGGCGGGCGGCTGGGGCGGGCCGTAGAAGTCGGCGTAGGCGGGGTCGAAGAGATCGGTGGCAAGTCCGTCGGCCGGCCACATGAAGTTCCAGTGCTCCATGCGGTGCTGCGAGAGGCCGAAGACGAGCCCTTCGCGGCGCGCGGCAGCCGCGAGGTCGCCGATCAAGTCGCGGCGCGGCCCCATGTCCATGGCGTCCCACTTGGTCAGTGCACTGTCGTACATCGCGAAGCCGTCGTGGTGCTCGGCGACGGGAATCACGTAGCGGGCGCCGGCCCGCTTGAAGAGCGCGGCCCAAGCAGCGGGATCGTAGCGCTCGGCCCGGAAACGCGGGATGAAGTCCTTGTAACCGAACTTTTCCTGTGGCCCGAAGGTTTCGCGATGCGACGCGATCAACGCCTTGGTGGCGTACATATGCCGCGGGTACCATTCGCTGCCCCGAGCGGGAACCGAATAGACGCCCCAGTGGATGAAAATACCGAACTTGCCGTCCTCCAGCCACGCCGGAGTTTCGTAATGGGCGCGCAGGGAATCCCAGTTGGGCGCAACCGGCCCGGCCGGAATCGGCAAGGCCCCGTCGGGCAAGTCGAGGGTGACGCGCGGCGGCGAGGCGAGGAGGTTGACCGCAAAGAACGCAAAGAGCGCAGAGAAGAGTCGATTCATGGGCGGGAGAGTCTTGGCGGGGGAGACGTCATGCGATGGCCACAGGAGGCACAAAAGGAATTACGGCTCTTGTGCTTTTTGTGCCTCTTGTGGCCATTGCCTTGGATCATTCCGTGTTATCCGTGTAATCCGTGGTTCAAGGATCGGGTTAAAACCTCGCCGGGGAGGGTTGAAATTGGACGGCGCTGTCGCTGACGAGGGCGTCTTTGCCGGCGCCTTGGCGGAGGGCGATCATCTCGGCGCCGGCGAGGAGGACCGGGCCGTAGCCGTGGGCAGCATAGGGGCTGGTGGCGCGGAAGGCGTAGAACATCGGGTCGAAGCCCATGCCGGTGCCGACGCAGGTGCCCTCGACCTGGCCCTCAGCGTTGACCTGCTGGGCGACGGCGTTCCAGCCGAGCGAGGCAACCGGGCCGTACGCGAGGGCGTCGAGCCAACCGCGGTTGATGCCCCGGGCGATCGCGTAGGTGAACATCGCGGAGCACGACGTCTCGCCGTAAGTCTCGGTCCGGTCGAGGAGCTGGTGCCAGCGCCCGTCGATGCCCTGCACGGCGGCGAGGCCGGCGGCGTGGGCGCGGTAGAGCTCGAGGACCGCGGCGCGCTGCGGATGGTCCTCGGGCATGACACTGAGCAGCTCGACCATGGCCACGATCGCCCAGCCGTTGGCCCGGCCCCAGTGAAACGCCGGATGCGACGCCATGCCATCGACCCAGCCGTGCAGGAAGAGCCGCTTCTCAGGCACGAACATGCGGCGCGCGAACTGTAGCACCTGCGCGGCGGCATCGTCGAAGTAGGACGTCTCGCCGGTGAGGGCGCCCATCTGCGCGAGGGCCGGCACGCTCATGTAGAGGTCGTCGAGCCAGAGCGTGTTCGCGAGCGGACGATTGCGCGCCAGCGTGCCGTCGGAAAGACGCATCTGGCCGCGGCTGATCCACTCGATCCACCGGTCAATCGACGGCCGCAGCAGGTCCGGTTCCACGCCGGCACGTGAAGCCTTGAGGAAAGCGACCGCCATGGATCCCGAGTCGTCGAGTGAATGCGGGCGGATCACGGAACGCAGGTTGTTGAAGCGCGGCGGGCCGACGGGCGTCCCGGGCTGAGGCACTGGTGGCAGGGGGAAATCCGGCAATTTGGGTTGGGCGCGGATGTGCTGCGCCAGCGTGGCGATCGTCGTGATGCGCCGGGCCGCGTAGTCGCGGTAGCGGGTGTCACCCGTGATGTCGGCCACGAGCAGCATGCCGGCGTAGGTCACCCCCCATTCGTAGCTCAGCGTGGAAAACTGGCCCGCGCGGAGCGCGACCCGCGGCGGCAGGGCGTCGAGGCCGGCGACCGTTTCGCCGCTTTCGGGATCGATGATGAGGATGGGGCTGGCGGTCTCGGCATAGGCGAGCACGCGGTCGAGCACGGCCTTGATCTCTTCGACCTTCGCTGGCGGATACGGCACAGGATACGCGGGTGGAATGCGGCCGGAGTTGATCAACAGCGGATCGGCCGGGGCAGCCGGAGTCTGGGCGGAAAGGGTGGCGACGCCAAAAAGCACGGCGGTGGCGAGAAGGCGGATGGACATAGAAAATGGCTTATGGGTCAGCGCCCTTTCCCTTCCGGCGGCGGTGGCGGTTCGTCGTCCTCGATCACCCGCAGCGGTCCGAGTTCGACGGTGCCGCGGCGGACGGAGCGGCGGAGGGCGACGGTATCGTCCATCTCACGGCCGAACCACTCCGCAGCGGTGAGGATCAACGGGGGCAGCGACTCCTTCATCGCGACGCCGATGGCGTTGACCGTCATGGTCGTGCGCCAGGCGAGCTTCGGGGCCTGGGCGAGGACGGAGGCGTGGTCGTAGGCGGAAATGACGACGAAGTAGAGGTCCGTGTCGGCCTGCTGGAAGAGGTAGCCCTTCTTCAGTGAGCGGTCACCGGGCAGGTAGCCCCATTCGAACTGGCGTTGGATCTCGCGGGCGTACTCCGGACCGCCAACCAGCGTGGCGCGTTCGAGGAGGTGCTGCTGGTGCATCTCGGGAAACATCCGCTGCATCTCCACGTCCATGCGGTAGTGGGAACCCCAGTAGTAGATGAGGACGAGACCCGGCACCTGGCCTTTCGACGCGGCGACGAAACCCCGCTCGTTGAGGGCGCGCACCATGATCTGATCGACCTCGGCCGGCAGCGGCGGACGCTGGCGGCCGACCGCATCGCCCAGCGGCATGAAGCCGTGGTCACTCGCGACGTAGGTCACGGGGCGCGCCGGCTCGGCCACTGGCAGCGTGCGGCCAAAGTCCGTCATCACGGTGTACACGGTCATCTCCAGCTGCGGGTTCCGCTGAAACGGCTTGGGGATGAGGTTGAAGTTGAACGCCGGGGCCGAGGCCTCGCGGATGGCCGGGGAGTTGTCGGCCTCCTGCTGGGCGGAAGCCGGCAGCAGCACGAGGAATGATACCGCGAAGCGAAGATTCATGACCGGAGTGGGATGGTCACTTGTGTTCCGTCGGCGCGGGCGGCGGCTCATCGAGCGCGAAGCTTGGATGCGGTGGTTGGTTGTACGCGGTGTTCTGCCAGGCGATCGCGCAGCGGTACTGGCGGTCGTGCATCAGGGTGACGAGTCGGTGCGGCGTCGGGATGGTGGTCGTGTAGATGCGGAGCTCGGTGTTGTCGCGGCTGCGCCAGACGACTTCCTCGCGCCAGTCGCCCCAGAGGTCGGCGCTGACGGCCGGGGTGGCCTTGGTGCTGTTGTTCGACGTGCTGCCGTGGGCGACAAGCAGCGGCTCGATCGCCTCGGTCGTCCAGTTCCACTTGAGGATGCGGTTCTGGTCGAGCAACTCGCGCAGGAAGTCGCCGTCCCACCAGATACCGAAGTTGCACGGGAAGCCGCGCGGGCGTTGTGCGAGGATGACCTCGCCCTTGGCGCTATAGAGTCCGTCCACGGCGGCCCCGGCGGCCCACAGTTCGGCGCCGGGGTAACGTGGATCGATGTTCATCGCGTTGCCGCGACCCGGGCCTTCGCCGCGGTCGCCGCCCTCGGTGGCGGCCTTCACGGAGGGGAGCAAAAACAACGGTTTGCCCGTGGCCGCGTCGCGCAGGCTGAGGCCCTGCTGGTCGAAGCGTTCCTGGATGGTCACGACCTCGAGGCCGGGATTCTCGGGCGTGAAATCGCCCACGTGCAGTGCGTCGCCATGGCCCCAGCCGGTGGAGTAAAGCCCCTTGCCGTTGTCGTCGATGACGGCGGCGCCGTAGACGATCTCATCGCGGCCGTCGCCATCGACATCGGCCACGCTCAACTGGTGGTTGCCCTGGCCACGGTACTTTTCGTTGCCGGGCGTGCCGTCGTCGGAGTCGAAGACCCAGCGCGAGGTGAGTTTGCCGTCGCGCCAATCCCACGCCGCGATGACGGCGCGCGTGTAGTAGCCGCGGGCGAAGATGAGTGAGGGCAGGTGACCGTCGAGATACGCGACACCGGCGAGATAGCGGTCGGAGCGGTTGCCGTAGCCGTCGCCCCATACCGCCTTGAGCTGGTCGGCAGTTGGGTTCTCGGTCTCGGCATGACGGCCGGGGATGTACTTGGTTGTCGCGAGCGCGGCGCCCGTGCGGCCGTCGAATACGGTGAGGTACTCGGGTCCGCGCAGGATGTGGCCCTCGAGCGCGGCGACGCGGCCGGCCGGAGTCATGATGCTGCCGGTGCGGTCGCCCGAGGGCACGGTGGGGCCGGCGGGCGCGCGCCAGTCGGCCGCGGGATCGCCGATGATCTGGCCTTGGCCGTCCACGGTGCCGTCGGCGGTCTTGCACGCGACTTCGGCGCGACCGTCGCCGTCGAGGTCGATGACCATGAACTGCGTGTAGTGCGCGCCCTCGCGGATGTTCTTCCCGAGTTTGATGGTCCACAGCAGCGTGCCGTCGAGGCGGTAGGCCTGCAGGAGCGTCTCGCCGGTGAGGCCGGACTGGGAGTTGTCGCGCGGACGCTGTTCCTGCTTGAGAATGATCTCGTAGTCGCCATCGCCGTCGAGGTCGCCGAGCGAGGCGTCGCCGGGCGTGTAGCCGGCGGGCGTCTGGAGCGGCACGCGGTGGTAGGGCAGGGGCGGGGCGCCGGCGGGCAGCGTAAAGGCCGCGCTGGGTTCGCCCTCGGTGTCCGCCACGACCGGACGGACGAAGTATTTCGTTTCGCGCTCGAGGCGCGCGCCTGCATCGACGAACCACGTCGGACCGGCCAGCGGCGCGGGGTTGAGTTTCACCGTGCCCGCGAGGGCGTCCGGGCGGGAGCCGAACGGTCCCGACTCGGTGACGGCGCCGGCGGCCGTGGTGCGGTAGAGATTGAAGGCGGTGCCGGCCGGATCGGTGGCGAGCAGCCGCCAACTCACGAACACGCGGCCATCGGGTTGATGGATGGCGGTGACGCCCCGTGAGAGTGCCTCGAGAACGGGTGCCGGCGTGGCGGCGTGGGTGAATGCGGCGACGGCGGCGAAGACCAGAATGAAAAAGAGCGAGCGCATGGGGGAAGCGGGGTGAGTAGTGGGTAGCGAGTGGTGACTCGTGTGTAGGTGGAGGTGGCGCCGGGTTGGATTGAATGCTCGCTACCCGCTACTCACTCCTCGCTACAGGTTTCGTCAGCAGCCCGCGGTCGCGCAGCCACTCCTCGGCGCGACGGGGCCAGTCGGACGCGGTGCCGAGACCGGCGCGCATGCCCATGCCGTGTTCGCCCTTCTCGAACGCGTAGAGCTCGGCGGGCACGCGGACGCGGGTGAGCGCCTGGAAGAAGCGCACACTGTTCTCGATTGGCACGCTCTGGTCGGCCTGCGTGTGGATCAGCAGCGTGGGCGGATTCGCGGCCGTGACCTGTTTTTCGAGCGACATGAGTGCAACCAGTTCCGGGGAGGGGTTCGAGCCGAGCAGGGCGGTGCGCGAGCCCGCGTGGGCGTGGGGGTCGTCCATCGTGATGACGGGGTACATCAAGATGAGGAAATCAGGTCGGGCGGTGACGGCATCGAGGACCGCGCCGGTGCGTCCGTCCGGGTGCGCGAACAGCGTGCCGGCGCTGGCGGCGAGGTGGCCGCCGGCGGAGCTGCCCATGACGCCGATGCGGGCGGGGTCCACGCCGAGCTCCGCGGCGCGCGAGCGCACGAGGCGAACGGCCCGGAGCACGTCCTGCAGCGGCGCCGGGTGGCCGAAATCGTGCAGGCGGTACTTCAGCACAAAGCCCGTGACCCCGAGCGTGCCGAGCCAGCGGGCGTATTGCACGCCCTCGCGCTCGCTCGACAGAAACTGGTAGGCGCCGCCGGGGCAGATGATCACGGCGGTGCCGTTGGGCCTGTCGACCGCCGGGGCGAAGACGGTGAGGGTCGGTTCGGTCACGGCCGAGAGGCGACCGTCCACGTTCTGTTCCGGCCCGACGTCCGGTTTCGCGCCGGGTACGCCCTCGGGCCAGAGCGGGATCACGGTGCCATCGGCGGGAAGCGCGGCCGCGGAGAGAATGGGGAGGGCCATAAGGAAAAGCAGGACGGAGGGGAGCAGCCGGGGTAAACGGAGCATGTCAGGTGCAGGCTGGACTGTCTGGTGACAAGCGCGAGGCGGGATGACTCGGACAGTTCATCGCGCGGCGACCGCATTGGCCTCGTGCTCGGACTGTCAGCGACTCGGCTGCATGGCCTGTGCATGGCGGCGGATTAAGGTCCCGCTTCGCCGGTGCGGCCGATCACGGTCCGCGCTGCTTTCCCGCCCCTTTCCATCACTTCCAATACCACGGGACGACCTCCGGTTCACCGGACGATCGCAACCCCCGCCATGAGCGACTCTCTTCCCAAGCCCCGCCTCGCGCTGATCGGCATCTCCGGCTACGGACGCATCCACTTGGAACTGGCCCGCGGCGCCCGCGACCGCGGCGAGGCCGACATCGTCGCCGCCGCCATCATCAACGCGACCGAGGAGGCCGCCAATGTCGCCGAGCTCCGGGCCAAGGGCTGCGCCGTCTACACCGATTATCAGGAGATGCTCCGCGCCCACGCGGGCCGCATCGACCTCTGCCTCATCCCCACCGGCATCCACTGGCACGCGCGCATGACGCTCGCCGCCCTCCAGGCCGGGGCCAACGTGCTGGTCGAGAAACCGCTCGCGGGCTCGGTCGCGGATGCCGGGGCGATGCAGGCCGCCGAGCAGGCGGCCGGGCGGTTCGTGGCGGTGGGCTTCCAGGATACCTACGACCCGGGCACGCGCTGGCTCATCGAGGCGCTGCGGCGCGGCGTGATCGGGGAGATCCGGACCGTGCGGTTCCTCGGCATCTGGCCGCGACCGCGCGCCTACTTCCTGCGCAACAACTGGGCGGGTCGCCTGACCATCGACGGCGTGCCGGTGCTGGACTCGCCGCTCAACAACGCCTTCGGCCACTTCGTGATGCTCAGCCTGCTCTTCGCCGGCGAGGGCGCGACCACCCTGGAGCCGGAGGGCGTGGAGCTTTTCCGGGCGAACGACATCGAGAGCTTCGACACCGCCGTCGTGAACGTGCGCACGGCGCGCGGCGTCCGGCTGTGGTTCGGCGTGAGCCATGTGAGCCACACCGCGCTCGAGCCCGAGATCGTGATCGAAGGCACGGGTGGCACCGCCGGCTGGCGCTACGAGACCGAGGCCTGGTACCGCAATGCCTCCGGGCGCCACCACCAGCCCGTGCTCGACCAGCATGCGACCCGCAAGCTCATGATGGCCGCCGCGCTGCAGCGCCTGCGCGATCCCGCGACCACGGTGTGCACGACCGCGATGGCCGCCCGGCACACGACGCTGATCGAGAGCATTCATCGCGCCGCCCAGGTGTCGGTCATGCCCGCGACGCGGATCGAATGGCTCGCCAAGGACGGCCCCGCGAGCGCGCTCCCGGCGCTGCCCGGCCTCGACGCCGCCCTCCGCCAGGCCTTCGCCGAGCAGAAGACCCTGCGCGCGTGCGGCTTCGCGCTGGCCGGGGAAACCCTCGCGCGCTGAGCGGGGGACCGGGTTGCAAACCCGGGTCACCCGGCCTGGGCTGGTGCCGTGCCTTTCGTGTCGCGTGCGGCGAGGGTTTGATTTGCGATCCCAATTCGTGCCATCCGTGTAATCCGTGGTTACCTCCGCCCCGCAGCCCGCCGACCCCCTGCTCGCGTTCACCGCGGTGACCAAGTCATTCGGTCCCGTGCGCGCGCTGGCCGGCGTCGATTTCGAACTGCGAGAGGGTGAGGTGCACGCGCTGCTCGGCGAGAACGGCGCCGGCAAGTCGACCCTCATCAAGGTCGCCACCGGGGCCCACGCCCCCGACCGCGGGAGCATCCGGATCAACGGCCGGAACCACGCGGCGCTCACGCCCGCCGCCGCGCGCGCCCTCGGCATCGCGTGCATCTACCAGCAGCCGGCGCTGTTCCCCGACCTGACCGTGGCGGAAAACCTCGCGCTGCGCCTCGAACCGGCTGCGACCTGGCGGCGCGTCGACTGGCGTCGCCGGCACGCCCGCGCCGCGGAACTCTTGCAGCGCGTCGGCGCCCGCATCGCGCCCGACGCCGAGGTGCGCGACCTCGCGATGCCCGAGCAGCAGCTGGTCGAGATCGCCGCCGCCCTCGGGGCGGGAGCGCGCATCGTCATCATGGATGAACCGACGGCCGCGCTCACCCAGCGCGAGCAGGAACGCCTTTTCGCACTGGTCCGCGCGCTGCGGGCGGAGGGTGCCGGCATTGTCTACATCTCGCACCGGCTCGACGAGATCTTCGCCCTGGCCGACCGCGTGACGGTGCTGCGCGATGGCGCCAGCGTCGGGACGCGCGCGGTGCGCGACGTCGACGAGGCGACGCTCATCCAGCTCATGGTCGGCCGCACGCTCGGCCCGCTTTACCCGCCGCGCGGCCTGTCCGCCGGGGCGCCGGCGCTGGAGCTGCGCGGCGTGGGTTGCGCGGCCTCCGGCGTGCGTGATGTCAACCTCACCGTGCACGCGGGCGAGATCCTCGGCCTGGCTGGCCTCGTGGGCGCGGGGCGCACCGAGCTGGCGCGCATCCTCTTCGGCCTGACCCCGGCCGATGCCGGCGTGATCATCAGCCAGGGGCGGCCGGTGCGGATCGCATCGCCCGCGGGGGCGCTGGCCGAGGGCATCGCCTATGTGCCCGAGGACCGGCGGCGGCACGGCGTCGTGCCGGAGCTGCCCGTGGCGCAGAACCTCACGCTGGCGGCGCATCGGCGCATCTTCCCTCGGGGCTGGCTGCGCGCGGCGGCGGAGCGCACGGTGGCCGATAGGGTCATCGCGCGGCTTGGGATCAAGACCGCCGGGCCCGAGGCCGCGGTTGCGACGTTGAGCGGCGGCAACCAGCAGAAAGTCGCGGTCGGCCGCTGGCTGGAGACCCGGCCGCGGGTGCTCATCCTCGACGAGCCGACGCAGGGCGTGGACATCGGCGCGAAGGTGGAGTTGCACCGCCTGATCCGCGACCTCGCGAACGGCGGGCTCGCGGTGATCCTGATCTCGAGCGACCTCCCGGAGGTCATCGGCCTGAGCGATCGCATCGCCGTGATGCGCGGCGGCACGGTGCGCGCCGTCCTGCCGGGCGGGACGCCGGCGCCGGCCGTGATGGCCGCGGCGCTGGGGGTCGACGGGGGAGGGACGGCATGAAGCGCCACGGACGAGAACTCACGCTCGCGGCGCTGCTGGGCCTGCTGCTGCTCGCGCTCGCGGTCTGGGCGCCCGCGTTTTTCTCCGCGGCCCCGCTGCGCTCGCTGCTGACGCGCGAGGCGCCCGTGCTCGTGGTGGCCTGCGGCATGGCGCTCGTGATCATCGCGCGGCAGATCGACATCTCGGTGGGCTCGCAGTTCTCGGTGTGCAGCGTCGTGGCCGGGCTCCTGGCGGCCGCGGGCTGGCCCGTGGGCCTGGTGCTGCCGGCGGCGATCGCGTGCGGAGCGCTGCTCGGGGCGGTCAATGGCGTCCTCGTCGCGGGGCTCGGCCTGCCCTCCATCGTGGTCACGCTCGCGACGATGGTGGCGTTGCGGCAGGGATTGAACCTCGCGCAACAGGGCCGGTTCGTGAATCTGCCCGAGCATTTTCCCTGGCTGGGGTTGGGGCAGGTGACGGGGCAGGTTCTCCTGCTGGTGGTGGCGCTCGTCGGGTGGGTCGGTTGCCTGACCGCGCTGCGCTGGCTCGCGGCGGGCCGGCAGGTGTATGCGGTGGGCTCGGACGCCGAGGCGGCGCGGTTGGCGGGCATCCGGCCGCAGGTGGTGACGTTTGCGACCTTCCTGGTGCTCGGTGCGCTCACGGGTTTGGCGGCGTTCATGAACGCG
>JAHCAZ010000059.1 GCA_019634615.1 Opitutaceae bacterium
TCAGCACAAGGACGAGATCCTCCCGCTCTTCGCCGACACCTACGGCCGCGACCAGGCCGTCAAATGGTGGGCCTACTGGCGCGTCTTCTACATGGCCTGCGCCGAGCTCTGGGGTTACCGCAACGGCGAGGAGTGGCTCGTGAGCCATTACCTGTTCCGAAAGCCGTGAACCCCGCGCGCCAGTGCCTCCTCGCCGTCCTGTTGCTGCTCGCGTGGCCGTTGGCCGCGCGTGACGCCGAGACGTTGATCGCGGAAGGTCTCGCCGCCGAGGAGGCGCACGAAACGGCACGGGCGCTGGAGCTGTTTCTCGCGGCCGACCAGGCGAAGCCGAACGATGCGTTCATCCTGCAGAAGATTTCGAAGCAGTATTCCGACTCCACGATCGACACCACCGACGTCGCCGAGAAGCGCCGGCGCGTCGAGCAGGCCTTGGTCTATGCCCAACGCAGCCTCGAGTTGGAGCCGGACAACGCCGTCTACGCGTTGTCGGTCGCCATCTGCCACGGCAAGCTCGGCCTCTACAGTAATGCGCGCGGCCGCGTGGAAAGCGCCCGGCAGGTAAAGAGCTACGCCGAGCGCGCGCTCGCGCTCGATCCGCGTTACGATTGGGCCTGCCACGTCCTCGGCCGCTGGCACCACGAGGTTGCGGGCCTGGGCGCTACCCAGCGCTGGCTGGTGCAGCTCATCTTCGGCGGCCTGCCTGACGCCTCGCCGGCCACCGCGGTCGATTTGCTCCGCCGCGCAGTGGAGCTGGCACCGGACAACCCCAGTCACCACATCGAGCTGGGTTTCGCTTACCTCGCCGCCAACCAGTCCGACCTCGCCCGCACCGCCTGGACCACCGGGCTCAACCTGCCGTCGCTCGAGAAACACGACGATCAGGCCAAGCAACGCGCCCGGAAGGCGCTCGGTGAAGCCGGTGGCACGGCCTCATAGGAACCAAGGTTTCGATTCAGGCTGCGTTGGCTTTGGGTAGGGTCCGGCCTCTGGACGGACCGCGTTAGGCATGCGCACGTCAATCCGCCCGTCCGGAGGCCGGGCGCTACCCACAACCCCATCCGCGTGTCCGCGATTACTCGGCCTTCGGCAGCGCGAAACCTTCGATCTGCGCCTTCACCTCGTGCATGAACGCCGCCGCGCCGGCGCCGTTCACCACCCGATGGTCGAAGGTGAGCGACAGCGTGATGACTTCCTGCGGATAGATCTGGCCGCCGTCGTTCACGAGGCGCTCGTGCGCGCGGCCGATGAACAGCGTGCCCACGGCCGGCGGCACCACGATGGGGATGGCAGACTCGACGCCGAACGCACCCAGGCTCGTGAGATTGATCGGCGACTGCACCTCGGTGATGCGGCCGGCACGCGTGTCGGCCAGCGCCTGGGCGTAGGTCGCAGCGAACTCGGCGAAACCGAGTCGGTTGGCGTTGCGGATCACCGCGGTGGCCAGGCGATCACCTTCAAGCGCCACGGCAAACCCCAGCTCGAAATCGTCCTGCTGCAGGATCTCGCCCTCGCGGGTGAGGACACACCGGAACGCGGCATGCTTTTCCATCGCCCGGCACACGGCCCAGGCAAGCATCATCGAGGGCGAGTGATCGCGCCCGGCACCCTTGGCGGCCTCGCGGGCGGCGCGCATCGCCTTCCAGCCAGCGTCCACTTGCATGCTCGCCGGCACGACCGTCGCCAGGCGACGCGTGATCGAGGACGGCAGTGCCGGCTCGCGCGGCTTGCCGGCGGGCGGAGTCGAAGGCGGCACTGCAGGCGGTTGCGCCGCCACCCGCTGCAATTGCTGCAGGCTCGGATGCGCGGCCGGGACAACCGCCACCGCTGAGGCCGCAGCCGCGAGCGCGGCCGTGCTGGCCTCGTCGCCCTGCACCACCGCGATGACCTGGCCGATCTCGACGGTGTCGTCCACGGCGGCCTGCCACGCCTTGAAGGTGCCAGAAAACGACGCCTCGATCGGATAGACGGCCTTGTCGGTCTCCACCTCGCACAACACGTCGTCGAGGTTGACCTTCTCGCCCGGCTGCTTGCGCAGGGTGACGATGCGCGCGGCACGGATGCCCTCGCCCATGATCGGCACCTTGACCTCGATGTCGCTCGTCCCGGGCACGACCGAGTTGACCGGCGCATGACTTTCGGCCGCGGCCGCCACCTGCGGCACCGCGGGGGCCGCCAGGGGCAACGGCGACGCCGGCGTGGGCAATGCGGATTCATCGCGGTCCCGACTCGTCGCCATCGCGCGACGCACGGCGGCTACCAGCCGCGGCGTATCGGGGAGGGCCGCGTACTCGTAGATCGGATTATAGCCGATCATGACGTTGCCCTTGGAGACAAGGATCGGCGCGCTGCGCATGCGACTCCACACGTCGGGCCGACCCATCAGATGGGAAATCACCATCTGCCCGACGGAGCAGTTCTCGGTGTCTTCCTGCACGACCACCAGGCGGCCGGTCTTGCGCACCGACTCTTCCACGGTCTCGTGATCCCAGGGCACGATGGTGCGAAGGTCGATGAGCTCGATGCTCACCTCGTCGCCGAGCAGGGCGACGGCCTCGAGGGCCTTTTCCATGGTGTTGCCCCAGGCAACGACGGTGACCTCGCTGCCGGTGGTGCGGCGCCGCGCCTGGCCGATTGGGACCGACAGCGAAGGGTCGGCGACCTCGCGCTCGGCCCAGAGCAGGTGCTTCGGCACAAGGAAGATCACCGGGTCGGCCGCGTGCATCGCGGTCCACAGGAGCCCCGCGGCATCCTCGGGCGTGCTCGGCACAACCACCGCCAGGCCGGGGTAGTGCGCGATGGCCGACTCGTTGGCCTGCGAGTGCCAGAGCGAACCACCCGGCAGGTAGGCGCCGTAGGGCGCGTAGATCACGGTCGGGCAGGTCCACTTGCCGTAGGTGCGCCAGCGCAGCGTCGCGAGGTTGGTGACGAGCTGGTTCCAGCCCGGGTAGATGAAGTCGATGAACTGCAGCTCGAACACCGGCCGCTTGCCGTAGCTCGCGAGCCCGCAGGCGACGCCGAGGATGGTGGATTCAGCGAGGGGCGAGTTGAAAACCTGCTTGGGGAAATCGGTCGAAAGTTTCTGCGTGAGGCGGAAGACGCCGCCCTTCGGATCCTCGATGTCCTCGCCGAAGATGATGCGGCCGGGATTGGCCTCGAGTCCGGAGCGCAGGGTGCGGTTGATGACGTCGCCCATGCGGTACTTGCCCGGCGGGAGGACGAGATCGTCGAGGGCGGAGGGCGGCGACGAGACATTGACCTCGAGCTCGTGCGGCGAGGGATTCTCGGCGCGCTCGGCCTCGGCGTAGTCGCGGCGGACGCGCTCCTTCACCTCGCGGTCGAGCCGCGCGAACTCCTCCTCGGTCAGGAGGCCGTCGGCGATCATCTGCCGCTTGAGGGTCAGGAGCGGATCGCGGTCCTCGAGTTTGGCCAGCTCCTTCTTGCTGCGGTAGATGGCCTGGTCGTCGGTGCTGGTGTGGCTCGAGAGGCGCTCGAGCTTGACCCACAGGAGCCGCGGGCCGAGCCCGGCGCGCAGATCGGCGATGGCGGCCTCGCCGGCGGCGTGCACCTGCTCGACATTCCAACCCTCGACAATCTGCCATTGCTCGGGGTTGAGCACCTCGAGGGCGCGCGGCGTCATGCGGGCCGTGGGCGTGCTGATGCCGAAACCGTTGTCCTCGACGACGAGGAGCACCGGGAGGCGGCGCTCCTGCGCGAAGCACACGGCCTCGTAGAAATCGCCCTGGCGCGTGGCGGCATCGCCGACGCTCGTGACGACGAGGTTGGGTTTGCCGTCGAACTGCATGCCCCAGGCCATGCCGCAGGCCGGCAGCAGCTGCGCGCCGGTGGGTGTGGGGACGCTCCATATGTTGAGCTCGCGGAAGCTGTAGTGCGACGGCATCTGGCGGCCATGCGACGACGAATCGCGCTTCGCCATGTAATCGAGGGCGAGCTGCTTCGTGGTCACGCCACGGCCGAGCACGAGGCCTCGGTCGCGGTAATAAGGCGCGAGGTAGTCGTCGGGCTGCAGCTGGCGCGAGATCGCGGCGAGGGCCTCGTGTCCGCGACCGGACACGTGAAAGTGGCCTTTGCCCTGACGGTTGAGGTTTTCCTCGCGCAGATCGCCGTGGCGGCTCTCGAGGATCGTCAGCAGCAGCTCACGCTTGAGCTGAGGGGACAGGACGGCAGGGGCAGATAAAGCAGGCATAGTTCGCTCCGGGTGTGAGGAGTGACAGGGGTGTGGGGTTGCCGTGTCACAAAGCCCCCACCCCGGGACGGCGCAATGCGTTTCCCGCCGGGGCGCCTCGCCGGCGGGTCAATTGCTCCAAAAGGCGTAGGTTTTACGGGCGGATCACTCTGCGGGCAAAAGAAAGCGGCCCCGGAAATCCGGGGCCGCTGAAGCTGGGAGGCGACCGTGTCGCTGAGGCTCAGTTAGTTGAGCACCGGGCGATCCGAGTAGTCGCTGATCGCGATGGCGAGGACACCGGCGGCGGCAAGGACCGCGTAGGCGGCTTCGGCACCGACCAGGCTCGCAACAGCGGCGACGCTCAGGGTCAGGAGAATGAGGGAAGAGGTGAGGGCTTTCATGGATGTGGTGTGGTTGATGCCATGAAAACACCCCGACCCACGAAAAGTTACAGGAGCGCGAAAAATTCTTTCCGGACCTGATGAACCACGGATTTCGCGGATGACACGGACGCAATCCCATGGAACCACTGATGAACACTCATGAGCACTGATTGGGATCAGTGAAGATCAGTGGAGATAAGTGGTTTATCCGGATTGAATCCGTGCCGTCCGTGAAATCCGTGGTTACGCCTGCTGCGCTTTAGTCGCGGCGTAGCGCATCAGGCCGCCGCGGAAACCGGGGAAGCCGGCGCCGGCGAGGAGGGCGAAATCCACGTCGTCGGGCGCCTTGACCACGCCCTCGTCGAGGCAGCGTTGCGCCTCGGCGATCATCACGCCCATGAGGCGATCGACGATGGCCGGCGCCTTCTCTGGAGCACGACCGGGCTCAGTGAGCCCGGCCACAATGGGATTCAGCACCTCCTTGCGACCCTCGTACGCGTAGAAGCCCGAGCTCGCGCCGTTTTTGCGGCCCTTGAGTCCGGCGGCGAGGAGGCGTGAGCAGATCGCGGTCCGCGCAAAGCGCCCGGGGAAATAATGCTCCATCTCGCCGAAGATGAAATCGGTCACGTCCACCCCAACCTCGTCGATCAACCGCATCGGTCCCATCGGCCAGCCCCACGCGTGCAGCGCGGCGTCGATGACCTCGGTCGGCACGCCCTCCTCCCAGAGCCGGCAGGCCTCGTTGAGATAAAAGAAGAGGACACGCGTGACCAAAAACCCGGGCGACGAGCGGCAGATCACCGGCGACTTTCCCAGCGCCTTCGCGAAGGCGAGCCCCGCCGCCGCCGCAGCGGCCGTGGTGTGACGCCCGACGATCAGCTCGACCAGCGCCATGCGGCTGACGGGGTTGAAAAAATGCAGGCCGAGCGTGCGGCCAGGATGCGGGACGTGGCCGGCCAACTCCTCGATCGGCAGCGCCGACGTGTTCGAGGCGAGCAGCGTGTCGGGTCGCACGACCGCGGCGAGTTCGCTGAACAGCTGCTGCTTGGCCGCGACGTTCTCAACGATGGCCTCGATCACGAGGTCGCAGTCGGAAAAGCCGTCCCACGCGGTGGTCGTGGCCACGCGGGCGAGGCCGGACGTGGCGTCGTTAGCAGACATCAGCCGGCGCTTGACGGCCTCGTCAAAAAGCCCGCGGATCACCCCGAGCCCGCGCTCGACGAATGCCGGCTGCACGTCGCGCATGACGACCTGCAGGCCGCGCGCCGCGCACCACTGCGCGATGCCGGAGCCCATGACGCCGGCGCCGACGACCCCGACCTTGCGCACGGCCGCAGCCGGGGTGTCGGCCGGAAACCACGGCGCGAGCGAGCGCTTCTTCGCCGCGTCGCGCACGAAGAAGCCGTGGATGAGATTGCGGCACACCGCCCCGGTCATGATGCGACCGAAGCTCTCGCTCTCGCGCGCCAGGGCCTCCGCCAGCGGTTGATCCGCGCCCGCGGCGACAAGATCGATCACCGCGGTGGCCGCCGGCACGTGGCGGTGGGTGCGCGCCGTCGTGGTGCGGCGCAACTCTTCGAACCAGGCCGGTGGCGCCAAAGGCGGCGGCGTCCGCGGCGGCGGCGGACCGCCGGCAAGGCGCAAGGCGGCGGCGCGGGCGCGGGCCTTGAGCCCGGCCGCCGGAACGATCTCGTCGACCATGCCGGCCGCGAGGGCCTCAGGTGCCGGGAGGAGCCGCGCCTTGAGGAGATGATCGAGCGCGGCCTGCGCGCCGATGAGCCGGGGCAGTCGGGCCGTTCCGCCCCAGCCGGGGATGCAGCCGATGCCGACCTCGGGGAGGCCGATCTGCGTGGCCGCGGCGTCGCTCGCGATCCGCCAATGGCACGCCAGCGCCAGTTCAAGTCCGCCGCCGGCGGCCGCGCCGTGGATGGCGGCCACGACCGGGGCCGGGAAATCCGCGAGCCGCTGGAAAAGCGCCTGGCCCTCGCGCGAGACCGCGGCGGCCGTGGCGGGATCGGGCAGGCGCTCCATCCAATGCAGGTCGGCGCCGGCGATGAAGATGCGGTCCTTGGCGCTCGTCACGACGAGCGCGCGCGGCGGCGAGGCCGCGAGTGCATCGAGCGCGTGCCGCAGCGCGGCGAGCACCGGCGCGGAGAACACGTTGGCGCGGGCGGCGGGATCGTCGAACACGATCCAGCCGACGCCATCGGCATCGACGGCGTGGGTCACGGGGTATGGGGTCATGGGGTGCGGACAGGCGGTCGCCGCAGGCGCGCGGCGCCGAACTTGTTGAGGTACTTGAGCGCGACCTCGAACTCATGCGGCAGGGGCGAACGCAGCACGCACGGCTCGCGGGTGACGGGGTGGGTGATCGTCAGCTCGCTCGCGTGCAGGGCGAGGCGGGAGATCAGCGGCTTCTCGTCGTCGCGGCCCTTGTAGCCGCGCTTGAGGTCGGAGAGAAGCAGCACCACGCCGGGGTCGCCGTAGAAAGGATCATTGAGCACCGGCGCCCCGATGGCGGCGAGATGGACGCGCAGCTGGTGGGTGCGGCCGGTGAGGGGCCGGCACTCGACGAAGGCGAAGCGGCCGAAATTGCCGACCACGCGGAATTCCGAGCGCGAGGGCTTGCCGCCGCGGCCCTTGAAGACGCGCATGTGGCCCGGGTTGCGCTCGTCCTCGCCCAGCCCCAGGTCGACGGCGAAGGTCTCGGGCAGCGCGCCCTCGGGCGTGCGGACCGGGGCCACGACCTTCATCGCGCGCTCGGGCGGCAGCACGGCGACGAGCGCATGGTACACCTTGGCGACGGTCTTGGACTGGAACTGCCCGCTCAGGAAATCGAGGGCCGGCTTGGTCTTCGCGCAGAGCAGCACGCCGCTCGTGCCGGCGTCGAGCCGGTGCACGTTGGCGACGCCGTGGCCGTAGCGCGCGTGCACGAGGCCCATGAGATTGGCCCGGGCCTTGTCCCAGCGGTCGGGCGCGACCAGGAGGCCGCTCGGCTTGTCGAAGGCCATGAGCGAATCGTCCTCAAAGATCACCGGCGGCAGGCGCATGGCCGAAACATGGGCGGACCGCCGGGCCGCCGGCAACCAAATGTCGCCGGCCCGGAAACATTTGGGAAAACACCGTAAGAGTGGCCGGGATGACGGGAATACAGTTGCGGCTTACGGTCATTCGCGGCTGCTTTTGGGCGTACCGCCCCGGTCCCATGTCGACCATCCCCCAGAGCCTTGTCACCTTCGGCGCCGGTTTGCTGACAGCCCGGGTGGAGCTGCGGTTGAGGCTGAGGCACTGGGCCGTGCCGGCGCAGGAATCGGCGTTCAAGCGGCTGCTCGGGATGCTCGCGGCGACGGCGCAGGGCCGGGCGGACGGCATCGAGGCGCGGATGCCCTACCGGCGTTTCGCCGCCCGCCTGCCGATCCGGACCCACGAGGATTTCCGGCCGCAGATCGAGCGGATGAAGCAGGGCGAGGCCGACGTGCTCTGGCCGGGCCACTGTCCCTTCTTCGCCGCGACCGCGGGCACGACCAGCGGCGAGCCGCGGCACCTGCCGGTCACCGAGGGCATGCTGCGGCACTTCCGCCGCATGGGCCCGGCCGCCCTGCTCTCCTACACCGCCCGCGTGGGGCATGCGGGCATCTTTCGCGGCCGCCACCTGGTGCTGGGCGGGTCCACGGCGCTGACGCGCCTGGCCCAATCCGGCAACCGACCGGCCTATGCCGGCGATATCCTCGGCATCAACACCCTCAACCTGCCGCGCTGGGCGGAAAAACACTACGTCGAGCCCGGCGCCGCCATCGGCGAGCTGACCGACTGGTCCGCCAAGCTCGACGCGATCGCCCGCCGCTGCCGCGGCCGCGACATCACCCTGCTTGCGGGCTCGCCGAACTGGCTGCTCGGCTTTGCGGAGCACCTCGGTTCCGGTCGTGATGGCGGCCCGAAGGTCCCCCACCTGCGCGCGCTCTGGCCCAACCTCGAGTGCGTCCTGCACACCGGCGTGCCGCTCGATCCGTACGCCGCCGAGCTCGCGCAGGCCTGCGGCCCGGGCGTGAGGTTCCACGAGGTCTACGGCGCCTCGGAGGGCCTCATCGCCGTGCAGGACCGCGCCGGCACCCAGGGCCTGCGCCTGCTGGCCGACGGCGGCCTGTTCTTCGAGTTCCTGCCCCTGGCCGACTACGACGAGGAACGCCTAGCGGAACTCGGTTCCAAGGTCGTGCCGCTGGCCGGGGTCGAGCGGGACCGCGACTACGTCATCTTGCTCACCACGCCGGCCGGCCTGACCCGCTACGTGCTCGGCGACGTGGTGCGGTTCGTGTCCACCACCCCGCCGCGCCTCATCTATGTCGGCCGCACGCAGCTGCAGCTGAATGCCTTCGGCGAGCGGCTGATCGAGAAGGAGATCACCGACGCGCTGGTCGGCGTCTGCCGCGAGCACGCCTGGTCGATCTTCAATTTCCACGTCGCCCCGCACCGGATGCACTCGATCACCGGCCAGACCCGCGGCCGGCACGAATGGTGGATCGAGCTGCGGGCCGGCACCGCGATCACCCCGCGGGGCCCCCTGCTGGAGGACCAGCTCGACGAGAAGCTGCTCCAGCTCAACGCCCACTACGCCGCCCGCCGCAAGGCCGGCACGCTCCTGCCCCCGGTGGTGCGCCTGGTCATGCCCGGGACGTTCGAGAGCTGGATGCGCCGGCGCGGCAAGTGGGGCGGACACGCCAAGATGCCGCGCTGCCGCAGCGATCGCGACATCGCCGACGAGCTGGCCCAGCTCACCCGCTTCCGCCCCGAGACCGCCGCCCCCTGGGAACAGCCGGCGGCGCAATAACGGCTTCCCTTTGTTGCCGCCGGGGTCAGCGAACCGGCGCCAGCTTGGCACGCGCGGTGCTGTACCACAGGCGGTCGTTTGTCGCCGTCCCGGAAAAGACGGCGGGCATGACTCCGGTCCCCCGGGACCGAGAACATAGCAAGCAATGGGGAGCCGGCGTTAGGGGTAACCGCCGGCTCCCCTCAGCTTGAGAGGGTCAGCGCCGGGCGCCGCGATGGAGCCGGCTGACCGGCTTGGCGGCGACGGCGGCCTCCTCGGCCAGGGCCTTGTCGTCGAACAACGCGGAATAGATGTAGGGGAAGCCCTCGAGCTTCTTCCGCTCCACGCCGACGCCCATGTAGCGCTCGATGCTGCGGGCGTCGCGGACATCCTCCTCGGTCACGAGGGTGAAGGCGTCGCCCGTGTTCTGGGCGCGGCCGGTGCGGCCGATGCGATGGACGTAATCCTCGGGATTCTCCGGGACGTCGTAATTGATGACGTGGGAGACGCCGGCAATGTCGAGGCCGCGCGCCGCGATGTCGGTCGCGACGAGGACCTCGAACTTGCCCGACTTGAAGCCGTCGAGGGCCTCGATGCGCTCGCGCTGGCTGCGGTCGGAGTGCATGACGCCGACCGTGTGCCCGCTGTGCTGGAGCTTCCGCGCGATGCGGTCCGCCCCCATGCGGGTGCGGGTGAAGATGAGGATGCTCTTGAACTCGGTGCGCTCGAGCAGGAGCTGCAGGAGCTCGAACTTCTGCGAGGCGACGACGGGATAGAATGCGTGCGAGACCGTCTCGGCGGGCGAGCGCTGGCGGCCGATCTCGACCTTGACCGGGTCGCGCAGGGCCCAGCCGGCGAGCTGGGCGATCTCCGGCGGGAGGGTGGCGGTGAAGAACAGCGTCTGGCGCGACTTCGGCGTCTGCTGGGCGATGCGGCGCACGTCGGGCAGGAAGCCCATGTCGAGCATGCGGTCCACCTCGTCGAGGACGAGGATGTCGACGTCCTTCAACGAGCAGTTGCCCTGCTCCAGGTGGTCGAGCAGGCGGCCCGGGGTGGCGGCGAGGATGTCGACACCCTTGCGCAGGTCCTCGAGCTGCTTGCCGTAGCCGACGCCGCCGTAGACGATCGTGATGCGGAGGTCGGTGAACTTGGCGTACTTCTGGAAAGCCTCCTCGACCTGGAGCGCGAGCTCGCGGGTCGGCTCGAGGATGAGGCAGCGGAGCTTCCCGTGACCGCCGAGGCGCTGGATGATGGGCAGCGCGAACGCGGCGGTCTTGCCGGTGCCGGTCTGGGCGGAGCCGATGACGTCGCCGCCCTTCAGCACCACCGGGATGGCCTGCGCCTGGATGGGCGTCGGCGTCGTGTAGCCCATTTCCTGGACGGCGAAGGCGAGGGCATCGCAGAGGCCGAGTTTCGAGAACTCGGTGTCCATCTTGGGGATGTCCACCGGGGTCGCCGGCTTGATGTCCGCGGTGCGCGGGTGATCGAAGGTCTTGTCGATCTGGGGCCGCTCGCGCCGGGCGTGGGCATGGCCGTGGCCATGGGAGCGGGATTCGCCGCCGCGTTCGCCGCGCGGCTCGCCCCGGTGACCGCCCTGGCCGCCGCCCGTGCGGGTCGATTCGCCCCGGCCGCCCCGCCGGCCGCCGCGGCCACCGGATTCGCCGCGTTGACCGCGGGATTCATGGCTGCGCTCGGGGCGCGGCTCCTGACGCGAGGGATGGGCTTTGGCGGCGGGTTTGCCGGCGGCATGCGCCGGTTTGGATTCGGAAGTCGACGACAGCTTGCCGCGGATCTTCGCAATTAACTTTCTAAGCATGAGTGAGGATTAGGCCGGGGAGCCTCGACGATTTGGCCGTTAATGCAACCCCGTAACGGGGAGGCCTCTCCCTGCCCCCGGGCAGACCTCACAGCGCCTGCTTGATCTTCTCGAGGATCGCCATGGAGACCGCCTCGTCGCCGAAGACGCCGACGCGGATCTTCACCTTGGTCACCTTGTCGCCGACCTTCACGAGGTCGATCTCGACCTTCTTGTCCTGCGCCGTGCGGGCGACGAGGTTGGCGGAGAGGGCGTCCTTCTTTTCGCTCACCTTGGCGAACTCCAGTTCCTTGATGGCGCGGTCGCTCGCCTTGACGGTCGCATTGAGGGAGCTGTCGAGCGTCGCCTCCAGCTCGCCGCGGATGTAGGCCACGGCGCCGGCCCCGGCGCCAACCGCCGCCACGACGCAACCGGACTGGAAGACCGCCGCCAG
>JAHCAZ010000006.1 GCA_019634615.1 Opitutaceae bacterium
TATTGTTTTGTGCTTTTTGCGCCTCTTGTGGCCATTCCACCACGCTTCATCCGCCCAAGACCAATCCGTGTCATCCGTGAAATCCGTGGTTCTCGGTTGGTATTATTTCCAGGTGGCCACGAATCGGTAAGTGCCGGATACGAGTTTGAAGGTGGTGGCCGCCTTGGTGGCTTTGACCGCGGAGATGCCGGCGGCGCGCGTGAGGGCGCGGCCGCCTTCGACAATCCTTGCGCCGGCCGGGACCGGGAATCTGGCGGTGGCGGTCGTGTTGGGCGGGACGGTGACGGTCCACTCAAAACGGCCTGCGCTCAGTTTCCAGGCGCTGGCTACCTTGCCGTGCAGGGTCTCGAGGTGGCCCTGGGCGCGGTTGATCTCACCGCCCGGGCGCGGCTGGAGGCAGACGTGCTTGTAGCCGGGCCGGGCGGGGTCGAGCTCGATGCCGGCCACGACGGCGTACAACCAAGCGCCGATGGCACCGTAGGCATAGTGGTTGAAGGAGTTCATGCCCTTGTCCTGGAACCCTTTCTCCTGCGTCCAGCCGTCCCAGCGCTCCCAGATCGTCGTGGCGCCCTGCGTGACGGCGTACAGCCACGACGGCCACTTCTTCTGGTGGAGCAGCTTGTAGGCGACGTCGAGGCGGTTGGCGCGGGTGAGGACGTTCTGGACATACGAGGTGCTGACGAAACCCGTGGTGAGCAGCCAGCCGCGCTGCTCGATGTCGCGGATCAGCTCGGCCACCAATTTCGGGCGGAGCGCCGCCGGGCAGAGGTCGAACTGCAGGGTCAGGACGTAGCTGGTCTGGGTGAGTCCCGCGACCACGCCGTCGGCGGTCAAGTAGCGCTGCCGGTAAGCGCGGCGGACGCGTTCGGCCAGAGCGCGGTAGCGCCGGGCCTCGGCGGTGCGTCCCAGCATGCGGGCAACCGCGACGACGATCTCGGTGCTGTACACGAAAAACGCAGTGCCGATGAGGTCCTTGGACGTGCCGCCGTCGACCTTGCCACTGCCGTCCAAGGCCAGCCAGTCGCCGAACCCCTTCCATTCCTTGTAGTCGGGATGGCTGCGGATGAGGCCGATGGACTCCCGCTCCATGAAGTCGATGAAACGGGTCATCGCCGCGAAGTGCTGCGCCAGGAGGGCGGTGTCGCCGTAGCAGAGGTACATCGTCCACGGGCAGATGACCGCGGCGTCGGCCCAAGCCGGACCGCCGTCGCTGGTCACGCCGTCAACGTGCGGGGCCACGGCCGGCATCGCGCCGTCGGCGCGCTGGGCGTCGGCCACGTCGCGCGCCCATTTGTGGAAGAAGGCCGCGACATCGCGGTTCCACGCCGCGGTGCGGCAGAAGACCTGCGCGTCGCCCATCCAGCCGAGGCGCTCGTTGCGCTGCGGGCAGTCGGTGGGGACCTCGAGGAAATTGCCGCGCTGGCCCCAGTCGATGTTGCGCTGGAGCTGGTTGATCAGCGGGTCGTTGCAGGTGAAGTCGCCCGTGCGCGGCGTGTCGCTGTGGAGGACGATGCCCGTGATCGCGTCGGCCGGCAGCTCCTCGGGATGTCCGGAAAGCTCGACGTAGCGGAAGCCGTGGAACGTGAAGCGCGGCTCCCAGACCTCGCCCTTGGGATCGCCCTTGGCGGTGTAGTAGTCGGCCGCGCGGATGCCGCGGAGGTTTTCGACGTAGAGGGTGCCGTCGGGATTGAGCACCTCGGCGAAGCGGAGCTTGAGGATGCGGCCGGCGGGGACCTTCACCTTGAGGCGGACGCGGCCGACCATGTTCTGGCCGAGGTCGACAATCCAGACCGGCTCGGGCCAGAGGTTGAGCTTCTTGGCTGGCGCGATGGGCTTGAGCTCCTGCGTCGCCCGCACGGAGTGGCCGAGCACGGGCGAGATCGTAATCGCGGGGGCCGGGAAGGTCGTGACGGGCAGCCAGGCACGGTCGTCGAAATCGGCCGTGCTCCAACCCGGCAGCTCGCGGCGGGCGTCGTAGGTCTCACCGAACATGATGTCGCTCTCCGTGATCGGACCGAAGGCGACCTTCCAGGAACCGTCGGTGGCGACGACCTGCGTCGCGCCGTCGGCGAACGTGAGAACGAGCTGGGCCCGCAGCTTGGGGCGGTCGCCGTAGTAGCTGCGCGTACGCCAACCGATGCGCCCGGCGTACCAGCCATCGCCGAGGATGGCGCCCGCGGCGTTGGCCCCGGGTTTCAGCAGGCTGGTGACGTCGTAGGCGAGGTACTGGACCCGCTTGTTGTAATCGGTCCAGCCGGGCGTGAACGCGTCCTGGCCGACCCGCTGACCGTTGAGTTCGAACTCGAAGCAGCCGAGCGCGGTGACGTAGAGGCGGGCGCTCGCCGGTTTGGCGCCGACATTGAAGATCGTGCGCACATAGGGCGACGGCATCGAAGCCTCGGGTCCGCCGGCGAGCGCGGAACCGACCCACTCGCCCTGCCAATCAGAGGCGTTGAGGAGTCCGGCCTCCCAATAGGCGGGCGCGCTCAGGCTGCGGCGGCCCTTTTCGTCCCAGACTTCCACCTGCCACCAGGCGCGCTGCCGCGAAGCGAGGGCCGTGCCCTCGTAAGCGACATGGTTCGTGACATCGGAGGCGACCTTGCCGCTGTTCCAGAGATCGGGCCGGCCGTTGCGCCGGGTCGAGACGGTGATGCGGTAGGCGGTCTGGCGAGCGCCGCGACGGCCATCCGTGGCGAGGCGCCAGCTCAGGCGAGGCGCCGCATCGTGGATCGCGAGCGGGTTCTCGAGGTAGTTGCAACGCAGCTGGACCGGGCGAGTGGATGAGGGCATGGCAAAAGCATCCCAGCCAAAGGCGGGCGCCGCGGGCAGGCAAGGGCGACGTGGCGAACATTCAGCCGCGGCCGCGTGGCCACGAGCGTGAGCGAGTGGATGGCTGTCATGCGATGCGCTCAGGCCCCACTCGCTCACGCTCGTAGCTACGGCGGGCGCGAGCGTACGACGCATTCTGGTGCTTGTCTTGCACGCGGCGCCGGACCTACCGTCGCCGCATGGCCAAGGTTCTTGTCACCGGCGCGGCTGGTTTCATCGGCAGTCACACGACCGACCTCCTGCTGCGGGAAGGTCACGCGGTGCTGGGCCTGGATAATTTCCGGACGGGGCACCGCCGCAACCTCGCGGGGGCCCTGGCCTCGCCGGCGTTTGAACTGCTCGAGGCCGACGTGGCCGAGCCCGGGGTCGTCGCGCGGGCGGCCGGGCGCTTCCGGCCCGATGCGATCATCCACTTGGCGGCGCTGGTGAGCGTGCAGGAGAGCATTCAGGACCCGGTCCTCAACCGCCGGCTGAATTTCACCGCCACCGAGCTCGTGGCCGAGGCCGCCCGGCGGCACGCGGTGGGCCGGATCGTGTTCGCCTCCTCGGCGGCGATCTATGGCGACACCACCGACCTGCCGATCACCGAGGAAACGGCCAAGCAGCCGATCAGTCCTTACGGTGAGGCCAAGCTGCAGTCCGAGGGCGTTTTGCTCGCCGCCGGCGCCGGCCTCACGGCGCGGTGTCACCGCTACTTCAATGTGTTCGGGCCGCGGCAGGACCCGGCGTCGCCGTATTCGGGTGTCATCTCGATTTTCGAGCGGCGCTACCGCGAGGGCCAGGGCGTGACCATCTACGGCGACGGTCGGCAGACGCGCGATTTCATCTCCGTGCACGACGTGGCGCGGGCCAATGTCATCGCCGCGACCAAGCCCGGCATCGCTTCCGGTGCGGCCAACATCTGCACCGGGCGCGCGACGTCGCTGCTCGACGTGGTGGCGGAGTTTGCCCGCCATTACCCGCAGGTGCCGCCGCCGCGCCATGCGGCCGCCCGCGCGGGCGACATCATCCATTCGCTGGGTCGACCGGACCGGGCGCGGACGGAGCTGGGATTTGCCGCGCAGGTGTCGGTCGCGGACGGGTTGGCGGAGCTGATTCGCGCCGGCTGAGCGCAGTTCGGATCTTCTGCGGTTGCAGGGGGGATTCAGATGTTCCGTGGCTACGAGCGTGAGCGAGTGGGTGCAAAGGCTGCGTACGCCGGACGTCCACTCGCTTACGCTCGTAGCCACGGGACCTGATGGCGTTTCCCGATCGCCGCATTGACTTTCCGCTTGCGCGCGGGCGCCGGGGTGGGAGAGGTGATGCATGGCAGTCAACCCCAAGGCATACGTGTGCATCATGGCCGGCGGCAGTGGCGAGCGCTTCTGGCCGATGAGCCGCCAGCGCACGCCGAAGCACCTGCTGAAGCTGTTCTCCGAGCGCACGCTGATCGAGGAGACGGTGCGCCGTCTCGAGGGGGTCGTGCCGCGGGAGCATGTCTTCGTCCTCACCAACGAGGCGCAGCTGCCCGGCACGCGGGCGGCGCTGCCTTTCCTGCCCCCCGGCCAGATCATCGCCGAGCCGGCCAAACGCGACACCGCCCCGGCGGCGGCGCTGGCGACGGGCCTGGTCCGCGCGCGCGACCCCGAGGCCGTGCTGGCCCTCCTGCCCGCCGACTCGCTGATCAAGGATGCGGCGACCTTTGCCCGCCAACTGGCGGCGGGCCTGCAGCGGGCGGCGCGCGACCAGACCCTCCTGACCTTTGCGGTCAAGCCGACCTATCCGGCCACCGGCTTCGGCTACCTCGAGATGGCGGAGGAACTGGGCGACGGCTTCCGGCGCGTGGCGCGTTTTGTCGAGAAGCCGGACCCGCAGACGGCCGCCCGCTACGTGATTGGCGGCAACCATGCGTGGAATGCCGGGATGTTCATCTGGCGCGTCGCGGCGTTTCTCGCCGAGGCGGAGCGGCACGCGCCAGCGCTGGCCGAATTCGTCCGCGGCTTTCCGCGCGAAGGCGTGGAGGCCTACCTGGCCGAACGCTTCGCGACGCTGCCGAAGATTTCCGTGGACTACGCGATCATGGAGAAGGCCGCCGCGGTCGCGACCCAGTTGGCGGAGTTCGACTGGGATGACGTCGGGACGTGGACCGCGTTGCCCACGCACCTGCCCATGGACGCCCAAGGCAACACGACCCGCGGCGCTGTCGTGACGCAGGATGCGAGCAACAACATCGCGATCAGCAATGGCCGCGTCATCGCGCTTTGCGGCGTGCAGAACCTCGTCGTGGTTGAAACCCCCGACGGCCTGCTCGTCTGCCATCGCGATGCGGTCCAGGACATCAAGAAACTGATGCCCAAGCTTCCGCCGGGGCTGTTGTGAACGCGGCGGGCCGCGAAATTCCCATTGACGCAGCGCGGCCGCGCCGTTTCCTCAACTCTTCCGATTTGGCTCGGTAGCTCAGTTGGTAGAGCAGAGGACTGAAAATCCTTGTGTCCCCGGTTCGATTCCGGGCTGAGCCACCATTTTGGATGAAGGGTTTACGCGATTTTCGCGTAAGCCCTTCTTTTTTGTCTGTCCGGTCTCCAACCGGTGGAAATCGGTGCAGAGGCGTCGTTTGGATTGCGAGCCAACCTCCGCCGCGGAATACTCGGGCCGGCATGAGCACGACCATCCAATACCCTCGCGACGAGAACACGCCGGCCTCCCACCGGCCTTTCAGCCCGGCGACCCGGGTGGGCGACCTGATCTTCGTCTCTGGTCAGGCGTCGGTGGACGAGAAGGGTAACATCATCCGTGACACCTTCGAGGGTGAGTTCCGCCGCTCGATGGAAAACATGCGCAAGGTGCTCGTCTCCGCCGGCAGCGACCTCCAGCACGTCGTCCAGGTGCGCAGCTACGTGCGCGACCCGGCCAACGTGGAGAAATACAACGAGCTCTATCGCGAATATTTCACCGCGCCCTATCCGGCGCGCACGACCTTGACGCACTGCCTGCCCGAGGTGCTGCACTTCGAGGTCGAGTGCATCGCGGTGCCGAAGGCTTGAGCGTCGCGGTCAGGCGCGCGGTGCCCCCAGCGTGGCGCCGGGGCGAAATTCCGGGGTGATCAGCCCGGGTTTGGCCGGAACGGATCGACCGGCGAGAAGGTCCTGCGCCAAGCGCAGGGCGCGGCTCGCCAAACGGTCGACGGGCCGGCTGTAGTGCGCGAACTCCGGCATTACCGTCGCCAGGACCGGCGGCAGGTCACGTGCGAGCAAGGTTAGGTCACCGGGTATGCGCCACCCCCGGTCGAGCAGGTGCAGCAGGACGGCAAGGGATTGGGCCGGCAACAGGCAGAAAATCGCGGTCGGTCGGTTGGGCAGTGCGAGCAAGCGGTCCAATTTGGTCCGCAGATCGCGCGGCGCGGGTCCGGTGGCGACTTCCGTCAGGTTGGCCGCCGGGGCCGCCTTCGCGAGGGCGTCTCTCAAGGCGGCGCGGCAGGCGAGATCGCCGGCCAGCGGTGAGTGGGGCGTCACAATCGCCACGTGGCGATGGCCGTGCTGCAGGAGGGTGCCGCCGGCATGCCAGCCGATGGCGCGGTAGTTGAGGTCGAGCGATGGCAGCCGCACGTCGGCGTGGCAGGAACCGAGGACGAGGCAGGGCAACCCAACGGCGGCGAACCACCGCTGCATTGGTGCGGTCGAGGCGAGCAACAGCCAGCACGCCCGCGGGTGCTGCCGGGTGAGCTCGCGCAGGCGACCTTCCGGCCGGGCGCCGGCCAGGCGGCCTTCGAATATATCCTCCCAGGCGATGCCATTGGCGGCGAAGCGCGCGTGCAACTGCTGGAGGATCGGGTGCTCACCGGGCACGATCTGCTGGCGGGACTGGGGGCAGACGATGCAGACCTGCACCGGCGGGGGCTCATGGGTTTCGGACTGGCGCAGCAGGCGGGTGCGCCGGCCGCGGGCGAGCTTCAGCCAACCTTCGCCCGCCAGCATGGCGAGGGCGGCGCGGAGGGTCGGCCGGCTGATGCCGAGCTGTTCCGCCAGGGTGTGCTCCCCGGGCAGCGGATCCGTGAGCGTGCCGCTGTCCACGGCGGCGCGGAGGGCCTGCGCCGCCTGCTCGATGAGGCTGCGACGGCGGAAGGGCAGGGGCGTGGCGGAAAGACCCATGCCGGTCAACCTGTAAGAAAAATTGCCAGGTAGGCCACGCTTTTCATGGCGCCGGGATTACCCGCAATGGAGGCCAGCATGAGCAAGCCCTCCTTCCCCGGTGGTGTCTGGTCGGCCACCCCTACGCCCCTCACGGCTGACCGCCGCCTCGATCCCGACTCGGTTCCGCGGCTCGTCGCCCAACACCTCAAGCTTGGCGTCGCCGGTGTGATGCTCGGCGGAACCTGCGGCGAGGGGCCGTGGCTGCGGGCCGAGGATCGCGCCGCGTTGACCAAGGCGACCGTTGCAACGGCGCAAGGCCGCCTGCGCGTGGCGCTGCAGGTCACCGACAATTCCGCCGGTCGCGTGCTGGCAAACATCGAGCAGGCGGCCGGCTGGGGCGCGGAGATCGCCGTGGTCGACGCGCCGTGGTTCTTCCTCAACGGCACCCCGGAGCGGAAACTGGCCCACTACCGCGAGATTGCCCGCCAGTCGGCGCTGCCGGTGGGTTTCTATGACCGGGGCAAACACAGCCCCAACGCGCTGCCCGAGTCGCATCTCGCCGAGCTGCTGGCGGAGCCGAACATCGTCATGGTCAAGGACAGCTCGCAGACCGACCCGCGGCGCGATATCTACGCCGCCGCGATGAAGGCGCGGCCCGACCTCGTGGTGCTCGATGGCGACGAGTTCAATTGCGTCAGCTACATCCGCGCCGGCTACAGCGGCCTGCTCCTGGGCGGCGGCATCTTCAATGGCGCGATCGCCAACCAGCTCATCGCGGCGGTCCGCGCCGGCAACCTGGCTGAAGCGGAGCGCCTGCAGGCGCGCATGAACGACCTCATGCTGCGCGTCTATGGTGGACCGAAGATCGAATGCTGGCTCACCGGCCTCAAGGAACTGCTCGTCCAGCTCGGCATCTTCTCGACGAACGTGAACACCCTCGATTACCCGCTGACCGATTCCTGCCGGGCGCAGATCCGGGCGGCGGTCGACGGCTCCGACGGGTTGGGGTATCGCGCGGATCTGCGGGGCGAAACTCCATGAACGCCGCGCCCACATCCGGCGACCTTCCCTACGTTGACACCAAGCCGCAGGGCTCGGCGGATTTCTATTACGCGACCAACGCCACCTTCCGTTTCCTGCTCCGCCGCCTGGGTCGCGAAGGCTGGATCGGTTACCTGCAGGAACTCGGCCGCGGCTATTTTTCGCCGGTCAACGAGCGGTGGCGCGCCGGCGGGCTCCCGGCGGTGGCGCGCTACTGGCGGGCGTTCTTTGCGGCGGAGCCGGGATCCCGAGTTGAGGTCCGCGAGCTGCCTGATCGGGTCGAGGTCTGCGTGCACGAATGCCCGGCGATCCGGCACCTGCGCGCCGGTGGCCGGGAGATCGTGCGCGAGTACTGCCAGCACTGCTATTTTCTCGGCGCGGCCCGGGCCGAGGCGGCGGGCTTGACCATGCGGCTCCAGGGCGGCAACGGCGTCTGCCGGCACACGTTTGCGACGGCCGCCGCCGCGCTGCCGCCGCAGGCGCTGGGCGACATCAAGGAGGCGACGTCATGATCGGCTGCTACGATTTCTGCGGCCACTACGAGTGGACCTTCGGCTGGCTCGAGCGCGTGGGCGGACACGCCTTGGTGCGCGACTACTGGAACGAGGCCATCAATCACGACAGCCAGCGGCACGCGCGGGATCTTATCCGCAATGAGGGCATCCCCGGCATGCTCAAGTACTGGGGCCACACCCTGCTCGAGGAGTCTCCGGACCTCGGCTTCCACATCTCCCATCGCGAGGACGTGTTCCGCATCGACTTCCACGACTGCCCGTCCCGCGGGTTCCTGCTGCGCAACGGGCTGAACAACTATCGCGACTATTGCGACCATTGCATGGGCTGGACGGGCCCGATGCTCCAGGAGGCGGGTTACGTCATCGACCACGAGCACAATCACCGCGGCCAATGCTGGTGGGAGATGCGCCCGGCGACCGCGACCGGCGGGCACGCCCCAGCCGGCTCCGTGGCCGGTCAGAAGGATGTCCGCCTGCGACCCGACTGGCCGCGCGATCCGGCAAAGCTGGATCGGTACTGCAAGGCGAGCGATCCGGACGCGAAGCTTGGCGCCGCGTCGCCAGCATGAAAGGGGCGCGATGGTTGGTGGTTTGTCTGCTGCTGGGTGCCTCGGCCTCGGCGGCGGAGGAGGAGGCGCGCCCGCCTACACGATTCGAGCGCGCCGTCGCCGTGCTGGGTGCGCCGGCCGTCTCGGCCGATGACAGTCGTCGGGCCAAGGCGGAGTTGGCGGCGATCATTGCAGGCGAGGAGGATTCCGCCGACGCATCCGCCGCGCGCTATCTGCTGGGTCGGTTGAAACAATTGGAGAACAATGAGGCCGATCCGCCGGAGTTTCAGGCCCTCCGCGCCCGGCATCCAGGGCATCCCCTGGCCCAGTTGGCGGCGCTGAAGGTCCTGTTGCGCCGCCTCTATGCCGACAGCGCGGAATCGCCCGACGATCGTCTCCGCGCCGGCGAGGAACTCGCCGCGGCCATCACGCTGCCCGCCCTGCGCAGCGACTACCACCTCGCGATGGGCGAGGCGTACATTTTCCACGGTGACCGGCGTGAGCCCGCGCTCCGGCATCTGCGGGCGGCGGCCGAGATCGGGATCCCGAGCGCCGCGACGCGCGCGAATGTCCTCGTCCAGATCGGTGAACTCGCGCGGCTAAGCGGCGAGCGGGCCGTCGCGGCGGCCAGTTACCGTGCCTTCATTGCCGAGTTTCCCCGCGACTTGCGGCAACAGATCGTCCGCGACCGCCTGGCCGACCTGGAGGGCAAGGCGCCATGAAACTGAGCCTGAAGGCCCGTCTGCTCTGGGCTGCCCTGGCGGTCGTCTTCGCGTTGTGCGCCTGGCACGTGATCGGCGTCAGTTTCCGCCCGGGCGCGAAGGCGGATACGCGCCGGGTCGTGCGCGTGGGACACTTCATGCTGCACAGCGGCATCCGCGACGCGTTGCAGGCCGTGATCGACGAATACGAGCGCCGGCATCCCGATGTGCACATCGTGCAGGTCCCGGTGCCGGATCGGGCCTATCCCCAGTTCCTGCGCACCCAGCTCGTGGCCGGCACCGCCCCCGAGATCATGCAGATCGGCGCCCACTTCACCGGCATGGACGAGCTGCGCGCGCGGTATTTTGAGCCGATCTCGGCCATCGTGGAGGAGCCCAATCCCTACAATGTCGGGACGCCGCTCGCCGGTCGCCGGTGGCGCGACACCTTCCTCGACGGCTTGGAGAACGGCGAGGCCTACAGCGCCGCCCTGCGCCACTACTACGGCATCCCGCTCGCCGTCGGCGGCGTCCGCATCCTCTACAACGCGGCGCTGCTGCGCGAGGTGACGGGCGGCACGGCGATGCCGCGAACCTATCCCGAGCTGGTGGCGCTGTGCCAGGCGACCGACACGTTCGCCCGCCGGGAGGGCCGCACCGTGGCGCCGTTTGCGGGCTCGCGCCTGTCGGCGCTGTTTCTGATGAGTCCCCTGTTCGCGAGCGTGAACCAGCGGCTCTATTACGATCTCGCGACCGACCACACGCTGCGGGTGACGGATTGGGACTACGGCCTCACCTACCTGCAGGGGAAATGGCATTTCGACCTGCCCTCGATCCGCCTGGGATATGCGCTGGCCCGGGAGATGGCGCAGTACCAGAAGCCGGGTTTCTACCAGTTGAACACGAGCGACGCCACGCTGCAGTTTCTGCAGGGGCAGTCGGTGATGATCGTCTCGCACGTGCTCGACGTGACCAACCTCAAGGCGCAGGCGGGCTTCGAGATCCTGGCGGCGCCGATCCCCGCGCTCACGCGCGACGATCCGGTGTACGGTGCCGGCGTGCTGGGCCCGGTGACGGAGATCGACACCAAGGCGGCGGCGAACCTCGGCCTCATTCGCGGGGCGCCGCAGCGCGATGCCGCGGTGGACTTCCTGCGGTTCCTCGGCAGCCGCCCGGGCATGGAGATCTTCTGCGCACGCAGTAATTGGCTGCCCTCGGTCGAGGGCGTGCCGGTGCCATCGTGGATGGAGCCGCTGCGGCCGCAGCAATCCGGCTACGCCGGCCGATTCTTCGCCGAGATCGCGGGAAGAGGTGACGCCCGCTTCGTGGTCGGCAACCAGTACCACCTGCTGTTCGGTCAGGCCGGCGGCGTGGACGCGCTGCTGGACGTGATCCGCGAGTCGTATGGCCCCGCCATCCGCGCCGACCTCGCCAAGGACGTGCGCGAATCCGAGCTCAACCTTCGCCGGCAGGAGCCCGGGTTGAGCGCCGCCTACCACGCCGCCGCCGAGGGTTTTTGGCGGGACGTGAGCAGCCAGAATGGCTACGAAGCACGCATGCTCCGAACCCGGTTGATCCTTTCCCAGACCGCCCAATCCCCATGAATACTCCCCTGAAAAACCCGCGCATCGCCGGGCCGATCTTCAACCAGGACAGCACCGAGTTCTTCTTCGTGCGGACTGCCGACCAGATGAGCGGCGAGACGGTGGACGCCTACATCGACGATCTCGCCCGCGCGGGGATCGGCGCGTTTTTCTCGGATGTGAACGCCATGCGGGCCAACTACGCCAGCAAGGTCTGGGAGACCGACTGGCATGGCTATGATCCCAAGGGTCCGGACGACCAGCCCGTGCTGCGCCATCTCCCGGCGGCGTCGATCGCGCCGACCCGTCGCCGGCTCGATGCCGCCAAGCGGCTGGCCGACCTCGGCATCAACTTCCATGAGCGTGCGCTCGCCCGCTGCCGGCATCACGGCATCGGCGCGTGGGTCAGCGTGCGCATGAACGACGTGCATGACTGCATGACCGAGGACACGCCCCTCCTCAGCACCTTCTTCAAGGCGCAGCGCGCCGCGCGGCAACTGCGCGCCCCGCACCGCGACGTCTGGTGGGCGGACCGTGGGCTCGACTGGGAGCGGACCGACGTGCAGGAGCACTATTTCAAGTTTGTCTGCGAGCAGCTCGAGACCCTGGACCTCGACGGCCTCGAGCTCGACTGGATGCGTTTCGTGTACCACTTCCGCCCGGGCCGCGAGCTGGCCGGCGGTCGCGCCATCACCGCCTGGATGCGCCGCGTGCGTGCGGAATGCGACAAGGCGGAGAAGCGGTTGGGCCACCGCGTCATGCTCGGGGTGCGCGTGCCCTCGCGACCGGAAACGGCGCGCCGTGCGGGCATGGATGGCGTGGGTTGGGCGAGAGAAGGTCTCGTCGACCTCGTCGTGCCGACGCCGTTCTGGGCGACGAGCGATTTCGACATGCCGATGGCGGAGTGGCGCCGGCTGCTCGATGGCACCGGTGCGCAATTGGCCGGTGGTCTCGAGATTCGTTACCAGCCCGTGCCCAACGGCCCCGCGACGATGATGTCGGCCGAGCATGCGGCGGCCCTCGGGCTCACGGTGCTCCACGGCGGGGCGGACCAGGTTTACCTGTTCAATTACTTCCCGAGCGGACACAGCGTCGTGAAGGACTGGGGTGGCATGGATCGGTTCGAGGCGGTCATCCGCGCCATGCGCAGCGCCGCGACCCTCGCCGCGCTGCCGCGGCGGCATGCGGTCACGTTTCGCGACGTGCGTGCCCCGGGTGAGCCGGCGGATCATCCGCTGCCGGCGGGCGACACGGGCAAGGATTTCCAGTGGCCTCCAGGTTTCGCGTTCCGCGTGCAGACCGGCCCGAAGCCGGCGCCGGGCCGCAAGGTCGAGCTGCACCTCGAGTTCGACCCGGCTTCGACGGGCCACGAGAAACTCAAGGTCTATGCCAACAGCCACCTGCTCGCGCCGCTGGCAACCGCCCAGGCGCCGGTTCTGGCCTACGGCATACCGACGGATGCGATGGAGGACGAGGCCCAGGTCATCGAGATCGTCGGTGCCGAGCCGGCCAAGTGCTCCATCGTGCGGGTGGAGATCGTGGTGGGCTGAAGCGCCGCAGACAGGCTTGCCGGCGCCCCCGGGTGGCTACGAGCGTGAGCGAGTGGCGATGGGACGCGCGCTTGTCCTACATCGTCGGCCCCAGGATCCAGGGTGCGAACTCCTCGTCACCCATGCCGGCGAGTTCGCTCTTGGTCTTCTCGCCGCTGGCGACGCTGACGATCTTGGCGAACAGGCGGCGGCCGACCTCCTCGACCGTCTCGGTGCCGTCCAGAATGGTGCCGGCATTCACGTCGATGTCGTCCGCCATCCGGGCGGCGAGGAACGAATTGGAGGCGACCTTGATGCAGGGCGACGGTTTGCAGCCATAGACGCTGCCGCGGCCGGTGGTGAAGACGCCGACGTTGCAGCCGCCGGCGACGAGACCGGTCATGCTCACGGGGTCGAAACCCGGGGTGTCCATGAATCCGAGCCCGGTTCCGGCGATCCTTTCGGCATAGGTATACACCGCGGTGAGCGGCGCCTGCCCGGCCTTGGCGACGGCGCCGAGACTCTTCTCGTAGATCGTCGTGAGGCCGCCCTCCTTGTTGCCGGGCGAGGGATTGTTGTCGATGCTCGCCCCGAGGCGGCGCACGTGGTCTTCCCACCAGCGGATGCGACTCACGAGTTTCTCGCCGATCTCGCGGCTGACGGCGCGACGGGTGAGCAGGTGTTCCGCCCCGTAGATCTCCGGCGTCTCCGCAAGCACGCTGGTGCCGCCACGGCGCACGAGTTCGTCCGACGCGACGCCGAGGGCCGGGTTGGCGGTGATGCCGCTGTTGCCGTCGGAGCCGCCGCAGTTGAGGGCGAGCCGGAGCTTCGCAATCGGCTGCGGCGTGCGGCGGCAGGCGTTGACGGCGGGGAGCAGCTGACGCACGGCGGCGATGCCGGCCTCGACCGTCTTGCGGACGCCGCCGATCTGCTGGATCGTGAGCACACTCGGTGCGCCGCCGGCCGGGCCGCCGCGGGTCAAGTGGTGCTGTTCGACGAGGGCCTGCACCTGGCTGACCTCGCAGCCAAGGCCGATGAGGACGTAGCCACCGATGTTGGGGTGACGGGCGATGCCGGCCAGGACCCGTTGCAGCACTTGCGCGGGTTCGTCGGGCAAGATGCCGCAGCCGCTCTTGTGGGTGAAGGCCACGACCCCATCGATGTTGGGATAATCGCGGCGAAAATCGTCGGTGCGGAAGTGATCCGCGACGTAGCGCGAGACGGCCGCGGAGCAGTTCACGCTCGAGATCACGGCGATGTAGTTGCGCGTCCCAACCTCGCCGCCGGCGCGGAGGTAACCGGCAAAGGTCAACGGTGCCGGATCGGCCGGCGGCGTCAGCGGGCGCGCGTCGGCGCACCAAGCGTAATCGCGGGTGAAATCGCGCATGCCGAGGTTGTGCGTGTGGGCGTGCGCGCCCGCCGGAATGTCGGCCGTGGCGAAACCGATGATCTGCCCGTATTTCCGGACCGGCTGGTCGGCTTTGAGGTCGCGCAGGGTGACTTTGTGGCCGGACGGGATGTCGGTCCGGGCCCGGAGCGAGTCGGTTATCGCCTGCCCGGCAAGCAGTCGGCGCTTGGCGACGGCGACGTCGTCGTCGGCATGCAGGCGGATGATGGCATCGGGATCTTGGGGCATGGTTCGGCGAGGCGGGGCGGGGAAAACAATCAGGCGGACGGGCCGTTTGCCAACAGCGATTGCAGGTCGGCGAGCGAAAGGCGGGCTGCCGCGGCATCGCTGGCCTCGAACACGTCGGCGAGCAGCGCGCGCTTCTCGTCCTGCAGGGCGAGGACCTTTTCCTCGACCGTGCCGGCGCAGATCAGCTTGTAGCTCGTGACGGTGCGGGTCTGGCCGATGCGGTGGGCGCGATCGGTGGCCTGGGCTTCGACGGCGGGGTTCCACCACGGGTCGAGGTGCACGACGATGTCGGCGCCGGTGAGGTTGAGGCCGGTGCCGCCGGCCTTGAGCGAGAGCAGGAACACGGGGACCGCCGCGTCGCCCTGGAACCGGTCCACCTCCGCCTGCCGCTGGCGGGGCGACAGCGAGCCGTCGAGGTAGCAGTACGGGATCTCCTGTTCGTCGAGGGCGGCGCGGACGAGGGCGAGCAGCGACGTGAACTGCGAGAAGACGAGCACGCGGTGGCCGTCGTCGATCGCCTCGTCGAGGAGTTCCTGCAGGACCGCGAGCTTGGCGGAGGCACCGGCCGTCGCCTCGGCCGCGACGAGGCGCGGGTCGCAGCACACCTGTCGCAGGCGCAGCAGCTGGGTGAGCGTGGCGAGGCGCAGGCTCGCCTCGCTGGCGCCCTGGGCGGCGAGGTCGAGCAGGTTGCGCTCGGCCGATTCCTGCAGATCGCGGTAAAGCTTGGCCTGGGTCGGCGTGGGTTCGCACCAGAGGACCTGCTCGATGCGCGGCGGCAATTCGGGCGCGACGGCTTGCTTGGTGCGGCGGAGGATATAGGGCGCGGTCTGGGTGCGGAGGCGCTGGTCGAACCACGCGCGCTCGTCCGGCCGGGTGCCGGCGGGCACGGGCTCGAGGTAGCCGGGCAGGAGGAACTCGAAAAGCGCGCGCAGGTCGTCGAGCGAATTCTCCAGCGGGGTGCCCGTGAGCAGGAAACGGCCGGCGGCGCGGAGGGAGCGCAGGGCGCGGGCGTTCTGCGAGCGCCGGTTCTTGATGTGCTGGGCCTCGTCGGCGACGACGCAACCGAACTCGACCGCCGCGAAGAGCTCGCGGTCGCGGGTCAGCGTGCCGTAGCTCGTGATGACGAGGTCGCACGCGGCGAACGCGGCCTCGTCGGCCGCCCGCCGCCCGCCGTGATGGACGATGGCGCGCAGCTCGGGGGTGAACCGCGCGCACTCGCGGCGCCAGTTTTCCAGGAGGGAGGCTGGGGCGACGATCAGGGCGGGTTGCCTGCCGGGGGTCGCGGCGGCGCGGGCGCTCAGGAAGGCGAGGGCCTGCAGGGTTTTGCCGAGGCCCATCTCGTCCGCCAAGATGCCGCCGAGCTCGTGCCGGTGAAGATGCCAGAGCCACGCGGTGCCGAGCTGCTGGTAGGGCCGGAGGGTCGCGGCGAGGTCGGCGCGCAGCGGCGCCGGCGTGAGCGCCGACAGGTTGCGCAGCGCCTCGCTGCGGGCGCGCCAGGCGGCCGGGGCCTGGAAGGCCGGCGAAAGGCTTTCGAGCAGCGGCGAGAGCTCGGCCGCGCGGGCGGCGGGTACGCGGCGGGTGAGGCGGCCCGAGGGCGCGGCGGCGCCGCCCGCGAGGATCCGCTGGGCGTCGCCCAGTTGGCGCAGCTTGACCGGGTCGAGCAGATACACGCGGTCGCCGGCCTCGACGTAGCCGCGGCCGCCGGCGACGGCGGCGCGCACGGCGGCCTCATCGGCGGCACCGGCGCGCAGGCCGACGGTCACCTCGAAGCCCGCGCCCGCCGGGGCGGCCTCGCAGGTGAGCTCCGCGGGTTGGAGGTGCGCCGTGCTGCGGCGGAAGTGCTCGGTGAACTCCGCCCCGAATTCCGTGCGCAGGCGTTCGCCGTGGGCGGCGAGGAAGCTGAGGGTCTTGTGCCGGTCGCGGAGCCACCATTTGCGGTTCGCGGGTTCCAGCGTGAAGCCGCCCGTCCTGACCAACTCGAGCGCCGCGGCGTAGGCGACGCTCTCGCGCGAGGGCAGGGTGATGGCGAGGTAGTGCTCGGTGCCGTCGACGGTCATCGGGGTCGTCGGCGCCTCGGCGGGCCGGGCCGGCCCGCGCCGGGTCGGGCCCGCGGGGGCTGCCGGCGCGACGGTGGCGGGGCCGAGCAGGTCGGTGCGGGTCCAAGGCCGGGGTGGTTGCCCGGCCTCCACGAACAGCGGGCGCCCGGCGGCGGCGGTCACGAGTTCCCGCAACTGGGCGCGGCTCAACTGGATGAAGGCCGGCGGGGTCGGCGTGCCGCACCAGCGCTGCAACAAGGCGAGGACCGGCAGCAGCTCCGGCGGAGGCGGGGAGGTCAGGTCGATTTCCACCTTCAAGGCCACGGCGTCGCGCACGACGGCGGCGGCGAGATTGGGCGGGAGATGGAGGCGGAGCATGGTTGCGGTGACGACGTTGGGGAATAAGGTCCGGGCACCGCGACTCTGAAATCCACATGAGCAACGAGGCCTTCACGCAATTGGTGGACGCGCATTACGCGCCGCTCTACCGCTTTGCGCTCAGCCTGGCCCGCAACCAGGCCGATGCGGGGGACCTCGTGCAGCAGACGTTCTACATCTGGGCCACGAAGGGCCACGCGCTCCGCGAGGCGGCCAAGGCCAAGACCTGGCTGTTCACGACGCTCTACCGCGAGTTCCTCCGGGGACGACGGCGGGAGGCCCGGTCGACGTCGCTGGAAGACCTGCCGCCGGGCGGGTCGGAGCTGGCGGCGGAGGAAGTGGACCGCGTGGCGCGGCTCGATGCCGGCGTCGTGATGGCCGCGTTGCAGGAGGTGGACGAGACCTTCCGCGCGCCGCTGACCCTGTTCTACCTCGAGGACCTGTCGTATGCGGAGATCGCCGCGGCGCTGGAGGTGCCGATCGGCACGGTCATGTCGCGGCTGTCGCGCGGCAAGGCGCAGGTGCGCGCGGTGCTGGCCAGGTCCGGGCGCGCGGCGCCGGGCGAGGTCATACCTTTCAAAAAGCAGCACGTGTCATGAACAACGACGAAGCGAAATTCATCCTGCAGGCCTATCGACCGGGTGGCGGCGACGCGTCCGACGCCTTGTTTGCGCAGGCGCTGGAACAGGCGCGGCGCGACCCGGCCCTGGCGGCCTGGTTCGAGCGCGAGCGCGCGCACGATGCCGCCGTGGCGGCGAAGCTGCGGGACATCGCGCCGCCGGCCGGGCTCCGCGCGGCCCTGCTCGCGGGCGGCAAGGTCACGTCGCGACGCTCCGCGCGCTGGCTCCTGCCGGCGTGGATCGGCCTCGCGGCGTCGGTGGCCGTGATCGTGGCGGCGACGCTGTTCTGGCTGCAGCCGGCCCAGGCGGAGGAGTTCAGCGAGTTCGCGCTGGACTACGCCTCGGGGCCTTTCCGCCTGAGCAATCATCAGGAGGACCTCGACGAGCTGCGGGCCTGGCTGGCCGAGCGCAAGGCGCCGCTGCCCCTGCGGATCCCGTCGGGCTGCCAGAAGCTGCAGGCCCTCGGGTGCAAGACCGTGGAATACCGCGGCAAGAACATCTCGCTGATCTGCTTCGAGCGCGGGCGGGAGTTCCACCTCTTCGTCGCCCGCCGGGCGGACTATCCCAACCTGCGCGATTGCCCGCAGCCTGAGTTCAAGGCCAAGGGCAAATGGGCGACCGCGCACTGGTCCGACAGCGAAAACTGCTACGTGCTGGCGACGGACGCCGGGGTGGACGAATTGCAGCGGATGTTCTGATCCTTCGCCCAGGTCGTTGGACGCCAGCGGTCTGCGGCAGATTAGCCACCAGTGCGTTTTGCACGGCGGGGCGGGTTCCGGATTTAGTTGGCAATATTCCGTCAAAGCCAAGAACCCGCCTGCGGGGGCCGGGTCACCGCCGGCCGTGAACACCTACACCAACACCATCGCCGCCGGCAGCCTTCGCCGGCTTGGCTGTTTTCTGGCCGTCCTGCTTGGCTGCATCGCGACCCCGTTGACCAGCGCGAGCGAGCGCTGGGAGACCCTGCAGGCGATCCATTGGGTCGAGAATCCGCGCAACAGCCCCAAGCCCGGGCCCTGCGGCGAGCTTGGCGCGTACCAGTTCCGCGAGAGCACCTGGCGCATGCACACGCAGGTGCCGTTCCGACACGCGATCGACCGGAAGCACGCCGATGCCGTCGCGATCCGCCATTACGAATGGATCAAGCGCGGGTTGATCCGCGCCGGCCTGCCCGTCACGCCCTATCACGTCGCCCTGGCGTGGAACGGCGGCCTGGCGGCCACCGTGCGCGGGCGGGTTTCGGCGGCGACGCGCAACTATGCGGAACGCGTCAACAATCTCGCCACGCAGCTGGGGGAGACGCGCGTGGCGCAGGAGGGGCGGTGAAATCGCTTGGTTGCCGCCGCCAAATCGCTCAGGGTGGGGGCGTCCTGCATGCGCCAGCGATTGCTCCAGACCCTGCGCCGCTTCACGTGGTCGCCCCTGATCTGCTTCGGCCTCGCTTACCTGCTCATGCAGACCGAGGCGATGAAGCAGGTCGCCTGGCGCACGCTCGACTGGCGGACCAACCTGCGGGTTTATTACCAGGCGCCGGCTGACCCCCGGATCGCGATCATCCTGTTCGAGGACGACACCGAGATGAACCTCGTGTCGTGGCCGCCGGACCGTTCCTACCATGGCGCGCTGGTGGAGCTCATGTCGCTGGCCAAGCCGGCGGTCATCACCTGGGACGTCATCCTCGACGCGGTCCGCGAGGGCGAGGGCGACGCGGCCATGGGCGCGGGCGTGACGGCGGCCGTGCAGGCGGGCACGCACGTGGTCACGGGCAGCGTGACGAATTTCGACCCGGTGGACATCCCGCCCGGGGCGCCGGGGCCGACGCGGCCGGTCAAGCAGGTCGAGGGCGACATCGCCGCGATGTACGGCGACAACCACGCGATCATCCCGTTTCCGCAGCTGCGGGAGGCGTCGCTGTACGGCTTCGTGGATGCGCCGCGCGGCCCGGACGGCATCATCCGCGAGATCCCGATGGTCGTGCGCGTCGGCACGGACGTCTATCCGTCGCTCGCGCTGCAGACCATCCTGGCGTACTACCATGTCACGGTCGACGCCGTGCGGGTCCGGCTGGGCGACGCGGTCTACATCCGGCGGGGGGCGGGCGACGAGGTGCGCGTGCCGATCGACGCGCAGGGCATGTATTTCATCAATTACCGCTACGACCACGATGACGTGCGGCCGGATTTTCCCACGTATTCCTACCGGGCGGCGCTGCTGAAGCTGAACAGCTTCTTCGTCGAGCAGGCGCCGAACGGCCCGGCGCCGCCGGACCTGAACGGGAAGATCGTGCTGATCGGGCAGACGGTCACGGGCAAGGCCGACGCCGGGCCGACGCCGCGCGGCGCGTATTCGCCGCTCGTGCTGGTGCACGCCAACGTGATCAACAACATCCTCGCGCAGGATTTCGCCCGGCGCCTGCCCGAGTGGATGCCGTGGAGCCTGATGATCGTGCTCGGGTACGGCTGTGTCTGGCTGGCGCTGCGGCGTTCCATCACGCTCATCGCCCTCGTCGCGGTCCTGAGCATCGTGCTTTACACGGGCCTCGCCGTGGTCGGCTGGCTCGCCTGGAACATCTGGTTTCCCTGGGTGGGGCCCCTGGTCGGCTTCACGACGCTCGAGTTCATCCTGATCGGGCGGCGCGTCTGGCATGAGCAGAAGGCCAAGCAGGAGATCAAGGGCATGTTCGGCAGCTATGTCTCGCCCGAGGTCGTCGAGAAGCTCATCAGCGCCGGCGAGCCGCCGCACCTGGGCGGGATCGAGACGGAGATCACCGCCTACTTCAGTGACATCCAGTCGTTCTCCTCGTTTTCCGAGCAGATGTCACCGTCGCGCCTGGTGGAGCTCATGAACGAGTACCTCACCGCCTGCACGGACATCGTGCAGGGCGAGGGTGGCACGCTGGACAAGTATATCGGCGACGCGGTCGTCGCGATGTACGGGGCGCCGGCGGCGCAGCCGGACCACGCGTTGCGCGCCTGCCTGGCGGCGATCCAGGTGCAGGAGCGGCTGGGCGAACTGCGCGCCAAGTGGCGCAGCGAGGGGGCCAAGTGGCCGGAGATCGTCTGGCGCATGCGGTCGCGCATCGGCCTGAACACCGGCCGCTGCATCGTTGGCAACATGGGCAGCCGCACGCGTTTCAACTACACCATGATGGGCGACGACGTGAACCTCGCCGCGCGCATGGAATCCGGCGCGAAGAGCTGGGGCGTCTACATCATGTGCACGGCCGCGACCAAGGCCGCCTGTGAGGAGCGCGGCGGCGATCGCGTGGTCTTCCGGCCGCTGGGCCGGATCGTCGTCAAGGGCCGCGCCCAAGCCACGCCGATCTTCGAGATCGTCGGCTTGAAGGAGAAGGTGACGGACCGGACGCGCGAGTGTCTGGCGCTCTTCGAGCGGGGCCTGGAGTGCTTCTACCGTCAGGACTGGGCCGGGGCGATGGCGCTGTTCGAGAAGAGCTCCCTTTTGGAACCTTTCCAGCCGGATGTTTCCACCGGCGTCGGGTCCAATCCGTCGCATATCTACCTCAAAATCATCAAGGAATACCAAAAGCATCCGCCGGGGCCCGACTGGGATGGCGTCTATATCATGAGCGAAAAATAACCGCGCTTTGCACCTTCGCGCAAATTGCTGACAAGTGAGCGCTTGCAATTAGATTTGGATTGTGGTGGGCTCCGCGCGGATCACACCAGTAAACCGCACCTTACTTCCAAGATTCGAACGAGACATTATCTAGTTATCACTATGAAAATCATCCGTATAGCCCTAGTCACATTGTTCGCTGCCTGCTTCGCGGCGGTGGCTTCTGCCCAAGACAAATCAACCGAAGCGACCCTGCTGACCGTGAAGGGTTCAGTCATGGTGAAGCTGCCCGGTGCCACGGATGCGGTGCCGGCGACAGAAGGCATGAAGGTGCCGCAGGGCACCGAGATCATCACCGGCGCCGACGGTGAGGTTTTCGTCCAGGCCCACGAGGGCATGGTCGCCAACGTGGCGAAGGACTCGAACGTGCAGGTCGAGCAGCTTTCGGTCAGCGACTCCGGTGTGCGCAATGCGCGCATCAACCTGAAGTCGGGCAACTTGGTCTCGACGCTCGATAAGTCGAAGAAGTCCCTCAACAATTACAGCGTGCGCACGCCGAAGGGCGTCGCGGCGGCCCGCGGCACGACGTACTCGGTGACCGTCGGCGGCCAGGGCTACGTGGTCGTCACCGGCCTCAGCGGTGAGGTCACGGTTACGCCGGTCCTTCCGGACGGCTCACCCGCCGGCCCCGCCGTGAGCATCAGCGCTGGCGGCATCTCGGTTGACGGCGCCCCTTCGGTGTCCGCGGCTGAGATCACCAATCCCGAAATTTCCGCCGCCGTCACCCAGGCGGCCGTTGTCGCCACGGCGGCGGTGGCCCAAGTCTCCGCCAATCCCCAGACCTTCGGTGCCGGCACCGCGGCTGCGGCCACGACCGAGCTGGCCGCCACGGTGGCCACCGTCGTGAATCAAGTCCCGGCCGCCACCTCTCAGGCGGTCGCCTCGGCGGCGGCGGCGGCTCCGGCCGCTGCGGCCGCGGTGGTGCAGGCTGCGGTTCAGGCCGCGCCGGCCGCTCAGGCCGCCACGGTTGCGGCCACGGTGGCTCAGGCCGCGGCGCAGGGCGTCGCCCAGACGGCGGCCTCTCCTGCCGCCGCCCAGGCGGCGGTGGCGGCGGTCGCGCAGGCGGCCTCCAACGCCGCTGCTGCGGTCAACCCGGCTGCGGCCGCTGCGGTGACGCAGTCGGTGGCGCAGGCGGCCGCGCAGGGCGCCACGCAGGGTGCCCAGGCCAACACCAACACGGCGGTGCAGGCTGCGGCCGGCACGACGCTGGCCTCGGCGGCCGCGCAAGGTTCCGCCCAGGGTGCTTCTTCCGCCGCGGGCGTCACTGCCACGCAGGCGGCCGCGATCGCGACCTCCGCCGCCCAGGGTGCCGCGCAGGGTGCGACGAACGCCGGTGCCACGGTGAACACCCAGGAAGTCACGACCTCGGCGACCTCCGGTGCTTCCACGGGCTCCCAGACGACGGTCACCCCGCCGGCTGAACCTGTCACGGTCACGCAGCCGACGGCGCCGGCAGAGCCGCCGCCGCCGGTCATCGTGCCGGTCGACGTGAGCGTGGTCAGCCCCTCCGGTGGTTGATCGACAAAGCGATTCAAACAAAAAGCACCGCCAACCGGCGGTGCTTTTTTTGTGCCTGCGCTCCGGCGCCGGCCAGGTCTTTTCGCGGGGAACGCGTGCGCCCGCCTATTCCAGGAACGTCGACTGCTTCGGCACCTTGGCGGCGCGGCGGGCGGCCTCTTCCTCGGGCGTGGCGTTGAGGTGCCGCGGGGGCTTGGTGGTCTTCTGGGCTACGGCCTGCTCGCGGTCGGTCACGATGCGGTCGCAGATGGCGTGGATGTGCATCCGCAGCCAGCGGGCCGTGCTGCTGGACTCGGTGTAATCGGCCGGGCCGTAACCGTGGATGCGACCCGCCTGCAGGAGCCGGTCGTTCTGCTCGAACTCGCCGCTGTGCGTGGGATTGTAGACGCCGTAGGTCTTGCCGCCGCCACCCTTGACGACCGAGAAGCTCGGGATGTCGCTCGGGCCGTCGGCGATGTAGATCATGTTCTGGAACGGGATCCGCCGATCCTCGGGGCGGATGTTGGCGTTCACCTCGATCGCCGGGTTCTTGTTGGTCCCCTTGTTGATCTCGAACAGCGCGCGGGTCTTGGTCGTGTTGTCGATGACCATGCCGATCTGCGCGATCTCGGCATCGGCACTGAGATTCATCTCGCTCTGCTGCAGGAAGCCGGGCTGGAGCGGGTTCTCGATGAACTCGCAGCCCCAGATGCCCTCGACCTTGTCGGCGATCCGGCTGCCGCGGATCATCTCGGCGAGGCCCGTGCTGACAATGTAGTGCTCGAGCCGGATGTCGTGCTTGCGGTACTCCGGCTTTTCATTCGCGTACTTCTTGGCGGTCTCGAAGAAGCCGGGCAGGCCCGGGTAAAACTCGATGTCCCGGCCACACTCGAAAAGCTGGCGGTTGTTCAATCGACCGAACTTCCCGGCGAGCACGTAGGTGAGGATGTGGTTCAGGTAGCTGATCTCGCCCGAGAGATGGTAGCCGCGCTTCCGGTAGTTCTCCATCAACGCGTTGGTCTCGGCCCAGAACGTCGCCTCGTCGATCCCGAACCGGCGGAAGAGCGGCGCCTGCATGTAGCCGGGGATTAAGGTCTTGTCGAAATCCCAGATGCAGGCGATGATGTTCTGTGTGAAGAGCGTCGTAGGCATTGCTGATCAGCACCGGTAGGGGTTCCTCCCGGCTCACTTCCGCCTTGTTTGGCCGCTCCCGCCGGCCCACGCAATTAACAAATGACCCTTTGACGCCTCCTGCATGGACGAACTGCCCGACATCACTCCCTTTCAGCGCCGCCTTGACGAACTCGGCGCGCAGATGGCCGATCCCGCCTTCTACCAGAACCCGCGCCAGGCGGCCGACATCACCCGCGAGCAGCAAAAGCTTCAGCGCCTCGTCGCCGATCACGACCGCTTCCGCAAACTCGAGCGCGAGATCGCCGAGGCGCGGGCGCTGCAGCGCGATCCGGCCGGCGATCCGGACCTGAAGGAACTCGCCGTCGCCGAACTGCCCACGCTCCAAACGGAGGCGGCGCAACTGCACAAGGCGGTGTTGCTGGCGATGATCCCGCCGGAACCGACGGATTCGCGCGACACCGTGATGGAGATCCGCGCCGGCACCGGCGGCGAGGAGGCCAGCCTGTTCGCCGCGGAGCTGTTCCGGCTCTACACGAAATACGCCGAGGGCCGCGGCTGGGCCATCCAGCCGATGAGCAGCAGCCCCTCGGAGCGCGGCGGTTTCAAGGAAGTCATCTTTCTCATCACCGGCACCGACGTCTACCGCCAGCTCAAGTACGAGAGCGGCGTCCATCGCGTGCAACGCGTGCCCGTGACCGAGGCCAACGGGCGCATCCACACGTCCACCGTCACCGTGGCGGTGCTGCCCGAGGCCGAGGAAGTGGACGTGAAGATCGACCCGCAGGACCTCGAGATCACGGTCCAGCGCGCGAGCGGCCCGGGCGGGCAGGGGGTCAACACGACCGACTCGGCGGTGCGCATCATCCACAAGCCGACCGGCATGATCGTCTTCTGCGCCGACGGGCGTTCCCAGCAGAAGAACAAGGCCAGCGCCATGGCGGTGCTGCGCTCGCGCCTGCTCAAGCTCAAGGAGGACGAGGAGCGCGCCAAGTATGCCGCCGAGCGCCGCAGCCAGATCGGCTCCGGCGACCGCAGCGAGCGCATCCGCACCTACAACTTCCCCCAGAACCGCCTGACCGACCACCGCATCGGCCTCACGCTCTACAACCTGCCGCAGGTGATGGAAGGCGCGCTCGAGCCGGTCGTCGAGGCGCTGCAGCAGGCCGACTACGAGGAGAAATTCGCCCGCCTCACCGGTCAGCCCGTGGCGGCGCGGACGCGCCCGGCGGGTGACGAGGACTGAGATGCTCACCGTCCTCGAGATCATCAAGCGGTCGGCCGAGTTCCTCGCGGGCAAGGGCGTCGAGTGCGCGCGCCTCAACGCGGAGCTGCTCATCGGCCATGCCCTCGGCCTCAAGCGCATGCAGCTCTACCTGCAGTTCGAGCGGCCGCTGGCCGAGCCGGAGTTGGAAAAGATCCGCCCGCTGGTGCGCCGCCGCGGCCAACGCGAGCCGCTCCAGCACATCCTCGGTGAAACGGAGTTCCACGGCCTGCGCCTGAAGACCGACCGTCGGGCGCTGATCCCGCGCCCGGAGACCGAGTTGCTGGTCGAGCTGGTTGTCGCCCGCCTGTCTGAACCGCCGCGCCGCCTCGTCGACCTGGGCACGGGTTCCGGGGCGATCGCCCTCGCCTTGGCCCGGCGTTACCCGGAGGCGGAGATCGTGGCGACCGACGCGAGCGCGGAGGCCCTGGCGCTGGCGCGCGAGAACGCGGCCCTGAACGGTCTGGACGGGCGGGTGCGTTGGCTTGAATCGGACTGGTTTGCGGCCCTGGCGGGCGAATCCTTTGACGTCGTCGTCTCCAATCCGCCGTACCTCTCCGAGGCGGAGGTGGCGTCGGCGGCCCCCGAGGTGCGCGATCACGAGCCCCGCGCGGCGTTGACGCCGGGTGGGGACGGGCTGGCGGCGCTGACCGCGATCATCGCGTCGGCGGGCGGCCATCTCCCGGCCGGCGGGCTGCTCGCGCTGGAAACCGGCATCGCCCAGCACGCGACGCTGCTCCCGATCACGGCGCGGCACGGCTTCGCCGCGGCGGAGTCGTGCCCGGACCTGACCGGGCGCGAGCGGTTTGTCTTCGCGCGGAAGGCGTGAGGGTGCTCAGCCCTTGTTGACGTAGCGCGCCGTCAGCGGGAGCCGGTTGTCGGCGAGGTGTTCGCCGTTCTGGCCGAGGTTCAGGGCGTCGACAATGACCCGGAAGGACTCGCGCAGGGGCACGTCGACCTTCGCGTAGCTGCCGTCGCCGTCGGTGCTGAGCGCCTCCATGGCCTCATCCTCGGGGTCGGCGTCGGTCTTCTCCGGGGCCTTGAGGGCGGGCTTCGGCGGGGGCGGAACGAGATGGAACTCGCGGTAGGTGAAATCCTGCTGCGCGAGCTGCTCCTTCGTGGCCTTCATCTCCTTGCGGAAAGCGGCGTCGGCCTCGCGCTGCTGCCGGCGGACCTCGAGGTTGAGCGGGATGAGCTTCTGCTCCTGGCGGCTCTTGAACCAGTCCACCTCGCGGCGCAGGAAGCCGAATTCCGCGAGGGAATCCTGCCGCTCGAGGCTGCGCTGCCGCAGCAGGCTGACGAGCTTGGGATCGAGGGGGCTGCCGTCGAAGAAACTCGTGGGGATCTCGTCCCAGACGAGGGCGTGCGGCAGGTCGGACTCGCCGATGGGCAGGTAGTCGGTGACCGAGGGCAGGACGATATCGGGCACGACGCCCTTGAGTTGGGTCGAGGCGCCGCTCGGCAGGTAATACTTCTGCACGGTGATCTTGGTGGCACCGGTCTTGATGGGCGTGCGCATCAGCTGCGGCACGAGGTCCTTCATCTCGAGGACGGTCTGGACGGAGCCCTTGCCGTGGGTCGAGGAGTCGCCGATGACGATGGCGCGGCCGTAGTTCTGCAGGGCGCCGGCCACGATCTCGGAGGCGGAGGCGCTCATGCGGTCCACGAGGACGGCCAGCGGGCCGTCGTAGGCGATCGCGGGGGACTCGTCGGAATCGAGGGCAATCTCGCCGGAGGACGCCTTCACCTGCACGACCGGGCCCTGCTTGATGAAGAGGCCGGTCAGCTGCGTGGCCTCGGAAAGGAAGCCGCCGCCGTTGCGGCGGAGGTCGAGCACGATGCCCTTGGCGCCGGCGCCGAGGAGCTGCTCGAGGAGGCGGGCGACGTCATGGGAGGCGCTGGTCTTTTCCCCGCCGGTCTCGTCGGGTGAGGCCGGGCCGTAGAAGGAGGGCAGGGTGATGACGCCCATGGGGATGGTGGCGCCGGCGCCATCGGGCACCTCGAACAGGGCGGCGTGGGCGCGCGCGGAGTTGAGCTTCACGACGTCGCGCGTGATCACGATCTCGTGGCGGGCGGAGGAGTCGGTGGCCTCGCCGGGCTGGACCAGCAGCGTGACCTTGCTGTGCTTCGGGCCGCGGATCAGGTCGACGATCTTGCGCAGCTTCATGCCGATGATCTCGACGGGCTCGCCGCCCTCCTGCTTCACCGAGATGATGCGGTCGCTCGGCTTGAGCTGGCGGCCGAGGTCGGCCGGGCCGCCGGGCACGATCTCCTTCACGACGCAGTAATCCTCCTCGAGGCCGAGCAGCGCGCCGATGCCGACGAGCTCGAGCTTCATCTGGATGCCGAAGTCCTCGTAGGTCTCGGCGGAGAAATACGTCGAGTGCGGGTCGTAGAGCCGGGCGATGGTGGACAGGAAGAGCTCGGCGAGGTCGCTGCCCTCGATCTCGGCGAGGTTCTTGAGCATGCGCTCGTAGCGCTTGCGGACGACCTGCTTGGCCTCGTCCTCGGTCTTCTTGTTCAGGAGTTCGGCGATGAGCTCGAACTTGAGGCGCTGCCGCCAGAGTTCGTCGGCGGCCTCGGGGTTGGCGGGCCAGTCGGACTTCGACCGGTCGGCGCGGTAGGTCTCGTTGGTGCCGAAATCGAACGGCTGCTGCAAGGCGTCGAAGATCCAGTTCACGCGCTCCGTGGCGCGTTTCTCGTACACCGCGTAGATCTCGTAGGCGGCGTCGATCTTGCCGAGGGCGCTCACGTCCCAGTACAGCTTGCTCTTGGCGTACTTCTCCTGGAAGGCGGCCTGGTCGGAACCCAGGAAGAACAGCTTCTGGCCGTCGAGCACCTCCATGTAGTCGGTCGGCACCTCGTCGAAGTCGCTGCTGCGCACGGCCTCGCGGTTGTAGTGCCACTGCTCGAGAAACTTCACCATCGTGCTGGCCTCGGTGGCGAGGACGGGAGAGGTGGTGAACTTGCGGTCGGCCGCGACCAGCGCGGTCGTGGCCAGGAGCAGCAGCCCGGCGGACCGCGTCAGGAGGCGAAACAAGGGCGAGGCGAAAGGCATGGCAGGATGTAGATGGGTGTGGCGGGGTAAAGTTTCACGCAATTTGCCGGCGTCAAATCGCCGCGGCCGGCGACGGTCCTTAACGCCGGCTGAGGAGGTCCTTGGCGCTGTCGAGCAGGCGCTTTTCCTCGGGGGTCAGGGCGCCGAAACCCTCGCTGTTGATCTTGTCGAGGATGCGGTCGACCTCGGCGCGGAGGTTGCGGCCGGACGGAGGCAGGTCGGTGGGGTCGTCGGTCTCGTCGGCATCGAAATCCACCGCGGCCGCCCGTCGGCTGGCGTTGGCCTGGCGGCGCGCCCAGGCGAAGCTCCAGGCGCGGTCATGCACATAACGGAAATAGACCCAGCCGGCCAGCATGCCACCGAGGTGCGCCGAGTGGGCGACGCCGAAGGGCGAGGCGGCGCCGAGCACCTCGTAGAACGCAAACCCGGCGAGGTCGAGCAGCAGCAGGGTGATCGCGATGTGCTTCGGCTTGAGCGTCACCGGGAGGATGAAGAAGAGCAGGAACGTGATCGGCCGATGCGGGAAAAAACCGGCGTAGATGATGAGCAAGCCGCAGGCCGCGGCCGAGGCGCCGACCACCAGGCCCTGCGCCTGCCAGTTGGTGGCGAGCCACAGCAGTCCGCCGGTGACAACCGCGGCGAGGTAAACGCCGACGAAACGCCGGTTGCCGAGCAGCGGGATCAGCTCCCGGCCGAGGAAATAGATCGCCAGCACATTGGCCAGGATGTGCAGCAGGTTGCGCGGGTCGTGCAGGAAACCGTAGGTCAGGAGCGTCCACACCTTGCCCGTGGCGATGCCGTACGGACTCAGGGCAAAGAAGCTGTCGAAAAACTGGCCAGCGTTAAACCACCGCAGGAAAACATTTTGCAGAATAAAGCCCGCGATGATCGCCGACAGCAACCAGGCCATGACCGAGACCCCTCCGTTGCGGGAGGGTTCATAGCTGTCGCGCATGTAGTGGCGGTCCGATAACATCCGGGCACAGAAGTAGGTTTTGATTCGGGCAAACACAAGCAGACAGGCGGCTTTCGCCAGCGAATGTGCGCGGGATTATTGCGTCACGGGGCGCGTGGCCTCTTGACAGCGCCGCCGAATGCTATCTTTTTCCGCCAACCATGGCTAACAAAGCTGACAAGTGGCCGGACAATGCCGCCGGTAAGTTCTTCGTCGATCAACAGTGCATTGATTGCGATCTTTGCCGCGAGACAGCCCCGGGCTTCTTCACCCGGCACGACGAGGGTGGTTACTCCTACGTGCACAAACAGCCGACGACCGAGGAAGAGATCGCCCAGTGCATGGAGGCCCTCGAGGGCTGCCCGGTCGAGGCCATCGGCAACGACGGCGACGAATAAGCGTCCCCGGCTTTTTCCCTTTCTCCCAAACCCGGCTGCGAGCCGGGTTTTTCGCTTTTATGCCCACGAATCCCTTCCTCGATCCCGCGTTTTGCATCCGGTGGTCTGAGCTCACCCCCGAGCATATCGCACCCGCGATCGAGACGGCGCTGACGCGCGCCGAGGCCGCCATCGCGGCGATCGGGGCCCAGCCCGTCGAGGCGGTGTCGTATGAGAGCACGTTCCTCGCGCTGGAAAAGGCCACCGAGGATCTCAACGTCGCCTGGGGCAAGGTCGGGCACCTGCAATCGGTGGCCGACGCCCCGGCGCTCCGCGCGGCGTACAACGAGATGCTGCCCAAGGTCAGCGCCTTCTACGCCCGCATCCCGCTCGACCAGGCCCTCTGGTCCCGCCTCAAGGCCTTTGCCGCCCGGCCGGAGGCGGCCGCGTTGACCGGCGTGCACCGGCGTTTCCGCGACGAGACGCTGGCCGATTTCCGCCAGGCCGGTGCCGACCTGCCGGAGCCGGCGCGGCAGCGGCTCGAGGCCATCCAGAGCGAACTGGCCCAGCTGACCCAGAAATACGCCGAGAACGTGCTCGATGCCACCAACGCCTTCGAGCTCGTCGTCACCGACGAAAGCCGCCTACGCGGCATCCCGGCGCACGCCCAGGCCGCCGCGCGCCGCAGTGCCGAGGGCAAGGGACAGGGCACGGCGGAGCGCCCCGCATGGCGCTTCACCTTGCACCAGCCTTCGCTCGAGCCGGTCATGACCTACGCCGACGAGGCCGAGCTCCGCCGCGAGCTTTGGCAGGCGGCGGCACAGGTGGGCGCGACCGACGCGCACGACAATGCCGGCCTGATCCGCCGGATCCTCGAATTGCGCGCGGAGAAGGCGGCGGTGCTGGGCAAGGGTGATTTCGCCGACCTCGTGCTCGAGCGGCGCATGGCGAAAACCGGCGCCGCGGCGCTCGCCTTCATCGCCGATCTCGAACGCCGGGCCACGCCTGCTTTCCGACGCGAATGCCGCGAACTCGAGGAGTTCAAGGCCCGCCGGACCGGGGCCGCGGCAGGCCCGCTGGCCCCGTGGGAGGTCGCCTACTGGGCGGAGAAGCTGCGGCAGGAGCAGTTTGCCTTCGACGAGGAACAGCTGCGGCCATTCTTCCCGCTGGATCGCGTGGTGCAGGGCATGTTTGCGCTCGTGCAGCGCATCTTCGGCGTGCAGGTGATCCCGCGGGCGGCCGGCGCCGTCGAGGTCTGGCACCCGGAAGTCAGCTATTACGACCTGCGCGATGCCGCGGGGCGGCATCTCGGCTCGTTCTACGCCGACTGGCATCCGCGTGAGTCCAAGCGGGGCGGGGCATGGATGAACTACCTGATCACGGGCGGACCGCAGCCCGATGGGACGCACGCGCCGCACCTGGGCCTCATCTGCGGCAACCTCACGCCACCGGCGGCCGGCAGACCCGCCCTGCTCACGCACCGGGAAGTTGAGACGATCTTCCACGAGTTCGGCCACCTCCTGCACCACCTGCTCGGGGCGGTGGAGATCAAGTCGCTCAACGGGGTCAACGTGGCCTGGGACTTCGTCGAGCTGCCCTCGCAGATCATGGAGAACTGGTGCTGGGAGCGGGAGAGCCTCGACCTTTTTGCGCGGCATCACGAGACCGGCGAACCGTTGCCGGAGGCGCTGTTCCAGCGGATGGTGGCCGCGCGCAATTTCCGCTCAGCTGCCGCGACCATGCGCCAGGTGGGCTTCGCCAAGGTGGACCTGCTGCTGCACCGGGCAACGCGGGACTTCCTCGCGGCACCGGACCTGGTGGCTGCGGCGGCCGCCGCCGTGGCGACGTGCCAGGTGCCGACCGAGCCACCCGCGCCGTCGGTCATCCGCCGGTTCACGCACATCTTCGGCGACCCGGTTGGCTACGCTGCCGGCTATTATTCGTACAAGTGGGCCGAGGTGCTCGATGCGGATGCGTTCACGCGCTTCAAGCGCGAGGGCATCTTCAATGCGCAGACGGGCGCCGATTTCGTGCGGCACATCCTGAGCCGTGGCAACTCGGCCGACCCGATGGAGCTCTACCGGGGTTTCATGGGCCGCGATCCCGACCCGCAGGCCTTGCTGGTGCGGGCGGGGTTGGCCTGAGGCTCAATACTGACCGAACTCCTTCACCGCCTCGTAGAGGGCGTGGAGGTTGTCCATTTTCGTGCCCGGCAGGAGGTCGCCGGAGATCAGCGAGAGCCGGCCGTGGCGCTTCAGGCGCGGGGTGAGCAGGCTCTTGACGGCGTAGCGCACGTCGTCGGGCTTGCCGAGGCTGAGGACGCCGTCGGAGATCAGCGCGTAGATGTGCGCGTCGTCGCCGACCTCGACTCGGATGCGCTCGATATCGAGGAGCGGGTACGTGAGCGCGTGAAGCGTGTGGATCTTGAAATGACGCGCGAGGATCGGGAACAGGTGCTGGCCGCGGCCGCAGTGGTGAAAGAGCTGGGGGACCTGCAGCTTGTCGCGGTTCTTTTCCAGAAGGATTGGCAAGATGAACTGCTCGTACATCGCCGGTGAGAGCATATCGATGCCGTGATCCGTGAGCGGGAAGGGCGCGTCCCGCTCGGCCGGATCGGCCCAGCGACGCGTGAGCGCGTCGGTCCAGTCGGCGAGGCGCAGCAGGAAACGGTGCACGAAGGGCGGGTCCTCGTACATGTCGGCCATGATCTCCTCGCCGCGGAGGTCGAGGGCCAGGCTGAAGAAGCCGCTCGTGCCGATGCCGTTGCGGATGTGATCCACCGTGCGTCCGAGGAAGGTCAGCTTGCCCTCGTACCGCTCCACGAGGTGCTCATGGAACTGCCGGATGGTGCCGATGATCCCTCCGCCCTCGATGCTGGGCAGCACCAGCGCGTCGCATTCCTCCTTGGATAGGTGGCGCGAGCGGTTGGCGATGACGGTCTCGCGGCGATACATGAGCTCGCAATCAAAGGCGCCGGGGGCGACGGCGGGCCAGAGGTCGACGCCGGTCATCCAGCCCTCGGCGGGCGCCTCGCCGAGAATGAGATCGTGGACCGGGATCTCGCGACGGCGGCGGGCGGCCTCGAGCTGCACCTGGAGCATGAGATCGGGATTGGTGTAGTACTCACGGTAATCGAGACCGACCTCGTCGGCGTAGAACCCGTGCTGGCCAACCCATTCGCTGCATTTCAGAAGCACCCGCGTCGGCCGGCCGGTGGCGTGGGCCTCGAGCGCGGCCCGGGCCTGCACGTTGTGGCGCCTGATCGCCGGCGAGGCCGGATCGATTCCGAACGCGGTGCTCAGCTTCATGGCGGCCATCGTAGCAGGTCCGCGGCGAGGCGGGAATGGCCCGCGTTACGATGTCATGTCAAAAGCTACCGGAAAAACCAACCGGCGGACCTATTCGCCGACGATGAAGTACGCCACGACGCTGCTCACATAGCAGGCGAGGCCGGCGACCAGGAGGCAGATCTCGGCGAAGAAGAGTTTGGTCTTGGCGTTGCGGTAGCGGAGGATGCTGACGACGAGCGAATGCTCGTCGTCGGCCTTGAACTGCGTGACCCACTGGATGCGCAGGCTGCCGCCGAGGATCAGGAGCGTGGAGGCCAGGACGAGCAAAATGCCGAGGATCATGCTGGTGCGTGCGTAGAGGCCGGCTGCGGCGATCTTCGGACCCGAGAAGCCCGTGATGGTCAGTGCCAGCGTCGTGATCGTGAGCATGATCTGCGCCCGGGTCTGCAGCACCTGGAACTGCTGCATCAGCGTGTCGATCGCGCCCTTGATCCCGCGCTCGCCTTGCTGGGCGAGCAATTGGCGCGCCTCGGACTCGGGCGTCTCATGCAGATCGGGCGCGGAGGCGGGATTTGCCATTTACACGTGCAGCATGAAGCCGCATTCCTAACCCTCCAATCTTATTATGATCATCGCCGATATCGCAAAAATACAGGGGCGTACCTTCCCGGCGCGCCGGTGGACTCGCGGCATGGTTGGCCAGGCTGGCCAGCCGATCCCGGCCAAGGGCTTTGCCATGGGCTACGTGGTGCTCGAGCCGAACGGCGGCCAGGTGCCGTGGCACAACCAGGAGCAGGAGGAAGTCTACATGGTGATCCAGGGGCGCGGCGAAATCTGCGTCGGCACGGTGCGCCAGGAGATCTCGGCGGGGCAGGCGGTGTTCCTGCCGCCGACGGTCTTCCATCAGCTGACTAACATCGGCGACACGCCGCTGCACATGATGTATATCTACTGCCCGGGTGGCGATGTCGCCCACTGGCGGCAGGAACTGGACGGCACGCTGCCGCCGGCCGGTGTGGGCCCGACCCCGCCGCTGCCCGCCGGGGCCCAGCCCCAGTGCACGAAGGCCCCCGGGGCCTGAGGCGCGGTCACAGGGAACGCAAGAACGCGCTGGGCGTCTGGCCGGTCTGCCGGCGGAACCAGCGCGTGAAATAATTCGGGTCGTCGAATCCGGCCCGCGCCGAGGCCTCGGCCACCGAGGGCGCTTGCCGCAGGGCGGCCTGCGCGGCCTCCAACCGCATGCGGTTGCGCGTGGCCTGCAGGCCGAAGCCGGTTTCACGCTTCAGTTTGCGCGTGAGATGATCGCGGTGGTAACCCGCCTGGCGGGCGACGGCCGCCAGCGGCTGGGTGGCCCCCAGCAGCGGGCGGACCTTTTCCAGGATCGGCACGGCGGTTGCCGGCGTCGCGGCCGGACGCGTGGGGCCGAGCAGACGGGCCACGACGGCGAGGATGTTGGAGTAGTCGGCGAGGGTGGGGCGGCCCTTTTGCGGCACCTTGGCGAGCAGGTGGCTGAGCTCGTTCAGCGTGGCCGGGCCCAGGCGCCGGTGGAGCGCACGGCGCGTGCGGCTCGCGTCCGTGCTCGCGTAGTCGAGCACCAGGCACACGGGTCGCCTGGGCCCGGTTGCCGTGTAGCCGTGCGCGATCCCGGCCGGGATGACAAACAGGTCGCCGGTGCGCGCCGGCCGGGCCTGACCATTGACGCTCTGTTGGCCCTCGCCGCTCAGGTACAGGATCGCCTGGGAGTACGCATGGGCATGCGGCGCCACCTCGGAGTCGCGGTGCCGGTTGAGCTGCAGCTTGCGCAGCACGAAGCCCAGGGCGTGGATTTCGATCTTCTGGACGAGGATGGGACTCCAGGAAGGCATGCGTCGGTTTTGTGCTAGCAAAAGTCGGGATTGTTCTAACGCAAGCCGGGGGTTTAGCCTAAGCTTTCCTCTCCCTCCAACCCCCTCCTCCCAATGACCACGCACAAAGTCGGCATCATCATGAACGGCGTCACCGGACGCATGGGCACCAACCAGCACCTGATCCGCTCCATCAAGGCGATCATCGATCAGGGCGGCATCAAGCTGAACGATTCCGAGGTGATCATGCCCGATCCGATCCTCGTCGGCCGCAGCGAGACCAAGCTCGCCGCGCTCGCCGCCCGCACGGGCGTGAAGCGCTACACGACGAACCTCGACGCCGCGCTCGCCGACAAGGCGAACCAGGTCTACTTCGACGCCACCCTGACCGGCCAGCGTCCGAATGGTGTCCGCAAGGCCATTGCCGCCAAGAAACACATCTACTGCGAGAAGCCCACCGCCACGACCTCGGCCGAGGCCCTGGCCCTCGCCAAGGAAGTCACCGCTGCCGGCCTCAAGAACGGCGTCGTGCAGGACAAGCTCTGGCTGCCCGGCCTGCTCAAGCTGAAGTACCTCATCGATACCGGCTTCTTCGGCAAGATCCTCTCCGTCCGCGGCGAGTTCGGCTATTGGGTCTTCACCGGCGAGTACGACAAGCTACAGCGCCCGTCCTGGAACTACCGCAAGGAGGAGGACGGCGGCATCATCGTCGACATGCTCTGCCACTGGCAGTACGTGATCCAGAACCTCTTCGGTGACGTGAAGAGCCTCACCTGCCTCGGCGCCACGCACATCCCGCAGCGTTGGGATGAGTCCGGCAAGCCCTACAAGTGCACCGCCGACGACGCGGCCTACGCCACGTTCGAGCTCACCAATGGCGTCATCGCCCACTTCAATTCCTCGTGGACGGTGCGCGTCGATCGCGACGACCTCCTCACGCTTCAGGTGGACGGCACCCACGGCTCGGCCGTCGCCGGCCTGCGCGACTGCAAGGCCCAGGCGCTCGCTGCCACGCCGCGCGCGATCTGGAACCCCGACATCGACAGCCCGATCAACTACAAGGACGGCTGGACCCGCGTGCCGACGAACGCCGTCTACGACAACGCCTTCAAGGTGCAGTGGGAGCTCTTCCTCCGCCACGTGGTGAAGGATGAACCCTTCCGCTGGACCCTCCTCGAGGGCGCCAAGGGCGTGCAGCTCGCCGAACTGGGCCTCAAGTCCTGGGCCGAGCGCCGCTGGGTCGACGTGCCGAAGCTCGCCTGATCCGGGCACCTGCTTGGTTTTCCCAAGGCGCGGTCGGTAGAATCCGGCCGCGCCTTTTCCATTCCGGCGGTTTTCGCTGGCAAATCGCACGAATTGCGTAAGTTCTGGGCCGTTCGCGGCGCCGACCGGCGGGAAACAATCCGCGCCCGGTTGGTGTCTGCGGACCCACCTAATCCTCTTCCAACCATGACCACGTCACTTGCCTTCGCCCTGATCCCCACGCCGATCATCCTCGTGCTGCTGCTGCTGACCTTCGTCTTCGCGCTCTACGCGCAGATCCGGGTCTCCAGCGCCTACAACAAGAATGCGCAAATCGGCTCCCGCGGTCGCATCACCGGCCGCGAGGCGGCCGAGGCCGTCATGGCCCGCGCGGGCATCAACGACGTCGAGATCGCCGAGACTTCGGGTCACCTGACCGACCACTACGACCCGACCCACAAGCGCCTCGTGCTGTCCTCGGAAAACTACCGGGGCACCAGCCTCGCGGCGCTGGGCGTCGCGGCCCACGAAGCCGGCCACGCCATCCAGCACAAGGTCGGCTACAGCATGCTCAAGACCCGCATGGCGCTGGTGCCCGTCACCATGATCACCTCGCAGATGCTGCCGTTCATCATGATCGGTGGCTTCTTCTTCGGTGGCCTTGGCGGCATCATGCTCGATATCGGCATCCTGTGCTACGCGGTGCTCACGCTCTTCCACCTCGTGACCCTGCCGGTCGAGTTCGACGCCAGCCGGCGGGCCAAGGTCGAGCTGGTCGGCCTCGGCATCATCGACCGCGACGAGATGCCCGGCGTGTCGCAGACGCTCAACGCCGCGGCTCTGACCTACGTCGCCGCGTTCATGAGCTCGCTGCTGCACCTGCTGTACCTGCTCTCGATGCGGCGCGAATGAGCGACGCCCGAACCCCTTGAATGCAACGGCGGCCCGAAACGGCCGCCGTTTTTATTTCGCGCGCAGGTTGCGACGAATGAACTTCAAGCCGTCGCGGTAGACATCCTTCGGGTCGGCGAAGAGATCGCGCCAGACACGCGTGGCGGCGGCAAGGTCGGGCAGGGCGCGGCCGAAGGCCTCGATGACGAGCCAGCGGTCGTACTTGAGTTTGCGGAGCGTCGAGAACGTGGCGGCCCAATCCACCTGGCCGGTGCCGGGCGTGCCGCGGTCGTTCTCGCTCAGGTGCACGTGCACGAGGCGGCGCTTCATGCCGGCCAGCGCGGCGGCGGGGTCCTTTTCCTCGATGTGCGCGTGGAAGGTGTCCCACATGACGCCGCAGGCTGGATGGTCGACCGTATCAGCGAACTTAACGGCATCGGCGGCGGTGGTCAGGAAGTAGGCCTCGAAGCGGTTGAGGTATTCGACCGCCAGCGTGATCTTGGCCGCGGCCGCATGGTCGGCCACGCGGCGCAGCGTCTCCGCGCCGCGCTTGCGCTCGTCGCTGGTCGGCCCGGTGCCGCTGAAGACGCCGAGGGGCGAATGCAGCGGCCCGCACAGAACCTCCGCGCCGAACTCGGCACCGCGGTCCAGAACCCACTTGAGGCGGTCGACGGCCGCCTGCCGGACCTTCGCGTCGGGACTGATGGGGCTGCATTCGGGCGACATCACCGTGACGGCGGTGGCGCCCAAACCGAGGTCGCGCAGCTTGGCCCCGAGGGTCGTGTATTCCTGGGACGTGCCCTCGAACACGGGAACCTCCACGCCGTCGTAGCCAGTCTTCTGGAGATCCTTGAGCAGGCGGTCGTGTGCTGGGGTGACCTTGGCGGTCCACAGCAGGAGGTTCATGCCGATTTTCATGGGGTGGGTTGGTTGAGGTAAATCGCGAGGCCGTCCTTGCCCGGGGCGACCACATCGAGGCGGCCGTCGCCATCGAGGTCGGCCACGGCGAAGTGGATGCCGAGGCCCTTGCCCGTGCCGAGCGGACCGAAGTCGACGACGTGCTTGGCGAAGCACTCGCCGGTCCACTTGAAGACGTACCAGCCGTAGGGATCCTTGTCGCCGCCGTCGCCCTGCGGGTGGGCGCGGAAACGCTTGCCGGTGATGAGCTCGCACTGGCCGTCGCCGTCGATATCCACCCACTGCAGGTCGTGATACTGGCTGCTGAAGGGATCGATGGGGTGGCAGGTCCAGGTGCGCTTGCCCGTCGCATCGACCTGATGGGACCACCAGGAGAGGCCGTAGCCGTGGCCTTCGCCGAGGATCAGCTCGTTTTTGCCGTCGCCGTTGAGGTCGACGACGAGGATCGGCACGCTGGGGGCGCGGCCGAGTTCGAAATCGGGATGCCAGATCCACGTGCCGTTGTACGGGTCGGCGGGAGCCTCGAGCCAGCCGTTGCGCAGGATGAAGTCGCCGCGGCCGTTGCCGGTGATGTCGCCGAAGCCGAGACCGTGGCCCTGGCAGTCGTTTTCACGGCCGGAGAACTTCAGCTTGTGCGCGGCGAACTTGCCCGTGCCCTTGCCGGCGGCATCGCGGATGAGTTTGTACACGACCAGCGGGGCGCCGGGGGTGTTGGGGACGATCTCCAACTCACCGTCGCCATCCACATCCCAGGCGCGGGTGGTCTCGATGCTGCCGGTCTGGGCGATGATGTGCTCCGGCCACTCCTGGCCGGCCACGCCGGGATTCTCGCGCCAGCGCAGCGTCTGGCCCCACCAGCCGCCGGTGATGTAGTCGAGACGGCCATCGCCATCGATGTCCATGGGGATGGTCGAGAAGTCGTCGTAGTACTCGTCGTGGGCGGTGACCTTGCCGATCTTGTGCTGCTTGCGGAAGTCGGGGCCTTCGTACCAGAAGTTGCCGCTGACGATGTCGGGGATGCCGTCGCCGTTGACGTCGAAGACCCCGGCCGACTCGTAGCGCTCGGCCGCGAGGACGATTTTGCGGAAGCTCAGGGCCATGGTCAGACTCCCTTCAGCAGGCGGATGTAGTCGCGGGCGATCTTGATGTCCTCGAGCGCCTCGGGCGCGAGGCAGGGGGCCGGGGCCTCGCCGCGGACGGCCTTGATGAAATTCAGGGCCTGGTTGCGCATGGCGTGGACCCAGGGCATCTGCGGGTGCAGGGTGACGGGGGTGACGCCCTTGCCCGGGTCCTTGAGAATCTCGACGGTGCCGGCGCGGTTGAACGCGAGCGGGGCGGGGAGCGAGAGCTTCACGTAGCCGCGCTCGAAACCGACGAGGGCGGTCTCCTGCCAGTCGATGCTGGTGGAGTAGGCGGCCATTTCGATCGTGCACGGCACGCCGCTCGCGCTGTGGGCGATGAAGAGCACCTTCGAGGGGTCGGCGTAGGAGACCTTGTAGGGTTCGCCGACGAGGAAACGCAGCAGGTTCACCTGGTGGATGTAGTAGTTCACGAACGCCTCGTAGAGCTTCGTGGTCTCCTCATCCATGTCCTCCGGCTTGGGATCGACCGCGATCGGCGGCATCACGTCGTCGGTTGCGAGGTTCTCGGTCCAACCCGCGGCGATCCAGTCGCCGGGCGGCATCGAGATTCGCACGTACTTCATCTGGCCGAGTTCGCCGGACTGCTTGAGCTCGGCGATCGTCTTGCGCGCGTACTCGGTGGCCGGGTCGCTGCGCTTGTGGTAGCCGACCATGAGCCAGGTCTTCGCCGCGGCGACGGCGGCAACGATCCGCTCGCCCACGGCGACGGAGGCGGCGATGGGCTTCTCGGTGAAGATCGGAACGCCGGCCTTGGCCACTTCGGTCACGACAATTCCGTGCCGCGTGAACTGCTGGGAGGCGACGATCGCGTCGACCTTTTCCTTGGCGAGCATCTCCTCGATCGTGCCGTAGACGCGCGGCACGTTGTATTTGCGCGCCACGGCCTGGGCGAGCTGGGGACGCAGCTCCGCGAGGGCGACGACTTCGCAGTCGTCGCGGAGCGTGGCGTAATTGCGGAGATGGGCGGCCTGGCCCATGCCGCCGACACCGGCGAAAGCAATCTGGATCTTGCGTTGGGGCATGATCCCCAGCCTAGCACCATTCCGGGCTCGCGTGAATGGCGCCGGTTGCCAAGACTTGTCGGAAATTGCCCCATGCGTGCGACGGCCTGCGAGTTCCTCAGCGGCGGCGAGGTGGTGCCCAATCCCACTTGGGCAATGCCCTCGCACAGCCACCAGGTGCACGAGTTGATCGTGGTCCTGAGCGGCCGCATGCTGCTCGAGACGGCGGAGCAGACCGTGCAGGCCGGCCCCGGCGATCTGCTGTTTTACCGCGCCGGCCATGCGCACAAGGAGACTTCGGACCCGCAGGAGCCGGTGAACACGCTGTTCATCTCCTTCAAGGCCACGCAGAAGGTCGTGGCGGACTTCGCGCTCCACATGCGGGACGCCGACACACGGGTCCGGCAGATGGTGACCTGGCTGGTGCGCGACTTCCGCGCAGGCGTGCCGACGGCGCAGTTGCACGCCCTGCTGCGGGCGCTGCTCACGGAGATCCGGCGTCTGCAGGCCTCGCCGCCGGATCCCTGGCTCGAGGACCTGCGCCGGCACATGCAGCAGAACCTCGCGCGGCCCGTGTACTTGGACGATCTTGCCCGCCGGGTGCGCATGAGCAAATTCGCGCTCGTGCGGAAATTCAAGCGACTCAGCGGCCGCACGCCGATGCACGAGCTCCAACTGCTGCGCCTCAACCAAGCGCGCGCGATGATGCTGGCATCCGGCCTGCCGGTGAAGGCGATCGCACCGGCCGTGGGCCTAAATGACGAGTATCAGCTCTCGAAACTCTTCCGCCGTCACTTCGGCCTGTCCCCGCGCGAGCTGAGAGCGCGGCGCACGACGTTCGAGACGAGGGCGCCTGGTCAGATTTGATTTGGTCTCTTGGCTCAAACCGACTCATTCATAAGGACCCTTCCATGCACGCTCCTGCGAAAACTTCCACTGGTGGGTTTCCCATCGGTATTCGTCTCACCGGCACGATGGCCGACCGACCTGTCGCGGAGATCGCGGCCTGGGCCACGGGGGCCGGGTTTGGGTGCGTGGATTTGCCATCGTCGCTCCAGGGGACCGTCCCGCAATGGCAGCAGGCGGGCCTGCCGGTCGGCACGTTGGATCTCTTTGGTCGGGAGTGGAGTGGGATGTTGTCGGCCGATGCCGCCAAGCGGCGGGCCACGGTTGCGCAGGCGGAGCAGGTGATCCGCAGCGCCGCGACGGCCGGCGTGAAGATCATCTTTGTGGTCATGCTGGCCGAGGACGTGAACCTGCCGCGCAAGGAGACCTTCGGTTACATGGTCGAATCCTATGGTGCGCTGCGGGCGGTGCTCAAAGCCACGGGCGTCCGCATCGCCATCGAGGGTTGGCCGGGCTGTAATGCGCATTGCTGCACGCCGGAGTCGTACCGCGCTTTTTTGCGCGAGATGAACGCGCCGCACTTCGGCATCAATTACGATCCGTCGCACCTGCTGCGCATGGGTATCGACCCGCTGCGTTTCGTGAAGGAGTTTGCGCCGCAGGTCGTGCACGTGCACGGCAAGGACACGCTCATCGACGCCGAGCGTCTCTACAATTACGGCACGGAGCAGGCCGGGTTTCTCGGCGAACCGCTGCGGTGGGGGGCCTGGTTCTGGCGCTACACGATCCCGGGTCGCGGCCAGGCACCCTGGTGCGCGCTGCTCGGCGAGCTCAAGGCCGCCCGCTATCAAGGCTACGTCTCGATCGAACTCGAGGACGTGGACTTCAACGGCACGCTCGAGGGTGAGCAACGCGGCTTCCTCGCCGCACGAGATTTTCTAAAGTCGGTCTAGTTAAGTAGGGCAGGTCTTTGACCTGCCCCTCGGGCGCAACACGGCCGAGGCGACGTTAAAGGGCAGGTCAGAGACCTGCCCTACTTTTACTTATCGGTCTTGAACGCGTAGATGGTCGTGCGGTGTTGCGGACGGTTGGGGCGGACGAGGATGTCGCCGAATTCCGGTCGGCTCGCGCCATCCGGGTAACCTTGGCATTCGAAGCAGATCCCGGCGAAGGCCGCGTAGGGCCGGCCAGATTTGCCCTTGAGCGTGCCGTCGAGCGCCATGCCGGTGTAGAACTGCAGGGCGGGCTCCGTCGTGAGCACCTCGAGGACCCGACCGGACTTGGGCTCCACGATCCGGGCGGTCAGCGTTGGCGTCACTGGCGCCGGGGCTCCCGGCGAACGCAGGAGGTAAAGGACGCCGTGCGCCTTGAACAGCCCCGGCAGGGCCGGGCCGAGTTCGCGGGGTTGGTTGAAATCGTTGGGGCTGCCGGCAACCGCTTCCGCCCGACCGGAGAGGGTGAACGCCGCGTCGGCCGCCGGCATGAAGCGATCGGCCCGGATCTGCACCTGGTGGCCGGTCGCGGGTCCACTGCCTTCGCCGGCGAGGTTGAAATACGAATGCTGCGCCAGGCAGAGGGGCGTCGTCCGGTCGGTGGTCGCCTCGGTCTCGACGATGAGGGCGGAGGCAGCGGTCAGGGTGTAGGTGACGGCGATGTGCACGTTGCCGGGATAACCTTCCTCGCCGTCCGGGCTGAAATAACTCAGGCGCAGCGAGTCGGCGCCATCGGGGCGCTTGGCGCGCGTGGCGGTCCAGACGCGTTTGTCGAGTCCGACCAGGCCGCCGTGGAGGTGGTTGGCGCCGTTGTTCTGAACGAGCGGATAGGTGCGGCCCTCGACCTCAAGGCGACCGCCGGTCACGCGGCCGGCGATGCGGCCGACGATGGCGCCGATGTAGGGATGGTGCGCCACGTAGGAGGCGAGGTCGTTGAATCCGAGGACGACATCGTCGAGGCGGCCGGTGCGGTCGGGCACGCGTACCGAGCGAATGATGGCGCCATAGGTGAGCACGTCGACGGCGGCGCCGGCGGCATTGGTCAGGGTGTACAGGTCAACGGCTTGGCCGTTGGGCAGTTGGCCGAAGGGGCGGCTTTGCATGGCAGGAGGCCGTGACCTTCGCGCCAGGCCGGCGACGGCGCAATCTCCATCCGTGCGTCGGGCGGCGACGTGCGACCGCAGCTTGATGATTTTGGCTTTGGGACAACCGGCCCCGGGCGCGGTATAGTCGGGCAACCCCACACCCGATGAATGTGATCACCCCAATCCATCCCCGTGTCCTCATGGACACCTCCCAGGCGCGCATCGTCGTCGAAAACATCCCCGACCGCCCCGGCACGGCGGCGGCGATCTTCTCGGCGTTGGCCGAGGCGGGCATCGCCGTCGACCTGATCCTGGAAAATTACGCCCGTGACGGACGCACGACCTTGACCTTCACGTTGCCGGAGGCGCAGCGGCACAAGGCGTTCGAGTTGGTCCAGCGCGGTCTCGAGGCCTTGGGCGGGCAGGTCCTCATGCACGGCCCGAGCGCCAAGCTGACCGTGGCGGTGGACCATGGCGCCACGCCAGCCACGGCGGCGAGGCTGTTCCAGGTGCTCGCGCGGGCGGACATCAACATCGACATGATCAGCACCGCCGACACCGAGGTCTCGGTCGTGATCGCGCCAGCTGATGCGGACCGGGCGGCGGCGCTGGCGCGGGAGGCGTTTGCCGGGGCTTGAGCGCGGCGCGGCCCTGACCATAGGGTTGGCGCCACCCGTTTTCGAATGCCGCTCCCCCTGGCCGAACTGTTTCCCGATGAGGACTATCGCTTCCACCTGACCCTGCGGAAGGGTGACTTGGCGGAGTTCTTCGCGTCGCCTGATCCCGCGGCGCTCGCCGAGCGTCGGGTTTGGCTGGAGCGTGACTTCGCGCGCTACGGCGCGGCGACCCCGGCGGCGGGTGCGTTGCTTGATGAACTGGCGACCTGGACGGAGCAGAACGTGGGCGGCATCGGGGCGATTGATCGGGCGCCGACGGAAAGCTGGCTCGGGCCGCTGGGGCGGACCCTCGTACCGGACTTCATGCTGCTCACGCGGGAGGGCGCGGGTTTTCGCCTGCATGCTGCCATGGTCTGTTTCCCCTCGTCGTGGGAACCGGCGGCCAAGGTGGGATTGGATCTGGATGCGATTCACCAGGTCGTACCCGGCTTGAACGTGAGCCTGGGTGCGACGATCGGCCAATTTCTCGGCAAGCTGCGCCCCGGCGTGGCCTACGAACGCGCCAACTGGGGTCTCGCCGCGAGCCCGGAGCGCAACCTGCATCCGGCCTTGGGGCGACCGCGATTGGCGCTGCCATTGGCGATGGACAGGATCTGGGTGCGCATCGAAGACCAGATCCTCGGCGTGCTGCCGGCAACGGGCGCGATCCTGTTTGGCATTCGCCTGCGGATCATTCCGCTGACCGACATTCTGGCTGAGCCGAAGCTGCGGTGCGGCTTCCGGCGCGCCTTGGCAACGCTACCGGACGAGTTGGCGGCCTACAAGGGCTTGGCGACAGTGCGGGAAGCGTTGGTCGCCCGGTTGGCATGAAAACGGAATGATACTTTGGAAAACCGCGAAGGACGCGAAGGGACGCGAAAATAAGGCAGTACTTACAGGAGGAAACAGAGGGAACAGAGAACTCGAACTAACACCTCCGTTTCCTCTATTGCCTCCTGTAAGTCGGTTTGGTTTCGCGTCCCTTCGCGTCCTTCGCGGTTCAACTGCTTGGTTCCGGATCAAAGATTCTTAGCCCAAGCTGGTTTCCGTTTCTCGCGGAAGGCGGCGACACCTTCCCGGGTCTCGGCCGAGCCGCGGGCTTCGAGATGCACCGCGGTGGCTTTGGCGAAATCGGCGGCGATCGTCGCGGGCCATAGCTCGTTGAAGAGCCGCTTGGTGCGCACCACGGCTTCCGGCCCACCTTGCAGCACCTGCGCGGCCGTGCGCAGGGCGGTCGGCATGATCTGCTCGGAACCGACGGCGGCGTTCACGAGGCCCATGGCGGCGGCCTCGGTGCCGGAAACAGATTCGCCGGTGAGCAGCAGGCGGCGGGCGTCGCGTTCGCGGAGCTGCCGGCGGAGGAGCGTCATCACCAAGGCGGCGACGAGCCCGCGCTTGGGCTCCGGATAGCCGATCTGCGCCGAACCTTCGGCGAAGGCGAAATCGCAGGCCGACACGAGACCGGCGCCGCCGGCGAGGGCCGCGCCTTGCACGACGGCGATGGTGATCAACCGCGACTCGACCAGCCGGCGCAGCACCGTGGCGATCAATTCCGCGGAGAGATGGGCCACTTTCGGATCGCTGGCCTCAGCCAGATCGAGGCCGGCGCAGAACACGGCCCCGGAGCCGGTCAGCAACAGGATGCGTTGCGCGGGGTCGGCCTCCACGCGATCGAGGGCGGCGAGCATCGACTGCAGCAGCGGGACTGAAAGCGCGTTGCGCTTCTCGGGCCGGTTGAGGGTCAGTTGTGTCACCCCTGAGGTCGGGGAGGAGACGAGGACCAGTTCAGTGCTCATGGTGGGGTATCAGGGGGTGGGAACGAGTTCGGGTGGCAGCGCGACCGGCATCTCGAGCAGGGCTTGGCCGAGGGTCTTGCCTTGGGCGTCGATGCGGAGCGAGCAACTGCCGCCGCCGGCCAGGATTACGGGGAGGACGAAGTTGAGCGCTTCCAGGTTCGGGACGTCGTAGCGCACGACGGTGCCCACGCCCAGTGGCCGGAAATAGGCTTCGACGCGATCCGCCGTGAGGTGGGCGCGGATCCAGGCATAGGCAGCCGGTGTGCGGCCGAAGATGGCGATGTTCGCGGAGGAACCCTTGTCGCCGCTGCGGGCGAAGGCGATGGCGCGGAGGGTGGTCATAGGATTGCCCATTGCCGGTTCACGACCGTGCGCGGCACGAGGCAGGGCCAGTAGCCAAAGACCGGGAGCACCTTGGGGCGGCCGCTGGCATAACCGGTGACACCTTGCGGTCCGCTGGTGACCAGCGGCGCGATCGCCCGCGTGAAGCGCCGCACGGGTTCCTCGGTATCGGCGGCGACGCTGATGCGCAGGACGGTCTCGATGAGGTCGCCTTCGGGCACGCGCTGACCCACTCCGCCGACGCTGGCTCCCGTGCCGAGACACTCGACGAGAGTCTCGCGGTAGCGGCAGCCCGCCTCCGTCAACCGCCGAATGACGCCGCCGCCGGCGCGGCGGGCCTTCGCGACAGCCTGGTCGCCGTAAACGGTGAGCATGCCGTGGGCCTTGAAGCCGTGGCGATAGGTGGCGCTGACCTTGTAGCTGTCGGGCGGGGGGCGCCCGGTGGCGCCGGTCAGTTGCACGCGATCTGGGCCGACTTGTGCCAGCTTCACGCCGAGCAACGAGACCGTGGCATCGGGTGACAGGTAATTGCCGGGGTCGCCGATCTCGTAGAGCAGTTGTTCCTTGATGGACTGAAGGGTGACGGCGCCGCCTGTCCCGGTGGGTTTGGTCATCACACAGGAACCGTCGGCGGCAATCTCGGCCACAGGGAAGCCAATGTCGTGATTGCCCGGGAGTGAGAGCCAGTCGGTCGAAAACCCGCCGCAAGCCTGCGTGCCGCACTCCAGCAGGTGCCCGGCGATCGTGGCGGCGGCGATGCGGTCGTGGGCGTCGGCGTCCCAACCGAAATGGGCGCGGGCGGGCCCGACGGTGAGCGAAGGGTCGGCCACGCGCCCGGTGATCACGATGTCGGCGCCGGCTTGCAGCGCGGCGGCGATCGCATCGGCGCCGACGTAGGCGTTGGCGGTGACGAGTTTGGCGGCCAGCGGTTCCAGGGCGGCCCCCGTCTCGAGGTTGGCGCATTCGCCGACGTGGGCCTGGACCCAGGCGAGCACGTCATCGCCGCTGACCACGGCCACCTTGCGATCGGCCAATCCGGCCTTCGCCAATTCGTCGCGCACGGCCCGCCCGCACGCCTGGGGATCGAGGCCGCCGGCGTTGGTGACGATGCGGGTGCGGCCGCCCTGTTTCCAGAAGGGGATCAACGACCGCACGACTTCGATGAAGTCGCGCGCATACCCGGCTGCCGGGTCCTTGGCCTGGGCGATGGCCATAATGGAGAGGGAAACCTCGGCGAGGTAGTCGAGCGTCAGGTAATCGACATCCGGCTGGGCGGCGAGGAGGCGGGCGGCGGCGTCTGGCTGGTCGCCCCAGAAGCCGGAGGCATTGGCGATTTTGAGCGGGCGCGGCATGGTCAGGTCTGGATCACGCCCGTGTGGAAGGTGCCCTTGGCGGGTGAACGATGGGCGAGGGCGAGAGCGCGCAGCAGGATGCGGCGGGTTTCGAGGGGCGAGATGATCGCGTCCACCCAGCCCCGCGCGGCGCCGTAGCGGATGTCGGCCTGCTCGAGGTAATCTTCCTTCACCTGCTGGCGCAGGCGCTCGAGTTCCTCGGGGGTGCGGTCCTTGGCGGCCTTGGCGAGAATGTTGTAGACAACATCGCTGGCCTGAGCGGCGCCCATGACCGCGTAACGGGCGTTGGGCCACGCGAAGATGAAGCGCGGGTCGAAGGCCTTGCCGCACATCGCGTAGTTGCCGGCGCCGTAGGAGCCGCCGGTGATGACGGTGAGTTTGGGCACGGTCGTGTTGCTCAGGGCGTTCACGAGCTTGGCGCCGGAGCGGATGATGCCGCTCTGCTCGGCGTCCTTGCCGACCATGAAGCCGGACACGTCCTGCAGGAACACGAGCGGCACGCGTGTTTGGTTGCAGTCGAGGATGAAGCGCGCGGCCTTGTCGGCGGCGTCGGCATAGATCACGCCCGGCATCTGCAGGCCGGTCTTCTTCGACTGCACGCGCTTGCGCTGGTTGGCGACGAGGCCGACCGGGCGTCCGCCAAGGCGGGCGAAGGCGGTCACGAGGGATTGGCCGAACTCGGCTTTCACCTCGTCGATCGTGCCAGCGTCCACGAGGCAGCGGAGGAGGTCGCGCACGTCGTATTCGCGGCGGCCATCGGGTGGGACGAGGTCGAGGATTTTTTCCGCCGGCCATTCTGGTTCGACCGCGGGCGGCAGGGTTTCAGCCGCGGGCGCCGGCAGCAGGCCCACGAGGCTGCGCAGGCGGGCGAGACAGGCGGGGTCGTCCTTCTCGCGGAAGTCCACGGTGCCGGAAACGCCGGCGTGCATGGCGGCGCCGCCGAGCTCCTCGGGGTCGGAGACCTGGCCGATGGCGGCCTTTACGAGTTGGGCGCCGGCGAGGTAGAGGCCGCTGCCCTCGGTCATGAGGATCTGGTCGCAGAGCACCGGCAGGTAGGCGCCGCCGGCCACGCAGTTGCCCATGATGGCGGCGTATTGCGGGATGCCGGCGGCGGAGATCACGGCGTTGTGCCGGAAGATGCGGCCGAAGTCATCCTCGTCGGGGAAGATCTCATCCTGCATCGGCAAAAACACGCCGGCGGAGTCCACGAGGTAAACGAGCGGCAGGTTGCACTCGAAGGCGATGCGCTGGGCGCGCAGGACCTTCTTGCAGGTCATGGGGACGAAGGCGCCGGCCTTCACCGTGGCGTCGTTGGCGACGATCATGCACGGGCGCCCGGCGATGTCGGCGATGCCCGTGACCACGCCGGCACCAGGAAAGGAGCCCCAGTTGCGGTACATCCCGTGGGCGGCCCAGAGCCCGAGTTCGAGAAAACCGGCGCCGCGGTCATCGGCGAGGGCGGCGATGCGCTCGCGCACGAACAGCCGGCCGAGCTTGTGCTGGCGGGCTTGTCCGTCGGGCCCGCCGCCTTCGCGGAGGGACGTTTCTTGCTGGGCCAAAGTCTGGCAGTGTTCGAGCAGCGTCGGGGTGGGCGGCACGTGAAGGGTGGGGTGGGGTGACTGACGGGCGCAGCTTCGGGAAATTCCCACTGACGGGCAAACTGCAATCGGGCACAAACCATACTCCAAAAGGCTGATTGTGAGGGGCCACGCCCCCAAAACACGCGCCGGGGCTCGTGCTCCGATGCGGAATCACTTTGGCTGCGGAAAACCACCGGAACCCCTTCCGGCTTCACACCCCAATGAACGCGTCCACTCCGTCCTGGCCTGATTCCTGGCTCGATCACCTCGCTCCCGCCGAGGTCGAATTTCTCCGCGAGGTGGCGGCTTTTGCCGCCAACGATATCGCACCGCATGCATCCGCCTGGGAGGAGGAGGAGGCGATCCCGCGCGAGGCCTTCACCAAGGCCGGCCGCATCGGCCTGCTCGGCATGACCGCGCCGCGGGCGCTCGGTGGTCGCGAGTTCAGCTATGTCGCGGCGGCGCTCGCCGTGCGTGAACTGGCCAAGTACCAAGGGGCCTTCGCGATCGATGTCGCGGCCCACAACGCCCTCGGGGTCGGCCATCCGCTGGCGGCCGGCAGCGAGGCGCAGCACAAGCTGTTGTTCCCGAAAATCGCTGACGGCACCTGGCTGATGGCCTGGGCTTTGACCGAGCCCGAGGCCGGCAGCGACAGCGGCGGCGTGCAGACCGTGGCGAAGGAGGTCGCGCCGGGGAAGTGGGAACTCAACGGCCAGAAGCGCTACATCACCATGGGCCATTGGGCCGAATACCTGATCGTCATGGCGGTGTCCGGTCAGACCCCCGAGGGGAAGAAGGAGTTCAGCGCGTTCCTCGTGCACCAATCGAAGATCAAACCGGGCCGCAAGGTGCCCACCTGCGGGCTGCGGGCCTCGGACACGGCGGAGTTCGAGCTCGTCGGCGCCCCGGGCGACCTGCTCGGGCCGCGCGGTTCGGGCCAGGCGATGGCGCTGGCCTGCCTCGACAAGGGGCGCATCGGGGTCGCGGCGGTCTCGCTCGGGCTGGCGCGCGCCGCGCTCGATGCGGCGCTGCAGCACGCCGTCAACCGACGCCAGTTCGGCAAGCGGCTGGCGGATTTCCAGGCGCTGCAGTTCATGCTGGCCGACTGCGAGGTCGAGTTGCGCGCGGCCGAGGCGCTCGTCCTGCAGGCCGCCGTCCTCGCGAAGCGCGGCGCCCGGCACACGCTGGAATCGTCGGTGGCCAAGTTGTACGCTTCCGAGGCGGCTTCCCGCATCTGCAACCGCGTGATCCAGATCCACGGCGGCTATGGCTACACCCGCGACATCCCGGTCGAGCGCTTCTGGCGCGACGCCCGGCTGAGCGAGATCGGCGAGGGTTCGTCCGAGGTCCAGCGCATCATCATCAGCCGCACCTTGCTCAAGGCGATGGAAGGCAAGCGCTAGCCGGACGATCTCGATCCGTGGCCACGAGCGTGAGCGAGTGGACGGAACGCGCACACGCCGTCGAACCACTCGCTTACGCTCGTGGCTACGGGGCTGCGGCCTCGGCGGCCCATTCGCCTACGCCGGTGGCCGTAATGACGAGCTTTGCCCTTGCACACGACCAAGGGCTGCGTCGCAATCGGCTGTTAATCAGCCATGCGATATCGCTTAACCACGACCCTTTTCATGCTCCTTGCGCCCGGGGCGCTCAGCGTTGCCGCGCATGCCCAGGCGGCGGAGACGATTGACGACGAGCCCTACGAGTTGCCGGTTTTCACGACCCAGGCGCCGCGCGTGGCCAATCCCGAGCCGGCGGCGACCTTCGCCATGCCGGTGTCGGCCCTGCGCTTCGAGCCCTTGGTTGACGTGCAGTCGCGCAACCTGGCGGAGGGTCAGGCCGACATCGCCCTGCGCGGCGGGGTGTTCGAGCAGACGGGCTTTCGGGTCGGCGCGGTGTCGTTGTTCGACCCGCAGACGGGCCATTACTTCGCCGAGATCCCCATCGCGCCCGCGATGCTGGGAGCGCCACGCATCAGCACCGGCGCCGCCAATGCCCAGCTCGGCTTCAATGCGGGTGCCGGCACGGTCGCCTACGGCTGGGCGCCGATCCGCGAGGGCGGCAGCCTGGCCGTGACCGGGGGGCCGGATGCCTCGAACCGGCAGGCTTTTTACGAGGGCTGGGTGCGGAACCTCGGCGGCGAAGGCTGGCAGGTGGCGGCGGACCTTGAGGCGGCGCGGTCGGAGTCCGATGGCCCGATCGCCTACGGCGACCACGAGTTCGGCCGGGTTGGCGGTCGCCTGCAGGTGCGGGGGCCTCGCAGTCAGACCGACCTGTTCGCCGGCTACCAGGCCAAGGCCTTCGGTTGGGTCAATCTCTACACGCCTTTCAATTCGCCGGAGTCGGAGAATCTTCAGACGTTGCTCGTGGCCATCAATTACCGGGCGGACCTTGGAGAGGGCGACTTCGTCCAGGCGGGCGCGTACTACCGGCGCAACAAGGACGATTACGCCTTCAATCGCTTCGCCCCGCTCGGGCCGGTGCATCCGTTTCAGCACACGACTTGGGTCGAGGGTGGCGGGGTCGACGGCCGGCAGCGCCTCGGCGCCGTCAGGCTGGTCTATGGTGCGCAGGTCATGGGCGATGAACTCGAGTCCACCTCGTTGACGGCGGGTCGGTACCGCGACCGGAGTCAGGTCAAACTCAGCCTGATCCCCGAGTTCACGATCCCCGCCGCGTCGGCCGTGACGCTGCGCGCCGGCGCGACGTGGGATGACTCGAATCGCGATGGCGGGCGGCTGTCGCCCGTCGCTGGCGTCGAACTGGTGCCGGCGGCAGGGGCGACCCCGGCGGTGCCGGAGCGCATTCGCGTCGAATATTCCGAGGCCACCCAATTGCCGACTTATACCGCGCTGAACTCGAGCGCGACCGCCGGGCTGTTCCGCGGCAACCCGAACCTGGGCCGGCAACTGAGCCGCAATCTGGAGGCTGGGGCGCGTTGGCATGACCGGCAGTGGAGCGTTGATGCGACGCTGTTCCATCGGCGCGACGAGGACTTGGTCGACTGGACCTTCCGGCAAGGAGTGACCGCCCGGTCGGCGAATGCGGTGGACCTCGCCACCACCGGGCTGGAGCTCGTCTATACGCGCCGGGCCGAGAGCTTCGACCTGGTGTTTGGCTATACCTGGCTCGACAAGGATGCGGACTACCGCGGGGCGCTGGTGGACGGCAGCTTCTATGCGCTGAACTTCGCCCGACATCGCCTCACGGCGGCGCTGGTTTACCGGATCGCTCCGGGTCTCGAGGTGAGGCTCGACCAGGAGTTTCGCCTGCAGGAGGCCAATCCCCTGCGCCGCGGGCCCGACGAATCGGCGCTGGCGGCCGTGGCCCTGGCCTGGCGCCCGAAGGCATGGCCGGGCATCGAGGTCACCGCGATGGTCGAGAACCTCTGGGACAGCCGGTTCGAGGAAGTCCCGGCGGTGCCGGCCGCGCCCCGCCAGTACGCTGTCGGCATCGCCTGGCGCTGGTAGGTCGCGGACCATGGGTGCCCGGCGGTATGACGAAGGCCGGGCTTTCCAAAACCCTTTTCCTGGTTCACCTTGACTCCCCTCGGCGCGAACCAGATCGCGACCGGGATTCGTCAGCAACAATAACATCAATCCCTCCGGAGACTGCATCGCCATGCGAACAGCATCCTTTCAATGCACCGCGCCCCCGCCTGTCGTTCCGTTAGTGGAAACAGCGGAGGCGGCGTGAACAGCATCCTCGACTTTTCCCGGGCCAAGCGCGCCGGGCGTCCGATCACACTTCTGACGGCCTACGATGCGTTGCATGCCCGGCTGCTGGCCGCGGCGCCGGTCGATGCGATTTTGGTCGGCGACAGTGTCGCCATGGTGGTGCACGGGCATGACACCACGGTCCATGCGACCCTGGAGATGATGCGCCTGCACACCGCGGCCGTGCGCCGCGGGGCACCGGAGGCCTTCGTCATCGCCGACCTGCCATTCCTCACGACCCGACAGGGACGCAGGGCGGCCACGCAGGCGGCGGGCGTGCTGCTGCAGGCGGGGGCCAACGCGGTGAAGGTCGAGGGACTGGCGGGCCATGCCGACGTCATCACCCACCTGGTCACCAGCGGCATCCCAGTCATGGGGCACCTCGGCCTCACGCCGCAGGCCGTGCATCAACTGGGCGGGCACCGCGTGCAGGCCGGCCAGCCGGCCGCGGCGCAACGACTGCTCGCGGAGGCGGCGGAACTCGAGCGGCTGGGCGCCTTCGCCGTCGTGCTCGAGTGCATCCCGGCCGCGCTCGCGCAGCGGGTCACGCGGGCGCTGCGGATTCCCACCATCGGCATCGGCGCCGGGGCCGGGACCGATGGGCAGGTGCTCGTGTTGACGGACCTGCTGGGGTTGGATCCGGCCTTCCGGCCGAAGTTCGCCCGCCGGTATGCGGACGGCGCCGGTGCGGTCACCCGGTCGGTGCGGCGCTATGTGCGCGACGTGCGGGCCGGTCGTTTCCCGGCGCGGAAGGAGGCGATGGCCTGATGGACGTCATCCACGATCTTTCGCTGTGGCGGAACCGCCGCGCCGGCCCCGAGTTTGCCGGTCGCACGGTCGGGTTCGTACCGACCATGGGTGCCCTGCACCGCGGGCATGTCGCGCTGCTCGAGCGGGCGCGGCGCGAGAACGATGCCGTGGTCCTGAGCATCTTCGTCAACCCGACACAGTTCAACGATCAGCAGGACCTGGCCAATTATCCCCGCACCCTGGCGGGGGATCTCGCGCTCGCCGAGGGCCTGGCCGACTGGGTGTTGGTGCCCACGGCGAATGACATGTATCCCGACGCCTATCGGTACCGGGTGACGGAGACGGCGCTCAGCCTCGAGTATGAGGGGGCGCACCGGCCCGGGCACTTTGACGGCGTGCTGACGGTGGTGTTGAAGCTGCTCAACCTCGTGGCGCCGCACCGGGCCTACTTTGGCGAAAAGGACTGGCAGCAGCTCCAACTGGTGCGGGCCATGGCCGCGGACTTTTTCCTGCCGGTCGAAATCGTCGCGTGCCCGACGGTGCGCGATGACGACGGACTCGCCCTGAGTTCGCGCAACCGCCGGCTTTCGCCCAAGGCGCGGGCGCAGGCCGCGGCTTTCCCGCGCATCCTGCGGGAGGCGTCGGATGCGCAGACCGCGGCACGACGCCTGGCGGAGGCGGGGTTCTCCGTCGACTACGTCGCGGACCATGAGGGTTCCCGACTGGCCGCGATCCGCATCGAGGGGGTGCGTCTCATTGACCATGTCCGGCTCTAACATCCTTTTCGTCCTCACCGGCTCCATTGCCGCCGCCAAGGCCTGCGCGGTCGTGTCCGCGCTGGTGCAGCGCGGTCATCGCGTGCGCACGGTGATCACCGCAGCCGGCCTGCAGTTCGTTGGCCCGGCCACGCTGGAGGGGCTGACGGGCGAGGCGCCGCAGACCGACCTATTCGCGCCGGGCACGGCGCTGGACCACATCGAGTTGGCGCGCTGGGCGGACCTGACCGTCGTATGCCCGGCGACGGCCCACAGCATCAATCGCTTCGCGGCCGGGTTGGCGGACGATCTCGCAGGGGCGCTGCTGCTCGCCCGGGAACGTGACCGTCCGCTCCTGATCGTGCCGGCGATGAATCCGGCGATGTGGTCCCATCCGGCCACGCAGGCAGCGGTGACGCGCCTGCGGGAATGGGGGGCGCGATTCGTCGCGCCGGGCGCGGGCCGGACGGCCTGCGGTGAAGTGGGAGAGGGGCGCATGGCCGAACCGGAGGAGATCGTTGCCGTGATCGAGTCCGCCCTTGCGCGTCCGGTGAACGCGCGGCGCATCCTCGTGACCAGCGGGGCGACGGCGGAGTTGCTCGACGGCGTGCGGGTGTTGACCAACACGAGCACGGGTCGGACGGGGGCGGAGTTGGCGCGGCATTTCGCCGCGGCCGGGCATCAGGTCACCTTGCTGCGTGCCGCCTCGGCCCCGGCGGCGGGGGCGCCGGTCGCGGACGAGACCTTCGTGAGCTTCGAGGATCTCGACCGAGCGCTGACCCGGTTGCTGGGTGCGGCGGATTTCGATGCCGTCGTGCATGCGGCGGCGGTGGGGGACTTTGGCATCGGGTCATTGTGGGTTGACGGCGTCGAGTGGCCGCCGGGCGGGGCCAAGCTGGACTCCGGGCGCAACGTCCTGCTCGAGCTGCGGCCGCAGCCGAAGCTGGTCGATACGCTGCGGGAACGGAGCCGCAACCCCGCGCTGACCGTGGTCGCGTTCAAACTGACGGATGGGGCGACGGCCCCGGCGGCACAAGCGGCGGTGGACACCCTTTTCAAGCGGGCCCGGGTCGATGTCGTCGTGCACAACGACAACGCCCAGCGCGGGGCGGCGCCGGGGCAGTTTCCCGCGACGATCCACCGCCGGGGCGATTCTGCCGTCATCGCCTGCGCTGATCGCGCCGAACTCGCCGCGCGCCTGACCGAAGTCCTTGAATTGATCGCGAATCCCTCAACCCCATCCTCCCATGCTGCTCTGCCTTGATGTCGGCAATTCCCAGATCCTCGGGGGCGTGTACGAAGGCGAAAGCCTGCGCTGCACCTTCCGCAAATCCACGCACCCGCTGGCCACGACCGATGAACTCGGGGTCTTCTTCGCGGCGGCCCTGCGGGCCAAGGGCATCGAGCCCGCGCAGATCACGCGCATCGCGCTCTGCTCCGTCGTCCCGGCGGCCCTGCATGCGCTGCAGCGGGTCTGCGTGGAGTACCATCGGACCGAGCCGTTCATCCTGCAGGCCGGCGTGAAGACGGGCCTGAAGGTGCTCTACCGCAATCCCCACGAGGTCGGCGCCGACCGCATCGCGAATGCGATCGGCGGCACGCGGCGGCATCCGGGGCGCAACCTCATCATCGTGGATTGCGGCACGGCGACGACCTTCGATGTGGTGACGGCCGCGGGCGAGTACCTCGGCGGCGCAATCCTCCCGGGCGTGGGCGTCTCGGCGGCGGCGTTGGCCGGGCACACGGCCAAGCTGCCGCACGTGCAGATCGTGCGGCCGGAGTCGCCCGTCGGCCGCACCACGCACGAGAGCATCAACTCGGGCCTCTACCACGGTCATGTGGGCGCGATGCGCCATCTGATCGAGTCGATCACCGCCGAGGCCTTTGGCGGCGAGCGCCCGGTCGTCATCGGCACGGGTGGATTTGCCCGGCTTTTCGAATCCGAGCGCATCTTCGGCGAGATCGTGCCCGAGCTCGTGCTCGAGGGTCTCGTGCACGCCGAGCTGCTCAATCGCGACCTGCCGCGGCCCCATTGATCCGCCATGCAATTGACCTTCCTGAAAACGAAGCTGCACCGCGCCACGCTCACAGCGGCTGATCCTGACTACGAGGGCTCGATCTCGATCGACCGCAACCTGTGCCGGGAGGCCGGGCTCAGCGAGTTCGAGCAGGTGGATGTCTATGACATCACCAACGGTGCGCGTTTCACCACCTATGTGATCTACGGCGACGCCGGGCAGATCCAGGTCAATGGCGCCGCGGCCCGGTTGGTGCGGCCGGGCGATCTGGTGATCGTGGCGGCCTATGTCCGGCTGGAACCGCGCGAGGTGCCGCTGCATTCCGTGCGCGTGGTGCTCCTTGCCCCCGGCAATGTCGTCACTCGGATCAACGAGACCAAGGTGCAGCCAGCCTAGCGGTGGTTAAGGCCTAATACTTTTGGCGTAAATAAGGTCGCACTCTAGGGGTTTTGGGCCCGTGGAGCGTTTTAGTTGGTGTCCAGATCACCAGAGCGTTCGCGAGCTGCGTGGTCGGTTCAGTTGTGTTGTTTGCCGCTGCCGGGGTTTCCCGGCAGCGGCACTTCAATCTCCCATGCCATCCACCCCAACCCCACGTTCAATGACACCAACTTGCAGCATTCGCCGCTCCCGCGGGCGCTGCCATCGCCGTGACGAGGCCGAATGCCCGGCGTCGCGGCCTTTCTACCATGGCGTCCCATGAACACCGTCTGCAATCCCGGGGCGGCGGGCCGGTCCGGTGTCATTTCCGATGCGCAGCGCCTCGAGGCCCTGAAGGCGGCCCGGGAGTGCGTGACCTATCACGACGCGCCGTTGGCCGAGGATCGCGATTGGACGCTGCGACTGTTCGGCAACTGCCGCACGGGTGAGCTGTTTGTCCAGGTGGCCAACGGAGCGTCGAGCGCCGTGCGCGCCTTTCCGACCTCGGCGACTGAGATGTCGCCAGACGAGCGGGCGGAGGGGATAGCTTGGCCGGACCTCGTGGAGGCCTTTGCGCTGGCCCGGGAGATGCATCGGGCGGCCGTTTATGGAGGGCCATCCTCATGACCGCGGGTGCGTTTCATTCGCGGCCATTGACTGAGGCTGAGATTGAGGTGGCGCTGGCAGGCCTGCCGGGCTGGGTCCACACCGATCACGCCTTGGTCAAGGTCGTCGAGTTTCCCAGCTTCGAGGACGCCATCTGTTTCGTGATGCACGCGGCGAGTGAGGCGGAGGCCCTCGATCACCATCCGGAGTGGACCAACTGTCATCGGCGTTTGCAGCTTCGTCTCACGACGCATGCGGCCGGTGGAGTCGTCACCCGCCTGGATCTCGAACTTGCGCGGCGGATGCAGGCGCTGTTGCCCGATGCCGATATCCAGCCCGTATAAGCGGCGGTTTATGCGGGCTTGCCTGCAGCCGCTGGTGGTCAATGCGTCGGACCGCGACGGGGTCTCGGCCTTGCGGCTGGACCCTGAACTGCTCTGGGCGGCCTGCCTGAGCGAGTTCGAGGAGGTCGAGATTCGCACGCAGGACGGGCGCGCCTGGCAGGCTCCGGTGATGGCTGGCGGGGCCGGGGAGGTCGAGGTGCTGGGAGCCCTCGGCCGGCAGATCCTCCCGGGTGATGTCGTCACGGTGACGGCGTATGCCTATGTGTCGGGGGCGGCGGAGGAAGAACACCGGGCGTGTTTTGTCCACGTGGGGGAGGGCAATCGCGCGATCGAGATTGCCAGTCGGCGCGCGGCGTCGTTTCCGGTGCATCCCAGTTATGCTCTGCCGGTGGATGGGGACGTCAGGGTCGCCACGCCCTAAAACTCAATCCTGTTTCCCATGCCGGCCACTTTTGCTGCGAACGATGCCGTGCGTATCCTGCCGATGATGCAGACCATGCTCGAGGATGCCCCATTGGCGCTCATTTTGGCGGATGCGTCTGGTCGGCTCCTTTGGCACAATCAGGAGGCGGCCATCGTGTGCGCCGTCTGGAACGCCCATCCGCAGGGTGGTGACGCCCTGCCGCTCGATCGCGCGGAGATTCGTCTCCCGGTGCTGCTGCAACAGGCGTGCCGGGCCATGGTCCGGACCTGGCGCGAGACGGGGACGAAACCCCCGATCCAGCAAGTGTCGGAGCCCGGTCGGGGCCTGTACGCCGTCGTGCGCCTGCAAGTGCCGGAGGTCGGGGGTGAACCGGTGCTGGATCTCCAGCTCGATTACCGGCGCCCGCGGGCCGACCGCCATGAACGCCTGTCGCCCGCGGCCATCCGGATCCTCGCCCGCCTTTCCTTTCGGGAGCGCGAGGTCGCGATGCGGATCCGTGATGGGCTGACGACGCCCGAGATCGCCGCGGCCATGCATCGCAGTCCCCTCACCATCAAGACGCAGCTGTCGACAATCTTTCGAAAACTCCAGGTGACGAGCCGGGTGCAACTGGCCGCGTTGCTCAATCGTTGACGACGAGGAAACCCGCGCGCCGCCGGCATGAGCAAAATTCCAAAAAATCTTTCGTCATACACTAGGGGAAACCGGCCGCTGCCGCGTTTATGTAGGTGACAATGATTCCCTCGCTTGCCCTTGCATGGGGGCTACATGGATAAAGTGCAAGCAGGTCGGGCCGCTGCCGGTGTCAAAACCGGCAGCGGCCCATAATTTTTTCTGAGGCTTGGGAGATTGTGTTGGGCCATCGATAGATGAACTGCTGTAGCGAAAATTACGAAACAGGCAGGACGGCTGCGGTTAGGCAGGCGGACGCGCAAGCCCTCCTTCGCCGAGCCTACGGAGGGCAGCCTCCGCACGATCTGGTGGGCGGTTCCCTTGGGAACTCTAGGATCGGCATGCCAGCCGTAGGCTGGGCGGAGGCTGGCGGAGGAGGAGGGATTCGAACCCCCGGTGGACTTGCGCCCACGTCTGATTTCAAGTCAGGTGCCTTTAACCACTCAGCCACTCCTCCGGAAGCGGGAGTTCACGTTGCGCAGTTACCTGGTGAGGTCAACGGCGCAGATGCGTCCGAGGTGCGTCATGCAGGCTGATCCGGACGAGCGCCACGCCCGGCATCGGGTCGAGGAGGTGCAGGGCCTTTACGGCACGTTCACCTTTTCGGAGCATTTGCTGCAGCAGATCTGGGCCCGGCGCGAATTCAATGGATCGAATCTCGTCACGCAGGAGGGCCGGCGCGTGGAGGTGATCCATCCCGGGCGCTGGAATTTGCTGGGCGGTCCCGACTTCAAGGATGCGCGCATCCGCTTCGATCAGGGTCCCGTGCAGTCGGGCGACGTAGAGCTGCACTTGCACGCGGCGGGCTGGCGCCAGCACGGGCATGCGACGGATGCGGCGTACGACCGCGTCCTGCTGCACGTGGTCCTGTTTCCCGAGGCGGCGGCACCGCCCGCCGTGGCCGCCGGTGCACGGCCATTGCCCACGTTGGCCCTGTTGCCGCATCTGCACCACGCGCTGGAGGAATATGCGGCGGAGTCGGTGATCGAGAGTCTGGCCGGGCGGCCGGTGCCGGCGATCATGGCGCGGCTGCGCGACCTGACGCCGGAAGCGCTCGCCGGGCTGCTCGCGACCCGGGCCCGCGAACGGTGGCAACAAAAGGTGCGCTACGCCGCCTTGCGCCTGGACCGCCTCGGCTGGGTCGCGGCGTGTCACCACGGGGCGCTCGAGGTCCTCGGGTACCGGTTCAACCGGGCGCCGATGCTTGATGTCGCCGCGCGTTATCCGCTGGCGGCGTGGTCGCGCGGGGGAGCCGATCTCCGGCTGGTCTATGCAGCGATGGGTGATCGGTGGACGCTTCACGGCGTGCGACCGGCCAATCATCCCTGGGTGCGACTGCAGCAATACGCCGCATGGGTGGAGGCGCGGCCGGATTGGCCTGACTTGATCGACGCGGCGATTCAGGACCTGCCGCATCCGTCGTGGGCGACGGAGGCCCGGGTGGCCCGGCGCACGCATCGGCTGGCCGATTTGCGGGCGCATCTGGCGGCTCGGATCTGTGCCGGGCGGGTTGGCGGCACCCGTCTCGATAACCTCATCTGCGACGGCTGGTTGCCGCTGGCGGCGGCACACACCGGCTGGGATCTCTTTGGATTGTGGTGGCACTGGTGGCCGGGCGATCAACCGCCGCAGCTGCGCCGGGTGCTCCGCGAGCTGGGTGTGTTTGCCGGGGCCGCGAGACCGGCCGCACACGGTCCCTTGCAGGGCCTGATGGCCGAGATTCTGGCCCTGGAGGGCCGGTGATGGTCGATCCGGTGAGTCGCTGGGGCTGCGGGGCTTGACAAGCTTTGCCGGCGGCAGGTAATTTCCACCTCTCAATCAAACTCACTTTTAAATAAGTGGGCCCTGCGGCCCGCTTTTTTTTTCCCATTTAACAAGCACTATGAGCAGCGAAATCTTATCCGTCCTGGAATACATGGAGAAAGAAAAGGGCATTGGCCGCGCGGACATGATTGCGACCATCGCCAACGCACTTAAAACCGCGGCCCAGAAGGGGGTTAACTCCGGTCAGGAGCTCAAGATCGAGATCAATCCCAAGAACGGCCAGCTCCACGCCTGGGCCCTGCTCAAGGTGGTCGATTCCGTCAGCAATCCCAAGACCGAGATCCATGTCGAGAAAGCCCAGGCCCTGAAGCCCGGTGCCGTATTAGGAGAAATGCTGGAGCGGGAGATCGATCCCTCGACCCTGGGTCGGATCGCCGCCCAGACGGCCCGGCAGGCCGTCATGCAGCGCCTGCGCCAATTCGAGAAGGACCGGATCTACGACGACTTCAAGGACCAGGTCGGCAACATCGTCACCGGCACCGTCCGCCGCCGCGAGCGCAACGACCTTTACATCGACTTGGGCAAGGCCGAGGCCGTCATGCCTGGCAAGGAACAGGTCCCGGCCGAGGAATACCAGCCCGGTGAGCGCATCCGCTGTCTCTTGCTCTCGATCGACTCCTCGCCGCGCGGCCCGGAGATCATCCTCAGCCGCGCGAGCCCCAAGTTCGTCCGCCGCCTGTTCGAGCTCGAGGTCACGGAGATCGCCGATGGCACCGTGAAGATCGAGGCCTTCGCGCGCGAGCCCGGCTATCGCACCAAGATCGCGGTCACGAGCGCGGATCCGAAGGTGGACCCGGTCGGCGCCTGCGTCGGTGCCCGCGGTGCCCGCGTCAAGACCATCGTCCGCGAGCTCGGCGGCGAGAAGATCGACATCATCCGTTATTTTGCCGACCCGAAGGAAATGATCATCGAGGCGCTCAAGCCCGCGGTGCCGCGCGAGATCATCATCAACGAGAAGGACCACCGCATTCTGCTCAAGGTCGCGACCGACGATCTCGCCGTGGCCATCGGCCGCAAGGGCCAGAACGCCCGGCTCACGTCCCGCCTCATCGGCTGGCGCCTCGACATCGAGGAGTTCAAGGCCATGGGCGACAACCCGCGCCAGACGGCGATCGATTCCCTCGTCAAGGCCTTCGCCGTCGACGAGACCGTCGCCAGCCGCCTGGTCGACATGGGCATCAATTCGCCGGCGGCCTTCCAAGGCGTCGAGGCCAGTGACCTCGTCGAGGCCGGTTTCGCGCCCGAGGATGCCGACGCGATCATTGCTCGCGTCAATCAGTCACAATCCCAATAATTTCCCGTTCTAACCGGTAACTGCATGAGTATTCGCATCCACAAGCTCGCCGAGGAACTCGGCATGGACAACAAGGAGATGCTCGCGCTGCTGAAGGAGCGCAAGATCATCGCCGCGGATGTGAAGTCGGTCTCGAGCACGGTTGACAACATCAACGCCGCGGCGTTGCGCGAGGAGTTCACCGCCAAGCGCTCGGCCGCGGCTTCCGCCCCGGGCGAGCCCTCCGCCCCGGCCGCGGCGCCCGAGGCGGCGCCGGTCCCGACCGGTGAGGCCCCGGCGGTGCCGTCCCGCGTGCACCTGCCCGCGGGTGCCTTTGTCAAGACCAAGCAGGACATCGAGCGTGAGCGCGAGCAGGCCGCCGCGGCCAAGGCGGCGGCGCTGAAGGCCGCGTCCGTCGCCCCGGTGGTGCCGCCAGCCCCGCCGCGTCCGGCCCCCGTGGCGCCCCCGCACAAGTCTCCTGCGACCCCGCCGCCGTTGCCCCGCCCGGTTGCGCCGGTCATTTCGCGTCCCGCGCCGGTCTCGGCACCGGCCCCGACGCCCGCCCCGATCCCGGTGCCGCGGGCCAGCGTCCCGCCGCCGCCGCCCGTCGCCGCGAAGAGCCCGGCGGCCGTGCCGCCGCCCCCGCCGCCGGTCTCAGCCCCGCCCCCGGTGCTGCGCATGTCGCCGCCGCGTCCCCCCGGTTCCGCTCCCGCCCCGGTCCCGACGCCGGTGGCCCCGGCCGCCGCGCCGACCGCGGAAAGTGGCGAGGTCAAAATCATCCAGATCAAGCCGCCCATCATCGTCCGCGACTTCGCGATCGCGCTGGGCCTGCGGCCCTTCAAGCTCATCTCCGAGCTCAACCAGGCGGGCGGCTTTGCCTCGATGAACACCGCCATCGATGAGGCGGTCGCGGTCAAGGTGGCGGAGAAGCACGGTTTCCTCCTCGAGATCAAGCACCGCGGCGAGGCCCAGAAGGCCCCGGTGGCGGTCGACAAGGACCAGAAGCGCAAGCAGGCCGAGGAAGAGGAGGCGCGCAACCTCGCGCCGCGCCCGCCGGTCGTCTGCATCCTCGGCCACGTCGACCACGGCAAGACCTCGTTGCTCGACGCCATCCGCAAGGCCAACGTCGCGGCCGGCGAGGCCGGCGGCATCACCCAGCACATCGGCGCGTACCAGATCGAGTACGACAAGCGCAAGATCACCTTCCTCGACACCCCGGGCCACGCCGCCTTCACGAAGATGCGCGCCCGCGGCGCCCATGTCACCGACATCGCGGTCCTCGTGGTCGCGGCGGACGACGGCTTCATGCCGCAGACCGACGAGGCGCTGAAGCATGCCCAGAACGCCAAGGTCGCGCTCATCGTCGCGGTCAACAAGATGGACGTGAAGGGCGCCAACCTTGACCAGGTGAAGACCCAGATGCAGCAGCGCAACATCGCGCCGGAAGACTGGGGCGGCGAGACCATCACCGTGCCGGTCTCGGCCATCAAGGGCGACGGCATCAGCAACTTGATCGAGATGATCCTCCTGCAGGCCGACGTGCTCGAGCTCAAGGCCAACCCGAAGGCCGAGGCCAGCGGCATCATCATCGAGTCCGAGATCGACTTCGGCCGCGGCCCCATGGCCACGGTCATCGTCCAGCGCGGCACGCTCCGCGTCGGCGACGCCATCGTCAGCGGCCAGTATTACGCCCGGGTCCGCGCCATGTACGACGACCAGGGCAACAACCTCAAGGAGGCGCCCCCGGCCACCCCGGTGCGCGTCATCGGCTGGTCCGGCACGCCCGAGAGCGGCGCGACCTTCAAGGTCGTGAAGAACATCCGCACCGCCGAGGGGCTCGCCGAGGAGGAGCAGCTGCGCCTCAAGCAGGTGGTCATCACCGCCGACGCCGCCCCCAAGGAGGTCTCCGTCGAGCAGCTCTTCGCCAACATCGCCGCCACGCAGGCCAAGGTCCTCAAGGTCATCGTCAAGACCGACGTCTTCGGCTCCGCCGAGGCGCTCCGCAACGTCCTCGAGGGCATCAAGAGCACCAAGGTCTCGCTGGAGATCGTCTCCACCGACGTCGGCCTCGTGACCAAGAACGACGTCCTCATGGCCAGCGCCGCCGGCGCCGTGATCCTCGGTTTCCACACGAAGCTCGAGAACGGCGTCACGCCGCTCGCCAAGCACCACAAGGTGCGCATCGAGACCTTCGACATCATCTACGAGCTCGGCGACAAGGTCCGCGAGATGATGGCCGATCTGCTCGATCCCGACCTCAAGGAGGTCAAGCTCGGCGGCGCCGAGGTGCGCGCGGTCTTCCCGCTCGCCAAGGGCTTCGTCGCCGGCTGCCTCGTCACCGAGGGCAAGATCACCCGCAACGCCTCGGCCCGCCTCCGCCGCAAGAAGGAGATCGTGCACGAGGGCAAGATTCTCACCCTCAAGCGCTTCAAGGACGACGCCAACGAGGTTCGCGCCGGCCTGGAGTGCGGCATCAAGCTCGACGATTTCAACGGCTACGAGGTCGGCGACGTCATCGAGGTTTACGAGATTCAGAAAGTCCGCGCGACGCTCTGAGCCGCCGGTTTGCCGGGGGCCCGGAGGGTCGTTCTGTTTCCAATCAAGCCATGAGCAACCGCACGCTGAGGGTTAACGAGCTGATCCAGCGCGAGCTCGGCGACATCCTGCACCGGGATTACCAGAGCGAGGCCGTGGCCATCACCATCACCGAGGTGCGCGTCGCGCCGGATCTTCGCGACGGCCGCGTCTTCGTGTCGATCGTGGGCGATGACGCCACCGTGCAGGATCGCCTGCGCTGGCTCCGGCGCGAGGCCCCGGCCATCCGCACCGAGCTCGGCCGCCGGATCGTCCTCAAGTACCTGCCGAAGCTCGATTACGTCTTCGACAAGTCCGCCGCCCGCGGCACCCGCCTCATGCGCCTGCTCGACGAGATCGGCGGCGCCGAGAAAGGGGAGCCCGCCCCGTGAGCGCCGCCACCTATTACCCGCAGCTCTCGCCGCGCTTCAGCCAGGTCGTAGCGGCCGCCCGCGGCCGCCGCATCGCCATCGTCGGGCACGCCCGGCCGGACGGCGACTGCATCGGCTCGCAGGTCGCCCTGGCCCGCGTCTTCGAGACGCTCGGCATCGAGTCCGTCTGCGTGAATCCCGACCCGGTGCCGCGGCGCCTGCTGTTCCTCACGCCGGGCATGGCCTTCCGCCGCACCGACGACATCCTGCCGGTCGCCCGCGACTACACGGCGATCTTCGTGGACTGCGCCGACGGCGCGCGCGGCGGCGACCGCCTGCGGCAGGCGTTCCCGGCGCCGTTGGCCATGGTGGACCACCATCTCTCCAACGTCGGGTTCGCCGCGCACAACCTCCTCGACACCACCTCGGCCGCCACCTGCGAGATGCTGGCGGGCATGTTCCTCGACAACGGCCTGACCATCGACGCGCAGGCGGCCCAGGCGCTGTACACGGGGATCCTGACCGACACGGGCCAGTTTCGCTTCGCCTCCACCTCGCGCCGCTGCTTCCTGCTCGCGGCGGACCTGCTGGCGCTCGGCGCGCGGCCGAGCGAGGCCGGCTACCAGCTCTATGAGCGCGAGACCCCCGGCAAGCTCATGCTCCTGCAGCGTTACCTCGCCTCGCTGCAATTCGAGTGCGGCGGCCGCCTGTGCATCGGGACCTTGCCGCCCGGCATCTTCGAGGAGACCGGGAGCACGCTGGAGGACACCGAGGGCCTGGTGGATTACGCCCGGGCGATGGACGGCGTGGACGTGGGCGTGCTCATCGAGGAGCGCACCGACGGCACCGTGAAGGCCAGCCTGCGCGCCAAGAATCCCGCTTACCGGCTCGACCTCATCGCCGGCGAGTTCAACGGCGGCGGCCATGCCTGCGCCGCGGGCCTCAACCTCAAGAAGGACACGGCCGGTTTCTACGACCGCCTCGTCGCCGCGATCGCGCGGCAGATGGCGGTGGTGGACGCCCAGGGTCCGGCTCGCGCATGATTGGACAGCCCAAGGAATTGGAGGGCGTGCTCTTGGTGGACAAGCCCACCGATCACACCTCGCACGACGTCGTGGCGCGCCTGCGGCGCAAGCTGCGCATGAAGCGCATCGGCCATGCCGGCACGCTCGACCCGATGGCGACCGGGCTCCTGATCATGCTGGTCGGCAAGGCGACGCGCATTTCCCAGTACCTCATCAGCCTCGACAAGGAGTACGAGGGCACCATCGAGCTGGGCAAGATCACCGACTCGCAGGACGCGCAGGGTCAGGTGATGGAGACGCGCCCCGTCCCGGCGCTGACCGAGGCGGAGCTCCGCGCCGCGATGCAGGGTTTCCTCGGCGACCAGTACCAGACCCCGCCGATGTACTCGGCGATCAAGATCGACGGCGTGCCGCTGTACAAGAGCGCGCGCAAGGGCGAGGAGGTCGAGCGCGAGCCGCGGTTCATCCGCGTCTCCAGTTTCGAGCTCACGCGCTTCGGCCTGCCGGCCTTCGACTTTCGGCTGCGGTCCAGCAAGGGCACCTATGTCCGCACCATCGCCCACGACCTGGGCCAGCGCCTCGGTTGCGGCGCCCACCTGGCGGCCCTGCGGCGCACGGCCACGGACCGCTTCAACGTTTCCCAGGCGCTCACGCTGGATGCGATCGAGCAGATGACGCTGCCCGAGATCGAGAAGCGGCTCATCCCGGCGCGCGATGCGGCGCCGAGCGTGGCGCTGTGACCGGGCCGCTCCAGTTCCAGGGACTCGAAAGCGTCGCGCTGCCCGCGCGCCCGCTCGAGCTGGCCATCGGGATGTTTGACGGCGTGCACCGCGGCCACCGGGCCGTGGTGGCCTCGGCCGTGGCGGCGGCGAAGGCCGAGCAGGGCCTGGCCGGCGTGCTGACCTTCTGGCCGCACCCGAGTATCTTCTTCCGGGCGCCGAGCCCCACGCGGATGATCATGGCGCCGGCGGACAAGGTGCGCGCGCTCGGCGCGCTCGGCATCGAGGCGATCATCACGGTGAATTTCACCGAGGAATTCGCCCGCCTGCCGGCCGAGGAATTTCTCCCGTACCTGCGCCGGCACCTGCCGCAGCTGCGGGGTGTGCATGTCGGCGACAACTGGCGGTTCGGCCGCGGGCGCACGGGCGACAGCGCGTTGCTGGTCCGCGCGGGCGCGGAGCTGGGCCTGCGGGTGGTGAGCGTCGCCCGGGTCGAGGCGGCGGGCGGCCCGGTCAGCAGCACGCGGATTCGCGAGCTCCTGGCGGCGGGCGAGATGGCGCGGGCGAGCGAGCTGCTGGGCGCTCCCTATGTCGCGCACGGCGTGATCGCGCCGGGTCGGCAGTTGGGGCGCACCCTGGGGTTCCCGACGCTCAATCTCGAGTGGACGCCGGATTTGGCGCCGCGCCTCGGGGTCTACACCGTATGGCTCAAGGGCACGAAAACCGCCGCGCTGCCGGGCGTCGCGAACTATGGCCTGAGGCCGACCGTGGGCGGCGCCAGCGCACCCCGGCTGGAGGTGCACGTGCTCGGCGATTGCCCCTACGGCCCGGGCGATGAGGTTGCGGTCGAATGGCTCCGTTTCCTGCGGCCCGAGATGAAATTTGCCGGGCTGGCCGAGCTGCAGGCGCAGGTGCAGCGCGACCTCGCGGAGGCCCGGAAGGAATTTTCCTTGCGCTGAGCGGCGGGAGGCTTGTTACTCGCCAACCTCAATTTTTGGACCTTTAGCTCAGTTGGTTAGAGCGTTTCCTTGACATGGAAAAGGTCACTGGTTCGAGTCCAGTAAGGTCCACCATTTGAAACCCGCCGCTTGAACTGCGGCGGTTTTTTTGTGCGTATCTTCCCATGCTGCAGTCGCTTCGCATCCGCAACCTGGCCCTGATCGAGGAGGTGAGCCTCGACTTCGAGGCTGGATTCACGGCGGTGACCGGCGAGACCGGGGCGGGGAAGAGCATTTTGCTCGGGGCCCTGAGCCTGCTCGCGGGCGAGCGGGCGGAAAAGACCGTGATCCGCCAGGGCGCGGCGGCGTGCGAGGTCGAGGCCAGCCTGTATTTCGAGCAGCCGGGTCGCATCGACGCGGTGCTGGCTCGCTTGGAGCTGCCGCCCTGCGAGGAGGGCCTGCTGATCCTGAAACGGAGCCTCGCGCGCGAAAAGGCGCCGAAGATCACCGTCAACGGCAGCCTTGCGACCCTGTCCGCGCTGCAGCAGCTCGGCGAGCATTGGATCGATTTTCACGGGCCCAGCGAGCCGCGGCGGCTCCTCAAGGACAACTGCCAGCTCGAGTTGCTGGACCTCTATGCCCGGGCCGGCGCGGCGCTCGAAACCTACCGGGCGAATTACCGTGCGTGGCGCGACCGCCAAGCCGAGCGGGAGAAACTCGCCAGCGAGACCCGGCTTTCACCTGATCAGGTCGAGTTCCTCCGCAACCAGCTCACGAAGATCGATGCCCTGGAACTGACGGCCGAGGCGATCGCTGAGCTGGAACGCGATTTCCAGCGGCTCAGTCGCGCGCAGGAATTGACCGAGCTGACCGATGCGCTGGCCACCGGCCTCACCGGCGAGGACGGGGTTCAGGGCCGGGTGGGGGCCCTCCTGCGGGAGGCGCGGGCGCTCGAGAACCTCGACCCCGCGAGCAAGGCGCTGTCCGAGCGGCTCGCGTCGGCGGCGGTGGAGCTGAACGACCTCGGCGCCGAGTTCGCCGCGCTGGGCCAGCAGCTGCAGTTCGACGCCGAGCAGGCCGAGCTGCTCACCAGCAAGATGAACACGTGGCTCGAGCTGAAGCGGAAGCATGGCGGCGACCTGCCGGCGGTGCTGGCGGCGCGCGACGACCTGCGCCGGCGGCTCGAGGCACAGGGCGATCTCGCCGGCACGCTCGCGCGTCTCGACAAGGATATCGCCGCCGCGCTCAAGGCGGCGAAGCTGGCGGCGCAGGCGTTGCGCGGCCTGCGCGAGAAGGCGGCCAAGGAGCTCGCCCGGGCGGCGGCGAAGAATATCGCGCGGCTCGGTTTCGCGAAATCGGATTTCCGTATCGAGATCCAGGCATTGCCCGAGCTTGGGCCGCACGGCGATTGCCGGTGCGAGTTCCTGTTCTCGCCCAATGTCGGCGAGGCGCCGCTGCCGCTGGGTCGCATCGCCTCGAGCGGCGAGCTGGCGCGCGTGATGCTCGCGCTCAAGGCCGTGCTGGCCGACCTCGACGAGGTGCCGCTGCTGGTCTTCGACGAGGTGGACGCCAATGTCGGTGGCGAGATCGGCAGCGTGGTCGGTGAGACGATGGCGGACATCGCGCGCTGCCATCAGGTCCTCTGCGTGACCCACCTCCCGCAGGTCGCGGCCTTTGGCACGTGTCACCTGGTCGTCACCAAGGACCAGTCGAAATCCCGCGCGGAGGTCGCCATTGTTCCCATCCAAGCCGACCCGAAGGCGCGCATCAGCGAACTCGCCCGCATGCTGGGCGACCGCAACGCCAAGAGCGCGCTGGCCCACGCGAAGGAACTGCTGGGGAAACGGGGCTGATTACTTCGTCAGCTCGCAGATCTGCAGCACGCGCTCCAGCGCCAGTTGCATCAGGTCGAGCGGGGGCCGGGCCTGCTTGATGAAATTCTGGCTGCCTTCCTCGATGCGACCGATACGGGTCGCGAGCACCTCGGCACTGTAGGCATCGGAAACGAGGCGAATGGCCTCGGTGGGTCCAACATAGGCGACGATCTGCTGCATCAGTTCCTTTTTGCCGGGCTTGTCCATGGGGCAATCGTTGCGCGAAAGGGCGGCGCTTGTCGAAGTTGAATTTGCGCGGGCGGATGTGCGGTCAGGCCAGCCGGCTGCGCCAGCGCTCGGTCGGCAGGGCGGCCACGGCGATGAAGGCGAGCTGGCTCACGATGAAGGCGCTGAGCCACCAGAAGGCGGCGTCCATGAAGCCGTAGCTGTGCAGGCCGACGCCGAGCATGTTGGTGCCGAACCAGCTCCAACTCGTGACGATGTTGCCGAAGACGGCGAGCATCATCAGGCCGCGTTGGCGGACGAATCCACCCCAGCGCGCGTGGAGGATGATGGCGTTCCACAGCACGATGATGAGGGCGCCGTTCTCCTTCGGGTCCCAGCCCCAGAAGCGGCCCCAGGACTGGTCGGCCCAGATGCCGCCGAGGACGGTGCCGATCATGCTGAAGAGCGTGCCAAAGCAGACGATGCCATAGACCATGCGGTTGAGGGCGTCGGCCGTACCGCGGTCGAGCGATTTCGTGAACACGCCGCGGACGATGTAGATCAACGCGAGGAATCCCGCGAGGAAGGTGGCGGAGTAGCCGATCGTGATGACGACGACGTGGGTGGCCAACCAGAAGTTGGAGTCGAGCACCGCGCGCATCATCTCGAGCGTGTCGCCGCCGAGCGAGAGGTGGTGGGCGATGAGCAGCGTGCAGAAGCCGATGACACCGGCCGCGACGCTGCCGATGGCGTTGCGGTAGATGGCCTCGAGGACGAGGCAGAGGGCGACGGCACCCCAGCCGACGAAGAGCGCCGATGAGTAGAGGTTGGTGACGGGCGGCCGGCCCTCGAGCCACATGCGGGTGGCGATGCCGGCGGTCATCGCGACGAGGGCAAGGGCCGTGAGGAAGTACGCGGAGCGGCCCAGGGCTTCCGGCCACTTGAGCCAGGAGACAATGCCCAGGAGGAAGACGAACGCGAAAAGCGTCATGCTGCGGTAGAACGGCTCGGCCGCATTGAACTGGGTCTCGGCGCGCGCCTTGCTGATGGCGTCAGGCAGGCGCCGCTCGAGCTCCTTGGCGTAGAGTTCGACCACCTTGTTGAACTGCTCCGGCTGGCCCTGGCGCCACGAGTGGGCCAGGCCCGCGTAGGCGAGCACCGCCGGGTTGAGGCTGCCGGTCTGGATGGTGTCGAGGATGGCGTTGCCGGAAGTCTTCCACGCCGTGGCGTCGGCGGCGGTGCTGGGGGGCGGGATGGCGAGGATGCTGGTGGACCCGCCCATGAAGTCGTAGCGCGGGGCCAGCTCCATGATGGCCTTCAAGGCGGGCTCTTCGTAGGGCTGACCGGCCTGGCGGGCACGCACTGCGGCGATGCCGGCGGGCAGGATTTCCTGGAAGCGGAGGAGTTCGCCGAGAAAATCCGCGGATCCGGGCATGACGACGGTGTGCTTGAGCTCGAGATAGTGGCGGATGTTGCCGTAGAGCTGGATCACCGCGCGCTGGAAGGGCGTCCGCGTCTGGGCGGGGATGGGCGATGCGAGCTGCGTCTGGCGCTCGAGTTCGCCGAGCTTGGGCTCGAGCTGCCGGAACGAAAACCGGGCCCGGCTCGAGGGCAGGAAACCGAGGATGGCGAAGGCGTGCTTGATGCCGCTGTCGTAGGTGATGCGCGTGTCGGCCTCGGAGATTCCCATCAGCGTGAGCAATTCCGGCGAATCGATGCGGAAGGTCGGATAAGTGTCGGCCTTCTCCGGGGCGAAGAAGACGTCGGCCAGCCAGGCGCCGGGTGTGGCGGCGAAGGGCTCGGACACCGCGGGATCGCTGACCCGCTGCCGACCCTGCAGTTGCAGCAGCGAGCTGCGGGCGATGGTGTCGAGCGGCTTGATGCGCCCATTGGCCAACACCGGCAGGCGGCCGAATGCCTCCAGATCATAGCCGCGGTCAGGCGCGGCCGGACGGAAGGCCGACAGGAGATAGCCCAGGCCGAGAAGGAGGACGATAGAGGGGATGAAGCGCTTCATGCGGATGCGGGAGAGGGGTTCAGTTGGGTGCCTGGTCATCCGGCCTGCGCGGTGCGGCGCTTGGCCACGAAGGTGAAGAGGGAGATGCCGAACTGGATGCACAGGCCCAGGCCCATGAGGACGCAGGCGATGTAGGGGATGAGCCAGCTCGGGTTGCGGACGACCTGCAGGACGGTCGTGCGGTCGTTGTTGTCGAAGCCGGCCTGATAGAACGTGAGGCCCGCGTAGCGCAGGGGGTTGTTCATGTAGATGAGGACCTCGCGGTCGTCGCGTCCGTCGGGCGTGGTGAGGCGGACGCGGCTGGAGAAGTTCTTCGGAATCTCGGTGCCGGCGTAGCGGTCGTGGCTGAACTCCAGCAACGTGAGCGCATAGGGCTTGTAGTTGCGCTGCAGGCGCAGCCCGATCGACCAGGTGCGGCCGGCGTGGGTGAAGGTCTGGGGCTCGACGAGCATCTCCGAGACCAGCCAGGTGCCCAGCGATCCCTCGGGCGCGATGACCTCGATGTACGCGGCGGGCACGTTGCGCTCGTCCATCTTGTAGGTCAGCGGCAGGGGCGTGGCGATGATCCGGGGGCCGATGCCCTGCGTGGCCGGCGACGGATCGCCGCCCTGGTTGGGGCCGCGCATCTGCAGGCGTGCGTTCGGGTACCAGGCCTTGGGCACAACCCGGAACGGGAGTTGCGGCGCGGTGATGTCGCGCCCGCGGGCGAGCAGCTTCTCGGGGACGACAAAGACGTCATCGTGCTGCGGGTCGGTGTGGTCGATCAGCGCGAGTTCGCTGATCCGAAAACTCTCGGAGTAATTCTTGGTCTGACCCTCGTCGAGGCGCAGCGAGTATTCCTCCTGCCAGAGGCCGGTGAGCAGCTCGCCGACGAGGAGCAGCACGAGGCCGAGGTGGGTGAGGGCGATGCCGGATTTTTTCCAGGACGCCTGGTAGCGGGCAAAGTGGGCCGCGATGAGGTTGAGCAGCAGCAGGCCGCCGATGAAATAGCCGCCGGGGAAGACCGGCACCGGGATGTCGGTGCCCGGGATCTTGCTCAGGACGAAAAACGTGCGGAAGAAGTGCTCCTGCACGCCCCAGACGCCGAGCCTCACCTGGGCGAGCGTGGCCCAGAAGACCAAGATGATCGACAGGGCGAGCAGGACGATGGTGAGCTTGAGCGAGGAGAAGAAGTCGCGGAACGGGGGCCAGAGATCGCGCATGACTCAGGGGGCTTTGACGGTTTGGATAAAAGCGAGGAAGTCGGCCTTCGCGGCCGCAACGGTGGCCTCGGGGCCGGTGAGCTTGAAGAACCACGTTTCGCCCGGCCGGCTGAGCACGGCGCCGAGCAGGCGGGTGGGGGTGCCGTTGGAGGTGCCGACGAAGTCCACGACGTCAAAATGGAGCCCGTTGGCGTCGAGGTGCAGGAGACTGGCCTCCAATTCGCCGCCGGCGAGCGGCGGCAGGGAGATCTGCCCGCGCCAGCGGTTCAGGTTGGCCAGCAGGCCGCCCGTGTCGCCGGGGAAGGCCGTGATGGAGAGGTCGGCTTCACCGCCGGCCCCGGCGATGGCGTAGCTGCCCTTGCGCATGGGGCTGGGCGGCTTGGGCGTCCAGGCGGCCGGGGCGGTCCAGGTGATCGCCTCGCTGCCGGTTGGCACGGTGGCCGAGGCCATGGCATCCGCCGGGGCGACGGTCGTCGGCGCGGGCTTTTCCTTGGGTACCCGGTAATGCTCGACGCGGGCTTCGCGGCAGGAGGTCAAAAGGGCGAGGACGGCGAGGCTGACGGGGAGGCAGAATCGTCTGGGCATGCGTGCTTCCAAGTCATGCCAAAGGGTGAAAACTTCAACCCTAACCGGTCGAAAAGGAGTGCCCTACCGTCACAACCCGCCGTTGGCGCGGAAACTGTAGTAGCCGAGGCCCTTCGGGTCGGCCGACGCGCGGCCGACGATGATGTGGTCGAGCAGATCGATATCCAGGGTCTGGGCGCTGTCGCGCAGTTGCCGGGTGATGCGGATGTCGGCGGCGCTCGGCACCGGGTCGCCCGAGGGGTGGTTATGGGCGCAGACGATGGCGGCAGCGCCCTGGCGCAGGGCCTCGCGGAACACCTCCCGCGGGTGGGCGAGGGTGCTCGTGGCGGTGCCGGACGTGATCTCGCTGCACCGGATGAGACGGTTGCGGCGGTTGAGGCTGAGCACCCAGAATTTTTCCACGTCGAGACCCGACGCCAACGGAAACAGGAAGCTGAGGATCTGTTCCGGCCGGTTCAGCAGCGGAGCCTCACCTTGTTGCTGCTGGACCACCCGGCGGACGACCTCGATGACCGCGACGAGCTGCTGGGCCTTGATCCGGCCGACGCCCTTGAACCGGCGGAAGTCCGACTCCCGCCAGCCGATGAGGCCGGCGAGCGAGCCGGCCTCGTTGATGATCATGTGGGCGAGCGAAAGCACATCGAGCCCGCGCGTGCCCTTGCGCAGCAGGATGGCGAGCAGCTCGGTGTCTGAAAGCGCGGCCGCGCCAAAATTGGCCATGCGTTCCTGCGGTCGTTCGCCGAGGACAGTGGTGCGCAGGCGGTTCCCAGGGGTGAGGTCCGTGCCGGTCATGCGGATTTGTTACTGGCCGCGGTCAGGCAATCGTGCAATGGCTGTGTTTGCCATATCCATGAACGCATTGCGCATCACCGTGTGGGGCGAGAACGTCCACGAACACAAGCATCCCGCCGTAGCGGCGGTCTATCCCAAGGGCATGCACACCGTCATCGCCGAGGGTATCCGGGAGTTCCTGCCCGGGGCGGACGTCACGACGGCCACGCTGCAGGAGCCCGATCACGGCCTGACGGAGGAGAAGCTGGCGCGCACCGACGTGCTCACGTGGTGGGGGCACATGGCCCACGACAAGGTCGAGGACCGCATCGTCGACCGCGTGCAGAAGCGCGTGCTCGAGGGCATGGGCCTGATCGTCCTGCACTCGGGTCATTATGCGAAGATCTTCAAGCGCCTGATGGGGACGACCTGCTCGCTGACCTGGCGCGAGGCCGACGAGCGCGAGCGGCTGTGGGTGTGCAATCCCGGTCACCCGATCGCGCGCGGCATCGATCGCTATTTCGAGCTGCCCATGGAGGAGATGTACGGCGAGCCCTTCGCCATTCCGGCCCCGGACGAGCAGGTGTTCATCTCTTGGTTCGAGGGCGGCGAGGTGTTCCGCAGCGGGTGCTGCTGGACGCGCGGCAATGGCAAGATCTTCTACTTCCGCCCGGGCCATGAGACCTACCCGACGTACCATGACAAAAACGTCCGCCGCGTGATCGCCAACGCCGCCGAGTGGGCGCGACCGCAGGGCGCGTGGATCGACTCGTGCCCGAACGCGAAGGTGTCGCCGGAGAAGATCGCGCCGAAAAAGTAAGGCGACCTCAGTAGTACTTCACGTACCCGTTGCGGCGCAGGCGCTCGAGCCAGCGCTCCTGGCTCTGGTTGGTCATCTGCTGGATGAGCATGCGCTCGATGACCTCACGCACCTCGTCGATGGGCTGGATGCCGGCGTACTTGCGGTCCTCGGCGTAGAGGATGAACGCGCCCTCGGGGAGGATGATGGGCTCGGTGACCTCGCCCTTCTTGAGGGCAAAGAGGGGCTCACTGAACTCCTTCTTGAGGTCGGCCTGCTTCTGCCAGCCCCAGTCGCCGCCCTTGGTGCGACGCGAGTCCTGGCTGTATTCCTTGGCGAGGTCCTCGAACTTTTCGCCGGCGCGGAAGCGGCCGATGACCTCCCTGGCCTTGGTGAGGAGCTCCGTGTCGGTGGTCTCGCCGCGGCGGTTGAACTGGATGAGGCGCAGGTGGACCGAGTCCTCCTGGTAGAACCGCTCCTTGTTCTCGTTGTAGAAGGTCTCGATCTTGACCGGGCTGACGATGCTGTACGACTTGCGCTGCTGCTGGCGCATGTAGGTGTAGATGATCTCCTCCTCGACCTCGCGGCGGTACTCGCGGAGGGTCGTGCCGCGGGAGCGGAGGTAGGCGAGGAACTTCGAGCGGTCGTTGTCGAACTGCTCGGCCTGGATGTCGGCGATGCGGCTGTCGATGAAGCCCTCGGGGATGCGCTTCTTCTCGTCCTTGCGGAACTCCTTCACGATCAGGACGCGGTCGATGAGGCTCTGGATGACATCGTCCTGGAGCTCCTCGAGCTTCTGGTTGAACTCCTTCTCGTTGCGGGACTCGCGCTGGATCTGCTGGATCAGCGGGGCGATCTCGCGGCGGACATCATCGACGGTGATGACCTTGTCCTCGGCGATCGCGGCGATGCCGTTGGCGAAGCGCAGGTTCAGGCCGTCGGAGGGGATGTTGCCGACCGAAGCGGTCTGGCTGAACGCGGTGGCACCGCAGCCGGCGGTCAGAAGGGCAAGGGTGACAAGGCGACGGAACGTCATGGATTCGGCAGATTGTTCAGGAAGGTGATAATTTCACGCAAACGTAGAAGGGGCTTGGGGGCGGTCAACCTTGGAAACCGGGTGCCGAGCTGCACCCAGTCGTCGCGGCGGCCGCTGTGTCTCAGGCACTTAAGCCTGCTGGACTCCGTTTCGACGGAAACGATGCCCTTTTGTTCCGCCCGGACACGGATTTCGGTGATCAGGAGGAGGGCCTTGATCTCGTCCCCATACCGGCCGAACCGGTCGCGCAGTTCCAGGTCGATCTCCTTCACCCGGGCGGGGGTCTCGGCCATGGCGAGCCGGCGGTAGAAATCCAGCCGCAGGCGGGTCTCGGCGATGTAGGCGACCGGGATGCGCGCTTGGATCATCGCGACCTCCGGCGCCTTGGCGTCCTCCTGGGCCTTGAGGACGGTGTAACTGTCCTCGTAGCGCCGGCGTCCGGCGTCCTCGCCCGGGCCCTCGCCGACAAAGACGAAGTCCAGCTTCACGCTGGCACGGATGGCCGACGCCTGCTTGTCGCCCTTGAGGCGGGCGACCGACTGCCGCAGGAGCTGGCAATACAGCTCGAAGCCGACGCCCGCGATGTGTCCGCTCTGTTCGGCGCCGAGCAGATTGCCGGCGCCGCGCAATTCGAGATCGCGCATTGCGATGCGGAAACCGGCGCCAAGTTGGTTGTGATGCCGCAGGGCCGTGAGCCGCTGGCGGGCGATCTCGAGGATGCGCGTGTGGCGATGCAGGAGCAGGTAGGCATAGGCCTGGTGCTTGAACCGGCCCACGCGACCGCGGAGCTGATAAAGCTGCGACAGCCCAAAGCGGTCGGCGCCCTCGATGATGATCGTGTTGCAGTTGGGAATATCGAGGCCGCTCTCGATGATCGTGGTGCAGACGAGGACCTGGTACTCGCCCGCCACGAACTCGGTCATCATCCGCTCGAGTTCGTCGGCGTCCATCTGGCCATGCCCGACTCCGATCCGCAGATCGGGCAGCAGCTCACGCAGCCGCGCGGCGACGAGATCGATGGTCATGACGCGGTTGTGCAGGTAGAACACCTGCCCGCCGCGGCGGATCTCGTGGCGGATGGCATCGACGACGATCTTCTCCTCGTAGGTGCGGACGATGGTCTGGATCGGGTGGCGGTTGGTGGGAGCGGTCTCGATCACGCTCAGATCGCGCGCGCCGGTCAGGGCGAGGTAGAGGGTGCGGGGGATGGGCGTGGCGCTCATCGAGAGCACGTCGACCGTCGCGCGCAGGGCCTTGAAGCGCTCCTTGTGCTTCACGCCGAAGCGCTGTTCCTCGTCGATCACGACGAGCCCGAGGTCCTTGAAGGCGACATCGCCCTGGAGCAGGCGGTGCGTGCCGATGAGGATGTCCACCTGCCCGGCCGCCGTGGCGGCGAGGACGGCCCGCTGCTCCGTACGCGAACGGAAGCGGCTGAGCATCTCGACGGCGACGGGATACCCCGCCATGCGCTCGCGGAAGGTGTTGAGGTGCTGCTGGGCCAGCACCGTGGTCGGCACGAGGACCGCCACTTGCCGGCCGCCCTGCACGGCCTTGAAGGCGGCGCGGATCGCGACCTCGGTCTTGCCGAAGCCCACGTCGCCGCAGATGAGGCGGTCCATGGGGCGCGTGCGCTCCATGTCGGCCTTGGCCTCGTTGATCGCGCGGAGCTGGTCGCGCGTCTCGGTGAACGGGAACGAGGCCTCGAATTCCTTCTGCCAGGTCGTGTCCTCGGGGAAGGCGTGCCCCGGCTGCGCCTCGCGCGCGGCCTGGATGCGGAGGAGTTCGGCGGCGAGGTCGATGGTCGAGCGCTCGGCGGCCTGCCGGGCCTTTTCCCAGCGATTGGAACCAATGCGCCCGAGCTGCGGGCGCGCCTTGCTCAGGCCGACGTAGCGGCTGATGAGGTGGGATTCCTGAAGCGGGACATGCAGCGTGACGCGGTCGTCGAACTCGAGGGAGATGACCTCGCGGATGCCCTGGGCCGTATCGAGCTTGGTCAATCCGCGGTAGAGGGCGATGCCGTGCTGGAGGTGGACGACGAAGTCACCCTCGACGAGCTCGGAGAAGTCGAGGAGCTGGTCGATCTGCGCGCGCGAGGCGATGGCCCGCGGGTTGAGGACGGGTCGGCGCTGGCGCTGCCGGCCGAAGACTTCGGTCTCGGTGACGACGACCACGCCCCGGGCATTGGCGGCGCCCCCGAGAAGGCCCGGGCAGGCCGCAGCCTCGCGAAAGGTGACGCGGAAGCCTTCATTGAGGCCGCCGCGCAGGAACCGTGGCTTCGGCTTGGCGAAGTGTCCGCTCTCGGCGAGCACCTCCGCCATGCGCTGCTGTTCGCCCTCCTTGGCCGCGACCCAGAGGACGGCGTAGCCTTCCTTTTGCCACGTGGAGACCTGATGCAGGAACTGGCGGCGGGCGGATTCCTCGGCCTGGAGGCGTTCTTGCGCGACGAGGCTGTCGCCCGGGTAGCTGCGGTGGTGCGAGAGACTCTCGGTGTCCCAGGTGATCTCGTCGGTGGCGCCGTCGAAAAGTGCGCTGGCCTCGTCGAGGTCGCTGAGGCCGCAGCGCAGGGCGCACTTGGCCAGCAGGGGAGCGAGTGGATCGGCCGCGGCGGCGGAGAACGCCTCGAATTCCTCGGCCAGGGCCGCCGGCTCGATGAAGACGAGGTGCGTGGAGGGCGTCAGGTAGTCGGCGATGCCGGTGGTGGAGTCGGCGAGCTTGAGGCGCGGGGAGGCGGAGAGCGTGACGGCCTCGACGAGTTCGCCTGAGCGTTGGGTCACGGGGTCGAAGGCGCGGATGGACTCGATCTCGTCACCGAAGAAATCGAGCCGGTAGGGCTGGTTGGCCGTGACGGGGTACACGTCGACGATGCCACCGCGGACGGCGTAGTGTCCGGGGGACTCGCAGACGACCTCGGAGTCATAGTCGAGTTGCCGGAGTTGCTCGAGCAATCCCGTGAAGGATTGCGCCTGGCCGCGGCGCAGCACGATCTCGTTGGCGGTGAACTCCTCAAGCGCCGGCACGGGCTGGAGCAGCGCGGAGGGCGTGGTGAAGACGACGAGGGAATCATCGGCGCGGGTCGTTCGGCGCAGGGCGCGCAGCCGGCTGAGGACGGTGAGGCGGTCGCCCGAGGCGGCGAAGGCTTCCCGCATGTCGCGGCTGTCGGGCATGCTCTCGGGGAAAACGAGGACCGACAACGGACGCGCGTCGCCTGCGGCCTGATGCGCGAACGTGATGTCCTCGGCGAGGTGCTCGGCGGCCTTGAGATCCTCGGCGATGATCAGCCAGACCGGGGCGGGCCGGCGGCGAGTGAGCTCGGCGATCACGCAGCCGCGGGCCGGCGGGCAGACGCCGGTGAGCTTGAGGCGGACGGGCTGAGCGGGATCCGACATGCGGAAGGAAAAGAGGGAACGCAGGAAGCTGCTAAGCTCAACCTGGTATTCGGGGAGGGACGAGGAGAGTAGGAAGCCGGGAAACCAGGAAAAGGGAAGGAGCCATTCCCAGTTTCCGGGCTTCCTCCTTCAATCAGTCTGTTTTCCCTGCTTCCGCCTTCAGCACCTCAAGCGCGGCGCGGGCCGCGGCCTCCTCGGCGAGTTTCTTGGAGGTGCCGTGGCCGGAGCCGAGGGCGCGGTCGTGGAGCCAGACGGTGACGTCGTAGATTCGCTGGTGGTCCTCGCCGGTGGTGCGGGTGACCTCGTACCGGAGGGCATTGTTGCCATGCGCGGGCTGGACGAGCTCCTGCAACTGGCCCTTGGGATTGTCGGCCGGCAGCATCGCGGCGAGGCGCTGGTCAAGGTCACCGTAGATCTGCAGGACGATGCGCTGCGTCACGGCATATCCGGCATCGAGGTAGAGGGCGGCGACGAGGGCCTCGAAGGCGTCCTCGAGGGCGGAGCGGTTGAGCTTGAGTCCGGCGAGGGCGCCGGCGGCGTTGACGCGGAGGCACTCGTCGAGGCGGAGCTCGGTGGCGAGCTTGGCGGCGAACTTGCCCTCGATGAGCAGCTTGCGGCGCTGCGTGAGCACGCCCTCGCGTTCCTGCGGGTAGCGGCGGAAGATCTCCTCGGAGAGCACGAGTTGCAGCACGGCGTCGCCGAGGAATTCGAGGCGCTGGTTCGAGTCCTGTGCGCCCGAGCGCTCGTTGAGGACCGACGGGTGCGTGAGGGCGAGCTCCAGCAGGGCCGGATCGTGGAAGACGTGGCCGAGGCGGGCCTGGAGGGCGGCGAGGGCGTCGTTCATGAGCTGGCGCTGGAGTAACGGCGGAGGCCGCGGTGGAAGACGAGGCAGGCGACGCCAAACCAGCCGACGGCGGCGCCGAGGAGCCAGAGGGCGGAGGCCAGGTCGAAACCGTGCAGCAGCGTCTGCGCGGGGATGTTGCTCACGATCACGGCGGGCAGGAGCCAGACGAAGATCACATTGGCGATACCGGCAAAGGCCTGCCGGGGCAGGCGGGAGAACTCGAAGAGCGTGAAGTAGCTGCCCTCGATGCCCTGCGCGTTGGTGATCCAGAACCCGAGCGAGATGGCGAGGGTGAGCGCGCTGTAGTGGATCAGCAGCCCGCAGAAAATCATGAGCAGGTACAGGGCGATGTCGCCGAGCGACGGTTGCAGGCCGAGCTGGTTGGCCGAGTAGATGATCACGGCCGAGGCGACGATCGTGTTGACCAGGCTGTCGGGGTCGATCTTGCGCGTCGTGGTCATGAACATGACGTTGCCGGGCTGCGCGAGGAAGAAGTCGAAGTGGCCGCTGCGGATGTTGCGCGCCGTCTCGAACAGGCTGGTCCAGAAGAACCCGAAGAGCAGGCGCTGGATCAGCATGGCCGTGCCGACGAGGAGCATCATCTCGTACTTCGACCAGCCGGCGATGCTGTCGGTGTGGCGGTAGATGACCGCGATCAGGAGCAGGTTGACCGCCATCCAGCAGAGCTCGACCGTGGCCCAGAGGAAGAAGTCGAAGCGGAACATGAGCGTCCGCGTGATCGAGTAGCGGGCGCTGGCGAGCCAGATCTGGAGGTAGCGCGTCATGGGCTCAGCCGCCGACGGCGGTGTGGCGGCGCAGGCCGCGGGTCCAGAGGAAGTGGTTGAAGGCGAGCAGGAGCACGACCCAGATGGCCTGCATGCCGAGACCCTGCACGGCGAGGGCCTGGTCGATGCGGCCGGTGAAAATGGCCACCGGGAAGTACATCTGATAATAGAACGGCAGGTACTGCGCGAGGCGGAAGACCCACTCCGGCATCAAGTCGAGGGGGAACATCTGGCCGCCGAGCAGGGACTCGATGGCGAAGGAGAGGATCACGAAGCCCTGGATCTCGAGGAACCAGAACGTCAGCAGGCCGAAGCAGAACGCGATGCTGAACTGGATCAGCGCCGAGAGGACCATGGCGACCAGCCCCACGCCGAGGCGCCAGAGCTCGGGCGGAAACGAGAGGTGCTGGTCGATGAAGGGGTAGGCGACGGCGAGCGGGATGAGAAAGAGCAGGCCGGAGACGAAGCGCGCCGCGCCGTAGATGGTGAAGCGGTAGAGGAAGTAGTTGATGGGTTTCAGCAGGAACTGGTTGATGAGGCCGTTGCGGATCTCCTCGCTGATCTGGTAGTCCTCGTTGAAGGCGCCGATGAAGAACTGCATCATCAGGAGCACGACGAAATACGTCATCGTCTGCGCCAGGTCGAAGCCGCCGATGGTCGTCTTGCCGGCGAAGGCGGCGCCCCAGAGGATGAAGACCACGATCAGGTGGAAGAGCGAAAAGAAGCCGCGGATGGCGAAGTTCCACCGATATACCAGGTTGCCCTGGAGCCCGACGATGAAGACGTGCCGGTACTTGTGAAACGCGGTCAGCATGCGGGCGGACGCGCTCAGCCCTTGAGCTTGAAGCGCTCGATCACCTCGGCGGCGAGGTTGCGGTAGGCGATCGTGCCGGGGCCGTGGGGGTCGTAGTTGAGGATCGGCTTGCCGAAACTCGGGGCCTCGCTGAGGCGCACCGTACGCGGGATGACGGTCTTGAAGATCTTGTCAGGCAGGTGCTGCTTGACCTCGTCGACGACCTGCTTGGCGAGGTTGGTGCGGGCGTCGAACATCGTCATGATCACGCCGCCGAGGTTGAGCTCGGGGTTGACGTTGGCCGACTTGAGCCGGTCGACATTGCGCAGGATCTGGCCGAGGCCCTCGAGGGCCATGTACTCGCACTGGAGCGTGATGAAGAGATGCTCGGCGGCGGCGAGGCTGTTCATGGACAACAGGCCGAGGGCGGGCGGGCAGTCGATGATGATGGCACGGTAGCCGCCGGAATCGCGGACGGGCTGCAGCACGCCGCGCAGCTTCATCAGGTAATTCTCGGTCTGCGCGAGCTCGATCTCGGCGGCGGCGAGGTCCTCCTCGGCCGGGATGAGGGCGAGGTGTTCGTAGGCTGTGGGCGTGATCATCTCGAAGATGCTGCCCTCGCCGTGGAGCGGGCCGTAGAGGCTTCGCCCCTGGTGCTTCTCGATGCCCACGGCACTCGTGGCGTTGGCCTGCGGGTCGAGATCGATGAGCAGGGTGTGGATCTTCTGCTCCGCCAGGGCGGCGGCCAGGTTGACGGCCGTGGTGGTTTTGCCGACGCCGCCCTTCTGGTTGGCGATGGTGAAGACAGTGGTGGGCATTGAGACGGCCAAGTAAGGGTGATTCCGCCCCTGCGGCAAGCGCGGCTTGGTGCGGATAAGGGCCTCACGCGGAGGCGCGGAGGACGCGGAGGGATCGGAACCATGAGTTGAGATTCGCGGTACCGCCGGGTGGCGTAATCTACCGGGGTGACGCAGGTGGAAATTGCGCGAGAGCCGGCTGCGGCTGGCCTGCCTCCATGCCGAATCTCTATATTGTTGCCGGCCCCAATGGGGCGGGGAAGAGCACGTATGTGCGAGACTATCTCCTGCAGGAGGTTTGCTGCCGCGAATTCGTCAACGCCGACGTCATCGCCGCGGAGCTTGCGCCGGGCGCACCTGAAAATGCCGCAGTTGCAGCTGGTCGTGTCACGCTTCGTCGGTTGCAGGAGCTTGCTGCTTCCGGGAAGGATTTCTCATTCGAGACAACCCTTTCGGGGCGAACGTATTTCCCGCTTCTGACGAATTTTCGAGAACGCGGCTACCGCATCCGGCTCGATTTTCTTTGGGTGCCCGAGTTGGGCCTCACGCAACGACGGGTTCAGCAGCGCGTGTTAAAAGGAGGCCATGATATTCCGGCCCACGTTCAGGAGCGTCGATTCCATCTAGGCGTGCGGAATCTAGTCACGCTTTACCGTCCCGTACTCGACTGGTGGCGGATCTATGACAATTCGGGCGGAACGCCATTACTCCTAGTGGAGGAAAAGGATGGCGTCTTGAAGATAATGGACCGTGAACGGCTTGATCTGGTCGAAAGGACAAGCAACGCTCGGTTCATGGCCGAAGGACCTGTCGACCGAGTAGAGGAACCTGCCGGATTGTTGCCGTGGACCGATGAGACACGGGGTTCGATGCGCGCGATGCGTCGAGCCTATGCCCGCGTTGTGCTGGAAAACAAGTCCTTCGGCCTGCCGGTGATTCAGTGGCGGCAGGGGCGCGGCGTGGTCGAGGTGCCAGCCGAGCAGCTTGAACCGCTCGCCCGACGCATCCTCGAGGTGAATGGCGAGCCGCTGCCCGAGGCCGAGGAGCGGGCGCTGCTGGCGCACGTGAAGGTCTGAGCGGTCAATAGCTGGGCTTGCACCGCGCCGGGCGCGGTGCAAACCCGATGCTCACTCGCCCACCAGGCGCTCGATGTCCTCGCGGGAGACGGTGAAGACGTCCATGTCCTTCTTCACCGCGCCGAGGCTCACGAGGCATTCGGTGAAGAGCTCGCGGGTGCGCTGCTCCAGCGCCTTGGCCTCGAGGTTGGTCATCACGCCGATGATGCGGCCGCCTTTGCGGACGTGCGTGCGCTCATCGGAGCGGATGTAGTCCGCCACGTGGCGCAGGACCTCGTCGTTGCGGTCGGCCGCGGCGTCGATGAGCTGGTTGATGGTCTTCAGCACGCCCACCTCGCCGAAGAGGTTGATCTCGGCCATTGCGAAGGCCGGGTCCATCGGGCCGCGGCAGGTGGAGCCGGTGAGGCGGTTGCGCAGCTCGAAGGGATCGTAGCCGGCGATGAGCATGGCGCGGTGGCCGATCTCCGTGTGGCGCGCCTCGTCCCACGTGATGCGGGCGAGGTCGTACTCGGCGTCGAAGTCCTTGAAGCGGATATCCCAGATGAAGGTGCCGAACGCCTCGATGGCGTCCACTTCGTCGCGCTGCGTGCGGATGAAGCGCAGGCGCAGCGACTCGTACGAATCGGCCGGGAAACGCTCGCCGCCGTCGGCCGCGTCGTAGTCACCAGTGTTCTTGAAGGTGTCGAAACGCACGTCGCGATTGGGCACGGTGCCGCGCTCGAAGGGTTTGGTGTCGATTCGCAGCGGCTTCGGGGCCTCGCCGCGCGCGTCGGCGCCCGAGACGCCGCCGATGGAGCGGAGGAGGCGGTCGAGGTGCCAGCGCCACTGCGCGAGGCCGGCCTCATCGACGCCACCTTCGATGTACGCCGCGATGGCGGCCTCGGCCCAGGCGAGCATGGGTTCCTGGTCGGCAAGGATGCGGCGCAGGCAGCGGATCGTCGGGGCGTCGGTGACGGCATCCGTGAGATCGCAATGATGGCGGTACGCCGTCGTGAGGGCGCGGCCGGCGACCTGGTGCACGCCGACGAGAAACTCGGCCGCCGAGTTGGCGCTGAGCATCTCCTCGATGAAGCGGTCGATCTCGGCGTCACGGAACGCGTCGATCGCCGGCGGGCGCATCTCCTGCTCGGTCAGGCGCTCGCGCAGGAAGCGGGCGGCATCGGCGTGCCAGAAGATGTGGCGGCCGGTCTCGAGCTTCACCTCGAACTCCGGGATCGTGAGGGTCCAGGCCCCGAGCGCCTGCATCAGACGGCGCTCGAAGTAGAAATACCGCAGCAGGCGGCGGGCGTTTTCCTTGACGGTGAATTGTCCGCCGAGGGGGCGGCCGTCGCGGGGGAACTTGAACGGATAACGCGCCTTGCGCTCGAGGGCGGCCTCGAGCTGGCCGGCGACGCGACGGGTGGGGATGATGTCCTTGGAGACGTTTTCGTTGAGGTTGTCGGGGAGCTTCATGGTGTGGAAGGGGTTGGGGAGAACGTCCAACATCGAACGTCCAACATTCAACATCGAATTCTGTCTTGGTTGCGAAAGAAGGATACAGAATGGGAGGAAACTTTTAACGCTTAACGCTCAAGTTGCCAGCGCCGGCGGACATCCGGGACTTGGACGTTGAGCGTTGGATGTTGGGCGTTGAGCGTTCGCCCGGGCCGTCGCGGTCCGGGCGTCAGCCTTTGACGGCGCCGCTCGTCAGCCCCGAGATGAACTCCTTCTGCAGGAGCAGGAACAGGACCATCACCGGCGCGATGGCGACCAGGGTGCCGGCCATGATGAGGCTGTACTCGGAACCATAGAGTCCGCGGAGGTTGAAGATCGCCACGGCGAGGGGATGCCGTTCCGGGGACTGGAGGATGATCTGCGGGGTGATGAAGTTGTTCCAGGTCCCGATGAAGGCGATGATCAGGTAGGCGCTGATCATCGGGCGGACGATCGGCAGCACGATCTGGAAAAAGATGCGCAGCTCGCCGGCACCGTCGATGCGGGCGGATTCCAGGATGTCGCTCGGCACGCTGTTCAGCATCGCCTGCCGGAAGAGATAGAGGCCGAACGCGGGCGTGATCGCGGGCAGGATGACGCCGGCGTAGGTGTCGACCAGCCCCAGGTGGTACAGCATCTCGAAGCCCGGGCCCAGCAGGAGCGAACTTGGCAGCACGACCGTGCCGAGGATCGCGGTGGTGATGAGGCCGCGTCCGCGGAACCGGAACTTCGCGAGCGCGTAGCCGCCGGCGGCGCAAAAGAGCGTCGCCCCCAGGCTGCACACGGAGGCGAAGAAGACCGAGTGCAGCAAAGCCCGGCCGATGGGAAACTCGGTGAACAGGCGACGGAACTGGCGCAGCGTGAGGTCCTCCCAGGCGATGCCGAGCCAGCCGTCGCCCCGGGGCAGGAACTGTGAGGTGAAGAATGCGGCCTCGGTCTTCACCGCGGCACAGGCCATCCAGATGAACGGGAGCAGGGTCAAAATCGCCAGGCTGCCGAGGATGGCATAGAGGAGCAGGCGACCGAGCCGGTCGAGCGGGTTGGCTGACGGGCGCGCGCTCATGTCTCCTCCCTCCGGGTGAGGTGCCGGTGGACCAAGGCGAAGCCCACGAGGAACAGGGTCAGCACCCAGCCGATCGCGCTCGCGTACCCGAGGTCGCCGCTGTGGAAGCCCGTGCGGTACAGGTAGGTGACGACCGTGAGAGCGCGGTTCTCGGGGCCGGAGCCGTAGGTGTCGTTGTAGAGCACGTAGGGCAGCTCGAAGAGCTGGAAGCTGCCCGTGATGACCAGCAGCACGATGATATTCAGGACCGGCCGGATCTCCGGAAGGGTGACGTGCCGGAAGCGCTGCCAGGAGCCCGCACCGTCGATGCTCGCGGCGTCGAGAAGCTCGCGCGGTACATTCTGCAGGGCCGCGAGGAAATAGACCATGTAGAAGCCGGCCGACAGCCACAGGGTCGAGCCGACCAGCGAGATCATCACGTAGTTCTCGCGCCACGGGAAATCCGGGTCCCACGCGGGCAGGAGGGTGTGCAGCGAGGTGTTCACCAGCCCGGTGCGTTTCTCCAGGAGCAGGCCGAAGATGATGGCGACGAAGGCAAGGCCGACGATGCTGGGCGAGAAGAAGGCGAGCCGGAAGAACCGCCGGCCGCGGATGTCCGGGCGGTTGAGCAGCAGCGCCAGGCCCAGCGCGACCGGGACCTGCACGAGCAGGGAGCAGGCCGTGAACAGGGCCGTGTTGCCCACCGCGGTCCAGAACATCGGGTCGCCCAGGATGGACCGGAAGTTAAGCAGCCCGACATAGACGGTGACCTTGGGCCCGTAGGTCTGCTCGGTCGCCAGCACCAGCGAGCGCACGAGCGGCCACGCGAAGAAGAGGGTGAAGCCGGCGAGGTAGGGCGCGAGGAAGACCCAGGGGGTCAGGGGAGCATGGGGCCGACCGGATTTCATGGTGCGCGCCCGGCGACGAATACATTGCGCTGCATGATGCCGAGCAGTTCGGCCTGCGCGGCGTCGAGGCGGCGGCGCACCTCAGGTTCGACCGCGGCCGGGTCGGTGATCCCGTGGCGATCGACATGGCGGCAGCTACCGACGATGGCCGCACTGAGTACCGTCGTGGCCGACGCATAGAACGGCGACGGGATGCGCTCGGGCACGTCACCGGCCAGGTTCAGGAACAGGCGCCCAACGGGCTGGCCGCTGAAATACGGGTCGGGCTCGTCGTAGCAGGCCAGCGACCAGTTGGACTTGATCGGGCTCACGATGCAGAAGGTGGCATAGAGGCGGCGCGCCGTCTCGGGGGCGAAGTAGAGGTGCTTGATGAAGGCCCAGGCCTCGTCGGGCTGGCGGCAGGCCTTGGTGATGCCGACCATGGTGCCGCCCAGCACGGAGGTCCGCCGCCCGCCCCGCTCCCACGCCGGCAACGGCATGAACTTGAGTTTCCCGGCCAGGTTGGGGAGCTCCTTTTTGATCGCCCCCGCGAACCAGTCGGGCGCCAGGAAGGCGAGCATGTACCCTTCGCCGGCCAGCTTGATCGCCGACGGACCCGAGACCGGTGCGTCGGCGGTCATGCGGTTGGGCCCGGCCATCCAGACGACCATGCGGGCCACGGTGCGGACGTTGATTTCGGAATTGAGCACGGGCTGGCCGGCAGCGTCGAACATCCCGCCGCCGGCTTGGAGGAGCATCACCTCATGCGCGCCCATGTTCGTGGGCGAGGTGTTGAGCAGATACGTGTCCGGCCGGCCGTCGCCGTCGTGGTCGCGGAACAGCGGCCGCATGACACGGAAGTAGTCGTCCCAGGTCTCGATCTGGCGCACGTCGATGCCGGCGGCTTCCACGAGGTCCGACCGGTAGAGCAGCATCGTGGGGTGCACGTCGTGCGGGAGGCCGTAGTTGCGGCCGTGCAGGGACCAGGGGCTGAGCGAGGGCGCATTGATCGCGGCGCGCAGGCCGTCGCGGTCAATGCGGTCGGTGAGGTCGACGAAGCCGATGTCCTGCACCGGCCCGGCGAACACCTGGCCGATCTGGCCGCGCTCCACCTCGATCATGTCGCCGACCGGCGTGTCGGAGTAGAACCCCGAGAGCATGCGCGTGAGGAGGGTCGGCCCCGTGAGGGTCGTGACCCGCACGGGCAGGTCGGGGTGCCGCGGGTTCCAGTTCGCGGCGGCCGCGCTGGCCACCTGCGCATGGCTGCGGTCGAAGGTCCAGTACTGCAGGCCGTCCTGCGGCTCGACCGGCTGGAGCAGGACCAGGGTCGTGGACACGGCCGCGAGCACGGTGACCAGGACGAGGCCGAACGACTGGAAGCGCAGCATGGGGAGGGCGGAAGGAACATCCACCATCCCGGCCCTGACACTCAACTGCGAATTCGGGCCCTGCCCGTCAGCCCTTCACGGCCCCGCTGGTCAGCCCCGAGATGAACTCCTTCTGCAGGAGCAGGAACAGGCACATCACCGGCGCGATCGACACGATGGTGCCGGCCATGATGACGCCGTAGTCGGTGCCGTAGAGACCCTTCAGGTTGTTCAACGCGACCGAGAGCGGGTGCAGCTCCGGCGACTGCAGGATGATCTGCGGGCTGATGAAATTGTTCCAGGTGCCCATGAAGCTGATCATGAGGAACGCCCCGAGCATCGGGCGCACGAGCGGGAGCACGAGCTCGAAGAAGATCCGGATCTCACCGGCGCCGTCCATGCGCGCGGCCTCGAGGAGCTCGTCGGGCACGCTGTTGAGCATCGCCTGGCGGAAGAGGAAGACGCCGAAGGCCGGGGCGAGGCCGGGCAAAATGAGGCCCGTGTAGGTGTCGAGCAGGTCGAGGTTGTACAGCAGCTGGAAGCTCGGCGCGAGCAGGAGGGGCCCGGGGATGATGAGCGCGGAGAGGACGACGCCCATGACGGTGTCGCGGCCGCGGAAGCGGTGCTTGGCGAGGGCGTAGCCGCCCATGGCGCAGCACAGCACGGTGAGGATGGAGCTGACCGAGGCGAGAAGGATGGAATTATGCAGCGCGCGGGGCAGCCCGAGCTCGGTGAAAAGGCGGGCGAAGTTCGCGAGCGTCAGGCGGTCCCAGCCGACGCCGAGCCAGCCCCCGCCGGCCGGCAGGAACAGGGAGGCGGCGAAGTCATATTTCGACTTGAGCGCGCCGCACACCATGTAGGCGAACGGGACGAGCGTGAGCACGGCGAAGAAGATCAGCAGGCCGTACAGGAGGACGTTGGCGAGGCGGCGCAGCATGGTCAGCGGTTCTCGTACCGGCGCGCGAGGCGGCGCTGGAACAGGGCGATGCCCATGAGGGTGAGCGCCAGGACCCAGCCGATGGCGCTGGCGTAGCCGAGATCCCCGGTGAGGAAGCCGGTCTGGTAGAGGTACATCATGACCGTGAGCCCGCGGTTCTCGGGCCCGGGCCCGTTGTTGAGCAATATGTAGCTCAGCTCGAACATCTGGAAGCTGCCGATCGTGGAGAGCAGGGTGACGAACCCGGCCACTGGCGCGATCTCCGGCAGGATCACGTGCCGGAACCGCTGCCAGGGACCGGCGCCGTCCATCGCGGCCGCCTCCAGCAGCTCGCCGGGCACGTTCTGCAGCGCGGCGAGGAAATAGACCATGTTGAAGCCGGCGTAGATCCAGAGCGCGGCGAGGATGAGGGCGCTCATGACGTATTCGCTCATCCACGCGAACTCAGGGTCCCACAGGGGGAAGAACCAGTGCAGGCTGGCGTTGAGCAGGCCGGTGCGCTTCTCGAAGATCGGCGCGAAGAGCATCGCGACGAACGGCAGGCCCACGAGCGACGGGGCGAAGAAGGTCAGCCGCAGGACACCGCGGCCGCGCAGTCCGCGGCGGTTCAGGAGCAGGGCGAGCCCGAGCGCGACCGGCAGCTGGATGAGCAGCGACCCGAGCGTGTACTGCAGCGTGTTGAAAGCGGCGGTCCAGAAGAGCGGATCAGTGGCGAGGAAGCGGAAGTTGCGCAACCCCACCCATGCGGTCGTGCCGGGCCCGTAGGTCTGCTGCAGGGCCAGCACGAAGGAGCGCAGCAGCGGCCAGATCGTGAAAACCGCGAAGACGCCCAGAAACGGGGCCAGAAAGAGCCAAGGGGCGAAATTGAAACGCTGCGGTCTCATGAGTCGGCCTGGAGAAACACGTTGCGCTCGATCTCGCGCTCGGTGCGGCGCTGTTCACGGTCGAGCAGGCGCTGCGCCTCGGCCTGCAAGGTCGACACGTCGTAGGTGCGGGTGCGATCGGCAAACGCGCGGAGCTCGGCGAGGACGTTGCAGACGGCCTGAAGCGCATAGGCGTAGTACGGGGATGAGGTGCGCACCGGGACATGCGGGGCCTGCCCGATGTAGAGCCGCCCGGACGGCTGGCCGCTGAAATAGGGGTCAGGTTCGTCGTAGAACGACGAGGCCCAGAGTTCCTTCACCGGTGAAATGATGTTGGTCTCGCGGAACATCTGCTCGGCGAGGCGCGGCGAAAGGTAGAGCTCCTTGGCGAATTCCCAGCAGGTCTCGAAGTGCTCCGTCCGCCGATTGATGGCGAGCATCGTGCCGCCGAACACGGAGGTGCGCCGGCCGCCCTTTTCCCAGGCGGGCAGGGGCATGAGCTTGAGCTTGCCGCCGAGGCCCGGGTTTTCGCGTTTCCACTGGCCGGCACGCCAGTCGGGGAGGAGGCAGCCGATGACCTGGCCCTCGAGGCGCTGCCGGTGGCCGATGGCGGAGTCCTGGTTGATGTCGATGCACACGCGCTTCGGGCCGGTGAACCACGTCACGAGGCGGGCGAGGATATAGGCGTTGCGCGGCAGGTTGACGGTGGGGCGGTCGCCGTCGAGCAGCTGGCCGTCGGCCTGCTGGAGCAAAATGATCGTGGCGATGGCGTTGGCGTCCCAGGCCTCGAGCAGGTAGCGGTCGGGGCGGCCGTCGCCATCGCGGTCGCGCATGAGCGGGCTCATGACGCGGAAGTAATCGTCCCAAGTCTCGATCGTGGAGACGTCGATGCCGGCGGCCTCGACGAGGTCGGCGCGGTAGGCGAGCAGGACCGGATGGACATCGTGGGGCAGGCCAAAGATCCGGCCGCGGGTGGTGAACGGGGCGAACGAGGGGGCGTTGATGCGGTCGAGCAGGCCCTCGGCCTGGATCCGCTCGGTGAGGTCGTAGTAACCGACGCTTTCCAAGGGTCCGGCAAATCCCTTGGCGGCGGTGCTGCTGTTGGGCTCGACGAGGTCGGCGACGGGTGTGCCGGCCAGGAATCCGGTGAGCATGCGGCGCTCGAGCGCGTGGCCGTGGATCAGCATGAGGTTGATCGCACGGTCAGGGTGTCGGGCGTTCCATTCCGCCACGATGGGTCGGTAAGATTCGTAATGAGGCTGGGCGGAGACCCAGAACGGAATGCCCTTGGTCTCGGTGCGTGGCAGGACCAGGGCGGTGACGATCGAAGCGATTGCCAGGATCAGAATCACCAAGGCGCCGGGCGAAAGGAAACGGGTAAATCTTTCGCGCAGCGACTTCATTAAGTGGACCGACAAGAGGGACTAGGGGAGCGTTCGACCCTCCTTCGCCGAGGCTTCGGAGGGTGGATTTCTTTCCGGGTCGGAAAGAATTCCAAAATTGGAGGCGCGGGCCGGAATTGAACCGGCGCATAGAGCTTTTGCAGAGCTCGGCCTTACCACTTGGCTACCGCGCCTGATGCAAGGGCCGTGGAACTTGCAGGAAACAAATACGCCCCGCAAGCGTTGAAATCAGAATTTCCAGTTCTCAGGTGTCGGGTTTGAGGGTGTGCAAGGGGGCGAGCCGGCGCAGGGCCGGGACGGTGTAAGTGATGACGCCCACCACTGCCAACGTGCCGATGCCACCCCAGACCGCTGCGGCCACGGGGCCGAGGAGGGCGGCCATCAGGCCGGCGCGCAGGGCACCGATCTCGTTGGAGGAGCCGATGAAGATCTGGTTCACCGAGGTCACGCGGCCGCGCAGGTGATCGGGGGTGAGGAGCTGCACGAGCGACTGGCGCACGACGACGCTCACGTTGTCGAAGACGCCCGTGAAGAGGAGCGCGAGGAACGAGAGCCAGAACCAATGCGAGAACCCAAAGACCACGATGGCCAGCCCGAAGCCCGCGACCGCCCAGAGCAGCGTCTTTCCGGGCGCCGCCAGCGGCGCGCGATGAGCCAGCCACATGGCCATGCCGAACGCGCCCAGCGAGGGCGCGGCCCGCAGCCAGCCGAGGCCGATGGGCCCGACGTGCAACACCTGATCGGCGTAGAGGGGCAGGAGCGCCGTGGCGCCGCCGAGGAGCGTGGCGAAGAGGTCCAGGCTGCTGGCGCCGAGGATCACCTTGCGCTTCCAGATGAACTCGGCCCCCGCCAGGACGCCGCGCCAGGAGCGCGAACCCGCGGGGGCCGGCGCCGGGGCCTGATGGTAGCGCACCTTGCGCAGGAGCAGGAGGAAGAGCAGCCCCAGCGCGGCGTCGAGCAGGTACACGACCTGGAACCCAGCGAAGGCGATGATGAAGCCGCCGAGCGCCGGACCGGCCACGGTGGCGATCTCGAAGGCACTGGAGTTCCACGTGATGGCGTTGGGCAGCGCCGCGTTCGGCAGCAATTGGGGAATGATGCTCGAGCGCGCCGGCCAGGTGAGGATGCGCACGACCGCCGCCACGAGGAGCAAGCCGAACATCAGGGGCAGGGCCGGCACGTCGAAGTTCAGGGCGGCCGGATCGGAGTGCCGCTCGAAGACCAGGGCGAGCTCGCGGATGCCCCCGTTGATCCACCGCAATATTTCCAGGTCGGGCACCGCGGCGTGAAAATACGACAGCGCGGCCAGCGCCACGGAGATCCCGGCGCCCAGCCCTGCGCCCCGCAGGATGATGCGCCGGCGGTCGAATCGGTCGGCCAGCGAGCCGGCCGGGAGGGACAGCACCAGCAACGGCAGGACGTTGATCAGGCCCACGAGACCCAGCGCCGTGGCCGACTTGGTCCATTGGTAGATCTCCCAGGTCACCGCCACGCTCACCGCCTGTCGGCCGATGTTGGAGAGGAAGCTGCCGACCATGTAGTCCCGGTAGGTCACCACCCGGAGGGCGGCGTAGGGATCGTGGCGGACAGCGGACATGGGCGGCAAAGGACGCCGACGCCGACGGTGGCGGCAATCGTAAATTCGGCACAAGCCAGGTTCCCGCCAACCTGTCGGGGCGCATCGCCGGCATGACCGCCGCTATCCCCGTCCAGCTCATGCGCTACTGAAAATCAGTCGCGGGCCGGATTTGCTTTGATCCAGCCACGGCGGCCGGGCATCACGGCATTTCGGCGACCTTCGCCCCCGCGCTTTCCATGTCCTCCAATCGCAAAAAGGCCCTGATCTTCCAAGGCGGCTGGGATGGCCACCAGCCCAAGCAATGCGCCGAGCTGTTTGCCGGCAAACTGACCGAACGCGGTTTCCACGTCGAAGTCGTGGACACGCTCACGGTCCTCGAGGATGAGGCCCGCCTCAAGGCGCTCGACCTGATCATCCCCCTCTGGACCTGCGGCGCGCTGACAGGTCCGCAGGAGACCAACCTCGTGAATGCCGTGATCAGCGGCGTCGGCGTGGCCGGTTTCCACGGCGGCATGGGCGACGCCTTCCGCGGCGCGATCAACTACCAGTGGATGGTTGGCGGGCAGTTCCTGTCCCATCCCGACAATCTCAAGGAATACACGATCCGCATCGTGAACCGGAACGATCCCATCACCCGGGGCATCCCCGACTTCAAGGTGAAGAGCGAGCAGTACTACATGCTCGTGGACCCGCGCAACGAGGTGCTGGCCGTGACGACGCACCAGTCCGTCAGCGCGCCGTGGACCAACGGCGTCGACATGCCGTTCGTCTGGAAGAAGGTGCACGGCGCCGGCCGCGTCTTCTACTCGGCCTGCGGTCACCAGTGTCAGGAGTTCACCGACTTCCCGGAGCAACTCGAGCTCACCCTGCGCGGCATGGCCTGGGCGGCCCGCTGATCTTTCCCCATGAAAGCACGTTTCAAAAAGGCCAGTGACATCAAGGTCGGCGTCGTCGGCTACGGCGGCGCCTTCAACATGGGGCGCATGCACCTGCAGGACATGCAGAAGGCGGGCATGACCCCGCGCGCGGTGGCCGAGCCCGATGCGGCGCGGTTGGCGGTGGCGGCGCAGGAGTTTCCCGGCATCCAGACCTACGCGAGCGTCGCGGAGATGCTGAAAAAATCCGACGTCAACCTCATCGTCCTCATCACGCCGCACAACACGCACGCCCCGTTGGCGCTGCAGTGCCTCAAGGCCGGGCGCCATGTCGTGTGCGAGAAGCCCTTCGCCATCACCACGCAGGAATGCGACGCGATGATCGCCGCGGCCAAGAAGGCGGGCGTGATGCTCTCGACCTTCCACAACCGGCATTGGGATGGCTCGATCCTCAATGCGCTCGACGTCGTGAAGTCGGGCGCGATCGGCGACCTCGTGCGCGTCGAGTGCCACATGGGCCAGTGGTCGAAGCCCGGCGACTGGTGGCGCAGCAGCAAGAGCGTCTCCGGCGGCATCCTCTACGACTGGGGTGTGCACCTGCTGGAGTACTCGCTGCAGTTGATCGACTCCGAGTTCACCGAGGTCACCGGTATGGCGCGCCGCGGCTTCTGGGCGCCCCAGACCAAGTGGGGCAAGGACACCATCGAGGACGAGGGCTTCGCCGTCGTGCGCTTCAAGAGCGGCGTCTGGCTCACGCTCTGCATCACGCATATCGACGCCAACCCGAAGAAGGGCATGGTCGAGGTCACCGGGACCAAGGGCAGCCTCGTGTGGGAATACGAGACCCACGAACTCATCGTGCGCGAGGGCGACCGGACGATTGTGACCAAGGCCAAGAATCCGCCGCCGCAGTGGGCGAAGTATTATGCCAACGTCGCGGCGCACCTGACCAAGGGCACGCCGCTCGTGATCACGCCCGAGTGGGCGCGCCGCCCGATTCACATCCTCGACCTCGCCGACCGCAGCGCCCGCGAGGGGCGCGCGCTGAAGGCGAAGTACGGGTAACCCTGTCGGTTCGGAGATCGCAGATCGGAGTTGGAAGGTCGGTCCGATCGACTGTGGCCACGAGCGTGAGCGAGTGGAACGAGGGGTGCCGGTGCGTGCACGGCCACTCGCTCACGCTCGTGGCCACGCAAAAAAGGCCGGCTCCTGAGAGCCGGCCTTTTTGTTGGGACGAGAACGAAGGCTTACTTCGCCCGCTTCCACGACTTGGCGAGCTCGCCGCGGAGGATGGCGGCGTCGGGCCAGGACGGGGAGAGACCGGTGATGTTGTAGCCGCCGCCGCTCTCGTGGGTCGGCCCCATCTCGGGACAAACGTAGAGGGTGCGGTTTTTGTTCTGCTTGGCCGACTTCCAGCACGTGAAGAGCGCGTCGGTGAACTTCAGGTAGGCTTTCACCTCGGGGGTGAGCTGGCCCTTCTCGGTGACCGGGACCTGGCAGTGGTGGCCGTTGAAGGGGCGGCAATGCGACTGGTCGGAATTCTGCACCAGCTCGGGATGGTCGAGGAGGCGATCGGCGTAGTTGCTCGGCGCGAGGTGCTTGACCACCGCGAAGTGCGAGAAGTCGAAGTTGATTTTGATGAGCTCGCCCGTGGCCTTGTAGTAGCGGTCGGCGATCTCGTAGGTCTTCTCCGGCGTCTCGGTGCAGCAGTCGCGGTGCACCTCGAGCGAGAGGACCACGCCGCCGACCTTCTCGCCGGCGCGGACCATCTGGATCCAGTGCTTGGCGGCGACGGCGGGCGGGGTGTCATGGTCGTCCATCTGGACGTTGATCTGGACGGCGCCGGCCTCCTTCTGGGCGCGGATGGCGGCCTCGAACTGCTTCGGGTCACCGGAGGAGGTGGAGACGAAGCCGAGCAGGTCCTTCAGGCCGTATTTCTCGGCGAGGCGGCGGTGCTCGGGCGTGAGGGCGGTCGTGATGCCGTCGAAGCCGGCGTCAGCGACGGCCTTGATCTTGCGCTCGAGCGACCACTCTTTCTTCGGGTTCGGGTGGCCGACGAGCGACCACAGATTACAGATGTGGGATATATTGGACATGGGGGTGTGGGTGGGATGGATCAGAAAAAATCGTAATTCGTAATTCGTCCTTCGTAAATCGTCAGGCGTGCCGCCCCTTGAAGGTGAGCTCCGCGACGCCGGACTTGTCGAGGTGGCCGAGGCCGAGGGCGACCATCTTGTCGAACTGCTGCTTGGTGGCGGCGGCGAGGGGCATATTGATGCCGGCCTCGGCGCCGAGGACCCAGGCGATGGTGCTGTCCTTGGCGGCGTGGGCGCCGGAGAAGAAGCAGTCGTGGGCGCGGTTCTGCATGTCCTCGCCGTCGGTCTTGAGCACCTGCGAGTTGGCGCCGGTCTGGAGGAAGACCTCGCGCAGCATGTCGAGGTCGAGGCCGAGCGCGTGGCCGAGGCCGAGACCCTCGGCGAGGCCGGCGGTGTTGATGTTCATGACCATGTTGACGAGGGCCTTCACCTGCGCGGCCTGGCCGGTCTTGCCGATGTAGCGGAGGGCGGTGCTGAGCTTTTCGAGGATGGGCTTGATGCGCTCGAAGGTCTTCTTCTCGCCGCCGCACATGAGGTACAGCGTGCCGTTGCGGGCCTGCGGGATGGACGAGGCCATGCAGCCCTCGAGCGTGACGGCGCCGGCCTTCTTGGCGCGGCGCTCGACCTCGACGTGGGTCTTGGGGGTGATGGTGGCGCAGTTGACGAAGACCTTGCCCTTGGCCTTCACCAGCAGGGAGTCGCCCGACTCGGCGAAGACGCCGAGCTGGGCGGCGTCGTCGGTGACGACGGTGAAGATCACGTCGGCCGCGGCGGTGACGGCGGCGAGTGTTTTGGCGTGCTTGGCGCCGATTTCCTTGGCGAGGGCGGCGGCGGCGGGCGTGTAGGCGTCGTAGACGGCGGTCACTTGATAGCCGCAGTCCTTGAGACGGCGGGCCATGTTGGCGCCCATGCGGCCAACACCGACGAAGGCGATTTTTTCAGTAGGCATAACTGGTGTGGTTGTGGATTGGGGGTGAAAAATGGGTCAGCGCGCGAAGAACGGGTTGTGCTGCCGTTCCTGCGCGAGCGTGGTGAGGGGGCCGTGGCCGGGCGCGAAGACGGTGTCGCGGGGGAGGGTGAGAAGCTTCTCCTGATTGTTGCGGAACTGCTCGGTGAAGTGCGTCGGGCTCCCGCCCATCGAGCAGGAGAAGATCGCGTCGCCGCAGATCGCGGTCGGCCAGCTCAGGCCGGTGATGTAGAAAGAGGTCATGCCCGGCGAGTGGCCCCAGGTGAACAGGGTCTTGATGGCGAGCTCCCCGAGGTGAAAATGCGCGTTCTCCTTGAAACGCTTCGCGGCTGGGAACTCGTCGAACGGCTCTGGTTCGCTCGCCCAGACCTCGGCCTTGGTCTCGCCGGCCAGCCGGGCGAGGTCGGCGATGTGGTCCTCGTGGGCGTGGGTGATGAAGATGTAGCGCAGCGTCAGGCCCTCCGCCCGGATCGTGTCGAGCATCGCCCCGCAATCCGTGCCCGTGTCGAAGGCCGCGGCGAGCTTCGCGCGCGGGTCCCACACGAGGTAGCTGTTGACGGTCAGGTCGCCGTAGCGGGTGTTGAACATCGCGAAGCCGCGGGGGAAGTTGGGCTGCGTCGGGTACCAGTCCTTGTGCGCGAGTTCCTCGAGGGCGTTGGGGCCCAGGCGCAGGTGCCGGGCGACGCGGCGGATGACGGCGACGAGCGGTTTGCCGCCCTTGACGGCGGCGAGGTCGGCGGCGGACACCTCGGCGCGCTTCGCCAGGTCCTCGTCCGTGATCTTCAGGCCGCGCTGCGCCTTGTTGATGACGTCGTCAAAGTTGTCCTCAAGCGGGATGCGGGGCATGGGCGCTGAGTAAATGGCGGCGCGAAACCGCCGCGCAAGCCGAATGGCGCGGAAATTCGCCTGCCGGCAGGCGACGCCGACGCCGGCTCACATCGGCTTCGGCGAGCGCGGGCCGCAGGTGGCGGCGTTCGCCAACGGGCAGGCCGCGCGGATGCGGCCGAGCAGGTCCTGGTAAAAGGCGTAGGTGGGATCGTCCAGCGTGCGGGGCAGTTTCCGCCCGAGGTCGCCGGCCAGCTTGTTGGCGTTGGCCTGCGATTCCTCGCGGATCTTGGCCGCGCGCTCGCGGTAGTCGGTGTTGTCGACGCCGGCATGCTGCGCCAGTAGCGGCAGCCAGTTGTGGGCGTACTGCACGTGGGCGGTCTCGTCGATGATATCGAAGAGCATCATCTCGGCCGACTCGAGGTCCTGGCCTTCCTTGAAGTCCACGTAGCCCTCGTTCTTGACCACGAAGTGCCCGGTCTCGGCCACCATGCCGATCATGAACACATGCTGATATAACTGTTCCTTGGTGATCGGCTCGTGGCGGTAAGGCGCCAGCAGCTCGCGCTGGCGGGCGTAACACTCGTCCAGCGGGATCCCGCGCTCGGCGGAGATCTTCTTCAGCTCCTCGTCGCGCGCGGCCTGATCGTAGCCGGAGAAGCCGACCTCGTCGAGGGTGATGCCGAAGTCGCGCAGCCGCGAGTAGCCGGAGTCGCCATGCCGCGACTCGTCCCACAGGTGGCGCGAGATGTCATGGTGCCACTGCCAGGGCATGTAGTGACCATAATAGAGCCACACGAGCTGGTCGTCGGGCAGGTTCTTCTCCAGCATGTAGCCGTAGGCCCAGAACAGACGGCGCGCCTCGATGCTCGTGGCGAAATCGGCCCGCACGTAGTCCATGAAGGGATGCTGGGCGCGGATGGGTTCGTTGCGCGCGCTGAAGCGGCTCAGGCGGAAATCCGTGGCCACGCCGGCGGGCTGCGCCTCGGCGCCGCGGGTGACGGGGAGGGGGCGGCGGAACTGGTGGCACTCCGCCAGCAAAGCGGTCACGCGGGCGCGGTAGGCGGCGTCGGTCTTGTGCGGGAAGCGCCGGCGGTAGTCGCGGTACCACAGCCACTGCTGGCTCTTGATCTGGTTGATCTCGTGGAGGAGGGCGATCGTCGGGGCGTCATGGACCGGGTGCACGCCGGCGGTGTATTCGCCGTAGGCGCCGACGAGGGTCTTGAGCAGCAGCTCATAGACGCCGTCGAGGGCGTCGTCGAGCGTGGGCGCCAAGAGCACGGCGTTCGCGAGCGCCTCCAGCCGGTTCGAAACCGGGGCGTCGGCCTTGCCACCCGGGAACTGCTCGACGCGCTCGCGCAGGCGGCGGACGCACTCGGCCTGGTCCCAGATGTGGCGATGCAGGACGCTCTTGTCGTCCCAGCCGGCGATATCGCGGCCCCAAGCGGCGAGCAACCGGTGCACGGCCTTCTCGGCATACTGCCAGTCGTTGAGGAGGTCGACGGTGCGCGGCTTCTGCCGGGACTCGGCGTCGACCAGGAGGGTGCGGGGAACGGCGGGGGCGTCAGCCAGGGTGGGGGGCATGGACACGATCATAGCATTAAACTTGCCTTCCGCCTATGTCTCGGCGCGCATGCGTTGTGCCTAAAATTGACCACCAACGCTGGTCGAACCCCTTCACGGCGACGGGTCTCAGGCTGCCGTCGCCGGGGTCGGCGGAGGCCTGCCAGATCCACGAGGCTGGGTGCATGGTGCTCGACGGGGCTTGGCGGCATGAGGGCGTGTGCAGCCCGTTCTGGCGGGTGTTCTACGATTTCACGCCGGGCGCCTGGGTGGTCTCCGGCGGGCGGCGATTCGCTTTGGGGCCGGGCCGGGTCGTGGTCATGCCCGATGGGGTGCCGTTCGACTGCGGCACCCGCGCGGGCGTGGAGCACCTGTGGGTGCATTTCTCGATGTACCGCATCCTGCCGGAGGCGGCGCCGGCGGTGTCGGCGCAGCCGGCCGGGCCGGGGTTGCGCGCGGTCGCCGCGGAACTGCGCGGGCGCCTCCGGGCGGGGGACGTGGCGGCGGCGCGGCACCTCGGCGCCGCGCTCCTGCACCTGGTGTTCGCCGATCATGCCGGGGCGCAGACGCCGGCCGTGCCGGAACGCCTGCGGCGCGTGCTGCAGCGGATCGAGGCCGGGCTGGGCGGCCCGATCGACAACCGGCTGCTGGCCGAGCAGGCCGGCATGAGCGTCGAGGCCTTCATCCGCTGGTTCCGCGGGCGGACCGGGCGCACGCCGGCCGCCTTCGTGGCGGAGCGCCGCATCCGGGAGGCCTGTCGGCGCCTGGCGCTGTCCGCCGACTCGATCGAGCAGGTGGCCGAGGCCGCCGGCTTCGCCAACCGCCACCACTTCAGCCGCGTCTTCAAGCGTTTCGCCGGCTGCGGCCCCGCGGAATTCCGCCGGGGCCGCGGCGGCATATAGCGCCCGGTTGCGGCGCATTTAGGGTCCGCGGGAACTCGCCTATATGGCCTAGGGCTACGCGTTTGGCGGGAATATGCTGGCCGCCGAGCCTGTACCTACACCGCCTGTTCGGGCTTAGCGCCCTGAAACTATTCCGCGATCGGGCTTGCTGATATTGGCGGTATGTTGAACAATATTGCCGAACCCAATATCAACATATGGCAGCAAATAACATTTTGAAGAAACTCGCCAAGGCCCGTGCCCAGGTTGAAAAGCTCGAGCAGGCCATGGCCGCGAAGCAGAACAAGGTCCTGGCGAAGCTCCCCGCCCAGTACGGTTTCGACGACGTCGACGCCTTCGTCGCCGCCGTGAAGGCCGCGGCCAAGGGCAAGGTCGGCCGCCGCGCGGGCGCCAAGGCCGCCCCCGCCAAGCGCCGCAAGCGCGCCGTGATCACCCCGGAGACGAAGGCCAAGGTCAAGGCCCTCGCCGAGGCCGGCAAGACCGGCGGCGAGATCGCCAAGACGGTCGGCATCTCCCTGCCCAGCGTGCAGAACATCAAGCGCGAGCTCGGCCTCACCAAGGGCCGCAAGAAGGCCGCGAAGTAGGCGTCGGCCCACGACATTTCAGAACCAAGGCCTCCTGCGCACCGCGGGAGGCTTTTTTTGTGGCCATCGCGTGGCGTTGGCCTTCGTGATGACCGGATGTCGGTCGATTACATCCAGGCGAACACCAATGGACGGCTGCACGACGCGCGCGAGGCCTCGATCGCGCCGCTCAACCGCGGCTTCCTCTACGGCGACGCGATCTACGAGGTCTGGCGCACCTACGAGGGCGTGCTGTTTGCCTGGCAGGAGCATTGGGTGCGCCTCGAGCAGTCGGCCGCGGCGCTGGCCATGCGGCTCCCGGCGACGCCCGCCGCCATGCTGGAGGAGATCAAGTGCACCGCGGCCGCCTTCCGCGACCGCACCGGGCACCGCGGCGAGCTCTATGTGCGCCTCCAAATCACCCGCGGCGGCGGGCCGATCGGCCTCGATCCCGGCCTCGCCGACCGTCCCGACTTCGTCCTGCTCGTGCAGGCCAATCGCGGGCTGACGCCGGAGAAGCTGGCCGCGGGCTTCCGCCTCTCGCTCGCCACCGGCCTGCACCGCAACCACCCGGCCAGCCTGAATCCGGCGTGGAAGACCGGCAATTATCTCAACAACATCCTCTGCCTCCACGAGGCCCGGGGCCGCGGGGCCGATGAGGTGGTGATCACCAACCTCGCCGGCGAGGTGACCGAGGCCGCGGTGGCCAATCTCGGCTTCGTGTGCGACGGCGAGGTCCTCACGCCGCCGCTGTCCGCCGGCATGCTCGCGGGCATCACCCGCGGGCTGGTGCTCGAGCACGTGGCGCCCGCCGCCGGCATCCGCGTCCGCGAGACCCCGCTGCGGCCCGAGGATTTCCCGCGGATGCAGGAGTGCTTCATGCTCTCGACCACCAAGGACGTGGCGCCCGTGGGCTGGATCGACGCGCAATCGTTCCGCGTCGGGCCCGACACGCTCACCCTGCGGCTGAAGGCGGCCTTCGCCGACTACGTCCGCGCCTACATCGCGCGGCACCCGGGCCAGCGCCTGTAGGGCGAACCGCGCTAATAACGCGCCAGCGCCGGATCTATCTGCTCCGCCCACGCGTCGATCCCGCCGGCGACGTTGGCCACGCGGTCGAAGCCGTTTTGGCGGAGGAAGAAGGTGACGCGCAGGCTGCGGCCACCGTGATGGCACATCACGAGGATGTCGCGGTCGCGGGGCAGCTCGCCCAGGTTGGCGGGGATCTGCCCCATGGGGATGTGCCGCGCCGCCGCCACGCGGCAGATGGCCAGCTCGGAGGCCTCGCGGACGTCGAGCAGCACCGTGCGGTCGGGGTGGGCGGCGAGGCGGTCGCGCGCGTCGGTCACGGTGACTTCGAGGGGGAATTGTGGATCGGACATGTGGCGTAAACCAACAGGCCGGCATCCCGGGGGCGCAAATGAAATTGCGCCGTCCCGGCCCGGACCTCCAAATGCGGCCATGCGTTGCCTAGGCATCGACTATGGTTCCCGGCGCATCGGCCTGTCCTATGGCGACGCGATCGGCGTCGCCACGCCGCTGCCCGCGCTGGTGCAGGCGGCGCCGGAGCAGCGCTGGGCGGCCCTGGCCGCGGTGATCCGGCAGCGGCGGGTCACCGACCTGGTGCTGGGCTATCCGTACAACATGGACGGCACCGCGGGCTTCAAGGCGAAGGAGGTCGATGCCTTCGCCGCGCGGCTCAAGGCGGAGTTCGCCCTGCCGGTGCACCTCGTCGACGAGCGGCTGACCAGCTACGAGGCCGAATCCACCATCGGCAAGGCGCAGCGGCGGCAGGTGCGCGCCAGCGGCATTGTCGATTCCCGGGCCGCGACGCTCATCCTCCAGGATTTCCTCGACCAACGGGTGCCGCTGCCGCCGCCGCCGGGGGACGAACCATGAAGGGTCCCGCGGCAACCGAGCGGCGCTGGCGCTGCGTATGCGCCTACGACGGCAGCGCCTTGGCCGGCTGGCAGAGCCAGCCGGGCGGACAGGCGGTGCAGGACCTGATCGAGGCCCGCCTCGCGGCGATCCTCGGCCGGCCGGTGCGCATCCACGGCAGCGGCCGCACGGACGCCGGCGTGCACGCGCTGGGGCAGGTGTTTCACCTCGATGCGGCGTGGCGGCACGGGGCCGACAAGCTGCTGGCGGCTCTCCGGACGGGTTTGCCGCCGTCGATCCAGGTCAAGTCCGCCCGGGTCGTGCGGTCGGATTTCCACGCCCGCTTCTCCGCGAAGGGCAAACGCTACGAGTACCGCCTCCACCTGGGCGATGCCGATCCGTTCGAGCGGCCCTACAGCTGGCCGGTCTTTCGTCCGCTCGACTTCGCGGCGATGGCGGCGGCCGCGGCGGTCCTGCGGGGACGGCACGATTTCCGGGCCTTCGCCGCGGAAAACGGCGCCGCGCGCGAGAGCACCGTGCGCGACCTGCGGCGGCTGGACATCCGGCGGCGCGGCCGGCGGGTGCGGATCATCGCCGAGGCCGATGGCTTTCTCTACAAGATGGTGCGCAGCCTGGTGGGCGTCCTGGTCGCGGTCGGCGAGGGACGGCTGGCCGTGGCGGAGGTGAAGGCCCTGCTCGCGGGCGGCCGGCGGACTCCGGCGGTGCAGACGGCGCCGCCGCAGGGCCTGTTCCTGGTCAAGGTGTTCTATCGGTGAGGCGGCCCGGACCAGGTTGGTGGCGCGGGCTCGCGGGCGTGGTGTTTCCGCCGGTCTGCGTGCATTGCCGGGGGCTCGTGGAGACCGGGCCGTATGGCCACGTGTGCGAGGCCTGCGCGGATCGGATCGAGTTCGTGGCGGCGCCGCATTGCTCGACCTGCGGCCACCCGTTCTACGGCGCGGTCGAGGGGGAGCGGATGTGCCCGCATTGCGAGGGCCTGGCCCCGGCGTACCGCGAGGGGCGCACCGCGGTGCTGCTCAAGGGCCCGGTGCGCGCGCTGGTGCACGAGCTCAAGTATCATCGCGGGCTGCACCTGCTGGCCGACATCGCGGCGATCTTCCGGGCGCGGCCGGAGCTGCTCGACTGGGTCCGCGGGGCGGTGCTGGTCCCGGTGCCCCTGCACCCGCGCAAGGAGCGCGACCGCGGCTACAACCAAAGCCGGCTGCTGGCCGACACCCTCGCCGCGGCGGCCGGGGGCGGCACCCGGGTCGAGGCGCTGCTGGGCCGGGCGGTGGACACGCCATCGCAGACGGGATTCGACCGCCAGACCCGCCGGGACAACCTCAAAAATGCCTTTGCACTGGCATCGGGCGCGGCCATAACTCCCGGCCAGCATTACCTGCTTGTCGATGACGTCTTCACCACCGGTTCCACGCTCAACAGCTGCGCCCAAGTGCTCCGCCATGCCGGTTGCCTGAACCTCGACGTCATCACCCTCGGCCACGGCTGACATCCCTCCATGCATTTCGACAAACCGACCTACACGGTCCGCAAGAGCCGCAAGAAGGACATCCCCAAGGGTCTCTACACCAAGGACCCGATCTCGGGCGCCATCCTCTTCGCCAAGGAGATCGAGGACAACCAGATGGTCGTCCCGTCGAGCGGCCATCATTTCCCGATCGGGGCGCGTGAGCGCCTGGCCAAGCTAATGGACCAGGGGACGTTCACCGAGACCGACGCCAAGGTGAAATCGGCCGACCCGCTCGGCTTCGCGGATTCGACGCCGTACGTCACGCGCCTCAAGAAATATGAGCGCGAGAGCGGCCTGCCCGAGGCCGTCGTCTGCGGCGTGGGCAGGATCCACGGCATCGAGGTGGCCATCGCGGTCATGGACTTCCGTTTCTGCGGCGGCACCCTGGGCTCGGCCACGGGCGAGAAGATCACCCGCACCATCGAGACCGCGCTCGCGCGCCGCATCCCCTGCATCATCTTCAGCACCTCGGGCGGCGCCCGCATGCAGGAGGGCATCCTGTCGCTCATGCAGATGGCCAAGACGAGCGCCGCGCTCGGCCGCCTCGCCGCGGCCGGGATCCCGTACATCTCGGTGCTCACGCACCCGACCACCGGCGGCGTCTCGGCCAGCTACGCGACCCTCGGCGACGTCATTTTGGCCGAGCCGGGCGCCCTCATCGGCTTCGCCGGGCCGCGCGTCATCAAGGACACGACCAAGCAGACGCTGCCGCCGGGTTTCCAGACTTCCGAGTTCCTGCTCAAGCACGGCCTGATCGACCAGATCGTCAGCCGGCTCGAGCTGCGGGACCGCCTGCGGGATCTCCTGCTCGCGCTCCACGTCAAGCAGAAGCCCGCCCCGGCCAAGGCCTCCTGAAGCGGCCCTGCCCATGGCCACCTGCGATCCCGCGGATTACGCAGCGGTGTGCGAGTACCTCTACGGGCTCAAGGCGCACGGCCCGCGCTTCGGCATCGATCGCATGGAGCGCCTGGCCGCGGAGCTCGGCCACCCGGAGCGCGCGCTGCCGCTGATCCATGTCGCCGGCACCAACGGCAAGGGCTCGGTCTCGGCGATGCTCGACGCGATCCTGCACGCGGCCGGCTGGCGCACCGGGCTCTACACCTCGCCGCACCTCGTCAAGCTCGGCGAGCGCGTGCAGGTGGAGCGCCGCAGGCTGACCGAGGCCGAGATCTGCGCCTACGCGCGGGAGCTGGGGCCGCTGGCGGAGCGTATCGGCGCGGGAAATCCCGACGAACGGCCGAGCTTCTTCGAGTTCATGACGGCGATGGCGTTCCTCCAGTTCGCGCGCCGCGGCTGCGAGATCGGGGTCATCGAGGTGGGCATGGGGGGGCGGCTGGACGCGACCAACATCATCACGCCGGAGCTGAGCGTGATCACCTCCATCAGCATGGATCATTGCGAGTACCTGGGCGACACGATCGAGCAGATCGCCGGGGAGAAGGCCGGCATCATCAAGCCGGGCCGCCCGGTGATCATGGGCCGGGTGCCGCCCCGGGCGGAGCGGGTCATCCGCGAGCGGGCCGCCGCTGTGGGCGCGCCCGTCCACGCAGTCGCGGCGGAGTACGGCGAGGACCTGGACCGGTACCCGCACACCAATCTCGAGGGCGATTACCAGCGGTGGAACGCCGCCACGGCGGCGCTCGCGGCACGGACGCTCCCGGCCCGCTGGCGCATCACGCCGGAGGTCATCGCGGCGGGGCTGCACCACGTGGACTGGCCCGGCCGCTGGCAGCGCGTGCGGCTCGACGGCCGCCTCCTGATCCTCGACGCCTCGCACAACCCGGAGGGCGCGGCCGTGCTCGCGGTGAATCTCGAGCACCTCCAGGCGGAGACCGGCCGGCGCCCCGTGGTCATCACCGGCGTGCTCGGGGCGGCGCGCGCCCGCCCGCTGATCGAGACGGTCTGCCGCCATGCGCGCGAGGTGCACCTCGTCGTGCCGCAGCAGGCGCGGGCCTGCCCGCACGACGAGCTGCTCGCGATGGTGCCGCCCGATTTCCCGGGATCGTGTCACCGCGCGGAAGTGGCGCAGCTTTTTCCCGCGACGGGCGGGTGCACCGCGGGCGGGCCGGACGACGTGCTGGTGGTGACCGGCTCGATCTACCTGCTCGGCGAGGTCATGGCCCGGCTCGAGCCGCAGCGCGGGGGCGGGGAAGGCCGCCTCCAGGATTTCTAGCCGCCGGGGCGCCGGTGCCGTGAGATAATCCTTGGACCTGGCGGTGGAACCCATTAAAGGGATTCGTCATCTATGACCATCCAGTGGGGCATCTTGTTGCCGGCGATCGTCCTCCTGTTCTATCCGGCCGACCGGATTCTGCCCCAGAACCTGCGCCTGCGCACCTACGGGCAGCTGAGCGACCCCGCGCGGGCGCACCGGCACCGCTGGTGGCTCTGGCAGCCGGCGCTGTGGGCTGATGCGCTCCGGTGCGGGGCGTCGATCTGGCTGATCGATTTCGCGCTCACGCCGATCGGCACCGGTGCCGGCGGCAAGCCCGTGGTGCTCCTGGGCGGGCTGCTGCTCGTCGGCGTCCTGCCGCAGATGGTGACGCTGCGCAAGGCCGCCACCATGTACGCCCCGCTGGGCTATGTCTTCGCCGCGCTTTTCGTGCTGCTGCCGTTCGCCGCCGCCCTGCCGGTGGCGGTCCTGGGCGTGGTGGCGCTCATGGCGTTGCGGGAGTTCCCGGCGATCTTCTTCGGCGGCGCGGTCGTCGCGGCCGTGCTCGGATACCTGTTCAGCGGCGCGGTGACGACGGTCGCGATCCTCGCAGGCGTGTTCGTGCTGCCGGTGGTGGTGAGCACGATGTTCCGGTGCAAGCTCGTCCTGCCGGTGCAGAGCCGCGGCGAGACGATCCCGGTGCCGGCGCCGCGTTGACCCGCTCCGCCGGTCAGGCCAGCCGGATGAGCTCGGCGGTCGCCGGGACGTCCTTGATGATCTGCGACGGCTCGGGCCCGACGCCCAGGTAGCGCAGGTTCGGGAGCTTGTCGTCGGTCGGACGCGGGCCGCCGGCGTAGGCCACATCCAGCAGGCTGCGCATCATGGCGGCGACATAGCGCTGGGCGTTGCGCGGGAGGCCGGCGAAGGTGCGGACCTGGGAGATATCCTCGGCCCAGCCGGGATGCCGGGTGAAGACGGGCCGCAGCGTGCGGCGGACGGCCTCGTTGCGCGGCACGTGCGGGTAGCGGCGGCCGGAGGCGTCCTCGTAGGCGATGCAGATCTGCAGGTCGCCGTGCCAGTCGCCGGCAAAGGTGAGGGCGTCGAGCTTGTTGAGCATCACGTCCTGGTAACCGCCGTAGCGCAGGGCGTCGCCCTTCTCGACGGCGTCGTACCAGCCGACCATGCGCTGGCGGCCGGTGCTGGTGCCGAATTCCAATTTCTTCAGCTTCACGGCCAGCGGATGGGCGTCATCCATCTGCGTGAGGAACGTGTGCGTGCCGACCTTGGTGTCGTAGGCCTTGGCCACGCCGATCGTGTGGATGCGTTGCACCGGAATGCCGGCGCTCTGGAAGAACTCCGGCGTGAACGTGTGCGAGGCGGTGACGTTGGGCGAGAAGCCCTGGCGCTTGTCGAGCCAGTAGGCCTGGCCGAACTCGCCGATGATCGTGCGGCCGGCGGCGACCTCGCGCAGGATGAGCTCGCGCACCTCGCCGATGTTCTTGGCCAGGCGCGTGCCGGCGTCCCAGTAGACGGCGGTCAGGCGCTCGAGGTTGAGCGTGAACGGCTGCGCGCCGCGGAACTGGTGGAAGTCGAACTCGGCGGCGGGGAAGAGCCCGGCCTGGATCGCCTCGTCGTTCGCGCGGGTCTCGGCGGCGGTGAGCTTGTCGAAGAAACCGTGCCAGGTGGCCTCGCTCACCTGGCAGACGTGCTGGATCGTCCGCACGGCCCGGTCGGCGCGCTGGGCGAGCTTGCGGGCGAAGTAATTGGGACCCGCCAGGAAATCGGCGTACGTGATCTGCTGCTGGCCGACCTCGTCGAGGTAGGCCGGCGTGATGCCGCGACCGGTGGAGCCGCGCGGCTCGTCCTTGAGGACGTTGACGCGGTAGTCCTCCCACGCGAGGTCGAGCAGGCGGTGGGTGAGGTCGGAGACCATGGTCCGCTCGTCGATGAGCAGGCGCGCCAGCACGGCGTAGCCCTTCTGCTCGAGGGGGGTGGCCTCCCACCAGATCTTGCGCGGGTCGGCCACGACGCCGCTGCCGATGCAGAGGTGGGCGGCATCGCGCACGACGACGCCGGCCGGAAGCAGGTTCAGCTTGATGCCCCCCGCGGTGTGGCCGGAGTTGGCGCCGCCGTTGACCTTGATCACGACGGAAACCGGTGACGCCGTGCCGCGAAGTTCGTCCGCGACCTCGGGGATGAGACGACCCTTGCCTTCATCGCCGAGCGAGATGCCCACATCGGCGATGAGCTGACTGGTGAATGGGTTGAGGGACATGGTTGGCGCGGCAACCGAAGCTGTCCGTTTGGATACCCCTGTTGCCAACAAGGGAAAACGCGAGGTGGTCGGCGAGGGCAAACAAAAACCGATGGACCGATGGACGGTGGTTCCCCTCCGTCCCTCCGTCCATCAATTCTTCCGCGTCGAGACCTCGATCACGTCGTGCGGGGCGGCTTCCTTCTGGCCGGCGGGGCTGACGCGGGTGAAGCGGGCCTTGGCGCGGAGTTCGCCCAGCGTGCGGGCGCCGAGGTAGCCCATGCCGCTCTGCAGGCCGCCGATGAGATTGGCGAGGACGTCGTCGGCGTAGCCGCTGACTTCCTTGAGGGCCTCGATGCCCTCGGCGGTGATCTTGCGGCCGCTGTCGTTCTTGTCGTGCCCGTAGCGGGCGGCGCTGCCGGCCTTCATGGCGGCGAGCGAGCCCATGCCGCGGTACTGTTTGTAGACCTTGCCGCTGATCTCGATGATCTCGCCCGGGGCCTCGCGGCAGCCGGCGAGCACGCCGCCGCAGATGACGGCGTCGGCGAGGGTGAGGGCCTTCACGATGTCGCCCGACTTGGTGATGCCGCCGTCGGCGAGGATGCGCACCCCGCGCTGGCGGGCGGCGATGCTGGCGACGTAGAGGGCGGTAAGCTGCGGGATGCCCACGCCGGCGACCACGCGGGTGGTGCAGATGGAACCGGGACCCTGGCCGACCTTGATGGTGTCGGCCCCGCTGGCGGCGAGGAAATCGACGCCGGCCGCGCTGGTGACGTTGCCGGCGATGATGGTGAGCTGCGGGAATGCCGCGCGCACGAGCTTGACCATCTCACCGACGCCGGCCGTGTGGCCGTGGGCGGTGGAGATGGCCACGGCATCGATCTGCTCCTCGACGAGGTGACCGACGTGGGTGACGATCTTGTCGCGGTCGAGCTCGCCGTTGGGCTTGCGCACGGGGGCGATGGCGGCGCCGACGACGAGGCGGAACTGCGCGTCGCGCGCCGGCTTGCGGCGGGACTTGGCCTCACCGGTGATCTTCTCGACGTCGGTGCTGGTGACCAGGCCGCGGAGGTTCCCGGCCTTGTCGACCACGAGCATTTTGTTGATGCCTACGTGCGCGGTGAAAAACCGGTCGGCGGCCTTGATCGGATCCTGGGCGATCGCTTCCTCGCTCTCCGTGATGAGCTGGGCCCGCGGTGTCATCACGTCGGCGACCTTCTTGGTCTTGTAGCGGTCCTTGACGACGTTGCCGGAGAGGAGGCCCTCGAGGCGGCCGGCGGCGTCGACGACCGGGAAGGTGCTGAACGAGAACTTGCGCTGCTCGATCATGGCGAGCACGTCGCCGATGAGCTGGTCGGGCGTGACGGTGATGGGATCCTGGATCAGGCCGTGGATGTGCCGCTTCACGCGTGCGACCTCCTTCACCTGGTCCTTGGGCAGCATGTTGTAGTGGATGAGCCCGAGGCCGCCGTTGAGGGCCATGGCGATGGCCATGCGCGACTCGGTGACCGTGTCCATGTCGGACGAGATGATCGGGATCTGCAGCCGCAGCGACTCGGAGAGGGCGGTCGCGGTGTCGGCGTCCTTCGGTAGAATCTCCGAATAAAGCGTCGCGAGGGAGACGTCGTCGAAGGTCAGCGCCGTCGGCAGGTTGGCGCGGAAGAAGGCGTCGGCCGGGAGATAAAATTCCGCATCGGTACGCACGTGAGCGGCTTCGGCGGAGTCGGATGAGGTGGCGGAGGACGTGGCAACCTTAGTCATGAGTTGCCGTGAACGGATTAAGCGCGGTCCGGGAAAGTGCAAATAGAAAGTCGGGTTGCACCTCTCCGCGGGCGGGTTGACGATGCGGGCGTGCGTTACCTGCTCAGTCATCGCCGTTACCGCCTGCCATTCCGCGCCCCGTTGCGCACGGCGCACGGTGGGTTTGAGGCGCGTGAGGGCTTTTTCCTGCGGCTGCAGGACGAGCAGGGGCGCGTGGGCTTGGGCGAGGCGGCGACGCTGCCGTGGTTCGGGACGGAATCGGTCGAGGCCGTCGGTGAATGGCTGCGCACGCTCGGGCCCGAGCCCGGCGCGAACGATCTGGCCGAAATTCCCGCGAGTGCCGGCTGCCTGCGCAATGCGGTGGCCGCAGCGCGGTCGATGATCGCCGGCGAAGACGTGCCCGAGGCCAAGCCGCTGCCGGTTGCCGCGCTGCTGCCGGCGGGCCGGGCGGCGCTCGGGCGGATCGCGCCGCTGGCGGAGGCGGGGTTTCGCACCTTCAAATGGAAGGTGGGCGTGGGCGATCTCGCGGATGAATTGGCGTTGCTCGACGATGTCTGTGCGCAACTGCCCGACGGCGCGCGGCTGCGGCTCGATGCGAATGGAGCCTGGGACCGGCGGCAGGCCGAGCGCTGGCTGGAGCGCACGGCGGAGCGGCCGGTGGAGTTTGTCGAGCAACCTGCCTTCGCCGAGCCTACGGCAGGCAGGGCCCGCGTTCGGCGGACGGAGGATCTTTTGCTTGGGTTGGCGGGGGACTTTCCGACGCCGCTGGCGTTGGATGAGTCGCTGGTGGGCGATGGCGATGTGGAGCGGTGGTTGGGGGCGGGGTGGCCGGGAGTCTATGTCATCAAGCCGTCGCTGTGTGCCGATCCGGGTGCGGTGCTGGGGCGACTTGCGGCGGCGAAGGCGCCCGTGGTGTTTTCGAGCGCGTTGGAGACGGCATTGGGCGCGCGCGCGGCCCTGGCGTGGGCCTTCCGGTGGAAAGGACCGGTGCGGGCGCTTGGGTTCGGGGTTTGGCCGCTGTTCGCGGATGCGCGTTTTGACGGACCGGTGTTGGCGCCGTTTATGCGGCGGGAAGATGTGATGCGAATCGATCCGGAGGCCGTATGGAACGCGCTGACCTGAAGGCGTTGGTGTTGTCCACCGGCTGCGCGGAGGCGCGCGGCGACTGGGTGCTGCTCATGGATCCCGCGTGGCCGACCGCGGAGCGGATTCGCGCCCGGCGTTTGCTGGCGACGCTCGCGGCCTCGAAGCCGAGGGTACGTCAGGGGTGGCTGGGACTGCCGACCGGGGGAACGAGTGGAGTCGTGAAATTCGCCCGGCACGACGAAAAGACGCTGGGCGCGGCGGTGCGGGGATTTTCCGCCCACTTTGGACTGAAGCGGGTCAATGCTGTCGGCGTTCTGCCGGCGCACCACGTGAGTGGATTGATGGCGCGGGTGCGTTGTGCGGCCACGGGTGGCACCTACCTCGATTGGGATTGGAAGGCGCTCGAGGCCGGACGGAGGCCGGCGCTACGGGGTGGGCCGTGGGCGATTTCGCTTGTGCCGACGCAATTGCAGCGACTGCTGCGGAGCCGGACGGCGGTGCGGTGGTTGCGCAGATTTGCGATCGTGTTCCTGGGCGGCGGTCCGGTTTGGCCGGAGCTGGCCGAGGACGGCGCGCGCGCGGGACTGAAGATCTCGCTGAGCTATGGGATGACGGAGACGGCCGCGATGATCGCGGCGTTGCGTCCGCGGGAGTTTCTCGCCGGCGACCGGAGCTCGGGGCGTCCGTTGCCGCATGCGCGCGTGCGCATCGGTCGCGATGGCGGGGTGCGGGTGGGCGGGAAGTCGCTCTTCCGCGGCTATGCGGGCGGGGCCGCGCGGCGCGGCGATTTTGTCACCGGCGACCTGGGGACGATGGACGCGAAGGGCCGGCTGCGGATCATCGGCCGCCGCGATGCCGTGATCATCACCGGGGGAAAAAAGGTGCACCCGGCCCAGGTGGAGGCGGCGTTGCGGGCGACGGGAAAATTCGCCGACGTCGCGGTGATCGGCCTGCCCGATCGCGAGTGGGGCGAAATCGTGGTGGCTTGTCAGCCGGCCGGACCGCGGGCGCCGGTCCGCGTGCCGGCATTGCCCGATTTGCCGGCATACCAGCGGCCGAAGCGTTTGATTCCGATCTCACCCTGGCCCCGCAACGCGCAAGGCAAGGTCGACCGCGCGCGACTCAGAGCCGCAGCGATGCGGGCCGTTTAAGCGCCATCGGCGCGCCCGATCACAGCCTGGGGCAACGCCCCAGGAAATAACGCAACGCTCGTTCCAAGGGCTGAAAGCCCGACCTATGGAGCGGGCTTTCAGCCCTCGCACTCAATCAAACCAAATACCCCGGGGTTTCACCCCGGGCTATTATGGAGCGCGCCTACAGCGCACATTCCAGCGCAGCAGCAACCGCAAAGCAGCAGCGCAGGTCGATTAAGCGCCGTCGGCGCGCCCGATCACAGCCTGGGGCAACGCCCCAGGTAATAACGTAGACTTCGTTCAAAGGGCTGAAAGCCCGACCCATGGAGCGGGCATACGGCGCACACTCCAAAGCCTCAGCAACGTCAGAGCAGCAGCAGCGCGGGGTTCTGCAGGTGGTCGCGGAGGGCGTTGAGGAACTTTGCGCCGACGGCGCCGTCGACGATGCGGTGATCGCAGGAGAGGGTGAGGGCCATGCGCTGGCCGATCACGATCTCGTCACCGACGACCACGGGCTTCTTCACCGTCGTGCCGACGGCGAGGATGGCGGCGTTGGGCGGGTTGATGATGGCGCTGAAACGCTCGATGCCCATCATGCCGAGGTTGGAGACACAGAACGTGCCGCCGGTGAACTCGGCGGGCGTGAGCTTCCGGTCCTTGGCCTTCTTGGCCAGTTCGCGGACCTCGGCGGCGATCTGCACGAGGCTCTTCTGGTCGGTGTCGCGGATGACCGGCGTGATCAGGCCCTCGTCGATGGCGACGGCGAACGAGACGTGGACATTGCCGTGGGCTTTGATGCCGGTGGCTTCCCAGGACGTGTTCACCGCGGGCACGGCGCGCAGGGCGGCGGCGCAGGCCTTGAGGATGAAGTCGTTGACGGAGAGCTTCACGCCCTGGGCGGAAAGGCCGGCGTTGAGCTGCTCGCGCAGGGCCATGAGCGGCGCGGCGTCGACCTCGATCTCGAGATAGACGTGCGGGATCGTGGTCTTCGACTCGAGCAGGCGGCGGGCGATGGTCGCGCGCATGTTGCTCGGGGCGACGAAGGTCTCGGCCTGGATGGCGGACTTGTCGGTGACGGCGCGCCAGGGCCAGGCGTCGGCGGACTTGGCCGCGGCCTTGCCGGCGGCGGGAGCCGGGGCAGGGGCAGGCGGATTCTTTTCCGCGGCGAGGATGTCGGCGCGGACGATGCGGCCGCCGGGGCCGGTGCCCTTGACGCGGCTGACATCGATTTTCTTTTCCTCTGCGAGCTTACGCGCGAGCGGCGAAATGCGGACGCGACCGCCAGGTGTAGCGGGAGCCGGGCTCGGCGCGGCTGGAGCAGGTGCGGGACTAGGAACGGGAGCCGGAGCCGGCGCAACCGGTGCCGGAGCTGGCGCGGGCGCTGGGGCGGGGGCAGCCTTGGCCGCCGGCGCAGGCGCTTCTTTGGGCGCCGGGGCCTCGACCTTTTCGCCGGGTTTGCCGATCGCACACAGGGCGTTCCCGATGGCGACCTGGGCACCGGCGGGGGCGAACTGCTTCAGCAGCGTGCCGTCGAAGAACGACTCCAGCTCCATGGTGGCCTTGTCGGTCTCGACCTCGGCGAGCATGTCGCCGGACTTCACGACGTCGCCTTCCTTCTTCAGCCATTTGACCAGCGTGCCCACCGTCATGGTGTCGCTGAGTTTGGGCATTTCGATGATTTGAGCCATGGGAGACGGGAAAGGTTGGATTAGGCGAGGAGGTCCAACGCGGCCTTGAGGACGCGGTTGGGGTTCGGGAGCTGCTCGATCTCGATCGGGGGGCTGTAGATGGCGGGGGCGTCGACCGTGGTGACGCGGTGGATGGGGGCGTCGAGCTCGTCGAAGGCCTCGCGCTGGATCATGTAGCTGAGCTGCGAGCCCACGCTGGCGAAGGGCTTCTGCTCCTCGACGATGAGGACGCGGTGGGTCTTGGCCACGGACTGGAGGACCGTGTCGATGTCGAGCGGGCGGATGGTGCGCAGGTCGACGACCTCGGCGCTGATGCCGTGCTCCTTGTGCAGGACCTCGGCGGCGACGAGCGAATGGATGACCGAGCGGCCATAGGTGACGATGGAGAGGTCGGTGCCCTTGCGTTTCACGTCGGCGAGGCCGAGCGGGACGAGGTATTCCTCGGCGGGGACCTCGCCCTTGTCGCCATAGAGAATGGTGTTCTCGAGGAACATCACCGGGTCGTTGTCGCGGATGGCGGACTTGAGCAGGCCCTTGGCGTCGTAGGGCGTGGACGGGACGACAACCTTCACGCCCGGGTGGTTGGCGAGGACGTTTTCCGGGGTGTGCGAATGGGTGGCGCCGACGTTGGTGCCGCCGTTGGCCGGACCGCGGATGACGATGGGGCAGTTGATGAGGCCGCCGGACATGTAGCGGACGTTGGCCGCGTTGTTGAGGATCTGGTCGAAGGCGACGGAGTAGAAACTCCAGAACATCAGCTCCATCACCGGGCGGATGCCGAGCATGGAGGCGCCGACACCGAGGCCGATGAAGCCGGCCTCCGAGATGGGCGTGTCGACGATGCGCTTCGGCCCGAACTTGGCGAGGAGGCCCTCGGTGACCTTGTAGGCGCCGTTGAACTGGGCGACTTCCTCGCCCATGACGACGACGTTGGGATCGCGTTCGAGCTCCTCAGCCAGGGCGTGGCGGATGGCTTCGCGGTAGGTGATCTGTGGCATCTGCGGAAAAGGATGGGTTGGGTGTGCGGGCGACGGCTCAGTCGAAGAACAGGCGACCCTTCGACGCGCGCTGGGCGGGATGGTCGGCTTCCCAATAGACGTCCTTCTGGATGTCCTCGACGGTCGGGAAGGGACTCGCCTCGGCGAATTCCGCGGCGGCGTCGGATTCGGCGCGCGCGGCCTGGTCGATCTGCTCGACGCCCTCGGGGGTGAGCACACCGTCGGCGATCAGCATGTTCTGCACGACCTGGATCGGATCCTTGGTGCGGCGGTATTCCTCGATCTCGGCCTTGGCGCGGTAAGTGTTGTCGGGGTCGGCGACGGAGTGGCCGCGGTACCGGTAGGTGTCGATCTCGACGACGGCGGGCTTCGATTCCTCGCGGGCGCGGGTGAGGAACTTGTCCATGAGGGCGCGGACCTCGTACACGTTGCTGCCGTCGCACTGGCCCCAGGCCATGTCGTAACCGGCGGCGCGCTTCGGGAGTTCGCCGGCGGAAGAGCGCTCCTGGCTCGTGCCCATGGAGTAGCCGTTGTTCTCGATGACGAAGATGACGGGGAGGTCCCAGAGGGCGGCGAGGTTGTAGGCCTCGTGGACGGCACCTTGGTTGACGGCGCCGTCGCCCATGAACGCCATCGCGGCGCCCTTGAGCCCGCGGTACTTGAGGGCGTAGGCGAGGCCGGTGCCGAGGGGGACCTGGCCGCCGACGATGCCGTGGCCGCCCCAGAAATTACGGTCGGGGGCGAAGTAGTGCATGGAGCCGCCCTTGCCCTTGGAGCAGCCGGTGGCCTTGCCGTAGAGCTCGGCCATGAGCTCGTTCATGCCCATGCCGACGGCGATCGCGTGGCCGTGGTCGCGGTAGGCGGTGATGACGTGGTCGTGCTTGCCCATGAGCGAGCAGCAGCCGACGGCGACGGACTCCTGGCCGATGTAGAGATGGAGGAAGCCGCCGATCTTCTTGGCCTGGTAGGCGCGCAGGGCGCGCTCCTCGAAGCGGCGGATGCGCATCATCGTGCGGAACAGCTCGATGCGCTCTTCCGTCTTGAGCTTCAGATTGACCGGCGCGAGGTGCGGGTCATTGGGCGGCAGGACGGGAGCGGCTGCCGGGTTGGCGGTTTTGGCACTCGGTGTTTTGCTCACAGGCGAAGGATTCGGGTGGTTAAAGGGGCAAAGTGTTTGTCGGAAGGCCGATAAATCAAGTGTGGATTAGGTTTGGACCGGAGGCGTGATCTCCTCGACCTCGACGACCACGGGCTTGCCGGGGGCGCAGTCGGCGCGCAGGGCGACGAACCGGTCGCGATAGCGGTCGTAGACGGGCCATAGGGCGTTGCGGTCGGTCTCCGGGATCGGCAACTGCGCCACGGCCTCGCGCGAGAAGAAACCGAATCGACCCTCGGCGATGGCCGGTGGCAGCGCCGGGATCGGCTTGCGGCAGCGGAAAAGGAACATCAGCCAGTGCGACTCACCCTCGTAGGCCTTCTCGGCGATCATGGCGAAGAGATGCAGGTCGGCGGTCGTGACCTCAAAGCCGGTTTCCTCGCGGGTCTCGCGGACGGCGCACTCGAAGGGCGACTCGCCGTGACCGGTCTCGAGCTTGCCGCCGATGGGGCTCCACACGCCGAGGTTCGGCGCCTTGGCCCGGAGGAGCAGGAGGTGCTCGCCGGCGGCGTTTTCGAGGAAAACGAGGACGGCGATCTTGTAGGCGAGGGCGGAGGGCATGCGGCGCGATGGTGACGGTGGAGGGTCCAGCGTGGGGCCCGGGCCGGGCGCGACAATGTTTTTCCGGGCCGTGCACATCGTTGAACAACGACCCTCCTCCCATACGGCATGTGGCGTAAAACGCTTGCGCACGGTGTTTAACGCAGGTTTCGCCTTGCCCGTTGCCGGCGACTTTGACGGCTTCGCGCCCGCACATGCGTATCACCCCGCGCAACCTTGTCGTCGCCTGCGGCGCCGCCCACGTGGCGGTCGCCCGGTTCGCGCACGACCGGGCCGGGCGGTTGCGCCTGGACGCCGTGGCGGTGGAGGTGCACGCGGCGGAGCCCGGGACGGACGCGCGGTGGATCGGGCAGGTGGGGGAGGCGCTGGCGGCGGCCGCCGCCCGCGAAAACCTGCACGGTCCGTGTCGCGTGGCGCTGCCGGGACACCTCGCGCTCACCCGGCTCGTGGCCGCGCCCGTCGGCACCGTGGCCGAGCGGCGTTCGGCCGAGGCCTGGGCCGTGGCCCAGGCGATGCCGCATTCGTTGGACGACCTGGCGTGGGCCGTGCGGGCGGCACCCGGCAACGGCCGCGGGGCCGACCTCGTGATGGCGGCGGCCAAGGCGCGCTGGGTCGACGAGCTTGGCTCCGCCCTGATCGCGGCGCGTCTCGAGCCCAAGCAGGGCGAACCCGCGGTCCTGGCCCTCGTGCGGGCTTTTCGCTACAATTACGCCGATGCGCCCGAGGGCGCGTTGGTCGTCGATATCGGCGCCCGGACGACGTCGCTTGCCGCGATCGCGCCGGACGGGCGCTTTCGGGTCCGCGCGGTCGCGCTCGGCGGCAGCACGCTCACCCAGGCGCTCGCGGAAAGCTGGGGCGTCGACTTCACGACCGCCGAGGCGCGCAAGCGGCAGTGGCTCGACCACGGTGACAGTCAGGCGTGCGATGATGCCTTGGCGGCCGCCGTGGCGGCGGCTGCGGAGCCGTGGGTGCACCGACTCCGCTTCGAGATTGCGCGCACGCTGGCCGGCCTGGAGCGCGACCGCGGGCTGCCGACACCGGCGCGCGTCCTGCTCACGGGCGGCGGCTCGCTGTGGCCCGGCCTGCCGCAGCAGTTGAACACGGGCCTCGGCCTGGCGGTCGAGCGATACGACAGCCTGCGGCGGGTCGAGTTTTCCCCGGCGGCTGATCACGCCGAGATCGCGGCGCTGCACCACCACCTGGCCGTGCCGGTCGGACTCGCGGCCACCGGCCTCAAGCTGGCGCCGGCCCCGGTGGACCTGCTCACGCCTGAGCTGAAGGCCCGGCGGCGGATGCGACGGCGGCGGCCCTGGCTGCTGGCGGCGGCGGTGGGGTTTGCCGCGGTGTGGGCCGGGGTCGCATGGCAGGAGCGGGCGGAAGCCGAACGCCTGCGCCGCGCATGGATCGCGGTGTCGGCCGGGACCGCGGCGCTGCGCCAGCAGGCCGAGGCCGACGCGGCGGCGCAGGCGAACCTCGCCGCCTTGCGGCAGGGAAATGAACAGATGCGCCGTTGGCTCGGCGAGCGCGGGGCGTGGGCCGGATGGCTCGGTGAACTGCAGGCCCGGCTTGGCGCCCACGGCGAGGTGTGGCTGGACCGGCTCGAACCCAAGCTCGATCCCGGCACCGCGGTCCCGGGGACGCTGCGCATCGAAATCGGAGGATGGCTGCTCGACCTGCGGCAGCCCTTGGCGCCGCCGGGGACCGAGGCGCTGGCGCGCCTGCAGGCCATCCTGACGGACCTCGCCGCGATGCCGCAGGTCGCGGCGGTCGTGGATGAGCATCACGACCGCGGTCGGCCCGGCCGGCTCGGCTTCGGCTGCACCCTGGTGTTGGCGCCGGACCACCGGCTCTGAGGCATGGGGACTTTACGCGAGTTCCCGGTCTTCTGGTCGGCCCTGGCCGCGTGCGTGCTGGCGGGCCTCGCGTTGGCCTGGCAATGCCGCGGACTGCGGGCGCAGGCGGGCAGGTGGCAGCAGCGGCTCGTCAGCGAGCGCCGTGAACGGCAGGCCTTGGAAGCCCAGGTGCTCCTCGCCGCGGCGGAAGGTCGGGAACAGGCGGCCGCGATCGAGCGCGAGCGTCAGGCGCGGCGGGAAGCATGGGTGGCCTTGGCGCGCGGCGACGCGGCGCGTTCGGCGGATGCGCCCGCGCCCGGGACGCGCACGGCGGCGTGCGCCGCATTGGCGGCGATGGCGGACGAGTTGCGCGCCTTGGCGAAAGGCCAGGGCATCGTCCTGGCGCCGGACGAAGGCTTCGGTTTCGCGGAGTTTGCCCGGACCGGGCCGGCGACCGATCAATTGGCCGAGGTGCATCGGCAGAGCCGGATCGTCGACGTGGCGGTGCGGTTGCTCGTCGTCGCGCAGCCGGCCGCGATCCTCGCGGTGAGCCGCGGGCGGGCGCCGGGACCGGTGGATGGGGTGACAAGCGCCGCGGGCTTGGCGGGCCGCACCGCGGTGCGGTTGGAATTCAGCGGGCACACGCCGGTGCTGCGCGCGTTCCTGAATGGATTGGCCCGTTCCGAACTCCTGTTGCGGGTGAGTTCGGTCGAGGCCAAGCCGGCCCGAACGGATGCAGCCGCGGCGGAGGGTGCATCCGCGGTGCCGTGGCTTGCGCCGGGCCTGATGGATTTCGCGGTCACGCTGGAATGCGTCCATCTGGCGCCCGGCGCGGACGGTGTGCCGGCAATCCACGACAAGACCGAAGGGCCGGCTCCGGCCGTCTGGCTGGAATCGGGCCTGAGCGATTTGAACCACACGCACTGCGATCTCTTCACTGCGCCGACCGTCGCATGGGATCCGGTGTCGGGCGACTATACCGTGCGGCGGTTGGGCGAGGTTCCGCCGCCGCCGGCGATCGTCACGGCCGCGCCGGTGGCGGTGACGCGGGCGCAACCGAAACCGTTTCGCATCCAGTTGCTGGGCCATATTGGGGACGGTGCGGATCGGGTGGGGACGTTTGCGGACCTGGCGACAGGTACGACCTTCCTCGCCCGCGCGGGGCAGACAGTGTTGAAGGCGGCGATCGCGGTCCGGACACTGGAACGGGTCCGGCGCAACCCGGACGCCGCGGACGCGGTGAGTCGGTTTCAGGGCTGGGTGACGGTGGCCGAGGTCGAGGATCTGCGCACGGGTGAGACGAAGACGCTGACCGATGAATCGCGGGAGGAGAACGAGGTGATGCCATGAGAATACGAAACGAAACTTCCGCCGTTTGGCGGCGATGGGCCCGTGGTTGCGGGCGATGGTGGATCGGCTTGGTGCTTCCCCTGATCGCCGGCGCCGGCGAGGCGCCGCCGCGTGCGCAGACGCGGGCCGCGCTCCTGCAGGAGGTGGATCGCAGTTGGCACAGCGCGGGACCTGAACCTGCGGCGCCGACGGAGGCGGACGCCGTCGTGGCGCCCACGCCGTTGCAGCGGAAACTGGAATCGATTGTCCTGCCGGAGCTCAGCTTCACCCGCACGGAGGTCGGCCAGGCCTTGGCCGCCTTGGGTGCGGCCGCGGCGGAGTTCGATGCGACCGCGGATGACGCGGGCGGGAGGGGCATCAACCTCGTGTTCATCGGGCCCGACACGGGCGGGCCCGTGGTCACGCTGGCGCTGCGCGAGATCACGCTCAAGCGGGCGCTGGATCTCGTCGCCGCGGCGGCCCGGTGCCGGTATGAGGTGCAGGCCGACGCGGTTGTCGTGCGGGTGGACAGCGGGGCGGGCGAACTCGAGACGGAACTGTTTCCGGTTTCGCGCGCCACCGTGCGGCGAGTGACCGGGGGCGCGGACGGAGCGGCGGAGCGAATGGCGGGCGTTGGCGGCGCGAACCGCGGCCGCGTTGACGCGAGTGCGGCCGGTGGCGAGGCCGAGGCGCTGCGGGGGTTTCTCCAGCAGGCGGGAGTGGATTTCGCGGGCACGGCGGGCAGCAGCCTCGCCTACGACGGCTTGGCGATCATCGTCACCCAATCGCAGCGCAACCTGCAGCGGATCCGGCATATCCTTCGGCGCTACGCCGAAACCCGGCAGGTCGAGATCGAGGCCAAGTTCATGGAAGTGCAGGAGGGCGCCTTGGAGGAGCTGGGCGTGAACTGGCAGGTCAGCCAGCGGGCCGATGCCGCCGGCGCGCCGCAGTACCAGACCGACAACCGCAGCCTGGCGCAGGCGTTCAACAGCTCGAGCGCCCACCAGCAGGGGCGGATCGTCCGGCCGGAAGGCCAGGCGACCGGGGAGGACGGGGCGGTCACGCTGACGCCGGAGCTCGACCTGCCGATCCTGAACCATGCGCCGCAGATCCCGGGTACGGCCCACGTGGGCTCCGGGGCGGCGCCGCTGGCTGCTTGGACGGGCGCGATCGGCGAGTTCGACGTCAATGCGGTCGTCCGCGCCCTCGCGCAGCGGCAGGGCACGGATTTGCTCAGCGCCCCGAAAATCACGGTGCTCTCCGGGCATCCCGCCACGATCACGGTGGCGCAGGAGATGCGTTACCCGCAGCGCTTCGGCCAGACGCAGAGCCAGGTCGGCACGGGCAACGCGAGCGGCGGCGGCTCGGCGGGCGTGGCGATCACCGCCGGCACGCCCGAGGAGTTCGCCACGCGCAACGTCGGCGTCGAGCTGAGGGTCACCCCGACCGTCGAGGAGGACGGGCGCAGCATCAGCCTGGAGCTCAACCCCAAGGTCACGGAGTTCGACGGTTTCGTGGAGTACGGCGGGCCGAGCGTCGCGATCTCCGGCAGCACGACGGTCACGGTGCCGTCGGGCTTTTATCAGCCGATCTTTTCGGTCCGCGACATCGCCACGCGGGTGACGATCTGGGACGGGGCCACGCTCATCATGGGCGGCCTCACCCGGGAGGAAGTCAAACAGGTGAAGGACAAGGTGCCCGTCCTTGGCGACATCCCGCTGCTCGGGCGATTGTTTCGATCCAAGGCCGAGAGCACGCAGAAGCGCAACCTGCTCATCTTCGTCACCGCGCGCCTGGTGAACCCGGCCGGTTTCCCGCAGCCGGTCCTGCCCGTTCGCGAGGCCACCGCGGAACCGGCGGCGGAGCCGGAAATGTGATTTGCCTCCGCGGGGCCGATCACAACCCTCGCCGCATGGCCAAATGGCTCCTCGTCGACGGGTTCAATCTCGCCTACCGCAGCTTCCACGCGCTGCCGGACCTCACGCGCAGTGACGGTTTTCCGACCGGCGCGCTGCATGGCTGGGTCAAGGCGCTGTGGAAACTCGCCGACCAGGAAAAGCCGGAGGCGACGCTGGTCTTCTTCGATCTCGGCGGGGCGCAGGACCGGCTGGCCCTCCATCCGGAGTACAAGGCGCAGCGGGCCGAGATGCCCGAGGCGCTGCAGCGGCAGATCGAGCCCTTGAAACAGCTCACGCGGGCGATGGGTCTCGTGGGGATCGAGCGGGAGGGCGTGGAGAGCGACGACCTGCTCGCGGCTCAGGCCGTGATGCTGGCCCGGGCCGGGCACGACGTGGTGATCGTCAGCAGCGACAAGGACTTTGCCCAGATGGTGGACGGGCGGATCACGATCCTGCTGCCGCCGCCCTCCGCCAATCCGAAGCTCGGCTGGCGCACGCTCGACGCGGCCGGCGTGAAGGAGAAGTTCGGTGTGCCGCCCGCGCAGATCGCCGACTACCTCGCGCTGGTGGGGGACGCTTCCGACAATATCCCAGGTATCGACGGCGTCGGGCCGAAAACCGCCGCCAAGTGGCTGGCGGAGTGGGGAAGTCTCGAGGGTGTAATCGCGCACGCCGCCGAGCTGAATCCCGAGCGCTTTCGCGCGGCGGTCGCGGCCTCGGCTGATCGCTTGCGCGTGAACCGCCAGCTCACGACCCTCAACGTGAACCTGCCGACCGTGCCCGCGGAAAAGACCGCTCCCGCCGTGGCGGAATTGCTGCGGCTGCTCGAGTCCTTCGAGATGAAGGGCACGCTGGCCGAGGCGCGGAAACGCTACACCCAGCCCGAGCTGTTCTAGTCGCGGCCTTCCTTCGAGACCCCCTTGGGGTCGAAGATGTAGCCGATGCCGTGGACGGTGCGGAAGGCACTGAGGTCGAGGCCGTGCGTCTTGTAGAGATCGCGGACCTTGACGATGTACTGGTCGAGCGAGCGGCTGCGGACGTCGGCGTGGATGCCCCAGACCGCATGGATCAGGGTTTTCCGCGTGATGACGACGCCCTGATGGGCGTTCAAATAGGTGAGAATCCCCAGTTCCTTGCGACCGATCTTCTCGATCACGCCGCCCGGGAAGGCGATCTCGAGCCGGATCGGCGTGATGGTGGCGCCGCAGAAGTCGAAAGGCTCGTCGCTCACGCGGACGTTCTCGGTGACGTTGAGGTCGCTCTTGGCCTCGGCGCGCCGCAGCACGGCGCGGATGCGCGCCACGAGCTCGGGATAGCTGAACGGCTTCGTGATGTAGTCATCGCCGCCCATGTCGAGGGCCTTGACCTTGCTGGCTTCCTGGTCGTTGCCCGTCAGGAAAATCGTCGGGACCTTGATGCCGGCGGCCTTCAACTCGTCGAGCAGCGCAAAGCCCGTCTGGTCGGGCAGGCTGATGTCCAGCAGCATCAGGTTCGCGAAATGACGCTTGAGAAAATTCGCCGCATGCGCCGCGCGCGGTGAGATCTGGGCCTGCATGCCCGCATCCTCCAGGTGCTTGGCAACCACCTGCGCCAGCTCGGCCTCATCTTCGACAATGAGGATCAACGGTTTGGGTTCGGTGCGCATGGATTGTCTGAGGATTCACACCTAGAACGGGTGGGCAGATTGTCAAAGCCATCTTGCCTGCGTCGTAACGGGCCGGGTCCAACCCCGAATTTACTTGAAGCAGGCGAGGGCGGCGTGTGCCTTGGCCGCGTGTCCGAACGCAAGCCCATATTGATGCTCGGACTGCCCAAGGGCAGCCTCGAGGAATCCACGAAAAACCTGTTCGCCAAGGCGGGCTGGAAGATCACCACGAGCTCGCGGTCCTACAAGCCGGCCATCGACGACCCTGAGCTCGACGGCCGCTTTGTCCGCGCGCAGGAGGTCAGCCGCTATGTCGAGCACGGGTTCTTCGATTGCGGGCTCACGGGTTATGACTGGATCCAGGAAAACGAGTCCGACGTGGTCGAGGTTTGCGACCTCATCTACAGCCGCGCCTCCGTGCAGAAGTCCCGCTGGGTCCTCTGCGTGCCGGAAGCCTCGGCGATCACGAAGCCCGAGCAGCTGGCGGGCAAGCGCGTGGCGACGGAGCTGGTCGGCACGGCGAAGCGTTATTTCGCCGGCAAGGGCGTGAGCGTCGACGTGGAGTTCTCCTGGGGTGCGACCGAGGTGAAGGTGCCCGACCTCGTGGACGCCATCGTCGACATCACCGAGACGGGTAATTCGCTTCGCGCCAACAAGCTCCGCATCGTCGACACGCTCCTCGAGACCAACACCAAGTTCATCGCCAACAAGGCCAGCTGGGCCGACCCGGTGAAGCGCCGCAAGATCGAGACGATCGCGCTCCTCCTCCGCGGCGCCCTCGAGGCGGAGAGCAAGGTCGGCCTCAAGATGAACCTCCGCAAGTCCGCGCTGGAAGCCGTCGTCAAGGCCCTGCCCGCGCTGCGCAACCCGACGATTTCCCAGCTCAGCCACCAGGACTGGATCGCCCTCGAGACGATCATCGACGAGAGCGTGGTGCGGGAGATCATCCCGCAGCTCAAGGCGCTCGGTGCCGAGGGCATCGTCGAGTACCCGCTGAACAAGGTCGTCTACTGAACGTCGGCGGCGCCGCCGCCCGGGTTTTCCGCCGCGGAACAGGCTTTGCGTCCTCGCGGCGTTGCGTTAGCCATCTCCCTCATATCATGCCCAACGTCACCCTCGGACTCCTCCAGCACGCCTGCACCGCCGATCCCGCGGCCAACCTGAAAAAGACGCTCGCGCTCGCCACCCAGGCGGCGAAGCGCGGCGCGCAGATCATCTGCACGCAGGAGCTCTGCCGCTCGCAGTATTTCTGCCAGAGCGAGGACCACGCCAACTTCGCCCTCGCCGAGTCCATCCCCGGGCCCAGCACGAGGGCCTTCCAGCAGCTCGCCAAGCGCCACGGCGTCGTGGTCGTGGCCTCGCTCTTCGAGAAACGCGCCCAGGGGCTCTACCACAACACGGCGGTCATCATCGACGCCGACGGCAGCTTCCTCGGCATCTACCGCAAGATGCACATCCCGGACGACCCGCTGTTCTACGAGAAGTTCTACTTCACCCCCGGCGACACGGGCTTCCGCGCGTGGGACACGAAGTTCGGCCGCATCGGCGTCCTCATCTGCTGGGACCAGTGGTATCCCGAGGCGGCCCGCCTCACGGCGATGGCCGGGGCCGAGATCCTGTTCTACCCGACGGCCATCGGCTGGCATCCGTCCGAAAAGAAAGCCTTCGGCGCCAACCAGCATGGCGCCTGGGAAACCATCCAGCGCGCGCACGCGGTGGCCAACGGCTGCTATGTCGCCGCCATCAATCGCATCGGCCATGAGCGCCCGGTCGGCGGCGACGGCCTCGAGTTCTGGGGCCAGAGCTTCGTCGCGGGCACGAGCGGCCAGATCTTGGCCAAGGCCAGCACCGACCGCGAGGAGGTGCTGCTGGTGCCGGTGGATCTTGGCCAGGTGGACGTCACCCGCACGCATTGGCCCTTCCTGCGCGACCGCCGCATCGATGCCTACGGTGACCTGACGAAGCGCTTCCGCGACTGATCATGGCCCGCGTGTCGAACACCACTCCGGCCCGCGCGGGCTTTCGCATGCCGGCGGAATGGGAACCGCAAGCCGCCGTCTGGCTGTCGTGGCCGCACAACCGCGCGACCTGGCCTGGGCGCTTTCGCCCGATCCCCTACGCCTTCGCCCGCTTCGTGGCGGCGATCAGCCGCTTCGAGGACGTCCGCATCAACGCGGCCGCCGCCCTGCAGCCGCGCGCCATCCGCCTCTGCCGGGCCGCCGGGGCCGACATGGCGCGAGTCCGGTTCTACAATCACCCGACCAACGACGCCTGGTGCCGCGACCATGGCCCGATCTTCGTGAAGAACGATCGCACGGGCGAGGTGGCCGTCACCGACTGGGCGCACAACGCCTGGGGCGGGAAGTACCCGCCGTACGACCTCGACAACACCATCCCGCCCAAGATCGCGCGGCGCCTCCGGCTGCGGCGGTTCGAGCACCCCATGATTCTCGAGGGCGGCTCGCTCGACGTGAACGGGCGCGGCGACCTCCTCACCACCGAGTCGTGCCTGCTCAATCCCAATCGCAACCCGCATCTCTCGCGGGCGCAGATCGAGCGGACGCTGCGGGATTACCTGGGCGTGAAGCGAATCCTGTGGCTGGGCGATGGCATCGTCGGCGACGACACCGACGGCCACATCGACGACATCACGCGTTTCTTCCGGCCCGACGGTATCCTCACCTGCGTGGAGCCCAATGGCCGCGACCCCAACCACCGCCTGCTCGCCGAAAATCTCGAGCGCCTGCACGGCTTCCGCACCCGTGCCGGCGGCCGGTTTGAGATCGTGCCATTGCCACTGCCGCGTCCGCTCAGCTTCGATGGCCAGCGCGTGCCGGCCAGTTACGCCAATTTTCTCATCGTCAACGGCGCCGTCCTCGTCCCGACCTTCCGCCAGCCAAGGCGCGACGCCATCGCGCTCGATGTGATCGGCGACTGTTTCCCCGGACGAGAGATCGTCCCGATCGACTGCCACGATATCATCTGGGGCCTCGGCACCCTCCATTGCCTCTCCCAACAGCAACCTTCCTGAACATGAAAAATCTCCTCTTCCTTTGCGGCCTTGGTTTCATTCTGGCGGGCCTGACCGGTTGCGAGACCGTCACCGACGGCCTCTCCGGCAGCCTCACGAACGTGCCGCCGCAGGTGCGCCAGTTCGACGCCGACCAGAAACGCGTGTTCTTCGCCGCCCAGCTGGCGCTCAAGCAGATGGACTTCGTCCTCACGCGCACCGCGCAGGCCCAGGGGCTCGTCGAGGGCCGCAGCAACCTGCGCGACACGGCGGTCTTCGGCGCCGCACGCCAATTCAGCGCCCGCATCCGCATCCGGGGCTTCGAAGGCGAGAGCACCGAGGTATCGATCCTCCTCCATGAGCAGAGCGAGGCCGACTTCAAGGGTGGCGCCACCAACCGCGCGCTGCGCGACCACGGCCTTTACGAGTCCTTCTTCGAGCACCTGACCAAGATCCTGCAGGAGCCGACGACGCAGCCATAACCAACGGCAGGGGAATGCCTTGGGGCGTGCGCGCGCAAGGCGAGGGCTGGCGCCCAAATTAGGGCTTGCCGACGAGCCCTGCGCGCGGCGAATCTGACCCTTCGCGGCATTTGCATCGGTTCAGCCGGCGTCGCCGCGACGCTCCCGCCGGCTCTTCCGTCAGTACAACCATCAACCAACCGATTCCGCTTACACGGGATCATCCCGGTGGATTGGAGTCTCTGGAGCGGGGCTTCGGTTCGTCGGTTTTCCGCACATGAGTTCAGTAATGCAAGACCTGCTCGCGCAGTCGTCCTTCGACAAGTTGAAGGCCGGCGCCATCGTCCCGGGCACCATCACCGAAATCCGCCAGAACGAAGTCGTCGTCGACATCGGTGGCAAATCCGAAGCCCTCGTCCCGGCCTCCGAATTCATCGACATCGGTGAACTCCAGATCGGCTCCACCATCGAGGTGCTCGTCGAGAAGCTCGAGGACAAGAACGGCTCGCCCGTCGTCTCGTACGACAAGGCCGAGCAGAAGAAGAACTGGGACAACATCCTCACCAAGTTCCCCGAGGGCTCCGTCGCCGCCGGCCGCGTCAAGGCCAAGGTCAAGGGCGGCCTCATCATCTCCATCGGCGTCGACGCGTTCATGCCGGCCTCGCACATCGACGTGCAGCCGCCCAAGAACCTCGACCAGTACGTCGGCCAGACCTACGACTTCAAGGTCCTCAAGGTCAACGTCGAGCGCCAGAACGTCGTTCTCTCCCGCCGCGAGCTCATCGAGGAGCAGCGCGCCACGAAGCGCCGCAACCTGCTCGAGAGCATCCAGCCCGGCCAGATCCGCAAGGGCGTGGTCAAGAACATCACCGATTTCGGCGCGTTCATCGACCTCGACGGCATGGACGGCCTCCTCCACATCACCGACATGAGCTGGGGCCGCATCTCGCACCCCTCCGAAATGCTCAAGCAGGGTGAGGAGATCCAGGTCATGATCATCGAGGTCAACCGGGAGAAGGAGCGCGTCTCCCTCGGCCTCAAGCAGACCACCAAGAACCCGTGGGACGAGATCGACCGCAAGTTCCCGGTCGGCGCCAAGGTCCATGGCAAGGTCGTCAACCTCGTGCCCTACGGCGCGTTCGTCGAGATCGAGCCCGGCGTCGAAGGCCTCGTGCACATCACCGAGATGTCCTGGACGAAGCGCATCACCAAGCCCTCCGAGCTGCTCAAGGTCGGCCAGGAGCTCGATGCGGTGGTCCTCGGCATCCAGAAGGAAGAGCAGAAGATCTCGCTCGGCCTCCGCCAGCTGGAGCCCAACCCGTGGGACATGGTGCGCCACAACTACCCGATCGGCGCCCGCGTCCGCGGCAAGGTCCGCAACATGACCACCTACGGCGCCTTCATCGAGCTCGAGGAAGGCATCGACGGCATGGTGCACGTCTCCGACATGAGCTGGACCCGCAAGGTCAATCACCCGTCCGAAGTCCTCAAGAAGGGCGACGAGGTGGACGCCATCGTCCTCGACGTGGATCCGAACCAGCAGCGCATCAGCCTCGGCATGAAGCAGCTGGCCGACGATCCGTGGTCCGACATCGACAGCCACTTCCGCATCGGCGACGTCGTCACCGGCACCGTCACCAAGATCACCTCCTTCGGCGCCTTCGTGGAGCTCAAGGACGGCATCGACGGCCTGGTGCACATCTCGCAGATCAGCGAGGAGCGCATCGAGAAGATCAAGGACGTGCTCAAGCCCGGCCAGCAGGTCACGGCCCGCGTCATCAAGATCGACCGCGACGAGCGCCGCCTCGGTCTCTCGATCAAGGCCGCCAACTACTCGGAGTCGCAGCTCGCCGCCGAGACCTCGGCGTACGAGGCGATGAACCGCAATGCCGGCACCGACATGATGAACCTGGGCGACATCCTCGATGCCGCCTCGGACAAGAAGGAATAATCCTTCCGTTCATCCCCAGGCTTCAAGCCGCCCGCGCCCCCAGGGGCCGGGCGGCTTTTTTATGGGCAAAAAAGAAGGCCGGCTTTGCAGCCGGCCTTCAGCGAAGGGGAGGGGGAGTTAGTTGCGGCCGGTGCGGCCGGCCTTGCGGGACTTGCTTTCCATGAACTCGCGGATGACCGCCATGCGCTGCCGCTGGCGATCCTCCTCCTCGATCTCCTCGGAGGTGCGGATGGACTCATGCTTGGCGATGGCCTTCCGCATCTTGGTGATCGCGAGGTACTCGAGCTGGCGGATGCGCTCACGGGTCACCTTGAACTTGCGGCCGACCTCCTCGAGGGTGAGCTCCTCGCGGCCGTCGAGGCCGAAGCGGAGCTTGATGATCTCGGACTCACGCTCGTCGAGCGAGTTGACCATCGCGTGCAGGTCGCTGTTCAGGTTGCGCTCGCGCAGGCTCTCGAAGGGGCTTACCGCGTTCTCGTCGCCGACGATCTCGCCGAAGGTCGAGGAATCGCTTTCCTCGCCGACCGGGGCGTCGAGCGACGCCGGGCGGACGCTCACCGACTTGAGGTGGGCCACCTTGCTGGTCGGGATCTGGAGCTCGCGCGCCAACTCCTCGTCCGTGGGCTCGCGGCCAAATTCCTCGGTGAGCTTCATCGCGGTGCGACGCATCTTGGAGATCTTGTCGACCAGGTGGACGGGCAGGCGGATGGTCTTCGACTGGTTGGCCAGGGCGCGCTTGATGGACTGCTTGATCCACCAGGCCGCGTAGGTCGAGAGCTTGCCGCCCTTGCGGGGGTCGAAGCGCTCGACGGCCTTGATGAGGCCGATGTTCCCCTCGCTGATGAGATCGAGGAGCGGGAGGCCGAAATCCTTGTAGTCCATCGCGATCTTCACGACGAGGCGCAGGTTGGCCTGGATCATGTGATCGCGGGCGGCCTTGTCGCCGCGCCGGATCCGCTTCGCGAGCTGGATCTCCTCGTCGATGGTCAGGAGAGGGGTCTTGCCGATTTCCTGGAGGTAAAGCTGGAGGTTGCTGCGTTCGCCGTGCGGGATCACATCCGCCGGGGCGGCATCCGGCTTCTCGAGAAACGAGGGGACGTCGTCTTGGGGGCGGAGAACGGCGGCCGGGGTGAGCGCCGGATTGATTTCATCGATCTCTGCGGTGGTGTGGATGGGCTTTAGTGGCATGATGAAAATCTGTTGTATTAGAGTCTACGGTGAGAGCGTTGTTCCGGATGCATTATTCCAGATGTTTTGAGCCTAAACCATTCCAAGTGACGCGAACTTTTCTACCTCGGTGACAAGGCGTGTTCATGCCAGCACCGGGACAGGGTGGCGCAAAAGCGTGGGCGGCGCGCTCGTGGAACGTGCTGCAATGGCGCAGGCGGCGAAGCTCGCCCGCAGCGTGAATCAACGCACCGTCAGGTCGGGAATTGCTCGGCCATCGCCACGGCCTTGAAGAGGGCGGAGGCCTTGTTGATCGTTTCCTGGTACTCGTCGGCGGGAACCGAGTCGGCGACCCAGCCGCCGCCGGCCTGGATGTGCACCTGGCCGTCCTTGATGAGGGCCGTGCGCAGCATGATGCAGGTGTCCATGTTGCCGTCGTAACCAAAGTATCCCAGGGCGCCGGCGTAGAAGCCGCGCTGGATATCCTCGATCTGGGAGATGATTTGCATGGCCCGGACCTTCGGGGCGCCGCTGACGGTGCCGGCGGGGAAGGTGGCGCGCATGAGGTCGTAGGCGTCCTTGCCCGGGGCGATGCGGCCCTCGACCTGCGAGACGATGTGCATGACGTGCGAGTAGCGCTCGACGGTCATGAAGTCGGGCACGGTGACGCTTCCGAACTCGCAGACGCGGCCGATGTCGTTGCGGGCGAGGTCCACGAGCATCAGGTGCTCGGCCTTTTCCTTCTCGTCAGCCAGCAGCTCCTTTTCCAGCGCCACGTCCTCCTCGTGGGTTGCGCCGCGGCGGCGGGTGCCGGCGATGGGGCGGATCTCCACGCGGCCGTCGGTGAGGCGCACGTGCACCTCGGGCGAGGCGCCGACGATGGAGAAGTCGCCGGCCTCGAGGATGAACATGTACGGCGATGGGTTCACCGTGCGGAGGGCGCGGTAGAGATCGAGCGGGGTCTTCGTGAACGCCTTGGTGAAGCGCTGCGCGCCGACGACCTGGATGATGTCACCCGCGCGGATGTATTCCTTGGAGTCGCGCACCGCCTGCTCGAAACGCTCGCGGGTGAAATTTCCCTTCGGCACCTCGACCTTGGCCGGCTCCACGAGCGGGGCCGGGGCGAGTTCGCGGGGTTGTCGCAAGAGGGCGTAAAGCGCCTCCAACTCGGCCACGGCCGCATCGTAGGCGGCGCCGGCGTCGCCGCGGACGTGGGCGTTGACGCACAGGCGCAGGGTCTGCTTCGCGCGGTCGAAGATCAGGAGCGAGTCCGACAGCATGAAATAGAGCAGCGGCACGCCGAGCGGATCCGCCTTGGCGGCCGGGACGGTCGGCTCGATCCGGGTGATGTACTCGTAGCCGACGAAACCCACGGCGCCGCCGGTGAAGCGAGGCAGACCGGGAATCGTGACCGGCCGGTAGGTCGCCATCTCCTCGGCGAGCAGGGTGAGGGGATCCGGCGGGGTTGGCACTGTCTGCACCGGGCGACCGGGCACCCGGATCTCGGTGGTGGCCGGGCCGCAGACCAGGACCTTCCGGGGCCGGCAGCCGATGAAGCTGTAGCGCGAGAGCGTTTCGCCGCCCTCGACGGATTCGAGCAGGTAGGCGGGGCCGGCGTCCTTGAGCTTGGCGTAGGCGGAGACGGGCGTCTCGAAGTCCGCCATGAGGTCGGTGCAGACCGGGACGACGTTGCCCCGGGTGCTCAGGCGGACGAAGTCGGCGCGGGAAGGATGAAGGTGCATCGCGGGGATGATCACTCGACGGTGACGCTCTTGGCCAGGTTGCGGGGCTTGTCCACGTCGCAGCCGCGGGCGACGGCGATGTAGTAGCTGAGGAGCTGGACGGGGATGGTGGCGACGATCGGGAGCACGGCCTCGTGGCAGTCCGGGATGGGGATGACCTCGTCGGCCAGGCCCGGCGGCAGGTCGAGGCCTGCGGTGCAGATCGCGATGATGCGGCCCTTGCGCGCCTTGATCTCCTGCATCGAGGACACGATCTTGCCGAACATCTCGCCCTTGGTGACGAAGAAGACGCTCGGGCACTGCTCGCTGATGAGGGCGATGGGGCCGTGCTTCATCTCGGCGGCGGGGTAGCCCTCGGCGTGGATGTACGAGATCTCCTTCAGCTTGAGGGCGCCCTCGAGGGCGATGGGGAAGAGCGACAGGCGGCCGAGGAAGAGCATGTCGTCGTACCGGGCGAAGCGCTCGGCGACGGCCTTGATGTGCGCGGCCTGGGCCAGGACCTGGCGCACGAGGTCGGGCGCGCCCTTGAGGGCCTTCACGTACTCGACCCCCTCGCTGAAGCTCATGTCGCGCATCCGGGCCACGTAGAGGGCGACCATGGCGCCGAGGAGGAGCTGGGAGGTGAAGGCCTTGGTCGAGGCCACGCCGACCTCCGGGCCGACGTGCTGGTAGATGCCGCCGTCGGCCTCGCGGGCGATGGTCGAGCCGACGACATTGACGAGGGCGAGGACGCGGTAGCCCTTGCGCTTGGCCTCGCGGAGGGCCGCGAGGGTGTCGATCGTCTCGCCGGACTGGCTGATGACGAAGAACTGGGTGTTCCGGAACAGCGGCGAGTTGCGGTAGCGGAACTCCGAGGCGTAATCCACCTCCACCGGCACGCGGGCGAAGCGCTCGAGCAGGTGCTCGGTGACGAGGCAGGCGTGCCAGGCCGTGCCGCAGGCGCAGAACATGAAGCGCTCGATCTGGCGGAACTCGGCCGGCGGCACGTTGAGGCCGCCGAACTGGGCGGTGCTGCCGTCCTCGGCGAACCGGCCCCGCATGGCGTTCTCGAGCGCCGTCGGCTGCTCGAAGATCTCCTTCTCCATGAAATGCGCGTAGCCGTTGAGCTCGGCGTCGCTGATCGACCAGGTGACGGTGTCGACCACGGGGTCGACCTCGCCCTCGTCGAGGGTGGAGATCGCGATTGCGGCCGGCGTGACCAGCGCGAGCTCGCTGTCCTTGAGGTAAACGACGTTCTGCGTCCGGCTCACGATCGCCGCGACGTCGCTGGCGACGAGGTTCTCACCGTCGCCGAGCCCGAGGATCAGGGGCGAGCCCTTCCGCGCGGCCACCAGCTCACCGGGGCGCTCGAGGCACATGGCCACGATGCCGTACGTGCCCTCGGCGTGGCGCAGGGTCTTGCGCACGCTCTCGAGGAAGCGGTTGCCGTCGGCGCGCTCGGGCTCCTTGGCGTAGTGGTAGGCGATCAGGTTGCAGAGGACCTCGGTGTCGGTCTCCGACTGGAACGTGTAGCCCTTGCCGGTGAGGAATTTCTTCATCGAGAGGTAATTCTCGATGACGCCGTTGTGGATCAGGGCGATCTGGCCGTCGCTGCTGAGGTGCGGGTGGGCGTTCGCGTCGGTCACGCCACCGTGGGTCGCCCAGCGCGTGTGGCCGATGCCGTAGGTGCCGGTGAAGCGGTGGCGCGCCATCTCCTTCTCCAGGTCCGCGGCCCGGCCGGCCTTCTTCGCCACCTCGAAGCGGTTCTGCTGGAAAACGGCCACGCCGGCCGAGTCATAGCCCCGATACTCGAGGCGCTTGAGCCCCTCGATGATCAGTGACGCAGCCTTTTGTTTACCGACGTAGCCGACGATTCCGCACATGTTTGTTGAATTTAACTGGCGAAATAAGCGGCATCAGAGATGCTTGGGCAAGCTTAGGCTACCTCATATGACGACACAACAGCGTGCGCTTGCGGTGATCATGGGCGGCGGTCGGGGAACCCGGCTGCATCCCCTGACGATGGAGCGATGCAAGCCGGCCGTGCCGCTGGCGGGCAAGTATCGCCTCGTGGACATCCCCATCAGCAACTGCCTCAACTCCGGCATCAACCGGATCTTCCTGCTGACCCAGTTCCAGACGGCTTCGCTGCACCGGCACGTCCAGGGCACCTACCACTTTGATCCGTTTGGCGGAGGGTTCGTGGACATCCTCTCGGCGGAACAGACCGAGAAGGGCTCCGACTGGTACCAGGGCACGGCCGACGCCGTGCGGCGCAACCTGATCCACTTCCGCTCGTTCCCGCACGACCTGGTGCTGATCCTCTCGGGCGACCAGCTCTACCGGATGGATTACGGCAAGATCATCGACCAGCACCTGGCGACCGGGGCCGACGTGACCATCGCCGCGATCCCGTTCCCCGCCTCGAAGGTCTCGGGCCTCGGCCTCATGCAGGTCAACGACGACCTCGCCATCGAGCGCTTCGTCGAGAAGCCGAAGGATCCCGCCGTGATCGAGAGCCTGACCCTGAGCCCCGCGCTGGAGGCGCGCCTCACCGCCAAGCCCAGGGAGAAGCAGTGCCTGGCCTCGATGGGCATCTACATCTTCAGCCGCAAGGCCATGAGCGACGCCCTCGACAACACGATGGCGGATTTCGGCAAGGAGATCATCCCCGGCCTGCTCGGGAAGAAGAAACTCTACGCCTACATCTTCGAGGGCTACTGGGAGGACATCGGCACCGTGCGCGCCTTCTTCGAGGCCAACCTCGCGCTCGCCCAGCCGCTGCCGCCGTTCAATTTCTTCGAGGCCAAGGCGCCCATCTACACGCAGGACCGCTACCTGCCGGCCTCCAAGCTCAACAACTGTCACATCGACCACGCCGTGATCGGCGACGGCTCGATCATCGCGGACTCCCGCATCAAGCGGTGCGTGTTCGGCATCCGCTCCTTCGTCGAGGAGGGCTGCAATCTCGAGGACGTCATCGTGATGGGTTCCGACTACTACGAGACGGACGAGCAGCTGGCGGCCAACGCCGCCGCGGGCCGGCCGCATCTCGGCCTAGGCCGCGGCTGCCGGATCCACGGCGCGATCATCGACAAGAACGCGCGCATCGGGCCGGGCTGCGTGCTCATCGCCGCCGGCAAGGCCGACGGCACCTACGCCAACGGCGCAGTCATCATCCGCGACGGCGTGCTCGTCGTGCCGAAGGGCGCGGTGCTGCCCGCCGGCACGGTTGTCTGAGCCACGCCGGCGTCAGCGCTGGTCGAGCGCCGGCGCAGCCGTCGGCAGCGGGGTGGGGCGGCGGACGATCAGCCACATCCCCAGCGCGACCATGAAGATCGAATAGAACGTGCCGCGGCTCAGGCCGAGGATCAGGCCGGCATCGGGCTCGCGGAACAGTTCGCCCACGGCCCGCACGGCGGCATAGGCGACCAGGAATTCGCCCGCGAGGCGGCCGGGATGCAGGCGCACCACCGCGGTCCGCCAGAACCGCCACTGCGCCAGCGTCAGCAGGAGCGCGCCCTCGAGCACGGCCTCATAGAGCTGCGACGGGTGCCGGGGGAACGGGCCGCCCCCCGTGTGCTGGAAGACGACCGCCCAGCTGACCGTCGTGGTCTTGCCCCACAGTTCGCCGTTGATGAAGTTGGCGATGCGACCGAAGAACAGGCCGGCGGCCGCCGTGGAGGCGATGAGGTCCGCGACATGCAGGAACGGCAGCTTTCGGCCGCGGGCAAACCAGGCGAGGGCGAGGATGACGCCGATGAAGCCGCCGTGGCTGGCCATCCCGCCCTCCCAGATGCGCACGAGGACGAGCGGGTCGTGCCGCACGGCGTCGAACTGGTAGAATAGGAAATATCCCAGCCGCCCGCCCAGCAGCACGCCGAGGATGATGCCCATCATGAAATCGGGGATCAGCGCCGCCGGCAGCAGCGAGCGCCCGGCCCGGGCATACCGCTGCAGCAGCCAGGCGGCGGCCACGAAACCGAGCAGGTAGGCGAGCCCGTAGTAGCGGATGCCGAACTGCTCGTTGAAGCGGACGAGAAACGGGCTCAGGTCGTGCACCCAGTAGGCGAAGGGAAGGGAGACGGGCAGTGGCATCATGCGGTGCCGGGACGCGGCATGACGGGAGTTTATGCAGTCACGCTGGGTTGCGAATACAAACTGCAGGCAGGCCGCGTGTCGCCAAAACAACCTTGCCGCCCGGGCGCCGCGGGCGACTACTGTTGCCATGAGCGAACTCAAACGAACCCCCCTGCGGGACTTTCACGCCGCCCACGGCGGCCGCCTCGTGGACTTCGCCGGCTGGGAAATGCCGGTGCAATACCGCAGCATCCTCGAGGAACACAAGGCGGTGCGCCGCGCCGCCGGCCTGTTCGACGTCAGCCACATGGGCGAAGTGGACGTCCGCGGCCCGCAGGCGGGCGCGTTCCTGAATCATCTGGTCACCAACGATGTCGCCAAGCTCTACCCCGGGCGGGTGCTCTATTCGCCGATGTGCTATCCCACCGGTGGCGTCGTGGACGACCTGCTCATCTATCTGCGGGCGCCGGGCGACTACCTGCTCTGCATCAACGCCGGCAATATCGCCAAGGATCTGGCGTGGATTCGCGAGCAGTCGGCCCGTTTCGAAGTGACGATCACGGACCGGTCGTCCGATTACGCCCAATTGGCGGTGCAGGGTCCGCGCGCGGCCGAGATCGTGCAGACGCTGACCGGCGCCAAGCTCGGGGCGATCAAGTACTATCATTTCGCCGAGGGCCCGGTCGCCGGCATCCCGTGCCTCATCAGTCGCACGGGCTACACTGGCGAGGACGGATTCGAGCTCTATTATCCGGCCGCCGATGCCGTGCCGCTCGCCGAGGCCGTCCTCGCGGCCGGCCAGCGCTTCGGCCTCGAACTCGCGGGCCTCGGCGCGCGCGACAGCCTCCGGCTGGAAGCCGGTTACCCGCTCTACGGCCATGAAATCTCGGCGGAGATCTCGCCGCTGACGGCGGGTCTGGGCTGGACCGTGAAACTGGACAAGGGCGCGGAC
>JAHCAZ010000060.1 GCA_019634615.1 Opitutaceae bacterium
ATCGGCTCTTCATCGCTGCCCTCTGAAATACTGCTCTTTCACTTCATCCCAACTCACTGGCACGCCGTAGCGATCACACAAGATCCAGTAACTAACGCCCCAAGCGAGCGCCCCGGCCACGAAGAACCAACCTGAAACGGAATACGATCTCAGCACCGCTCTCTTCGTCAGAGGGCGGACATAGATGAACGGCGCCAGCCAATACATCGCCCAGAGGATGAGAATTGGTCCCCGTGAAACCCAAGCGGAAACATGAAGCAGCATAATCTCAAGGCCGGCGAGAAACCCAAAGGGCAACTGCTGGCACGCAATGCTCAGGAAATGAGGCCAAGTCCGGCCTGGCTTCGATTCTGGGATTCCGCTCATTTCTTTTCTTCCGCCGATCAGTGTTATTCGCCCACACTCAGTATGGCTTTGCCAGGGAAGGGGTGTTTGGGCATGGGAGGTGGGAGTTCAGAACGGTGCATTGATTAGGCCCTGATAATCAATGCCGTAGGCGGGTAGATGGGGGCGGATTACGTCGGAAAGTGTAGAGGCTGGCTGCTGTGCAGCAACCGGCGAAAGCCATACTGCGAGTATGGCTTTGGCAGGCAAGGCTCCTTTAAAGGACCTGAGGGTGTGCCTTCGATCCGGAGCGGGGAATTTGTGGGAGAAACAAAAAGGGGCGCACATGGATGTGCGCCCCGATTTGGCCGTGTAGTTGGCGGTAACTGATTACAGCGTCGCCAGGATCGCGTTGAAGGTCGGGCTCGGGCGCAGGGCGGCCGAGGCCTTGGCGTCGTCGGGCTGGTAGTAGCCGCCGACGTCGGCGGGTTTGCCCTGGACGGCGAGGAGCTCGGCCACGATCTGCTTTTCCGCCGCGGCCAATTTCTCGGCGACGGGCGCGAAGACTTTCCGCAATCCGGTATCCGCATTCTGCGATGCGAGGGCCTGCGCCCAGTACAGGCAGAGGTAGAAATGGCTGCCGCGGTTGTCGATGGTACCGAGCTTGCGGCCGGGCGACTTGTCAGTCTCGAGGAACTTGCCGTTGGCCTGGTCGAGCGTGTCGGCGAGGACCTTGGCAGCCGGGTGCTTGGCCACGAGGCTCAGGTGCTCGAAGCTCGCGGCGAGGGCGAAGAACTCGCCGAGGCTGTCCCAGCGCAGGTAGTTTTCCTGCTGGAACTGCTCGACGTGCTTCGGGGCCGAGCCGCCGGCGCCCGTCTCGAAGAGGCCGCCACCGTTCATGAGCGGGACGATGGAGAGCATCTTGGCGCTCGTGCCGACCTCGAGGATCGGGAACAGGTCGGTGAGGTAGTCGCGGAGGACGTTGCCCGTGACGCTGATCGTGTCCTGACCGGCCTTGAGGCGCTCCAGCGTCGCCTGACAGGCGGCGGCCGGGGCGAGGATGCGGAGGTCGAGGCCCTTGGTGTCGTGCTGCGCGAGGCAGGCCTTCACCTTGGCGATGATCTGCGCGTCGTGCGCGCGGGTCTCATCGAGCCAGAAGATGGCGGGCGTGTTGCTGAGGCGGGCGCGGTTGACCGCGAGCTTCACCCAGTCCTGCACCGGGGCGTCCTTGGTCTGGCAGGCGCGCCAGATGTCGCCCTCGTCCACGGCGTGCTCGATGAGGACCTTGCCGGCCTCGTCGACGACGCGGATCGTGCCCTTGGCGGGCGCGACGAAGGTCTTGTTGTGGGAGCCGTACTCCTCGGCCGCCTGGGCCATGAGACCGACATTGGGGACGGTGCCCATGGTCTTCGGGTCGAAGGCGCCGTGCTTCTTGCAGAACTCGACCGTCGTGGCGTAGACGCCCGCGTAGCAGCTGTCGGGGATGACGGCGAGGGTGTCCTGGGTCTTGCCCGCGGCATCGTACATCTTGCCGCCGGCGCGGATCATGGCGGGCATGGAGGCGTCGACGATGACGTCGGACGGCACGTGCAGGTTGGTGATGCCCTGGTCGGAGTTGACCATGGCGACCGCCGGGCGCGCGGCGAAGACCGCCTTGATGTCGGCCTCGATGGCCGCCTTCTGGTCGGCGGGGAGCTTCTGGAGCTTTTCAACGAGGTCACCGAAGCCGTTGTTCAGGTCGACGCCGAGGCTGGCGAAGGTCGCGGCGTGCTTGGCGAGCAGGTCCTTGAAGAACACGCGCACGCAGTGGCCGAAGAGGACGGGGTCGGAGACCTTCATCATCGTGGCCTTGAGGTGGAGGGAGAACAGCACGCCGTCGGCCTTGGCCCGGGCGATCTGCTGCTCGTAGAAGGCGACGAGCGCCTGCTTGCTCATGAAGGTGCCGTCGAGGATTTCGCCGGCCTTGAGGGGGAGCTTGGGGAGGAGAGCCTTCACCTGGCCGTCGGCGCCGACGAACTCGATGCGCGCGGTCGTGGCGGCCGGGAGCGTCACGGACTTCTCATTTGAGAAGAAATCGTTCTTCCCCATGGTGGCGACGGAGGTCTTCGAGTCCGGGGCCCACTTGCCCATGGAGTGCGGGTGGGCGCGGGCGTAATCCTTGACGGCCTTGGGCGCGCGGCGGTCGGAGTTGCCCTCGCGGAGGACCGGGTTCACGGCGGAGCCCTTCACCTTGTCGTAGCGGGCCTTGATGTCCTTCTCGGCGTCGGTCTTGGGCGTCTCCGGATAATCCGGCACCTTGTAGCCGTGGGCCTGGAGCTCGGCGATGGCCTCCTTGAGCTGCGGGACGGAGGCGGAGATGTTGGGCAGCTTGATGATGTTGGCCTCGGGCTTGAGCGTGAGGGCGCCGAGCTCGGCGAGGTGGTCGGGGTGACGCTGGGCCTCGGTCAGGAAATCCGGGAAGACCGCGAGGATACGGGCGGCGACGGAGATGTCGCGCGTCGCGACGTCGATCCCGGCGTGCTTCGCGAAGGCCTGCACGATCGGCAAGAGGGAATAGGTGGCGAGGGCAGGGGCCTCGTCGGTTTTCGTGTAGATGATGGTGGGTTTCGCGGGCATGTGGTTTAAAGGTGCAAGAGCGTAAGGTGTAAGAGGAGCAAGGGGAGTCGCGACGGAATTGAGGGGTTAGCTAAGGGGTTTCGGATGGGGAGGGTCAAAGGCAATTTCCCCCGGGGAGAATGCAGCCAGCGCGAGACCGACCGGCAGGTCGGAGACCTGCCCTACGTGAGGTGAAAACCGAGGGCGTCGAGTTCACCCAGGGTGAACGGGGCGCTGGCGAGGACTTCCTCCAGCTTGCCGAGGGCCTCCGCCAGCGAGGTCGCGTCGTAGACGGCGGCGCCATCGTCGGCGTCGTGGAGTTGCACGGCCCAATGGCCGGTGGCCGGATCGGGACTGGTTTCGAAGAGCGAGCCGTAGAGGTAATTGCCCGGCAGCCCGGGATGGGGGCCGGTGCCGGGGACCAAAAAGAGGCTGTGGACGGGATCGTGGATCGACGGCTGCTTCGTACGGTGGTGCACGGGCTTGCCGGCCACCCGCAGGCGCAGGCCCTCGGCGCGTGGGCGGAGGGCCGCCGGCAAGGAGGCGAGGTAGCGGTCGAAGATCGCGCCGTTGGCCTCGAGCGCTTCCGGTGCGATCTTCCCGGCGATCAGGTCGGGCAGGTTGGCCGCGTGAATTGCCGGCGCTTTGGCCAGCGAACGGGCGGTGACGTGGCCGTCCTTGAAATCCGCCGACGCGTAGATCTGATGCGTCGCATACAGCCGGCGCAGCGCGTCCTGGTAGGCCGGGGTGCCCGGCACGGCGCCGTGCGGGTGGTGCTCGATGAGGTCGAGCACGGTCTGATCAAACTGGGCATGCGGATCGGCAGTCATGGGCGGTCAGCCTGTAATGCGGGGAGGGTGGGGGCAAGGCTGCCCCGATTCTTTCTCGTTCGGCCGAATCCACTGCGGCGTTTACATCCGCGCTCCGCCTGCCAGAGTGCCGGGCACCCCCGGGGCGCCGCCCGCCCCGCCCACCATGGCCACACCCCATTACGACCTGATTGTGATCGGTTCCGGACCGGCCGGCGAGAAAGGCGCGGCGCAGGCCGCCTACTTCGGCAAGCGCGTCGCCCTCATCGAGCGCGAACCGGCCCTCGGCGGCGCCGCGGCCAACACCGGCACGCTGCCGTCGAAGACCCTGCGGGAAACGGCCCTGTACCTCTCGGGCTTTCGGCAACGCGGGCTCTACGGCGTCAACATGTCCATCAAGGAACAGGTCACCGCGCGCGACTTCCTGTTCCGCGAGCGGCTCGTGCGCCAGACCGAGCAGAAGCGCATCCAGGCCAACCTCGACCGTCACAAGGTGGACCTGCACCGGGGGGGCGCCGCGTTCGTGGATGCGCACACCGTCGCGGTGACGTCCGCGGATGGCGTCGTCGCCCCGCTCACGGCCGACTTCATCCTGATCGCCACCGGCTCTCACCCGTACCGCCCGGCGGTTTTCCCGTTCGACGACCCGCGGGTTTACGACTCGGACACGATCCTCAACCTGCACGACATCCCGCGGGAGATGCTGGTGGTCGGCGGCGGGGTGATCGGCTGCGAGTACGCCTGCATGTTCGCCGCCCTTGGCATCCGCGTGACCCTGCTCGAGGGCCGCGACCGGCTGCTCACGTTCCTCGATCCCGAGGTCTCGCATGCGCTCACGCGCAGCATGATCGAGATGGGCGTCGACGTGCGCTTCAAGGAGTCGGTCGCGGGCGTGCAGGCGACGCCGGGGCTCCTCCGCGCCACGCTCGCCTCGGGCGCGGTGGCCGACGCCGACACCATCCTCGTCGCCGCCGGCCGGAGCGGCAATACCGCCCAGCTCAACCTCGCCGCCGCCGGCCTCGCCGCGGCCAAGCGCGGCGTGCTCGAGGTCAACGGCCACTACCAGACGGCCGTGCCGCACATCTACGCCGCGGGCGACGTCGTCGGGTTTCCCGCGCTCGCCGCGACCTCGATGGAGCAGGCCCGCGTGGCGATGGTGCATGCCTTCGACCTGAAATACAAAACGCGGGTCGCGCCGATCCTGCCCTACGGCATCTACACGATCCCCGAGTGCTCCATGGCGGGCGAGACCGAGGAATCCCTGGCCAAGCAGGGGCGACCCTTCATTGCCGGCCTCGCGCACTACCACGACAACGCGCGCGGGCAGATCATCGGCGTGCGCAACGGTTTCCTGAAGCTGCTCTTCGCGCCGGACACGATGCAGCTCCTGGGCGTGCACGCCATCGGCGAGCAGGCGACGGAGCTCGTGCACATCGGCCTCATCGCGCTGCAGACCGGCGCGACCGCGAATCTCTTCATCGAGACCTGCTTCAACTACCCGACACTCGGCGAGCTCTACAAGTACGCCACCTACGACGCGCTCGGTCGAAGGGCCAAGCTCCGCGGCGAGTCCCTGGCGCCATTCGATGGCGCCGCGCATGCGCGCCCCGACCGCGACCCCGGGTCATGACCGAACCGGCCCCCGCACCCCTGCCGCCGTCGCCGCCCGAGCCGATCGAGGAGGAGAAGGTCTTCGCGCTCTTCGCCTTCGACAACTGGAAGGTCAACGTCCTCGTCCCGCCGCTGCTCTTCGGTCTGGCCTGGCTCGCGGTGCTGAGCCCGCTTGGATTCTTCCTCCGGGGCTTTCAGGTGTGGATGCACGAGTTCGGCCACGCGACGGCGGCCTGGCTCACGGGGCGCAAGGCCCTGCCGCTGCCGTTCGGCTGGACGCCGGTGGAGGATGAGTATTCGCCCTTCGTCTATTTCGGCCTGCTGCTCCTCTTCGGTATCCTCTTCATCGCGGGCTGGAAGGAGCGGAAGGTCTGGGCCATGATCCTCGCGGTGGCATTCGCGGGCGCGCAGTATTACCTCACATGGCAATTGTCCGCGTACCGGCAGGAGTTCTGGTGGGGCGCCTTTGGTGGCGTCGGCGGTGAGTTCTACCTGAGCACGCTGCTCATGCTGGTCTTCTATTTCCAGCTGCCGGAGAAGTTCAAGTGGGGCGCCTGCCGGTACGTGGTCTTCTTCCTGGCCGCGGCCGTCTTCATCCAGACCTATCGGTTCTGGGGCGATGTCTACCACGGGCTGGAGGACATCCCGTACGGCTCGATGATCAACGGCGAGGACGACGCCGGCGGCGACATGAACCGCCTCGTGGACGACTACGGCTGGACCCAGAGCATGATCCGCCGGAATTTCCGCGCTCTCGGCAACGGCTGCATTTTGGCCCTCGTGATCGTCTACGCGGCCTTCGCCCTGCGCCTCAACCGCGTGGCCGACTGGGTGGTGGCGGCCACAACCCGTGAACGCGCCTGAGCTTTGAACTCCGGCTTGCCGCGCCGGTCGGCGGTTGCGACGATGCTGCGTCGCCTCCACCCATGAGCCTCTACCTCGGCATCGATTCCGGCACCCAAAGCGTCAAGGCGGTCGTGCTCGACCTCGAGACCCGTCGCGTCATCGCCGAGGCGCGCGCGCCGCACACGTTGATCGCGGGCCTGCCCGTGGGGCACATGGAGCAGCACCCTCACGAGTGGACGCAGGCGATGGACCGGGTCATCGGCGAGGTCCTCGCGAAGGTGGACCGGTCGCGCGTGCGCGGCATCGGCGTCTCCGGGCAGCAGCACGGGTTCGTGCCGCTCGATGCCGACGGACAGGTGATCCGGCCGGCGAAGCTCTGGTGCGACACCTCCACGGTCGCGGAGTGTGCGATCCTGACCCGGAAACTTGGCGGCGAGAAGGCCGCCATCCGCAAGGCCGGCCTCGCGTTCCTGCCGGGCTTCACCGCGCCGAAGATCCTCTGGCTCAAGCGGCACGAACCCGCGAACTACCGGCGCCTGCGGCATGTGCTCCTGCCGCATGACTACCTTAACTTCCACCTGACCGGGAAGTATTTCATGGAGCCGGGCGACGCCTCGGGCACCGCGCTGCTCGACGTGCGCCAGCGGCGCTGGTCCGCGGCGGCCATCGCCGCCATCGACCGCAACCTCGCCGATTGGCTGCCCCCGCTGGGCAACTCGGGCGATATCGTCGGCCCGATAAGCCCGGCCCGCGCGGCCGCCTACGGACTGTCGCCCGACGTCATCGTGAGCGCGGGCGGCGGCGACAACATGATGGGGGCCATCGGCACCGGCAACGTGACGCCGGGCGTCGTCACGGCGAGCTTCGGCACGAGCGGCACCATCTATGCCTTTGCCCGGCAGCCGGTCGTCGATCCCCAGGGCGAGATCGCCGCATTCTGCTCCTCGACGGGTGGCTGGTTGCCGCTGCTCTGCACGATGAATGTCACGACAGTGACCGAGCAGGTCCGCTCTCTCTTTGGCCAGGATCACGCCGCGCTCGAGTCCGCCGTGGCCTCCGTCCCGGCCGGCGCAGGCGGACTTGTGCTCCTGCCTTACCTCGCCGGGGAGCGCACGCCCAACGTGCCGGCGGGCTCGGGCGCGTGGCTCGGGCTCAACGGAAAAACCTTCACGGCGGCGCACCTCGCGCGCTCGGCGATGGAGGGCGTCACGCTCGGCATGAACTACGGCCTGCGCCGCCTCGCCGACCTGGGCGTCAAGGCGAAGGAGATCCGCGTCACGGGCGGCGGCGCCCGGTCGGCCGTCTGGCGCCAGATCATGGCCGACGTCTTCGGCGTGCCGGTTGTCGCCATGGTTGAGGACGAGGGCGCCGCGCTTGGCGGCGCGATCCAGGCGGCGTGGGCGCAGGCACGGCAAGCGCGGCCCAAGGCGGCGATCACCGAGTTCACCACCGGCGTGGTCGCGGTCGACGAATCCACCCGCTGCATCCCGGATCGCACCCGTGTCGCCCGCTACCGTGAGCTGCAGGCCCTGCAGGACCAGTTGAGCCTCAGCCTGCGCCCGGTGTTTGCGCGCCAGCGCAAGCTGACAGATTAAAGCCCGCCTTTCAGCAATCCAGGTGGCTACGAGCGTGAGCGAGTGGCCAAGCGGCGCGCACCGCGTGCATGCCACTCGCTCACGCTCGTGGCTACCATGGAGGCGACGCCTCCTTCACCGCCGCCCGGCGCCGGGGCTGCGCCCGAACTTTTGCCGGTAGGCGCGACAGAAGGTGTTGCTGCTCGTGAAACCGCAGGCGAGGGCAACCTCCTGCACGCTGAGCTCCGTGGCCTGCAGCATGGCCCGCGCGTGCTCGAGCCGCAGGCGGCGCAGCATGGCGCCGGGCGACTCGCGGTGGCGGGCGGAGAACGCGCGGATGAAATGCTCCCGGCTCACGCCGCACTGTTGCACGATCGCCTTCAGGTTCACGGGTGCGCGGAAATGGCTGCGGATGTAGTGCGAGCCGAACTCGATGGGGTCGGTCGTCCGCGTCTCCTGCACCTGCTCGCGGTACAGCGCGATCGACAGGCGGAAGAGGAGCTCCGATTCCTGCAGGCGGTCGCGAAACCGGCGCTGGCCGTAACGCTGCACGATCTCCTCGAACACGGCCGTCGCCTCGCAGCTCTCGGGCATGCGCACCACGGACCCGAAATCGGCCCGCAGGCGGTCGAACAGGCTGGCCGCGGCGCGCGGCTCGAAGGCGATGAACCGCAGCCGGTAGGTCTCGGTCGCCTCCGGCGGGTAACCGTAGCCCGTCGGCTCGCGGTGCGTGAACAGCATCGCGTGTCCGGCCGGCACCGGCCGCGTGCCGGACGCGTCGCGGAAATACGCGGCGCCGCCGATCGTGCGCTGGATCACGAAGATCGCCGGGTTCTCGCGGTCGCGGTTGTCGAACGCGTAGGCCGGCGTGGCGTACGCCTCCTCGGCGGCGTGTTGGATGACAGGGAAGGGGTCGGCGACCGGCATGGCGCGACAATCACATTATGCACATAGGCAATCAACCTTTTGCTATCGTCTCAGCAACGGTCACTGCGCGAATGTCGGCGTCCGCCAACCCCGCCTGTCTTATCCCATCACAATAATCCCATGAGCGATTCCGCCAAGAAACTCATCGGCCACGCCGATCACACCAAGGATGCCGCCGCCCGCGGTCTGCCCGGCCGCCTGCTGCGCCCGATCAAGATCACCATGCTCGGCGCGGGCAGCGCCTTCACGCCGCGGCTGATGAACGACATCCTCCGCATCCCGGGCGACCAGGGCGGCACGATCGCGCTGGTGGACATCGACCGCGAGCGGCTCGACACGATGACGAAGCTCATCACCCGGCTCACGCAGCAGCTCGGCAAGGCGAACTGGAAGGTCGTCGGCTCCGCCAACCGCCGCAGCGTCATGGCAGACTCGGACTACATCGTGAACTGCATCGAGGTCAGCGGCACGGCCTGCGTGCGCTTCGACAACGATATTCCGGCCAAGTACGGCATCAACCAGTGCATCGGCGACACGATCGGGCCCGGCGGCCTGTTCAAGTCGATGCGCACCATCCCGGTTTTCCTGCAGGTCCTGCAGGACGCGGAGGAGCTGTGCCCCGACGCGATCGTCCTGAACTACACCAACCCGATGGCCATGATGTGCCTCGCGGCCGGCCGCACCTCGTCCATGCAGGTCGTGGGCCTGTGCCACTCGGTGCAGGGCACGAGTCACCTGCTGGCCCAGCGCGCCGGGGTGCCGATCGAGGAGGTCGACTGGGAGTGCGCCGGCATCAACCACCTCGCCTGGTTCACGAAGTTCGAGCACAAGGGCCGCGATCTCTACCCGGTCCTCAAGCGCAAGGCCGCCGCCGACCTCGCCCGTGCCTTCAAGGATGGCCGGCCGAAAAACCCGAAGCGGATCAATCGCCACCAGTGGGAGATGCCCGAGTGGCACAAGGACATCGTCCGCAAGGACATGATGCTGCACTTCGGCGCGTTCATCACCGAGTCCAGCGGTCACCTCTCCGAATACCTGCCGTATTACCGCAAGCGGCCCGACCTCGTGCAGCGCTACAGCCGCGAGGGCTACGAGGGCGGCACGAGCTTCTACGCGAACAACTGGCCGACCTGGCGCAAGCTGGCCGACAAGCAGCGCCTGCGCATGGTGGCCGGCAAGGAGCCGATGGAGTGGGAGCGCAGCTGGGAATACGCGAGCTGGATCATCGAGGCCCGCGAGAAGGACTCGCCGTTCCGCATCCACGGCAACGTCATGAACAACCACCGCGGCGCCGGGCAGCTCATCACCAACCTCCCGGCCGACGGCTGCGTCGAGGTTGCCTGCATGATCGACCACAACGGCGTGAACCCCACGCGCTACGGCGCCCTCCCGGCGCAGATGGCCGCGCTCTGCGACTCGAACATGCGCATGTTCGACCTCGGCGCGCAGGCCTGCATCGAGCGCTCCGTCGAGAAGGCGATCTACGCCCTGATGCTCGATCCGCTCAGTTCCGCCGTCTGCAGCCCGGCCGAGATCAAGCAGATGGCCCTCGAGATGTTCAAGGCCGAGAAGGCGTTCCTCCCCGGCTACAAGTAAGCCGCGGCTGATTACCGCGGACCGTCCTCGCTCGGGCGCACGAAATCCATGAGATTCACGATGCCCTCGAGGCGCTCGCGGATCAGCTGGTTTTCCTGCTCGAGGTTCAGCTTGTAGGTGTGGCCCTCGGTGAGCCGCTCGGCGAGTTCCGTGCTGACCACATAGACGTGGCCGTACTTCACGAAGAGCAGGTTGCCGCGCTTCGCGACCGGCGGCGGCGCCCCGGGCGCGGGCTCGGCCAGGCGGTGCATGAACATCGTCCCGCCGGGCAGGTGGGTGTTGATGAACCAGGCGCCGTCGAGGTACTTGGGATCGAAGGATTCATCGGTCACCGTGATCTCGGGATAGGACTGCTGCAGGTCCGGGAAGACATAGCTGGCGAAGAAATACCGGAAGTACTCCTTCGGCCCGCGCGTCGAGTACTCCCAGCGCTGCGTGGCGTCCTGCTTGAAGCACGCGATCGTGATGTGGATCGTGAACTGGTCCTGGAAGACGACGACGTACTCGCTGTCGGAGATCGTCCCGCCCAGCTCGGAGAGCACGGGCGAGGTGATGCGGTAGGCCCCGCTCGGCGCGGTGTACACCTTGTTCTTCACCTTGCCGAAAAGCGGCATGCGGCCCTCCTGGGCGAGGGCGGCCAGGGGGGCGACGAACGCGAGCAGGCTGAGCAGGACAAGGCGACGCATGGGCGCACTGTGCATGGCGAAACGCGGCCTTTCAAGCCGGTGCTGACAGCGACTGCCAGCGCTCCACCGGCACGGCCTCGGGCCGCGTCTCCGGGCCAAGGCCGGCCCGCGCCAGCTCGGCCAGCCAGGCGGCGCCGCCATCGGGCAGGCGCTGGCGCAGGAGCGAGCCGAGCTGTTTCCGCCGCTGCTGGAAGCAGCCGCGGATGAGGGCCTTCACCGCGGGCGAAAAGACAAAGGGCGCCGGTTTCCGCACGAGGTGGAGCAGGTATGAATCCACGTCGGGCCGCGGGTGAAAGCACGCCGCCGCCACGCGGTGCCCGGGGGCGAGGTCGTAGGCCGACTGGAGGAAGATGGAGATCGCGCCGAAGGTCTTGGTCCCGGCCGCGGCCGTGTAGCGCTGCGCCGCCTCGAGCTGGAGCATGAGGACCATGCGGGCGGGCAGCGGCCCGCCGAG
>JAHCAZ010000061.1 GCA_019634615.1 Opitutaceae bacterium
GACAAGGCCCAGCGCACCGCCAACCCGACGCTCTTCCTCGATGCGAGCACCGTCTTCGACGTGACCATCGGCCGCGACTGGAAGTCCGCCGGCGCGAGCTGGTCGGCCACGCTCGCCTGGAAGAACATCGAGGACGAGGTGTACTACAACGCGAACCAATCGCGTGGCACCCCGGGCCGCGTGATCGCGACCCTGAGCACGAAGTTCTGAGGTGGGTGGCTTCATCGTGGGGCGGGTGAAAAGACCCGCCCCACGCCTTGCCCCGGTATCGGTTAGCGCCAGGCTGGCCCCGTCGTGAGTTTTCTTCGCACGTTTTCCACCTTGGGTTGCCCGGAGCTGAACCTGGAAGAGGTCCTGGACCTCGCGGAGCGCCAGGGCGTCGGCGCCGTCGAGCTGCGGTGCTTGGGCGGCTCGACTGATATCCCCGGGCAACTGACCGCCGCCTACGGCACGCCCGCGGCGCTGGCCACGCGCTTGGCGAAGTCATCGGTGCGGGTCGTGGCTCTCGACACGTCGCTGAAGCTGGCCGGGGGCACGGAAGCGGATTGGGCGGCGGTGCAGGCGTTCATCCCCTGGGCGGAGGCCTTGGGCGGGCTGCGCCTGCGCGTCTTCGATGGCGGCACGGCGGGCGACCCCGCCGCGCCACGGCAAGTGGCGGCGGGCTGGCAGCGGTGGCGTGAGTTGCGCCGCAGGCAGGGTTGGAAAACGGACTTGATGGTCGAGACCCACGACTCGCTGTTCGACGCCGCCCGCATCCAGGCCTGCCTGGGCGAGGCCCCGGATTGCGCGATTCTGTGGGACAGCCATCACACGTGGAAGAAGGGCGGGGAGGCCCCGGTCGCGACCTGGACGGCGATCAAGGCGAGTGTCGTGCACGTGCACATCAAGGACAGCGTGGACCGGCCGTCGGCGCGGCACCCCTACACCTATGTGCTGCCGGGTGCCGGCGTCTTCCCTTGGTCAATCCTGCGCCCGGTCCTCGCCGCTGAGTTCAAGGGTCCGATCAGTCTCGAGTGGGAACGGCAATGGCACCCGTATCTGCCGCCGTTGGAGGAGGCGCTCCGGGCCGCAACCCACGCCGGCTGGTGGTGAACCTCAGCGGATGCGCGGCTCGCCGGCCCAGAGGTCGGCGTTCGGACCAAGCACGGTCTTCAGCTCGTCGGTGGCGCCGTTGAGCTCGGCGATCGTCTTAGCGTCGAGCGCGAGGCGGCCCGCGGCGAGGTTTTCCTGCACCTGCTGCGGCGTGCGGGCCCCGAAGATCACCGAGGAGACACCGGGACGATGCAGCAGCCAGGCGAGGGCGACATCGGCCATCGGCTGGCCGAGGCGCTCCGCCACCGCCCGGATGCGATCGAGCGTGGCAAAGGTGAGCGCTTCGCAGCCGGCGCCGCCGTGGCGGGACATCGGCCGGTCGGCGCGGAAGTGACGCGTGCGGTGCCGACCGACGGGGACTTCCTCCGGTGTGCGGAACCTTCCCGTCAGGAGGCCTTGCTGCAATGGGCTGTAGCAAAGGATCCCGAGGCCGTCGCGCTCACACGCGCCGACGATCTCGAACTCGATCGCGCGCCAGATGAGGTTGTAGGGCAGTTGATTCGTGACCCATCCGCGGCCTGCCGCGCGCAGGCGGCCCAGGCTCTGGGCGCCGAAGTTGCAGACCCCGAGCGTACGCACCTTGCCCGCCGCGCGCAGACCCTCCATCGCGGCGATGACGTCCTCGAGCCGCTCGCCGGAGCCGAGCCAGTGGATCTGCAGGAGGTCGATGCAGTCGGTCTGGAGCCGGCGCAGGCTGGCCTCGCAGGAGGCGACGGTGCGGTCGGGCGTCAGGTCGGCCTCGCTGATCTTGGTGGCCAGCACGGCCTGGTGGCGGCGTCCGCGCAGCGCCCGGCCCACGATCTCCTCCGACAAGCCGTCGCCGTAGGCCGGCGCGGTGTCGATGAGCGTCACGCCGGCATCGAGCGCGGCGTGGATGGTGGCCACCGAGTCCCGCTCGGCTTGGGCGCCCCAGAATTTGTCGCCGGCCAGCGCCCAAGTGCCAAGGGCGAGGGGAGAAATTGGGAGAGGCAGGGCGGCGGGATGCAGCGGTTTCATGCGGAAATCATTCGATGGTCAGGTGCTCATCGGTCAGGCGGATGACGTCGGTGCGGCCATCGGGCCGTTGCACGATCAGACGGCCGTCGGCGGCCAGCGCGATCGAAATCTCCTTGGCGGGAAATCCGCCGCGCTCGGGCCAGAGCACGGCAAAGAGTGTGTGGTGGGAGCGGGCGACATCGACCTCGGCAAACAGGTGACTCTGCTCGTCCCAGCCGCCGGTGGTCGTGTAGTTCGCCGCTGTGCCCTTGACGTAGGCCGGATCCACGGGGACGTCGGCGCGGTCTTGCACGCGGCCGTTGAACCCGGCTTCGCGGGTCGCGAGCCGCACGGTCAGGGTGGCCTGGCCTGATTTGATGAGCGCGGTGGCCTTGTCCGTCTGCCAGGTGATTGGCTGCAGTGCGTGCAGGGCGAAGGTGAGTCGGCCGGGGTCGGCCAGGTGCACGACGTCGCGGATGACCACGTACCGGCGGTCCACGAAGATCAAGTCACGGGTCACGCGCTGCACGCGACCCGGCGGTTGGAGCAACGCGTAGGCGGCGGTGGCGTCGCCCGTGGCCCAGGCGTAGCGGGGCGCCTCGGTGAAGCGCGTGATCGCGCCCTTGGACGCCTTTGACTTCGGCTGCTGGCCGAGGCCGTCGATCAGGATCGCGTTCTTCGACTTGGTCAGGCGCGTCCAACCTTCGTGGTGCGGTGAATTGTGCCATTCGCGGTAGGCGCCCGTGATGGCGAGGTTCTCGCCATAGGCATTGAGGACGAACGCATTCTGGTGCGCGTGGGAATGGCTGTAGCTGCCGTAGGGCGACGAGACGAAGGTCGCGTGAATGTCGTCCGCGGGCCGGCCGAGGGCGCTGTGCAGCGACACCCAGCCGACATCGCGGAAATGGCGGCTGGCCGGCAGCTCTGCCAGCGGTGCGGGGGCCGGCAACGGCCGGGTGGAGGCGATGAAAGTGCGGACAAGATACTCCGGGCCGGTGGGATACACGCGGTCGAGCCCCAGCAAGCCTCGTCCGCCGGGCTGGGCTCGGGGATCCGTGCAGAGTTGGGCGTAGCTGACGAACTGGCCGTTTTGCTGCACGCGGGCCAGGTGCAGCATGAACGCGGCGACGCCCGGCTCGAGGTTGAACATGCCGGCGTTGGAGAGGTCACCGAACTGCGTGTGGCGGTACGGCTGCACGTTGTAGACCTGAAAATACGGCGTCTGCCGCCAGAACGGTGTCGCGTACGCGGTCGGGTCGCCCAACGCCAGCAGGGCGTCCTGGAAGGCGGCGTGCTCCATCACCCCGCGCCAGTAGGCGACGCCCTCGGCCCAGCCACCGTCGTCGCCGCCCCAGGGCGGGAAGCGGTCGCGATAGAAGGCATAGGCAAACTCCCACCACGCCCGCGCCTCCGGCAGGTCGTCCCAGAGGGCGAGCCCGGCGAGGCCGGTCATCGGCATGAAGCGCACGGGGTGGCTCGAGGGCTCGACGGCGAGGGAGTTGTAGCGGAGATCGCCGGTTCGCGCCCGCTGGATGAACTCCAGCGACTGGGCGCCGCGCGCGCGGTAGTGCGCGAGGAGCAGAGCGCGCTCGTCCGCGGTGAAGTGCTCGCGGATTTGATCATAGACGAGCGGGAGTTTGCGCCAGAGGCGGAAGTGGGCCTCGTCGTTGTAGCGGATGCTGGTCGCGCCGCGGCCGGGGCCTTTTTTCCAGCCGGAGGCATCGAGACTCCATGCGGCCTCGCCCAATAGGAAGGCCTAGACCTTCGCGAGGTACTTTTCCTCCCCGGTCACCCGCCAGAGGAGGGCCGCCGCCTCGGCGACGCCGGCGACGCGGCCGCACACGTCCTGGGCGCCGCGCCACTGGTCGGCCGCAGCCTGGTCACGCCGGGCGGGGCTCGGGTCGCCGTAGGTCAGGGGCTCATCCGGAAACGGATAGTCGATCCAGTCGCGATCGAAGTCGGCCTTGATCCGCGCAAACGCCTCCGCGCCCTCGCCGACGGTGACGTAAGTCCGAAAGGCGTCCTCCTGCCCGGCCGGCACCAGCGTCCGCGGCGCCTGGGCGGGAATGGGGGTCGAGGCGGCCATCGCGGAGCAGGCGAGGGCGGCGCCGAGCAGGACGGCGAACCGGGGCAGGGTCAAGGTGCGTGACAGCATGGACGGGGAGCGACTTACCGCGGGTCAGAAGTCTGGCGGGAATCGTTGACCGAGGGAAGGCCGGGCAGGGCCCAATGCTCGATGACCCAAGGGCCGAGCGTCGGGTGGCGCAGCTCCCAGCGTCCCGGGCGGGCGCGGACCAGTTCCCACGGTTCGCCCTCGGCTCGGTCGCGGCCGGTCCACGAAAGCGCGGCGAGGAAAGTGACGCTGGCGGTCCGGGCGGTCTGCAGGATCGGGCACACGTGATACGGCGCATGAACGTGCGTGCGCGGCGTGAAATCGTCGGTGCGATTGTCCCAGCTGGAGGCGGTGAAGCCGTGCACGTTCTGCAGCACCGTTCCGCGTCCGTCCGCGGCGAAAAACGCTAGCGGCGAAACGTCCCCGGCCGCGCGCGGCGCCACGGTCGCGCCACGCTCGCGAAGCGGGAGGGCGTAACCGCCGATCCGGAACACGGCGGGCTGGCGGGCCTCGAGGTGGTGCACGTGCAGGATCCAGCCGGCGCGCCACCAGAGGATGGATTCCACGCCGGTGTTCACCTGGCCGACCTTGAAGCCCATGCCGTGGGCGTAGGCCACGTGGTGCTCATCCATCTCGACGCACACGGTGGAGTGCCGGCCGTACACGCGGCCGTCGGCCAGTTCCTGTGTGAGGGCGCTGTCGAACGACCAGTCGGTCGCGAAATCCTTTCTCTTGGCCAGCGTGAAACTGACGCCGGTGCGGTAGGCGAGCTTGCTCCACTTCCAGGCCCCGTAGCGGAGCTGCGTGTTGCCGACCATGGAACCGGCGTTGAGGATCTCGACCTCGCCGCCGACCCCGCGCACCAGCAGGCCTGCGGCGGGGATGGGATGGGCAAAGTCGCCGCGCTCGCTCGGCAGCGGTTCCTCCGGCGCCTGCCAGAACGGGTGCTCGGGCGGCAGCGTGAGGGCGGCGAAGCCCTTGGCGCACCAGTAGGGCGAACCGCTGCACGAGTACGCCTCGGCGATGGGCTCAAAGCGGTCGGTGAAGCCGAAGGCAAGGCAGCCCTGCTCCTGTGTGATCGGCTGCGCGAGGAAGAAGTCGAGGTTGCGCGTGCACAGGCGGCGCAGGCGGCCGAGCGGCAGGTCGGTGCTGGCGGTGGCGACGGCGAGGCCGAAGACATTCACCGCGTTGAAGCGGTACGTGATGGAGCGCCCAAAGGCGGGATGCTCGCCGCTGGCCGCGAAGAAATGCTGGTAGTCGCGGACGAACAGGCCGGCCCATTCGCGCCAGCGCTGCGCGCGGACGGGGTCGCGGGTCCCGTGCAGGCGCACCCACCAGAGACCGTAGAAATGGAAGGCGTAGGCGTTGTAGTGATCGAAGGCCTGATTGATGCCGTCCTCAAACCAGCCGCCGCCGCGGTGCATCGTCTCCAACTGGCGCAGGTGCGTCTCGATCACGGTGCGGTCCGTCGGCCGGGCGTAGCCGTGGCGTCCGAGGAACTCGAGGATGTGCACCGACATGAACAGGTGGTTGTTGTTCACGATGCCGCCGCCGCGGCAGGTGCCGAACCAGCGGGCGACCTGGTCCTTGCCGGCTGGCGGCAACGGATTCCACAACTCGGCGGGCGCGATCTGCAGCGCGATGGCCATCAGGCCCATCTCGACGTGATGCTGATGGTAGGAGGCGTCGGGCCCCCAGTAATGCGGACCCGCCGGATCAGTGCCGGCGAGCAGGCCGGCGCGAAACCACCGGGCGAGGAAATCCCGCAGCGCGGCGTCATCCGGATGAGGCGCCGAGCCCAGGAAATGAGCGGCCAGGGTCAGTGGCCGGGCGAAGGTCTCGAGCCGGTCGGCCTGCGCGTCATGATCGCTGGCCGGCCCGGCGATCGGGATCGCGGCCTCACCGGGCGCCATGAGGCGCGCGAGCGGCTCGAGGAGGCGCCGGGCCTGCAGTTGCCAGTGCCGGTAAGGGGCGGGAACGGACGTGGACATGACGGTCAGGACGAGCGGTCGAAGACGAACGGGGTGACCACGGCTTCGAGCGGTTCGCCCGCGACGTAGGCCTTCAGGTTGCGCAGGCCAAACGCGCCGGCATCGCGTCGGCGGTCGGTCGTCGGGCCGGCGAGGTGCGGCGTGAGGGTGACGTTGCGCAGGCCGCGGAAGCCGCTGTCGCCGGGCAGGGGCTCGTCGGCGAAAACATCGAGGCCGACCTGGATCCGGCCCTCGCGGGCGACGCGGAGGAGCGCGGCTTCGTCGACGACGGCGCCGCGACCGACGTTGACGAACACGCCGCCGGGCCGGATGAGGCGCAGCAGCTTTTCCGTCACGATGCCGACGGTTTCGGGTATCAGCGGCGCGAGCTCGACGATGATGTCGTTCTCGGCAAACAGCGCCTCGAGCGAGGGGGCGCGGCGAACGCCCCACGTGGACTCGGCGGTGGCGTCGACGTCCGGGGCGAAGACCAGCACCTGGGTGCCGAAGGGTTCGAGCAGGCGGACGAACTCACGCGCGACCATGCCGAAACCGTGGATGCCGATGCGGCGGCCGAAGAGCGAGGCGGTTTCGGTGCCGCTGTTCTTCCACCCCTGCTCGAGGTGCATGGCGAGGGACCAGCTCGTGGCCCGGCGCAGGCAGCACAGCACGTGAAAGAGCGCCCACTCTGCGACGATGCGGCTGATGGAGCCGCCCCAGTTCGTGAGGAGGAGGCCCTGCTCCAGTTGGGCGCGGGTCACCAGTTTCTTCACCGAGCCGCAGAGGTAGCACACGTAGCGCAGGCGCGGCGGCAGCGGGTGGGGCAGCGGGCGCGTCTTCCAGGCGGCGACGATGACCTCGGGATCGAGTTCGCGCAGGAGCTGGTCGGTCTGGGCGGCATCGAGGGCCAGTGGGTCCTGGTGGCGGAAGCCCGCGCCGAGGGCACGGAGCTCGGACCACATGGGCTCGGGCAGGAAGTCGCGGACCTCCTCGGCGGTGAGCAGGGCTAGGACAAAGGCGGGCTTGGGCATGAAGGGAAGGGGGGGCAGGCGGTTCAGGTGGCGTCCGGCGGATAGCATTCGAGCACGGTGCAGGCGGGCTCAGGCTCGATACCGACGGCACCGATGCCAGCTGGGAGGAAGAACTTGCCGCCGGCAGCGAAACGATGGGTCTCACCGCCGGCGCGCACGGAGCAGGCTCCGGTGGTCACGATTGCGATGTGGGCCGAACTCTCGGCCTTTTGGACCGCGGCGTGCAGGGTTGAATGCCGGACGCGAAAGCACGGCGTGCGCTCCGGGCCGATCAGGTCGTCCTGCCACGAGTCGGGTCCGAGGGCGCGGCGCCGCCGGGGTGGGCAGCCGGCTTCCACCAGCACGCGGCCGGGCGACCAGGCGGAGCGGTCAAAGACATCGAGGCAGAATTCCAACCCGCGCTGCATGAAGCGGGCGCTCTCCGGGAGGACGTGGCCGCCGCGCTCGAATTCGAAGCGGACCACGAGGTCGCTGGGCTCCTGCACCTCGACGAGGAACAAGCCCTCGCCCAAGGCATGCGGCAGGCCGCCCGGCACCACGTAGGTGTCGCCCGGCTTGACCGGCACGCGGTTCATGAGCGCGAGCAGCGCGGCGATGTCCTGGCGCTCGATCAGGTCGCGCAGGCCCTCCCGGGTGGGCGGCTCGCGGAAACCCAGGAAGATCGCGGGGTCGCGCACCTCGGGGCGGACACCGAGGATGTGGTAGGCCTCGGTCTTGCCGGAGGGCGCCTGCATCCGCTCGCGCGCGAACGCGGCGGAGGGATGCACCTGAAGGTGCAGGCGGATCGCCGGATCGAGCAGCTTGACGAGCACGTGCGGCTGGGCGCCGTGCCGGGCCGCGTGGCCGGAGCCGAGGAAATAATCCGGATCGCTGGCGAGGAGCGCGGCGAAATCATGCTCCGCTCCGCCGACCACGACCCGCGACGGGCCCTCCGTGATCGTCTCGCGCCCGGCATTGATCGCGCGGGTGGTCGACGCGATCCAGTCCTCCGGGAAATGGCGGTCAGCCGGCGCCGGCGCGCCCGCCAATTGGTCGAGCGTGCGGCCGCCGGTGTAGCTGCGCCAGACCCGGTTGGGCGGCAGCAGGACGATTTTGCCGCGGTGGGTCATGGCTTGGCGGATGCGGGCTGGCGGGCCTGTTTCACCAGCAACCAGCCGATGAACATCACCACGCCGCCACAGAAGACGAAGGCCAGCCGGCCGACCGGCGGGTTGGGAATCAGGGCCATCAGGCAGACGGCCGCGCCGTACGGCAGGCACAGCCAGCCGATGAGCCAGGACTGCTTGTCGTCGGTGGCGGCGGCGCTTTCCTCCTTCGCGTAATCAACGGGCGTCGCGAGATTGCGGCAGAACTGGTCGATCGCGGCCTTCTGCTCGGGCCGCTCGCGGTCGTAGAACAGCTTCGGGAAGAGGAACCAGGCGAGGCCCGAACCGAGGATCGTGAAGACACCGATGCCCTGCTCCCAGTTCTGGCGCTCCCAGTTATTCACGCCGTCGGTGGCGCCGAAGGTGCCGATCGCCCAGTTGATGTTGAGGTAGCGGTCGGTGAGGAAGCTGACGAAAAAGCACACCACGACCGTCGACCAGCCGGCCCAGCCGGGCGTGCGACGGATGATGAGACCGAGCACGAGCGGCACGATGTAGGGCGTCGAGACAAGGATCTGGAACTTCAGCATCAGCTCGAAGAGCGTCAGGTCCTTGATCGTGCTGTAGAAGACGGCGACCAGGATCACGGTCAGGCCGAGCACGACGGTGGTGAGCTTGCCGGCGCGCAGGAGCTCGGCCTCGCCGGCCTTGGGCCGGAGGATCGGCTGGTAGAAGTTCTTGATGAAGACGCCGGCGTTCTTGTTCAGGCCGGCGTCCATCGAGGACATCGTGGCGGCGAAGATGCCGCTCACGAGCAGGCCGGTCATGCCGACGGGGAAGACGGCCTGCGCGATGGCGAAGAACGATCCTTCCGACGGCTCCTTCAGCCGGGGGAAGGTGGCCCCGAGGTCGGGGTGGGTGATCGTCGCCAGCATCGGGGGCAGGAACCAGACCACGATGCCGCCGAGGAACAGGCCGCCGGCGAGGAGCGCGGCCCGGCGGGCGTGCTTGCCGTCCTTCACGCACAGGTAGCGTGAGGCGTCGTTGATGTTGTTCGTGGAGAGGAACTGCTTGAACAGGATCGCCACGCACCAGAAGAGCAGGAAGTCGTCGGTCGCGAGCTTCTGCAGGTTGAGCGTGGTGGCCGACAGCTGCTCGACGGCCACCGACCAGCCGCCGACGTGGCTCAGGGCGAGGAACGTCGTGACCACCGTGACGGGCATCAGGATCAACACCTGGATGAAGTCGCTGGCGAGCACCGCCCAGCTGCCGCCGACGAGCGAGATCAGGAGCACCGAGATGCCGGTGACGGCGATGGTCAGCCGCACGTCGATGTCGAACGCGGCCGAGAAAAACGTGCCGAGGCCGTACAGCCAGATGCCGGCGGTCAGCATCTGCAGGGGCAGGGTCACCCAGGTGAAGGTCTGCTCGCTCGCGCGCCCGAAGCGCTGGCGCACGGCCTCCATCGAGGTGATCACGCGCAGCTGCCGCAGCTTGGGGCCGAACCAGGCGGCATTGCCGAAGAAGCCGATGGCGTTCGCGAGGTAGATCACCGCGATCGGCCAGCCGTCGGCGTACGCCCGGCTGGCGGCGCCCGTGAAGGTCCACGCGCTGAACGACACCATGAAGGCCGAGCCGCCCGCCATCCACCAGAGGACCTGCCCGCCGCTGCGGAAGTAGTCGCTGACATTGGTGATGAAGCGCCGGAAGACCCAGCTGATCACCAGCATGAAGGTGAAGTAGAAGGCCAGGACGGCGTAGTCGTAGACGGTCATGGGGAAAGCGTCCGTCAGTTTGGCTAATAATTATTAAATGCCAAGCCCAAATGCTCGGTCTGGCCTGAAGCGTAGGAGCGGCTTTACGCCGCGACCGGACGGACAATCTCGCGGCGTAAAGCCGCTCCTACCGCGCCGGCCCCGTGGATTCGCCGACGTAAAGCTGCGAGGGCAGGATGACGTCGTGGAAGCTCTCGTCAGCCTCGCCGGTGGCGGTGAGCACGAGGCGGGCGGCGGCCTGGCCGAGCTTCTCGGCCTCGCAGCCGGCGGCGGTGATGCGCGGCTGCTCCTGCTGGGCGAGGGGCGAGTAGTCGGCGGCGGCGACGCTGACGTCGCCGGGGACGTTCAGCCCGGAGCGCAGGAGGGCCTGCACGGCGCCGATCGACATGTGCAGGTTGTAGGTGAGAAACGCGGTCGGGAAATCCTTCCGGGTGCGCAGCGGCAGCAGCTGCAGCATCGCCTCGGTGCCCTCGGCCCGGTCACCCTGCTTGAGGAAGACGGCGTAGCGCTTGTCGTCGGTGAGACCCGCGGCCTGCAACGCCGCCTGGTAGGCCTGGTAGCGCGCCTCGTGGCGGCCGAGCCCGACATTGCCGCCGAGCCAGCCGATCCGGGTGTGCCCGAGCTTGGCGAGATGCTGGACGAGGGTTTCGAGCGCCTGCGGCTCGTTGCCCAGCACGGAGTGGCAGCGGCCGGTGTGGCGGGCCGAGACGGCCACGACGCGCGGCTCGATGCGCTTGAGCTGCTGGAGAAAGGCCCCGCGGACCTCGCCGAACAGCACCAGGCCCTGGATGCCGTGCCCGGTGTGGAAGAGCTGACGCAGCCGGTTGGGTTTCAGGTCGTCCTCCGAGCCCAAAAACAGCGTGGCGTAACCGCGCTCGGCCAGCGCGGAGTGCAGCCCGTGAAGGACGTGGTTGAAGTAGCTGCCCTGCGTGTGGATGTTCAGGCCCGAGCGGAGCACGACGCCGACTTGCCGCATGCGCGCCTCGCGGGGCGATCGCTCCATCCGCATGCCCTTGGGCTGGTAGCCGAGGCTGATGGCGTGGTCCCAGATGCGCTTGTAGGTGTCGGCGTTGATGCCCTCGCGGCGGCCGTTCAGGACGAGGGATACCAGGGCTTGGGAGACGCCGAGATCCTTGGCGAGTTTGGTTTGGGAAATGCGCGCGGGCCGGGCCATCACGGCCATTTTCGAGGCGCAACCCGCAAACTCAACCACGGAGTGAACCGTGCTGCGCCTGGAACGCTGAGCGCTGAACGTTTGACGCTGAACGCTCAAGGACGGTGGAATTTTTCACATTCCTCGCTACTCCTATCCCATGCATGAAAACACGCCTCTTCCTCATTCCC
>JAHCAZ010000062.1 GCA_019634615.1 Opitutaceae bacterium
GGACCCGTGAATCGTGAGGATGTGTTCCGGGGCGTGCGGTGCCCGCTCGATCTTCTGGCGCAGCTTGGCCACGAAGTTGTCGATGGTCCGCGTCGTCGGGAACTCCTCGTAGCCCCAGACCTCGTTCAGGATCTGCTCGCGGGTCACCACCTGTCCGGTGTGCTGGACGAAATAGCGCAGCAGGTCGAACTCGCGCGCGGTGAACTCGATGCGCACCTTGCCGCGGCGCGCCTGGTGCAGCTTGAAGTCGACGTCGATGTCGCCAATGCGGACCGACTCGGCGGCCGACGGCCTGACTGCCGAGGACGTCCGCCGCAGCACCGCGCGCACGCGCGCCAGCAGCTCGGTGATGGAGAAGGGCTTGGTGACGTAGTCGGCCGCCCCGGCCTTCATGGCCGCCACCGCGCTCTCGGCCGTGCCGTAGGCGGTCATGAGGACGACCTCGGGCGGCGCCGGCAGGGCCCGGGCCGCCGCCAGGACCGCCAGGCCGTCCAGGTCCGGCATGCGGAGGTCGGTCACCACCACGTCGAGCGGGCCGGCCGCCATCCGGGCCAGCGCCTCTCGTCCGCCCGTCACGCGGGCCACGTCGTGGCCATCGAGGGCCAGCATCTCGGCGGTGAGCTTGCCGAGCCTCGCTTCGTCGTCCACCACCAGGACGCGGGCCACGTTCCACTCCTAACCGGGGATGAGGGGGAGGCGCAGCGTGAAGGCCGCCCCCGGGCGGTCCTCGTCGAGGAGGTCCAGGCGCCCGCCGTGACGCTCCACGATGGTGCGGGAGATGGCGAGCCCGAGGCCGGTGCCGCCGTATTTGGCCGCGGTCGAGGCCTCGGCCTGGGCGAAGGCCTCGAAGAGCTTGCCGAGCTGCTCGGGGGTCATGCCGATGCCGGTGTCGGTGACCTTGAACTCGAAGCGGTCCGCGCCGTCGGTGAGCCGGCGGACGGCGAGGGTGATGGTGCCCTGGGTGGTGAACTTCGAGGCGTTGCTGAGCAGGTTGAACAGGACCTGGCGCAGCTTGGTGAGGTCGGCGCTGATGTGGCCGAGGTTGTCGCCGCAGTCGATGACGAGGCGGTTGTGGTTCTTGTCGATCAGCGGCTGGATCGTGGTGGCGACCTCGCCGATCATGACGGCGGGGTCGAACTTCTCCACGTACAGGTCCATGCGGCCGGCCTCGATCTTGGAGAGGTCGAGGACGTCGTTGATGAGGCCGAGGAGGTGGCGGGCGGCGCTGAGGATCTTCTTGAGGTCCTCGGCCGTGGCGGTGTCGCCGCCGTCCTCGGCGTCCTCGAGGAGGATCTCCGAGTAGCCGATGATGGCGTTCATCGGCGTGCGCAGCTCGTGGCTCATCTTGGCGAGGAAGGCGCTCTTGGCCTTGTTGGCCTCCTTGGCGGCGGTCATCGCCTCCTCGAGCTTGGCCGTACGCTCGAGGACCTTCTCCTCGAGCGTGCGGTTGGTCTCGGCGAGCATGGCGTTGGTGACGGCGAGCTTCTCGCGGGCCTGCTCGGCCTTCTGGTACGCGACGTTGAGCTCGGCGTCGCGCTCCTGGATCGTCTCGATCATGCCGTTGAAGGCCTGGATGAGGACGGCGGATTCGCCGCTGCTCTCGAGGTTCACGCGCACGGTGAAGTCGCGGTCGGCGGCGATGTGGCGGGCGGCGTCGGCCAGCTTGATGATCGGCCCGGAGATGCTGCGCTGGAGGACGCGCGAGACGAAGAAGGCGATGAGGATGGAGCCGAGGAAGAGGGCCGCCATGCCGCGCAGCGGGACGAGGAGGCGTTCGCGCGCCTCCTCGGGCGACGAGGCCTTGAGGTAGAGCGTGCCGAGGAGCTCGCCGTTGACGATGAGGGGGCGGAACGTGACGAGCTCGTCGTTCACCAGGTCCCAGAGGCGCTGGCTGCGGGGCAGCGGGATGTACTCGTCGGCGCCGGAGCGGAGGTACTTGGCGAGGAGCTTGTTGTTGGGCGAATAGAGCGCGGCCGCGGCGATCATGTTCTCGGCCTCGAGGGCGCGGAGGGAGAAGCCGGCGGCCTGGCGATCGGCCTGGAGGGCGGCGGTGGCGCTGGCGGCGTAGAAACGCTCGGTGGCCTGGGTGCGGATCGTGAGTTCCTGACGGAACCGCAGGTATTCGAGGGTGATGTAGCCGGCGAGGGAGAGGCCGAGCGTCACCGCACTGACGCCTGTGATCAGCAGGGTGAGTCTCCAGCGCAGGGGCAGGCGTTTCAACATGGGGGCCGTTGGGTTGGCGGAAGCGGCGGGTAAGGTGGGTGCAAGAGGGCGGTGGCGGCGAATCCGACTAAATCGGAACGGTGCAAAGGCTTGCGGAAACAGGCTTATGCCGACGCGCCCGGATTCGTCAAAAGATTAAACGCAAAAATGGGGTGGGTACCTCAGCACACATTCAGGATGCGCCCGCGTCCGCGCGGCAGCTGGATCGCGGCGCCGACGGCGGCGCCCATGAGCTGGCGACCCAGCGGCGATGCCGGGGTGACGACGAGGATCTCGTGGCCGTCGATCTGCACGCTGGTCCCGCCGGCGGCCGGGCCGATGAAGTACCAGGCGGTGCCGTGCGGCTGCTCGAGCTCGACCAGGGCGCCGAGGGCGACCGGGTCGGCGGCCGTGAAACGGGGCAGGGGCAGCGCGGCGACGGCGCCGCGGGCGGCGGCGAGCTCGGCGGCCAGGCGGGCCTGACCCTCGGCGAGGTAGGCCGCTTCCTGGCTGTGCGTGTCGTACTTGCTCTCGGGCCGGCTCTCCTCGTGGGTGGCCTCGTCGCGGGCGAGGGCGGCAGCGCGGGCCTGATTCTGGCAGGCCGCGTCGAGCTGGGCGACGATGAGCTGGCGCACGGATTCCTTGTTCATGCTGGTGGGCGGGAGGCGGTGAAACCCGTCAGATCGCGGGCGTGGTGAAAAAATGGCAAATCCCGACTGTGAGCATTATTGACTCGCGGCCAAAGGATAAGCCATCAATCTTCCGATTCGACATCCTGGCGTTCCCGGTTTCGGTGAATCAAATGGCACGTAAAATCAGCTTTATCAATTACAAGGGCGGCGTCGGCAAGACGTCGCTGATCGTCAACACGGCGGCCGCGCTGGCCAAGCAGGGTCACCGCGTGCTCTTGTTTGATTTTGATACCCAGTCGAATGCCAGCATCTGGTTGTTGAAGCTCGACCGCTGGAACAAGATCAACTCGAGCGGCGTCGGCGCCGTTTACTCGATCTTCGACCCGGGCAAGGTGCGCCTGAAGGAGATCATCGTGAAGGACGTCGTCGAGGGCAAGGACGGCGAGAAGCTGCTCCCGGGCCTGGACCTCGTGCCGACGACCTTCAACCTCGTCGACCTCGAGGGCGAGTACACCGGCGACCCGAAGCGCCCGCCGTACCTGCAGTTCTACGAGCAGCTGACGGAAATCGAGTCCAACTACGACTACATCCTCTTCGACTGCCCGCCCAACATCCTGCGCGCCTCGCAGTGCGGCGTCTTCAGCTCGAACGAGATCTACGTGCCGGCGAACCCCGATGCGCTGAGCCTCATCGGCTTCACGCTGCTGGTGGAGAAGCTCGGCAAGTTCCACCAGCTCTCGGCCAGCTTCCGCAAGGCCACGATGGGCGTTCCGGCCCAGGTCCAGGGCATCATCTTCAACTCGATCAAGACAGGCGTGGACATCGAGGTGCCGAAGATGCGGATGCAGCTCCGCCTGAACCAATTTCGCACCGCCAAGCGCGTGGGCGCCAACGCCAAAATCTTCGAGACCCAGATCCGCGACGCCATGATCGTGCGCCGTGCCGTCACGCTCGGCCTGCCCGTCGTCCTCGTCATGCAGGAGGGGGCCGAGACCGCGCAGGACAGCGTCATCAACGACTACCGCCGCCTTGCCTCGGAAATCATCCGGCAGGGTGCGCAGCTCTGATCAACCCACCGCAAGTTTCATGGCCGACAAACCTTCCAAATACACCGAAAAGGACTGGAACGAGGTGCGCTCCGCCTTCGCGGCATCGCTGATGGTCGAGACCTCCCTCAACAGCCTCGCGCAGAACCTCGACGGCCCGGAGTGGCCGATCAAGGCGAAGGACGAGACCCCTGCGAAGTACATCGACCTCGGCTTCGCCGAGATGAAGGAGATGCTCGCGCTCAAGGGCATGCCGGACAACGCCGACTTCCTGATCTCGATCCTCAAGGACACCCTCGCGTTCGACGCGCCCTTCGGCGACATGGTCGAGCAGTCGCAGGCCGCGGCGGAGAAGGACAACCAGATGCTGAAGAACATGGCCAAGCTCGGCATCCCGGAGAATTTCCCGATCGAGCTCACGGCCCTCGACAGCGGCACCGTCGAGTTCTGCGCGATGGAGAAGCTCTCCACCCTCGGCGAGTTCGCCGTCTTCGCCCAGGGCATGGCGCAGAACGTCATCGTCGGCGGCGATTTCAAGCGGCTGCTCAACGCCCTCTCGCACATCGACGAGAAGACCCTCGCCGAGCTGCTGCCGTTCCGCCCCGGCGCGACCGGCCTGCACCTGCTGGAATGCCTCGTGCAGACCTCCCGCCTTTCCGACCCCGCCGCCAAGGAGGCCCGCGCCCGGAAGGCCTTCGAGCTCTTCAAGGACGAGCACGCCGCCATCCAGCGTGACCTCGCCGCCGGCAAGCCGCTGGACCGCATCCTCATGGTCCTCGGCAACACCGCCGCGGAGGCTGCCGCCGCCGAGATGCTCCGCCCGGCCAAGGCCAAGGGCGGCTTCCTCGGCTCGCTGTTCTCGCGCTTCAGGAAGTAAGCTCGCCCGGCAACATGGCCGTCCCGCCCAACACGCCGATCAAGTTTCCGGTCAAGAACATGCCGACGACGCCGGCCCTCGTGCTGCGTCGCCGCCTCATGGCCGGGCGCCCGCCGTCGGAAGTCACCCAGGCCTCCGCGGCCGCGCGCGAGTCGATCAAGAACTTCGTCTCGTCGACCCGCACGCCCTGGGGCGAGACCAAGACCGTCAACACCGACCGCGTCGAGGAGCTCGAGAAGACCCTGCGCAAGCTCGAGATGCTCCTCGCCGACCGCGAGCGCGTCGTCCTCGAGACCGAGGCCCGCCTGGCCGAGAAGGAACGCGAGCTCGCCGAGATGGAGGCCCTCCTCCAGGCGCGCGAGAAGGTCGTCGAGGTCGCCCGCAAGCAGGTCCCCGTGCAGGACGCCGTGAGCAAGGAGGAGCAGGCCGCCCTCGAGCAGCTCAAGGCCGAGCTCGAGCGTCAGGAAGCCGCCCTCAAGGAAGCCCGGCAGGCCATCCACGAGCGGGAGCAGTTCCTCGAGGAAAGCGAGGCCAAGCTCTTCGAGAAGGTCCAGGCCCAGCAGGAAAAGGAGACCGAGCTCGAGCAGAAGGACGAGGAGCTCCGGGCCAAGGCCCTCCGCCTCCGCGAGCGCGAGGCCGAGCTCGATCCGGCCGCCGCCGCGGCTCTCAAGGCCGACAAGGCCGCGGCCAAGAAATTCAACGAGTTCACCGAATGAACCCGGGGCCGCCCGCAGGCGGAATCTCCGGTTGACTCAGGCCCCGGCCGCCTGATTCTTTTTGCAACCTTTTCCCGTTCCGGCCGTCCAACCGGCTCAATTCACCCATACCGCATGAAGCTTTTCCGCTGCCTGGCCCTCCTCGGGTTCGCCTCGCTCGCCTACGCCCAACAGGACGAGATTCCGATCTTCAACCTCGACGACTATTACGTCGAGCCGCGGATGAACCTCAGCGTCGGCTTCCGCGCCCTGACCGGCCCCAAGCTCTCCTTCATCGGCTCCCCCGGCGTGACGAGCACCTTCGGCTCGGTGCAGAGCAACGGCGACGCCAACGCCACCGGCATCGCGCGCGACTACCACGACGGCTACATCGGCCTCGACCTGCGCAAGGACGCGGACGGCAAGCCGCTGACCGACGGCAAGACCAACAGCTGGTCCTACGTGGACGCCGACCAGCGCCGCGCCGACGGCTACATGGCCTTCAGCACCTATACCGCCAGCGTCACCGACACCGCGACCCGCGCGAGCGACCCGGGCAACAGTTACGGCACCGAGCTCATCGTGGCCCGCGATTTCGGCAAGATCGGCGGCAAGTTCCAGTGGAAGATCTTCGCCGGGATGAGCATCAACAACATCAACACCGGCCTCCGCGACAACGTGCTCGCGACGATCACCCGCACCACCGACCTCTATTTCATGAACGGCGCGACCGTGCCCGACCCGGTCTATCAGGCCCCGTCCACGATCACCAACGAGGACGGCTCGCTCACCGACACCACCGTGCTCATCGGCCAGAAGCCCGACTCCCGCACGACGAGCAGCACGACCGACAACGTGAGCGTCTCCAACTACTGGAAACTCCGCGGTTCCTACATCTCCTTCCGCGCCGGCCCTGCCTTCGCCTACACGATCACCGACCGCTTCCGCGTCTCCTTCAGCGTCGGCCCCGCGATGGTCTATGTCGGCACGAACTACAGCCTCGAGCAGACGCTGACGCCCGAGACCAGCGACCCGATCACCGCCACGATCAATGATCTCGGCGACGACCTGCTGACCGGCTACTACGCCGACGCCAACGTCGAGTACCTCCTGTCCGACCGTGCCGGCCTCTACGTCGGCGCCTTCTTCCAGGGCACCGGCGAATACGAGCAGGACCTGACCTCCCAGAACTCGACGTATTCGACCAAGCTCGACCTCAGCAGCCTCAAGGGCCTGCGGGCGGGCCTGAATTACCGCTTCTGAAAATGAGTAGGGCGGGTCTGTGACCCGCCCTGCGCACGCCGAATCCGCAGACGCGGCACTCTCAGGGCAGGTCGAAGACCTGCCCTACTTTATTCCAGGTCCGCCAATACCGCCTCGATCGAGCGCAGGCTCGCGGGCGGGAACAGGCCGTTGATGCGGGCGATGACCTGCTGGATGATGCCGTCAGGGCACGAGGCGCCGCCGGTGATGAGGATGCGGACCGGATCCGGCCGGGTCCCGGGCCACAACGGCCGGCGCTCGATCCGGCCATCGGGCCGACCAGCGCTCATGGACGGAAAGACGTAGTGCTCAACCTCGGCGGGCGAGAGGATGTTGAGCTCCGACTGGATGAAGAACGCCCGCGCGGCCAGGGCTTCCTCGCATAGCCGGTAAAGCTGGTAGGTGTTCGATGAGTTCTTGCCGCCGATCACGAAGGCCGCGTCAGGCTGCTCGGCGAGAGCGCGGCTGAGCGCGTCCTGGTTCACCTGGGTCGCGTAGCACAGCGTGTCGTTGCGGTCGCTGCTGCCGACCCGCTCCGCCCCGGCCTCGCCGTACCGCGCGCGGTAGGTGTCGCGCAGCAGGCCGATGATGGCGCGCGTCTCGTTCATCAGCAGCGTCGTCTGGTTCACGACGGCGATGCGCTCGAGGTGCCGGTCCACGTCGAAGCCCGGCGTGTGCTTGCCGGCGAACAGCGTGTAGAAGCGCGCGCGCGCCGCCGGGTCCCCGCTGCGGATCAGCTCGCAGAGGCGCTGGGTCTCCTCGAGGTCGCGGACGATCACCGCCGGGGCGTAACGCCGCGTGTTCGAGAACGTAGCCTTGGTCTCTTCGTGCTCGGCCTTGCCGTGGATGATCACCGTGAAGCCGTCGCGGCCGTAGCTGCGGGCGGCCTTCCAGACCTTTTCCACCAGCATGCACGTCGCATCGTGCTGCGTGACGGCGATGCCCTTGCGGACGAGCCGGGCCTTGTCCTCGTCGGTCGCGCCGAAGGCCGGGATGATCACGATGTCGTCGGCCGTGAGCGTGTCCCAGAGCTGTGGTGCCCCGGGTTCGGCCGACGCGGGATAGGGTTTGCCCTTGTCGGTCTGCAGGTAACGCAGACCGCGGCGGAGCAGGTCCTCGTTCACGAAGGGATTGTGGATCAGCTCCGAGAGCATGAACACGCGCCGGCCCGGGTTCTCCGCCAGGGTCTCGTAGGCGCGCTCGAGGGCGTTCTTCACCCCGAGGCAGAAGCCGAAGTGACTCGGGATGAGGTAACGCACGGGCCCGAAATCGAGCCACACCGGGGCGTTGGCCGAGCGCTCGTGCCGGCGGGCGAGGGCCTTGATCGCCGCGCAGAGCCGGGACTGGTAGAGCGGGTTCGCCGTGGGGTCCTGCTCGTAGATGGCGGCATTGCGCTCCTTCTCGGGCCGGAACTTGTTGATGAAGTCGTTCTCGCCGAGGTGCAGGTAGGGGATCTCGTTGAGGTAGGGCTCGAGGCCGGTGATGAGTCCGGCCAGGGAGGGGGCCAGCATGGCCGGCGACGCCTGCAGCGCCTCGATGGACCGAAAGCAGATCTCCGCATCGGCCGACTGGCCCCGGACCTGCGTGAAGAACACCCGGTAGGACCGTCCGCCCGTCGCGGCGGTGAAATACTCCACCGGCGGCGTGTGCACCGTGAAGGCACCCTCCAGCCGCGCCGTGGCCATCGCGAGATCGGTGCCGGTGAACGGCAGGCCGGCCTTCGCCCCCAGCTGCCGCACCGCAAGCTGGTTCGAGCCATTGAAGGCCAGGACGCAGACGAGTGCGGGAACGTCAGCGGGCATCAGAGAGATCTCCCGTTTGCACTCACTTGAGCGCCATGACTTCGGGAAGTTTCGCCGCTTCCTTGCCGCCGCCCATGGCGAAGTCGGGCTTGCCGCCGCCCTTGCCGCCGAGCTGGCCGGCGAGCGTGCCGATGAGCTTGCCGGCCTGGTGGCCGGCCTTGATCGCGGCGGGCGAACAGAAGGCGACGAGGCTTGTCTTCTCACCGAAGGCGGCACCGAGGGTGACGACGCCCTCGCCGAGGCGGGCGAGGACCTGCGAGCCGAGACTGCGGAGGGCCTCGGGCTCGGAGACGGTGACGGCGGCGGAGACGAACTTGAGGCCGTCGCGGACCACGGCCTGGGCGGCCAATTCCTCGGCGAGCCCGGCGGCGGCCTTCTGTTCGAAGACCTTGAGCTTCTTCTCGAGGTCCTTCTGTGCGGCGAGCAGCGCGTCGAGCTTCTGGACGACATCCTGCGGTCCGGCATTGAGGCGTGAGCCCACGGCCTTGAGCGCGGCCTCATGTGCCTCGAGCAGGGCGTAGGCGGGGGCGCCGGCGACGGCCTCGATGCGGCGGGTGCCGGCGGCGATGGCCATCTCGGCGACGATCTTGATGACGCCGATCTCGCCGGTGGTGGCGACGTGCGTGCCGCCGCACAGCTCGCGGCTGTAGCCGCCGATGTCGACGACGCGGACGATCTTGCCGTACTTGTCGCCGAAGAAGGCGAGAGTGTCGGCCGGCTTCTTATCGAACTCGGTCTCGTAGGCCTCGACGCGGCCATTTTCGATCACCTTGGCGTTCACGAGCTGCTCAATCTCGCGCAGCTGCTCGGGCGTGGCGGCCTCGAAGTGCGAGAAGTCGAAGCGCAGGCGGTCGGCGGTCTTCGACGTGCCGGCCTGGCGGACGTGCGTGCCGAGGACCTTGCGCAGCGCCCAGTGGATGAGATGCGCGGCGCTGTGGTGACGGGAGATGGCGCGACGGCGGGTGGCGTCGATGGCGAGCGTGGCGGCGGAGCCGGGAGCCGGGAGCTCGGAGCCGGGAGCCAGCTTGTGCAGGTGGCGGCCGGACTTGTCCTTGAGGCAATCGACGACCGTCAGCGTGCGATCGCCGATGGTGGCGGTGCCGGAGTCGCCGGCCTGGCCGCCCATCTCGGCGTAGAAGGGGGTCTGATCGAAGACGAGGAAGGCGTCCTTCTCGGTTTTGAGGACCTCGAGGAGGTGCGCGTGAGCGGTGGTCTCGGTATAGCCGATGAACCTGGTCGGCTTGATGTCGGTGGCTTCGCCCTCGGTGGCGGCGACGACGATTTCCTTCTTCTGCGCAGCGCGGGCGCGCTCGCGCTGCTGCTCCATCAGCTTCTCGAACTCCGCCGTATCAACCGTCAGCCCGCGCTCGGTTGCGAGGAGCTGCGTCATGTCGAGCGGGAAGCCGTAGGTGTCGTAGAGTTCGAAGGCGGAGGCCCCACTGATCTTCCCGGCCGCGGTGGCCTTAGTGAAGATCTGCAGCCCCCGATCCAGCGTGCGCCCGAACGACTCCTCCTCGCTGCGGATCACGCGGCGGATGATGGCCTCCTGTTGTTTGAGCTCGGGGAAGACGTGGCCGAGTGACTCCACGACGGGGGTGACGAGCTGCTCGAAGAAGCCGGTCGCGAGGCCGAGCTTCTTGCCGTAGAGGATGCCGCGGCGGAGGATGCGGCGGATGACGTAGTTGCGGCCCTCGTTGCCGGGGAGGATCCCGTCGGCGATGGCGCAGCTGATCGTCCGGGCGTGGTCGGCGAGGACGCGGAAGGCGACGTCCGTCTGCTCCTGCTCGGTCAGGCCCTCGCGCTTGGTCGGAACCGTGCGGGCGTAGGTCTTGCCGGAGAGGACAGCGATCTTGGCGAACAACGGCGCAAAGACGTCGGCGGCGTAGTTGGAGGGATCGGCGCTGAAGTCGGTGAAGCCTTTCGTCGTGGCATAAATACCCGCGACGCGCTCGAAGCCCATGCCGGTGTCGACGTGGCGGGCGGCGAGAGGGGA